>CACIPP010000001.1:0-199257 GCA_902588515.1 uncultured Pelagibacteraceae bacterium
CAAACCATATCCAAAAACTTTTAGCGCTCTTGAGGTTTGTTTAATACTTTCATCATCAAAGGATCCATATCCAAATAAACAAGAAATAATTTGTTCTGAACCAATTATTAGTCCAGCGGCGGCGGGTGCTGAAAGAAAAAGTGAAAGTTCTACTGATCTATTTTGTAAAAATTTTATAATCTTTTCTGATTTGCTTTTTAGGCTTTTTGACAAAACTGGTAAAATCACCGTACCTACGGCAATACCCGTAAGTGCTAGTGGAAGTTGGTAAACTCTATCAGCATAATACAAATAAGAAACTGCACTAGATTGAAATGATGCAATAATAGTGCCTACTAAAATATTTATCTGCATAATTCCGGAAGAAAATATACTAGGCAATATCCTTTTAAAAAAATCTTTTATATTTTTTAAATATATAAAATTAAAGCCTAATTTAGGTATAAAATATTTTCTCGTGCAAAATACTAAAATCAAGAACTGAACAATACCAGCAAAAAAGACAGCTAATGACATATAATGTACAAATGATTTGTCGTAAGCACTTGATATAAAAATAGAGATTATAAAAAAAATATTTAATATAATAGGAGCTGCGGCTGAAGCAGCAAATTTATTATTTGAATTTAGTATAGCTGATAAAAAAGATGAAAGTGAGACAAATAATAAAAAGGGGAATGTAATTCTACTTAATGTCTTTGCCACTTCAAATTTATTAGGATCCTCTACGAAACCAGGAGAAATAATAAACATTACTCCACCCATGAAAATTTCACACAAAAATACAAATCCTAAAAGTATTATTAATAAAAAATTGAAAATTGAGTTTGCAAATAAATATGACTGTTTTTTATTTTTAAATTTTGTATACATTGGAATAAAAGCTGAATTAAAAGAACCCTCTGCAAAAAGGCGTCTAAAAGTGTTTGGAAGTCTGAATGCTACAAAAAAAGCATCTGCTAAATAGGATGTGCCAATAAAAATAGCTATCAAAATGTCTCTTAAATAACCAAGAATTCTACTTATTATGGTTAGACCGCCAAATGACCCTACAGATTTCAAAATATTCATTTAATTATTGTTTTACAGAAAAATTCATCTAAATTAAAAGCTTATCTCTAAAGATTTAGGCAATTCTTTGAAATGAATAAGAAAGATAATATAGAAAAATATAGCGATAAAGAAGCTTTGGATTTTCATACTGGGGGAAAACCAGGAAAGATAGAAATTATATCCTCAAAAGACTTAGCAACGCAAAGGGATTTGGCTTTAGCGTACTCTCCAGGAGTTGCTGTACCATGTATAGAAATTTCTAAAAATGAGCAAAGTGCATATGACTATACTAGCAAAGGTAATTTAGTCGCTGTTATAAGTAATGGAAGTGCAATATTAGGATTAGGAGACTTGGGTGCACTAGCCTCAAAACCAGTTATGGAAGGGAAATCAGTTTTATTTAAAAGATTTGCAGATATCGACTCAATAGATATTGAAATAGACTCAAAAGACTCTAATGAGATCATCAATTGTATAAGTAAAATTTCAAAAACCTTTGGTGGTATTAATTTGGAAGATATTGCTGCGCCAGACTGTTTCATAATAGAAGAAAAACTAAAACAACTGGTGGACATTCCAATTTTTCATGATGACCAACATGGAACTGCTATTATTACTACCGCTGGATTAATAAATGCATTAGATATAGCGAAAAAAGACATTAAGAAGGTTAAGATAGTCGTTAATGGAGCTGGAGCATCAGCAATAGCTTGCACTGAGTTATTTAAAAATAGTGGGGTGCCAAACGAAAATGTAATCATGCTTGACAGGAAGGGTGTTATCTACAGAGATAGACCTGGCAAAATTGATCAATGGAAATCTAAACACGCGATAAATACTAAACATCGGACACTAGAAGATGCAATTAAAAATGCTGATGTTTTTCTTGGATTATCCGCAAAAGATGTGCTGAAACCTGAAATGGTAAAATCGATGGCAAAAAATCCAATTATATTTGCATGCGCAAATCCTGATCCTGAAATAAAACCAGAGCTAGTTCATGAAATCAGAAATGACGCCATTGTAGCTACGGGCCGTTCAGATTACCCAAATCAAGTTAATAACTTGATCGGATTTCCATATATATTTAGAGGCGCACTTGATGTGAGAGCAAAAACAATTAATGAAGACATGAAAGTAGCTGCAGCAAACGCAATTGCAAAATTAGCTCGTGAGGATGTGCCAGATGAAGTAGTGGTTGCTTATGGCGGAGAAAGACCACAATACGGTAAAGATTATATAATCCCATCGACTTTCGATCCAAGGCTTATAACCTCAATACCCATTGCTGTTGCAAAAGCTGCGATAAAAAGCGGTGTCGCACAAAAACCAATCAAGGATTTTTCAATTTATGAGCAGCAATTGGCTGAGAGACTTGATCCTTCAATGAATTTTATGAAAACGATTAACTCACTAATTAAAAGTAAGACAAAAAAAATAGTGTTTGCTGAGGGTGAAGATCCAGAAAGTTTAAAAGCAGCTGTAGCTTTCAAAAACAGCGGATTAGGTGAACCAATTTTAATAGCAAATGAGGAAAAGCTTAAAAATACATTTAAAAAAATTGGTTTAAACGAAAACTATAAAATTCAAGTTACAAATTCTACCGATAAAGATAAATCTAAAAAATATATTAATTATCTTTACAAAAAATTACAAAGAAAAGGGGTATTAGAAGCTGAGTGTAATAAGCTTGTTAAAACAGACCGTGTAACATGGGGTTCGTGTATGGTTGCTTGTGGCGATGCCGATGGGATGGTAGCTGGAAATACAAGGCATTATGCTGCAACTGTAGATAAATTAATGCAGTCTATAGGTTCTCGTGATGACGAAATTGTTTTTGGGTTATGTGTTTTTGTTAATAGAGGAAGAACAATCGTAATCGCTGACACAAATGTTATTGAATACCCAACATCTGAAGAACTTGCATCAATAGCAAAATCATCCGCAAGAGTAGCAAAACTTCTTGGATTAGATCCGAAAATTGCTTTTTTATCACATTCAACTTTTGGGCAACCAGAAACAGATAGAACTAAACGAATATCTAAAGCAGTCGAAATGTTAAAAGATGAGAAAGTAGATTTTCTATTTGATGGCGAGATGCAGCCAGATGTAGCACTGAATAATAAATATAAAGGTACTTATTCTTTTTCAGAGATTGTAGGTAGTGCAAATGTTTTAGTAATGCCCTCAATACATGCGGCTGCAATTTCTATAAAAATGTTGAAAGAACTTTCTCGTGGTAAGGTATTTGGACCATTGCTAATTGGTCTAGCTCAACCAATTGAGGTTGCCCCACTAAGATCTTCAAGTTCTGAAATCTTAAATTTAGCTTCTATAGCGGCTTATTCCTCTGAGATTATTAAATATTAATTTTTTAATCTTTGATTGTTTGTAAGATCAGAAATTAAAAAAATACTTGATACAACTTCTTCAATATCATTAATCTGATTTGCTTCATTGATAACAAGTTTTCTTTCTTCCTCGCTCCTTGCGATTCCAAAAATATAAATATTTTGATTTACTGTCGTAACCTGAAAATTCGCTGATTTTATATTTTTATCACTTACTAACGCAACTTTTAATTGTGATGTAATGAGTATATCTTTTGCCTTATCTTTCCAAGTCGTTTCATCTTTAACCGTTATATTATTTTGAACAGACCTTACGCCATCTGTCTCCCATGCTAATTTGGTCATTAAAATCTTTTCATCTATAGAATTAACTTCTCCTTTAATAAAAAATCTCCCATCTAATGATTTACCTTTCACAGCTAAAAAATATTTTTTATCTGTCTCAGTAACTTTAAATTTGAATGACTTCTCTATTATATTATCGTCTACAATTGTTCCAAAAGTCCTTGGGTCTTCTGAAATTTGTACTCCTGTTTTAATAACTCCGACAGTCGCTGTACCTATGACAGGCACGCAACTGTAAAAAAAATAAAGTACTGGAATTATTTTTAATAATTTATTCATTTAATAATTTAATAACTTTTTCGTATATACTTTTTTTGCTCAAATTATATTTATTACCTAAATATTCAGATATATCTTTTGACTTCATTTTACCAATCAATAATTTAATTTCTGCTACGATATCAACAGGGTTATATTGTTTTTGTTCAGAAAAATTATTATCTACTAAGAGGGTTAATTCCCCTTTATTATTTTTTTCAACATACCTTTGAAGTCTGTCTACTTTATCCCTAATATAAGTTTCGTGAAGCTTTGTTATTTCTCTTGCTATAAAAAATTCCATATCATAAAAATGTTTAACAATTATTTTGTGATATTTTTTTAAATCTCTTGAAGGTATAAAAAAAATTAAAACTGCATTGATTTTTTTTAATTTAATTAAATATCTTTCAGCCTCAGATAGTTTCTTTGGAAGGAATCCGGCAAAATGAAAATTTTCTTGGAAACCTGATACGCTATAAGCCGCGATAGGCGCTGAAACACCAGGTACTGGAAAAATATTAATGTTATTTTCATGTACTGCTGTAATTAAACCTTTTCCTGGATCGGAAATTGACGGTGTTCCAGAGTCCGAGACCAAAGATATTATTTTTCCCTTTTTTAAATCTTCAATAATTTTTTCTTTTATTTTAGTCTCATTAAACTTATGATAACTAACTAACTTTTTTGATATTTTAAAATAATTTAGAATTTTCAATGTATTTCTAGTATCTTCACACAGTATATAGTCTGAATTAGAAATTGTAACTTTAGCTCTGAATGTTATATCGTTGAGATTGCCAATTGGTAGACTAACGATGTATAATCCACTCTTTAAAATGTTTTTATTCATAAATTTATTAATAGCTCAAATACGATCATAACATGAAGGCAATTAAATATATCTTATTTTTTTACCTTGTAGTTTTTTTCTCAGTTACTGCTCAAGCTAAAAAAGACAAGTTAAGAATTGGTGCCATCTTACCGCTTTCAGGCAAATACAGTGATATTGGAGTTAGAGTAATGAATACAATTCAATTGACCATATTTGAATTAGATAATTTAGATATTGAAATATATCCTTACGACACAAAAAGTTCAAAAGAAGGTGCTAAAAACGCCTACCTAAAAGCAAGAGAAAAAAATTTAAATATATTTATCGGACCGATAACCGCAGAGTCATTAGAAGAAATTAAAAATCTGAAAGATTTTCAAAATTCATTTTTCTTTTCATTTAGCAATAAAGAAACAAAAATACCATCAAATGTATTAAATTTTGGAGTGAATTTATCTTCAGAAATCAAAGCATTGGATAACTTTCTAAAAAAAAGAAGTGATAAAATTGTTTATTTTGCAAAAGAGAACAATTTTTCAAAACTTGCTTTGGAACAGTTAAAGTCTAAGGTGAAGATAAAGAAAAAATATTTTTACAAAAATTTTAACGAAATTAAATTAAGATCATTACAAGCAACTAATTTTAATTATCGAAATAAAAAACATTTAGATCAAATCAAAAGATTAAAAGCAACCGGAGATGAAGGTGATGCAAATTATGCAAAAGAATTAGAGAAACACGATACTAGAGAGGGTGTTACTTATAGACGTGTATTTATACCAAATTATAAAAACGAACTTATCGCATCAATTTCTTTTTTTGATTTTTACGACGTGAATTATAAAACTGTTCAATTCATTACTTTAAATCAGTGGTTTAACAAAAATTTATTATTAGAACCATCATTAGAAAATATTATATTTCCATCTATTAATCTCAATGCTTTTGAAAAATTGAATAAAAAATATAAAAAAGTTTACGGAAGTAATATTGAAAATATTGAAATTTTAGCATTTGATATTGTTCCTTTAATTGCATCAACGTGGTTTAACAAAAAAGAAAATTATCTAAGAATTGAAGATTTTCAAAAATCCACTTTTAAGGGTGAGATTGGAAAATTTAAAATTGAAAAAAATAAGGTAAATCACGAATTACAACTTTATAAAATTAAAAAAGGTAAATTTATTAAAGTTAAGAAAACTTAAAATATTTTTTAATTTTTTTAAATGCTTTATATCTATGAGAAATTTTTTGTTTTTGTCTTTTTTTTAATTCACCAAAAGTTTTTTTTTGACCACTAGGAATAAATATAGGATCATATCCAAAGCCATTTTTTCCTTTTGCTGGAAATACAATCCTTCCCTTAATTCTTCCTATAAACTCTCTCGAAGTTCCATCAGGAAGCGCTATCGATAAGCAACATACAAAATTTGCTTTTGAATTTAACTTATTCTTTTTTTTTAGCTTTTTATAAACTTTTCGAATTGCCGAATTAAAGTTTTTTTTTCTCCCCGCCCATCTAGCTGAATAAATACCTGGTTGATTATTTAACTCAGATATTTCAATGCCTGAGTCATCAGAAATACATACAATCTTACTTGATTTAGCACCGTAAAGAGATTTAATTTTTGCATTAGCCTGAAAGGTTTTTCCATTCTCAACAGGTTCTTTCATATTAAAATCTCTAGGTTTGAAATAACGAATTTTTTTTGGCAATAATTCTTTGATCTCCTTAAATTTACCAGGATTATTTGTTGCTATTAAAATTTTCTTTATCGATTTTAAAATTTTAAACTTATTCACTTAATATTTTTTTTTGGTATTTTATTATTTCAGATATTATTTCTTTTGCTTTAATCAACATTTCATTAAATTGTTTTTCGCTACATGCCTCTTTTTCTGATGTTAATTGTATTTCTATTAAATCTCGTGAACTATTAATTACAAAATTTGCATCCACATCAGCTATGCTATCTTCTTCATAGTCTAAGTCTATAAGATGATCACCATTCACATAACCACTACTTATCGCAGCGATTTGATTTTTAATTGGATTGGTGTTTATTATTTTTTTACTTTGCATTATTTTAATACATTCTACTAATGCTACGTATCCACCGGTTATAGATGCAGTCCTTGTTCCTCCATCTGCTTGGATCACATCGCAATCAATTGTTATCAAATTTTCTCCTAATATGCTTAAATCAACTGAAGATCTTAATGCCCTTCCTATTAATCTTTGAATTTCAGAAGTTCGACCTGAAATTTTTCCAACGGACGCCTCTCGTCTCATTCTCTCGTTTGTTGATCTTGGTAACATGCCGTACTCAGCCGTTATCCATCCTTTGCCACTACCCTTTAGCCATTTTGGCAGTTTGCCTTCAAAAGAAGCTGTGCAAATGATTTGAGTATTTCCTAACTTGATTAAACACGAGCCATCTGCATTTTTAATGTTATTTTTAACTATTTCGAGGGGTCTTATCTCAAAATTTTTTCTATTTTTTCTTGTCATTTGAACTTGGATTTTTTTAAACCATCATTATATATCTTTTTAACAGATTAAAGATACATTATGACTGACAAAAATGATGAAAAAAAGTCCTCTTCACCTAAGGATAATGAAATTAGCCCAAAAAACTTAGCTGGAAACGATGATAATCATAGTGAAAAAATAAAAGAACTTAATGATAAACTTTTACGTGCTTTAGCCGAAAGCGAGAATCTAAGAAAAAATCATGAAAAAGAGAAAGAAGATATTATTAAGTTTGGAGCATCGACGTTTGCTCTACAAATTTTAGCACTTACTGACAATTTACATCGAGCGTTCAATATTTTTAAACAAAACGATAAATTCAAAACTGCTGAATTTAAAGAAATTTTAGAGGGTGTGGAAATTATTGAAAAAGATTTAGAAAGCACTCTAAAACAAAATAATATATATTACATAAAATGCTTAGGACTAAAATTCGATCCTAATTTTCATCAGGCAGTTGGGCAGAAGGAGAGCGATAAAGAAGAGGGTACTATAATTGAAGAAGTCCAAAAAGGTTACACACTATACGAAAGATTATTGAGACCTTCTATGGTATATGTAGCCAAAAACCCCAAAAAATAAGTATTTTCTAATAAAAAAAATTCATTTATTGCCTTGTAAAACTCAAGATAATTACCACATCATACATTATTAAGGAGAATATTATGACTAGAATTATAGGAATTGACTTAGGTACAACTAATTCATGTGTTGCCGTCATGGATGGCAAAGAAGCTAAAGTTATTGAAAACGTAGAAGGAGCAAGAACTACCCCTTCAGTTGTAGCATTTACTGATAATGAAAAGCTTGTTGGAATGTCGGCTAAAAGACAAGCTGTAACTAATCCAGAAAATACTTTGTATGCCGTAAAAAGATTAATCGGTAGAAAATTTGATGGGGCCGCAGTTAAGAAAGATATTGATAGCCTTCCTTATAAAATTATAAAATCAGAAAATGGAGATGCTTGGGTTGAGGCTAAAAATAACAAATATTCACCAAGTCAGATTTCAGCATTTGTACTTCAAAAAATGAAAGAAACTGCGGAAAAATATTTAGGTTCTGAAGTAAAAAAAGCAGTTATAACAGTTCCTGCTTACTTTAATGACTCACAAAGACAAGCAACGAGAGATGCAGGAAAAATTGCAGGACTAGAAGTAGAAAGAATTATTAATGAGCCAACTGCGGCTGCATTAGCATATGGTCTAGACAAAAAGAAAGCTAAAACTGTTGCTGTTTACGATTTAGGTGGTGGAACATTTGATATATCTATACTTGAACTTGGAGATGGTGTGTTCGAAGTTAAATCCACTAATGGTGATACAGCCCTAGGTGGCGAGGATTTTGATACTAAAATAGTAGATTATCTTGCTGATGAATTTAAAAAAGATAATGCGATTGATTTAAAACAAGATAAATTAGCTTTACAAAGATTGAAGGAAGCTGCCGAAAAAGCAAAAATTGAATTATCATCTTCTGCACAAACAGAAATTAATCTACCTTTTATTACTGCAGATAAGTCGGGACCAAAACATTTAACTCTAAAACTAACTAGAGCTAAATTAGAGTCAATTGTATCCGAGTTGATTGAAAAAACCATAGGTCCTTGCAAAACAGCTTTGAAAGATGCTGGCATGTCAGCTGGGGAAATTGGCGAGGTGATTCTTGTTGGTGGTATGACAAGAATGCCAAAGATCGTGGAAACTGTCAAAAACTTCTTTGGAAAAGAACCTAGCAAAAGCGTTAACCCAGATGAAGTTGTGGCCATGGGTGCAGCAATTCAAGCAGGTGTATTACAAGGCGATGTTAAAGATGTTTTATTGCTAGATGTAACTCCTCTATCACTTGGAATAGAAACATTAGGCGGAGTGGTTACAAAACTAATTGAAAAAAATACGACTATACCAACAAAAAAAAGCCAAGTATTTTCTACAGCTGAAAATAATCAACCAGCCGTATCTATCAGAGTATTTCAAGGTGAAAGGGAAATGGCAGCTGATAACAAGTTGCTTGGTAATTTTGAATTAACCGGAATACCGCCAGCACCAAGAGGAGTTCCGCAGATTGAAGTAACGTTTGATATAGACGCAAACGGCATTGTAAGTGTTTCAGCAAAAGACAAAGGAACTGGAAAAGAACAAAAAATTCAAATTCAGGCTTCGGGTGGACTATCTGACGAAGAAATCGAAAAAATGGTCAAAGATGCTGAGGCAAATAAAGAAGCTGACAAAAAGAAAAGAGAAGAAGTCGATGCAAAAAATCAAGCAGATTCATTAGTAGCATCTACTGAGCAAAGTTTAAAAGAACATGGAACTAAAATTAGTAAAGAAGAGAAAGCAACTATTGAGAAAGACATTCAGGCACTAAAAGATGCTATTAAATCAGACAAAGTCGAGGATATTAAATCTAAAACTCAAACTTTGGTTCAGTCTTCAATGAAGCTTGGTGAAGCAATTTATAAGGAACAACAGGCAAAAAGTGGTAAGGCTGGTGCTAAACCTGAAGGTCAAAAAACATCTGGTAATGATAAAAAAGATGATGTTGTAGACGCTGAATATGAAGAAGTAAAAGACGATAAAAAAGATAGCGCTTAAATTACTTAACGTTGAGGATCAAAATGGCTAAAGCCGATTATTATGAAACTTTAGGCGTTAGCAAAAGTGCTTCAAAAGACGAAATTAAATCAGCATACAGAAAATTAGCTATGAAATATCACCCTGATCGAAATCCAGGTGATAAAAGTGCTGAAATGAAGTTCAAAGAAGCTTCTGAGGCTTATCAAATCCTATCTGATCCACAAAAAAAAAGTAGTTATGATCAGTTTGGACATTCTGCTTTTCAAAATGCAGGAGGTGGTGGATTTAGCGATTTTGGTGGATTTGACTCCGACGCATTTTCCGACATCTTTGATGACTTCTTTGGCGACTTTATGGGATCTAGTAGAGGTCGTGGAAGAAAAGGATCACGAGCAAACAGAGGATCAGATTTAAAAATAAATGTTCGTGTAACCTTGGAGGAAGCTTACAGCGGAAAAAAATCAAGTTTTAATATAAGTTCTGCCGAGAAATGTGGTGAATGTTCAGGATCTGGAGCAGCTACAGGATCAAAAGCCATGTCATGTGGTACTTGCGACGGCTATGGTAAGGTCAGGTCAAGACAAGGTTTTTTCACTGTTCAACAGACCTGCCCAGATTGTAGAGGTGAAGGTGAAGTGATTAGTAAGCCCTGCAAAGATTGCAGAGGTGCAGGAATCGTGAAAACAAAGAAGACTTTATCTATCACTATACCTAAAGGTGTCGATGATGGAACGAGGATTAGATTAGCTGGTAAAGGTGATGCTGGTTACAGAGGCGGAACTAATGGAGATTTGTATGTTTACATTAGTGTTGTAAAACATGATATTTTTCAGAGAGAAGAGGAAAATTTATATTTTGAACTACCTATATCACTAGCTGATGCAAGTTTGGGAACTTCAATCGAAGTACCAAGTATTGACGGAACAAAAGCAAATGTAAAAATACCAGCTGGTACACAATCAGGAAAACAGCTAAGATTAAAAAGCAAAGGTATGCCAATGCTAAGAAGCTCAGGTTTTGGAGATCTATATCTACAAATCAAAGTTGAAACTCCCATATCATTAAATAAAGAGCAAAAAGAATTACTTGAAAAATTTAGAAAATTGGAAGATTCTAAAAATAATCCTGAAAATCAAAGTTTTTTCAAAAAAGCTAAAAAATTTTGGGAAAATATTAATTGATGAAAAAAATTAAAGTTAGTATCAGTGGCGGTCTAGGTCGAATGGGCTCCTTATTAGTAAAGAAAGTAAAAAGAGAAAATTCAATTAAATTAGTAAGTGTCACAGAACAAAGAAAAATAAAAAAGGGAAATTTAGTTTATGAGAGAAATTCAATAGAGTCCCTTGGAAATTCAGATGTCATTATAGATTTCACTAGACCTAAGTGTACTATGGAAATTCTAAAAATTGCTGTAAAGCTTAAAAAAAAAATTATAATTGGCACAACAGGATTTTCTGCTGCTCAAAATAAAATGATTGCAAGAGCTGCTAAAAAAACAGCAATTTTAAAATCTGGTAATATGAGCTTGGGAATAAATATAATGAAATTTTTGAGTAAAATATTATCAAATAAAATCATCAAAAAATTTCAAATTGAAATCCACGATGAACATCACAGACATAAAGTTGATTATCCCTCTGGAACTGCTTTAATGTTAGGAGAGTCGATTGCTGAAGGAAGAAATGCGAATTTGAGAAAATTAAAAGGTAAAATATTCCTTAATAAAAAAGGAAAAGTAACTAGAAACAAGATAAACTTTTTTATTAGAAGAATAGGAAATGCTCGGGGAATACATTCGGTAATATTTAGAACGCCCCAAGAAATTATTGAAATTAAACATACTGCTAAAACTCGAGATATATTTGTCGACGGAGCTATAGATGCTGTTAAATGGATATCAAAAAAAAGAAGTGGTTTGTACAACATGTACGATGTGCTAAAAATTCGTGATCAATAAGTCTGAAAAACTTAAACGAGCAAAAGCAATACAAAAAATTTTAAATAAAATTTATCCTCAAACACCATCACCATTAGATCACAAGGATAATTTTACACTACTAATATCGGTACTCTTGTCAGCTCAATGCACAGATGTAAATGTAAATAATGTAACTAAAGATATTTATCCAAAATATAACAAGCCAATACATTTTGTGAAACTTGGAAGAAAAAAAATTGAAAAATTAATTAAAAAAATTGGATTATTTAGAAATAAATCTAAAAGTGTTTATTTACTATCTAAAATACTTGTCGAGAAATATAATGGACGAGTTCCTAACACTTTTGAAAAGCTTGAGGAATTACCAGGTGTTGGGCATAAAACAGCTAGTGTGGTCATGTCTCAGGGTTTTGGATTTCCAGCATTTCCAGTAGATACACATATACATCGATTAGCGCAAAGATGGAGATTAACGAGTGGAAAAAATGTAGTTCAAACAGAGAGTGATCTAAAAGAGTTATTCCCGAAAGGAAGCTGGAATAAATTACATTTGCAAATTATTTTTTATGGGAGAGAGTATTGTACTGCAAGAGGATGTAATGGCCTAATATGTAAAATTTGTAAATTAGTTAACGCTGATAGAAAAAAAGCCATAAAATTTAAAAAAGCTTAATTATAATTTTTGCTTTTTCATTCAAAAATTGATTAAATAACATAAGATATTATGTGTGGTAGATACGTTATTAGAAAACCTGTTACTAGTACAAACAAAATAGTTCATAAAAATGAGGGTGTGGATGATAATGAAAATTTTAATGCCTATCCAACCTCACTTCTTCCAATAATTAAAGCGAATGAAAACGAAATAATATTAACGAATTTTATTTGGGGTTTGGTACCTAGCTGGTCTAAAAAAATGTCGGATTTTAAACCTTTAAATAATGCTCGATTAGAAACGGTTACAGAAAAAATAACTTTTAAAAATTTATTAAATAAAAATAGATGTGTAATACCTGCCAGTGGATATTACGAATGGAAAAAAGATGAAAATAATAAAAAAACACCTCAATACATTTACAAAAAAAATAATACAAATCTTTATTTTGCAGGTCTATATCAAAAAAATGAAAATCTCGAGTTCACAATAATTACCCGAGAAGCGTCAAGTGAGTTGAAAAATATTCATTCAAGAATGCCTGTTGTACTTGAAGAAAAAGATATATTAAAATATTTGAATATAAAAACTGATTTTTTGACAATGATAAATAACATTGAGCTGCCAAATCTTAACTTTCATCCAGTATCAAAAGATGTAAATAATCCTGATAACAATAGAGAAAACCTAATAAATCAAATTTGATGCACAAAGTAGTCGGAATAGGAAATGCAATAATAGATTTAATTTGCAAAGTCTCGGACGATTTTATATCCCAAAATAAATTAGAAAAAAGCACAATGAAACTCATTTCAGACATTGAGCTAAAAAATATTTTAAAAAATTTAAAAGTTGAACAATCTATAGCCGGTGGTTCAGTTGCAAATTCAATAGTTGGTCTTTCTCATCTTAAAAATGATGTTGCATTTATTGGCAAAATTAATGACGATAAATTTGGTAAAATGTATGAAGAAAGTTTAATTTTAAAAGATGTTAATTATTATTACGAGAAAAAAAAAGAGGAATTTCCAACTGGGGTTTGCATTGTGTTAATAACTCCTGATGCAGAACGCACAATGTGTACACATCTTGGTGTAGCGGGCAAAATAAGTGAGAAAGATATAAATGAAAAAGCAATTAAGAATTCTGAGATTACATTTTTAGAGGGTTATCTTTGGGATAAAGGTGATCCAAAGAAAGCATTTGATAAAGCCATTTCACTTTCAAATAAATCTGTAATGTCATTATCAGATAAATTTTGTGTTGATAGACATAAGGCTAATTTTTTAGAACTGGTTAAATATAAACTAGATATAATATTTGCTAATGAACAAGAAATTATGTCATTAATCGATGCAAAGTCTTTTGCCGATGTCATAGAATTTGGTAAAAGTTTGAACAAAATCTTGGTTATTACTCGTGGTAAAAAAGGAAGTCTTTCAATCAAAAATGGAAATTTATATGAATGCGATAGTAAAAAAAATATCGAAGTTAAAGATCTTACTGGTGCAGGTGATTTATTTGCAGCAGGCTATCTTCATGGTTTCATAAATAAGAGTGAGGAAAAAGCATGTTTAGAAAAAGGTAATGAATTAGCATCAAAAATTATACAAAAAATTGGAGCTAGATTAATTTAATATTTTGAATTAAAATCCAGGAGTGTCCAAAAAGAAAAATAAACTAATTTTTTTAGGCGTTGGAAGCTTATCTGCAGTTGCTCTATTAATAATTTTCCTAACTACAAATCAATCTCATTTCAGAGCTGGCGATAATGTTAATATTAATAAATTTCTTAAAATAGATAGCACTAAATATAAATTTACTGATTACAGTAAAATTATTGGGCAAAATGTAGTACCTTGGGATAATAGAAAAGCTAGCCTACCTAAAGATATGACAGATGTTAAATCAATTGATGTCTTTTATAAAAAAAAACCTGCTAAAATTTTAGTGTACAAAGTTAAAAATACAGATGATATTGTAATTCGTCTTACAGTCGGTGTTATTGGTAAAAAAAATCTAAATCTCAGATGTGATGAGTTTCTAGCAACTATGCCTTCAAATTTTTTTAAATCTGAAAATATAAAAAGAGACTCTCCTGATTTTAGTGTAATGAAAATGATTTTCTATACCTTCTCAAAAGATTTTAAAAATAGAAGAGTTACTGGCAGGTGTATATCTAGTAAAGGAAGGATGGATATTTCTGAGCAGCCTGGCTATTCATTTATCAATATATCCAAAAAAGATGTTTCGTGGGCAAAGAGTGTTACTCCAAAAAAACTTATCACATGCAAATACACAAGGATGGAGGATGAGGGAAGATTTAAAAAAGAGTACAGCTTTTTAAAAAAAAGTAAAGGCGCTAAGTTTTTTGATGATGTTAAAGAGATTAAATTTTATATAGATGAGACATTGAAAAAACTTACATTTTATAAAAATGATCTTTACGCAGGTAAAACCATTAGGTTTGACCAAAACTTTATAGAAGTTGAAAGAGTTAACAAAAAACAGAGATCAACAAGGCTCTATAAGATTGACAGAATTACGGGTGAAATAATTATGATTTACTCAGGTTCAAATAATGATGCTGGTAAATGGTATGTAAATAACAATTTTAGATGGGTTTATAGCGGAAATTGTAATTCACTAAGTACAACTAAAAGAAAATTTTAATTTTTCCGTAATTTACACACATTTTGTTAAAACTAGGACAATCTATCTTTTGAAATTTGTTTAATTTCTTTATAGAAAACCGTCGTGCATAAGATAGTTAACGATATTAAACAATTCGTTAAAGAATTTGACTATTCTTTATTGGATCCAAATCAAGAAGATAAGGGTCTTTATAAAGTAATTGAAAATTCGAATTTTTTAGATTTCCTCAAAACTATAACCGAAATCGATGTTTACTCAAAAGATATTGCTGAAGAATTTAAAAATGAAGACGCTGTCACCGGGTTATCAAGCATTAAAATTTTAAAATCAGCTCTAAATCATAAATCGTATTTTTTTCTACAAAATCTCTCGGATTTAATCTTTTCATTTGATGAAGATAAAGGTGCTATTTGGAGTGATTTTGCCGAAAATGTTAAAGAGATTGATCTTGCTGATACAAAAGTTTTAGATTTAGGATTAAAATCAAAAGCTAAATCAGATTATGCTGATCTTAGAGATATTTATGAAAAGAAAAACCCACATGCTCTTTATCCAACATCAAGTTACCGTGAAAGCTACGGATACACTCTGAGTACAAAAAATTACCAGCACATTGAAGCTGTGATGGGTCTTAAAACATTTACAACTTTAAAAGTTCAACATAATACATTAGATCCTGATGTTCCTTTGCTAAGAGATATTTATAAGTCTTTAAAAAGGTGTGTATGTTTGGTTGATCAAAATGTTGAAGATAATTTTGGTGATAAAATAACAGACTATTTTGCTCACCATGACATCAAATTGGAAAAACTTGTATATAGAGCTATGGAGATTGATAAATCTTATGAAAATGTTGGAAAAATTTTAGGAGATTTCAAACAGCTTGGAGTTTCTAGAAATGAACCAGTTTTAATTATGGGTGGAGGTGTTTTAGCAGATATTGGGGGCTTTGCATGTGCATTATACCACAGAAATACTCCTTACGTTATGCTAGCAACATCAATTGTATCTGGAATCGATGCAGGTCCTTCTCCAAGAACATGTTGCGATGGGCATGGATATAAGAATCTTTTTGGTGCTTATCATACTCCTATTCTTTGCATTACCGACAAATCTTTTTTCAAAACTTTAGAACCAGGTTGGTTAAGACACGGTGTGGCTGAGATTATTAAAATGGCTGTTGTAAAAGATATTGAATTATTTGAGGCGCTTGAAGAAATTGGAACGGATCTTTTGACATCAAAATTTGGTACCTCAAATTGTATTAAGGGAGATGAAATAGATAAAGGGTCCGATAAAATTTTAGGCCTCGCATTGAAAAGCTACGTAGCATCAGAATATGACAATTTATATGAAACACATCAATGCAGACCGCATGCTTATGGTCATACTTGGTCACCCGGATTTGAAATTAAAGCAGGGCTATTACATGGTCATGCTGTATCTGTTGGAATGGGATTAGGAGCATATTTCAGTTACATAAATAAATGGATATCGTCTGACCAAATGCATAGAATTTTTAAATTAATTAGTAAATTTGAACTTAGCTTGTGGCACGATATATTGCTTGATGATGAATGTGTATGGGGTTCTCAAGTTAAAATGGTTCAAAAAAGAGGTGGTAACTTGTCTGCTCCATTACCCAAAGGTGAAATTGGAAAATGCGGATATTTAAATGAAATGTCAAAACAAAATTTATTCAAATATATTAGAGAATACCAGGCCATCGTTGCCAAATATCCCAGACAAGGTAAAGGGATTGAGCCTTTATGTTCCGATGTTGGATTAGAGGACCCAGGAACAGTTTATAGAAATAACGAAGAGAAAGTTATAGAAAAGACCAACCTTAATTAATGTTAGAAATTGTCATCCCGTTATTCAAAGTTAATTGGATAACCAAAGCAGTTTTAGAAAGTTTAAATCTTCACTATAGACCTAGAAAAATTCATATCATTTCTATCAAAAAAGAGATTGAGACCATCGAAAAATTAGACTTGGATTTACCGATTGAATGTCACAATGAAGATAATTTTTTTTTAAAAAAATATAATGTTACGAAAGAAAATCTATTACAAAATCTAATTATAAAAAACGATTTATATACAAAGGGCTGGTTCTACCAGCAGTGCTTAAAGATTGGAGCCAACGATGTTATTAAACTTCCTGATAACTTTATGATATGGGATGCAGATATGTTGCCAGTAAACCCTTGGCCAGTTTCTGATAACAAATTTGCATTATTACAGGACCGTTCGGGAGGTAATCCTGAAATAGTTAAAAAATGGGAAATATGGATAAAAGAAATTTTAAACGTAGACCCAGTAGTAAATTCCAAATCTACTTTTACTTGTCATCATATGATCTTAAATCAAGTTCATTTAGAAAGTTTTAAAAAACAAATACAAGAGCACTATAAATCGGATGAGAACTGGCTTAAATTATTGATTAGATCATTTAATGATTATGAAACTTTTAGCGAATATTGGGCTTATACATCATGGGTAAATGAGAAAGCTAAAGATGATTTGAAGTATTTTGAATATAAAGATTATGGAGAGTCTCATGAAAGATTCTTTGATGATGGAACGGGATTATTTTCCTCTAAACTTAAAAAATATTTAAAAATTCAAAATAATGAGGTTTTTTATCCATCGTATCCACAAGTTAAAGATTTTATTAAAAAAATTTATAAAGATAAATTACCTTCAACATTGTCATTTGAAATGAGTAAAAGGCATTTAAATAAGAAAGTTGAAACTGTACATATAGAAGAAAAAAGATCTATGTGGAATCCAAGATTTAATAAAATTTAATTTTTTCGAAGAAAAATTATTGGACTTAAAGATCCAATAACAAAAGACCAAAATAATAAATAATTAGAAATGAAAATGGGAAATATTTCTTTATTTAACAATCCTCCAACTAAAATACTTTTTGAAAAATCTAGACTTGGAAAAAATAGTAAACCAGAGATGACCCCTAACAAGATTGCAAAATAAACCTTCTCTGACTTAATTTGATTATCATAAAATCCGTAAAATATAGGAATCGCAGCGGAGCAACATAGGAGATCTGCCAATAAGAACAAATATAATATACTTAAACCTTTCGACGAAACGTAAAGTGCAGAGCCTGCTAAAATAACTCCAGATGTTATATAAAGATAATTAATATTTTTAATTTTTATAAAACTTTGTGAGTGTATAATAAATAAACTCGAGATACTTGCAGTTAAAGTATCGAGACTACTCAGCACCAAAGTTAGAGATAATATAAGAATTAAAAGGTTTAAGAAAATATATTCTTTGTTTACTAAGATGGAAAATATTATCGTGCTTGGATCTTTAACAGCACCTGTTATTGAGGCATAGATACCAACTAGACCAAGAAGAAAGATTACACAGAAAACAATGAAGAAACTACCAATGAAACCTTTTTTTAAGTTATCAATATTTTTTGCAGCATACACTCTTTGCCAAATTCCTTGGTCAAATAAATTTGTAGCAAACACCGCTATAAAGAAAGTTAGACCGGCAGTAAAACCACTGTATTCAATATTTATCTTGGATGGAAATTTATCTAATAATTCAAATGATAAAAAGTTAATTTCATTTATGAAAATATAAAATATCATAATTAAAAATATAATAATTATCCAAAACTGAAATTTATCCGTAATAATTGATATTTTTAACCCGCCTTTTAGTGAGTAAATTAAAGTTGAAAAAATTATCAATCCAGCTGTAAGCCAAAGTGGTGTTCCTAATATTAAATTTGTTACCTTGGCTATGGCCGTAACCTCGGCACAAAAATATACATACAGATAAAGTAACGTAAGTCCTAAAACCAGTTTACAGACTTTAACACTATAACGTTTTGATATAACTTCGGTTAGACTTCTTTCATTTGGAAATATTCTTCGAATTTTAACACCAACCTTTGTAAAATATAAAAAAACAAAACTTTGACCACATGCATATCCGATTACTGCTCCTAGACCTCCCCAGGTTGAAGCTTCTGCGGGCCCAATCAATATCCAAATGCCAAAGCACGAAGCAGTCAAACTAAAAGTTAGACTTAAGGAATTTACGTTCCTATCACTTAATAGAAATGACGTTTGTGAGATACGTCCTCTCGATACATAGTATCCATAAGACATAAAACCTAAACAGACTGTAAATAATGAAAATGTTAAAAATATTTTTTCTGTCATTTGTTTTCTTCCTACGCCAGCATTATCTGGTTCAGGTTTAAAGGGTGCATCTCAGGCAAAACCGCCCCTGAAAACTTAAATAAAAAATATTATTTTTTTACAAATATGTCTAGTAATGATATTTGTATATTATGAAAAAAGTTTTAATCCTGACTACTTTTTTAATATTAATAGGTAATACAGGTTTGTATGCAAATCATTGTGGTCACGATACAACCAGAAGCTGGAAATTTACTAGCACATATAACTCAAGCTATGCAGTTAACAAATCTCGAGCAAAATATGCGTTATGGACTTTTAAAAATAAAACAAACAAACAAATTACGATCAAAAGTATTGGCCTTTGGAGCACTAATAGAGAAATTATGAAAGAACAAAAGTTTGATAAATATTTAAAACCCTTTGGTGTTATAGAATTAAAAATGTATGTTGGAGACCTTAACTTAGATATAAGTGGTAGCGGTTTTTCAAGGTGTACATATGGTAAACCACCAAAAAAATCTTCTCAACCCCTATATAAAAAGCCATCTACTAAGAAAAAATACGATGATAATTTCACTTTATTCAATTTATTTTTATTATTAATTTCTGGCCTTCTCATTGCAGTCTTTGTCGCCGCAACAAAAAAAAATGAATATAAAAGATACGTAAAAAATTTTCCTGTCATTTTTGATTTTGCAGATAACACAATCGCTTGTTTTAAAAAATATAGTACCTTCCAAGGTAGAGCCTCTAGAAAAGAATTTTGGTATTTTTATTTATTTACCATCATTGTTTCAGTTTTAACTTATTTAATCGATGTCAGTATTTTTAGGAAAGATCCAGATGGAATACTTTTTATAAACACTTTTTTTGCAATGATAACGTTTCTTCCTTCTCTGGCAGCTGGTTGTAGGCGATTACATGATGTTAATAAATCAGGATGGTGGCAATTAATTTCAATTACTGTGATTGGTATAATACCTTTAATTATATGGCTGGCATCAAAGCCTGTAAAAGAAAAAAATAAGTATTAATTATTTTTTTTGTCTTTTGAAACTACCTTTGCCTTTTTTTGGCTTAATAATTCTTTTTTTGTATTTTGATGTCATTAAGTCAATAGCTATTGGATTCCTTTTTTTTGGTTTTTTTTTCATAAGTTGTTTGATTTATATTCTTTAATCCATTTGTTAAAAACTTTTATCGCTTCATTCATATTTTTAGTTTTGTTAGGATGGTTTTTAGCCCTGCCTAACATAGTAGAAATAACATTAATTTGATACTTAATCGGACGATTTTTAATGGCTTTAATTGTACAAATTGCTTTCTCCTTATCCTTAAAACCTAGCCCTGGCGTAGTAGTTGACGGCTTGTAGTCAGAAAATAAAGACAAATTCAGAAGTTTAAGTTTTTTTTTATTCACTTCTCCTCCCATCGGCATTTTGTCAACCAGATTAAACATTATTTTATGGTTAATATTTAAAAACTTTTTTTTTAATTTACCGTCAAAGCCAATCAAGCTTAAAAACGGGCCGTTCCTATCAAGTTTAGTGATTAACTTAATAGATCTTTTGTGAAAATCTTTAATTTTCCTTTGATAAACTTCTTTGGTCTTCAGGTAGATTTTATTTTTATAATTTGGAGTATAAATAACTAGTAAACGACACCTCCATTTATACTTATCTAACCTCATTAAAATTTATTTTAATTGCTTTTTGTTTTTTAAATATAGAAAAAATGCAATTATCTCATACAAATAATGGAACATTACATATAAAGGTTTAAATTTAAATATTTTTGATAGAAAATGATATTTAGGAATTTTTGACCAAACAATAATAAATGCTTTAGCTCCACCTACTACCTCTCCCTCATGAATTACATGAAGCCTTCTCAATAATTCTCTTTTTGATTTTGACGTTATGACCTCTGCATCTTGATTATTTGATATATCGACCCAATCAATTGTTTGGTCAGCATATTTTTTGTAATGATTAATCTCGGTCCTGCAAATATTACATGAATTATTAAAAAAAACTTTAGTTTGCATCTGTATTCTCTGTAATAAATTTATTAGCGGCTGCAAATATCAATTTTTTTCTCTCCGGTTTCATCTTTTCCAAAATTCTAGCCATCATCGATAACCTTGGATTTTTTAGGAAAAATCTTTTATTTCTATCTATGAACCTCCAATATAATCCATCCATTATATTGCACCAGTCGCCTTTTTTAAAATGCATCATTTTTAAAAAATATGCAGACCCACATATATATGGTTTAGTAGCGAAAGTGCCTCCATCACTAAAAAGCCCCATGCCATAAACGTTCGGAGACATGACCCAATCTGATGAGTCCATAAACATTTCCATGAACCAATTAAAAACTTTTTTTGGGTGTATTTCGCATAAGTTCATAATATTTGATAAAATCATCAAACGTTCAATATGATGCGACCAAGCATATTTATTTGCATTATTAATTGCATAGTCAAGAGGCGGCAGACCTGTTTCTCCAGTGTACCAACTTTTTTTCATTTTTCTTTTATGATTAAAAAAATTGGTTTTTTGAAAATGATCATCATAATTCTGATATATCCCTCTCATAAATTCTCTCCAACCAATTAGTTGACGAATGTATCCTTCTAAAGAATTTAATCTCTTAGTTTTCCCAGATTTTGATACTTCATCTAAAATTTCTTGAGGTGTCAAAAGACCGATATTTATAAAAGGACTTAATGCACTATGAAAAAGGATGTTATCTCTCTCATCAACTGAATCCTCGTAATCACCAAATAAATTAAGTTTAAAGTTTATGAAATTTTTTAATGTTGATCTAGCATCTTTTCTCTCTGTTCCTATCCAAAAATCTTTAACGTCTCCAGGATGTGTTTTAAATTCTTTATCTATAATTTTTTTAATTTTTTCTGTATGGGGTGATTGTGAGTATTTAATCTGTTTAGGTAACTTAATATTTTTTGGTAATTTTTTTCGATTATCTTCATCAAAACTCCATTTTCCTCCTTTTGGATTTCCGTTTTTATCGACCAATATTCCAAGTTTTACTCTCTGCTCTTTGTAAAAAGTGGCCATAAATGGTTTTTTTACTTTTTTTAGATGTTTTGAAAACTCTTCTCTAGATGTTAAAAACATTGGTGTTTTTAAAATGTTTACAGTTACATTAGCTTTTTTTAGAGTAGATAAGATTTTTTTTTCAAAATCTTTATCCTCAATCTCAAATATAGAAATCTGGTCAATTTTTTTTTTATTAATTTCTTTTATTAATTTTTTTTCATATGAAATTTTAAAATTTTTATCTTCAATTTTTTCATAAATCACTTTCAGTTTATTTTTTTTTAATTCATCTAAATAAGATCTCATAGCAGACAGAAAAAAAATTATCTTTTGCTTATGATGTTTTTGAAATGTACATAATCCATAATCTTCGGCCATGAAAAAGGTATGATCTTGATATTTTTTTAAAAATTTTGGATCAAATAATTGATTACCAAGAATTACAAATAGTTTATTCATTCTTTAGGTAATATTTACTATTTTCCAAATAAATTAAATGCTTATCGTTGAATTTTTTGTGGATTTTTTGTCTCAATCTATACAAATGTGTCTCGTACGTATGCGCATCTATATTTACACCTTGTGATATTTCTTTTTTAGAGCAGCCCTCTTCTCTACCTGACAAGAAAAGTAAAATTTCCATTTCTTTTTCGGTCAATTTGATATTTTTATTGCTTTTGATTAGCAATTTTGAGTTCTTATCAATGACGTAACTTCCAATTTTAATCTGCGACTGAAAAAGAAATTTATATTTCATAATGGACAACTTTATTATTTTTTCCATATCAGGATAATTGATCGGAAGCTGAAAAAAATTACTCATTACATTGTTTTTTTTTAATAGCTTTAATTGATCGTTACTTTTTGAAAAAAAAATTTTAGGATACCTAATTTTTTTTAATTCTTTGACGTTTAGTCTCTCAATATTATCAACAAAAAATAAAAAAATATAAATATCAATTAAAGGTGACTTGAGTATTTCCTTAACTTGTTTAAAAGAACTTAAATTTTGCAAATTATATTCGATTTTTTGCTCTTTTAAGCATTGAAAAAAAACTGGAGATCCCACAGTAACTATTGAGTAATTATGCATATCATGAAAATATTAATTAAATGATTTTAGTAAATAGTAAAGGTTGGCTTATTCACAATAAAAAACGCTACAAATGTGCTTTGGGCAAAAAAGGTATTACTAAAAATAAACGTGAGGGCGATATGTGTACTCCTCATGGTACTTTTGGTCTTGGTCCAGTGTTTTACAGAAGCGATAGAGTTAAAATAAAAACAAAATTAAGAAAAATAGAAATTAAAAAAGGTATGGCCTGGTGTGATAATCCGAAAAGCAAATATTATAATAAGCTTATTTTTACTAAAAGGTCTAAAGAGACGTTAATGAGAAAAGATCATCTTTACGACATTGTCGTGTTTGTCAAATACAATTCTACTCGAGTAAAAAAAAATAAAGGCAGTGCAATATTTATTCACGTCGCAAGAAAAAACTATAGCCCTACAAAAGGTTGTGTAGCTCTTAATGTTAAAAATTTGAAAAATTTATTGAACAAAATTAATCTAAAAACAAAGATAAAGATTACGTTCTAGCTCCAAATATCTTACTACCAATTCTTATATAATCTGCATTATATTTGCATGCTTTTACATAATCAGCTGTCATGCCCATGCTTAGCTTTGATAAGTTATTTTCATCAGCCAAAGATTTTAGTTTTTTAAAATAATTTTCCGGATCCTGATCGAAAGGAGGGATGCACATTAAACCAACTACATCTAACTGACCGTCAATAAATTTTATAAGATCTAATAAATTATTACTATCAATACCAGACTTTTGAATTTCGCCTCCTATATTGATTTGAATAAAGTATTTTCTTTTAATATTTAATTTTTTTTCAGATTTAATGAGTGCTGTAACAAGTTTTTCAGAATCTAAAGAATGAATATAATCAAATAATTTAACCGCATCATCAGCTTTGTTCCTTTGAAGAGAACCAATTAGATGTAACTCAATATCCGAGATATCTTGTTTTATTTTTGTCCATTTTTTTTGTGCTTCCTGAACTTTATTTTCACCAAATATTCTATGTCCGAATTCTATTAAAGGTCTAATATGATCTATTGAAAAAGTCTTAGATACAGCTACAATTTTAGGATTATAACCTAACGATGATAATTCGTCTTTTATATTTTTAAAATTCTGTATTATGTTCATACTATGATTAATATATTTTTTTATATTAGGGATTTAAATGAAATTCAAAAATTAAATCTCCAAAAACTCAAAAATATTTCAATAATATATAGAAATTATGAAAGAAAATCTTACGAAAAGAATGCTTTTGAAATACACAAATTCTGTAAAATGAAAGGTTTTAAATTCTTTATTGCAAATAATTACAAGTTTGCCATTCAAATAGGAGCAAATGGAATTTATATTCCGAGTTTTAATAAAAAAATGTACACAATCTCAAATCCAAAAATTGATATCATTGGCTCAGCTCATAGTTCCATTGAATTAAACCAAAAGATTACGCAAGGATGTAAAAAAATATTTTTATCCCCTATATTCCAAACTAAAGATTATAAAAAATCAAAAATATTGGGTGTTCATAAATTCAATAACTTAAGAAGACTTTATGAAAATAAAGCTGAAATTTTCGCTTTAGGTGGGATAAATGAAAAAAAATTTAAATATATAATATCTCATAAGATTAAGGGCATTGGGTCTATCGGTATACTTGAAAAAAAAATAAATAGTCGTTTCTTAAATGTACTAAATTTAATTGCACGTAAACGTTAAAGTAAGTAAATTAAATTCTTATGAATATTGAAAAATTTAACCATTTAGTAATTGATAAAAAATGGCATAAAATTTGGGATCAGAAAAAAACATTTAAAGCCACTAAAAATAAAAACAAAAAGAAATATTATTGTCTTGAAATGTTCCCATATCCATCTGGCAAAATACATATGGGCCATGTGAGAAACTATACTCTTGGAGATGTTATCGCTAATTACAAGAGGCTTAAAGGTTTCAATGTATTGCACCCAATGGGCTGGGATTCTTTTGGAATGCCTGCTGAGAATGCAGCTATTCAAAATAATTTGCATCCAAGTGATTGGACAAACCAGAATATTGAAGCTATGAAAAATCAACTTAAATCATTAGGTTTTTCTATAGATTGGGAAAGAGAAATATCAACTTGCGATGAAAAATACTACAAGCACCAGCAAAGATATTTTATTGATTTATTTAATAAAGGCTTAGTTTATAAAAAAGAAAGTTTAGTAAATTGGGATCCAATTGATAATACTGTTTTAGCTAATGAGCAGGTAATAGATGGTAAAGGTTGGAGGTCTGGGGCAGATGTTGTCCAGAAACAGCTTTCTCAATGGTTTTTTAAAATTACCGATTTTTCTGAAGATCTTGATGCATCATTAAGCGAATTAAAAAGCTGGCCTGAAAAAGTCAAATTAATGCAAAAGAATTGGATTGGTAAATCAACAGGTTGTGAAATTATATTTAAGATAAAAGATAGTAAATCAGAAAATAAATTAAAAGTTTTTACAACTAGGCCAGATACAATATTCGGCGCATCGTTTATAGCCATTGCTGTCGATCATCCTTTATGTAAAGAACTTGCTAAAGATGTAGCGTTTCAAAAATTTAAAGACGATTGTTATAAAACTGGAAATACCGAAGAGAGTTTAGCTAAAACAGAAAAAATTGGTTATAAGACAAGTTTTGAAGCAGAGCATCCGTTTATTAAAGATAAAAAAATACCTGTTTATGTAGCTAATTTTGTACTTATGGAATATGGAACCGGAGCAATTTTTGGTTGTCCTGGACATGATCAAAGAGATTTGGACTTTGCTAATAAGTATAATTTGGCAGTAATTCCAGTAATTTTACCTAAAGATAAGACCCAGAAAGAATTCAAAGTAAGTGACGAGGCATATGTCGGTGATGGTCAAATTATTAATTCAGATTTCTTAAATGGTTTAAAAATTGAAGAAGGGAAAGTTGAAGTGATTAAAAAACTTGAGAAAATGGGACAAGGACGTGGTCAAACAATATTTAGGCTTAGAGACTGGGGAATATCAAGGCAAAGATATTGGGGCTGCCCTATCCCAATTTTATATAGAGAAGATGGTAAAATTCTAACGGTTCCTGATAGCGAGCTACCAATTAAGCTTCCAGCAGATATAGATTTGACTAAGCCGGGAAATCCTCTAGAAAATCATCCTACTTGGAAATTTACAAAATGTCCTGAAACAGGAATGAAAGCAATCAGAGAAACTGACACTTTGGATACTTTTGTAGATTCATCTTGGTATTTTCTAAGATTTTGTTCACATGATAACAAAAATACTGGTTATGATTTAGACGATGTAAAATACTGGATGCCAGTCGATCAATATATCGGTGGTGTAGAGCATGCAATACTTCATTTGTTGTATTCTCGATTTTTTTCAAGAGCTATTAGTCTTGGATCAGATTATGAAATTAAGGAACCATTCCAAGGTTTATTCACTCAAGGTATGGTTTGTCACAAAACATATAAAAATAAAAAAGGTGATTGGATTTTTCCAGAAGATGTAATGTTAGAAAAAGGCAAGATTTTAGATAAGAATAGTGGTGAGGAAGTATTTGAAGGACCATCAGAGTCAATGTCAAAATCTAAGAAAAATGTTATTGACCCAGAGACCGTGATAAAACTTTACGGAGCAGACTCAGTAAGGTGGTTTATGCTATCAGATAGTCCACCTGAAAGAGATATTCAATGGAGCGATGAAGGTATCAGTGGATCATATAAATTTATGCAAAAAATATGGAATATTTCTGAAACAATAAATAATTTAGATCCTAAAACTAAAATGGATGATGAAACAAAAAATATTTTGGACAAATCTATAAACAAGCTAATTAAAGATGTTACATTAGCAATTGAGAGTTTTCACTTTAATGTAGCAGTTGCTAAATTTTACGAATTTATAAATATTTTAAGTAAAGTACTACATGACAAAAACGAAGATAAAATTTACTTGCAAAAATTATTTGCAAAATTTTTAACCTTAATATCCCCTTTTATTCCTCATATTGCTTCTGAATGTCTTGAAAAAATTAATACTGGTTCAATAGCACATGATCAAAAATGGCCTGAACATGATGAGAAACTCATTATAGAAGATAAAATTAATATAGTTATACAAATTAATGGTAAAAAAAGGGCCATGATAGAAGTTAAAACTAACGAAAAAGAAGAAAAAATTATTAAAGAATGCCTGCAAATAACTAATGTTAAAAAATTTATAGATGATAAGGTGATATTAAAAAAAATTTATATCAAAAACAAATTAGTAAATTTAGTTGTAAAATGATTAAAAAAACTGCTCTTCTCTTCTTATTCTTTGTACTTAGCTCATGTGGTTACCAGTCCCTTGTAAAAGAAAGTCGGAATGAGATATTTTTTAAAGAGATATCATATTCAGGAGATAATAATTTAAATTTTATAATTAAATCAAAAATTAATCTCCAAGAAAGATTGTCTTCCGATTATAAAATTTCTATAAGAACGTCTAGCAACATTGCGGCTTTAAGCAAAAAGTCATCAGGTGACATAGAGTCAAAAGATATTTATCTTAATTCTGCTATTGAAATATTTAAAGCGAACAAGTCAATTTATACAAAGAGTTTTACAGCAAAAAAAGTTGTTAAGATTGGTGATAGCCTATCGGATAACCTAGATACTATAGAAAGCGCAAAGAATAATCTAGTTAGTGAGATTGCAAATAATATAAAGTTAGACATTCAATTTTTTAATATAAGAAACAAGTGATTATTAAAAGTACCGAAATTAAGAAAAATATCTTCAAATATAAATGTATAATTCTACATGGTGAAAATTTATCACTCAAAAAAGAGTTAGAAGATGAATTATTAAATGATTATAAAAAAAATGGTTATTCAACGAAAATATACCGCGAAGAAGAATTAAAAAAAAATCCAGATATTATAAATTTTATTTTTAGTGAAAATCTTTTTGATGAAAAAGAAGTTTTCGTAATTAAAGATATAAGCGATAAAATTACAAATTTTATAAACGAAGATAACCTAAAGAGTTTTGGTAAGAATTTAATTTTAATATCAAAATATCTTAAAAAAGGATCTAAAATTAGGAGTTTTTTTGAAAAGTCAAAACTTTGTGCTACTGCAGCTTGCTATGAAGATGACGATACTCAAATACAAAGTTTACTAAAAACAAAACTCTACGAAAATGGAATAAAGATTAATAACAATACGATACAAAAACTTTTGATGGACAAAAATCTAAATAGGAATGACATAAATGAAGCGATAAAAAAGTTATCAATAATAAAAACCGAAGCAAATGCAATTGGAGATGATATTTTATTTGATATATTTAATGCAACAAATACATATGATAATTTTGAAATTGCAAATATCGTAATCTCAGGAAATTCTAAAAAACTTAATAAAGCATTAAACGATATATATAATGCATCTGGTTATTATAATGAACTTATACCAGCAATTAGATTTAAAGTTAAAAAGCTTATCGAAATACTTGAATATAACGAAGATGAGACAGATATTAGCAAAAAAATAAATAATTTTAGACCGCCATTATTTTGGAAAGAAAAGAATGAAATAACAATACAGTTAAAAAAGTGGAAAAAATCAGAATTGATGAATCTATTAAAGAAAATTTACAACGTTGAGCTTAAGTGTAAAGAGCACTACAACATATCAAATATAATTTTTAACAAATTTCTTTTAGATACTTGTTCTAAGAATGTATAATTAAAAATTTGATTTTATAATTTTTACCAATCTCTCTAGCTGATCTAAACTTTTATATTTAAATGATATTACGCCTCTATTGCTTTTAGAATTATTAATGTTTACTGACATGCCTGTCTTTAATGATATTTTATCTTGAAGATCTAAAATATTTGTATCTTTAGATTTGTTGCTTGAAATTTTTTTTCTTTTAGAAGATTTAACTAAATTTTCGGTCTGACGAACAGTGAGATTTTTTTTAATAATTGTAGCAGCTAATTTAACATTATTGTCCGCATCGATTAAACTTCTTGCGTGTCCTGCTGTTAGTGAGCCTGATATAACTAAATCTTTAATCTTTTGCGGCAGCTTTTTAAGTCGAAGTGTATTAGTAATATAAACTCTACTTTTTCCTATCATCTCTGATAGCTTTTCTTGTGTGTAACCAAATTTTTCAATTAATAAATCGAAACCATTAGCTTCTTCGATTGCATTTAAATCTTCACGTTGTACGTTTTCTAAAAGAGCAAATTCAGCTGTCAAACCATCATCTGCTTGCAAAATAACAGTGGGTACCTCATGGATACGAGCTAATTGCGCTGCACGCCAACGTCTTTCACCAGCGATAATTTCAAACTTGCCATCTTTATCCTTTCTCACAGCAATGGGCTGAATTATACCTCTTGCTCTTATAGAGGATGCAAGATCATCGAGTTTTTCCTGATTAAATTTTTTTCTAGGTTGAAACTGATTTGGTTTTAACAGATGGATAGGTGTTAAATTTGTATTGAATTTATCAAATTTTTTGATGTCTACGACATCGTTGCTATCTCCTAATAATGCAGACAGACCTTTTCCTAATCCTTTGTTTTTCATGCTATGCTGCAAATGTATTATTCTGTTTTTCTTGTTCTAAAATTTCGTGAGCAAGTTTCTCATAAGCTTTTGTTCCACTGCAATTTTTATCATAAGTGATAACCGGTAGACCATGTGAAGGCGCCTCTGATATTCTAATATTTCTAGGTATGACAGTTTTGTAGACCTCGTTTGGGAAATACTTTCTAGCTTCTTTTTCGACCTCGTAACAAAGTTTATTGCGTTTATCAAACATAGTTAAAACTATTCCTTGTATAGATAATGAAGTATTTAGATTTTGTTTTACACGATTTATAGTTTTAACTAATTGTGATAAACCTTCTAATGCAAAGAATTCAGATTGCAGAGGTACTAGTACCGTATCAGACCCTACCAAGGCCATTATCGTTAAAAGGCTTAATGATGGTGGACAATCTACAAATATATAATCATACTGATTTGACTGAGCTAGAGGTTTAAGTACATCATTAAGAAAAAAAGCTCGCTTCCCATCCTCAGCTACCTCCGTTTCAAAACCGGATAAATCAACGTTAGAAGGTATTACATCCAAGTTTTTAATTGAAGATTTGTATATATAAGGTTTCAAAATTGTGTCTTTGGAAATCATCAATTCATAAATAGTTTTATTTCTCTCCTTGACCTCGATTCCTAAGCCAGTTGATGCATTTCCTTGAGGATCTAAATCGACCACTAGTATTTTTAATTCAGTGTTTGCCAATGCACATCCTAAATTAATTGCGGTAGTAGTTTTTCCAACGCCACCTTTTTGATTAATAACTGAAATAATTTTTGTCATGCACTAATCCTTTTCACACTATTTATTACGAAAACTTTCGAGGCTTTATTTGTAATACTATCATGTAACTCACAATTTATTTCCCAATATTTCTTTGCATCTAAAATTTCATTTTGATATTTTTCACCCTTCAACAAGATCAGTTTTTTATATTTAATATTGCTTTTATCTAAAATATCCAAAAATGTTCCTAATGGCTTAAAAGCTCTAGCTGTAACCACGCTGTAATTTTTATTGCGAAGCATATTAACGTTAGCATTATGTATTTTGATATCAAGATCAAGCAATCTTATTGCTTGTTTAAGAAATTTGCACTTTTTAGAGCTCTTTTCCAATAAATTCATATGAAAATCGAGTTTTTTATCCACTTTTATTAGATCTAAAATAATGCCTGGCAAACCAGCCCCAGTTCCAATATCTAATATATCTTTATCATGCCTGTTTATGTGCTCGATAATTTGAGCAGAGTCCTCATAATGTCTAATATATGCCTCTTGTTCGGTACTCTTAGATATGAGTGACATTTTCTTATTATTATTCATCAGGCATTGATGATATTGATCCAATTTTCTTGATGTTTCACGTGAAACAAAGCTATCTAGGTATTTTGATCGAATCATTTAAGCAGTGTGCTTAAATTTATATCTTTTTATATAAGTCAACAACAGGGTTATAGCTGCTGGGGTAATTCCTTCTATCCTTGTAGCTTGACCTAATGTTGTGGGTTTAATTGATTTAAGCTTAGATTTTATCTCGTTAGAGAGACCGCTAATGTCATCATAAACAAAATTTGACGGTATTTTAATATTTTCGTCACTTCTGAAAGACTTGATGTCTGCTTCCTGCTTCTTAAAATATCCAGAATAATGATATTCAGTCTCTATCGCCTCCCCAGCCGCTTTTGAATAATTTTCAAGCTCATAAATAGATCTTAGAGATTGTAAATTTATGTTTTTATACTTTAAAATATCTAAGCCATTGCGTCTGACACCATCTTTAGAAATTTTAATATTGTGTTTAGCAAATTCATTAGGAGTAAAAGCTTTAGATGACAATTTTTTCTTTAATGAATCTATTTCACATAATTTTTGTTTAAACTTCATACTTCTTGACTCACTTAATATTTCAATTTGTGTCGCTAATGGTGAAAGCCTTAAATCAGCGTTGTCAGATCTTAACGACAATCTGTACTCAGCTCTCGAGGTAAACATACGATATGGTTCACATACGCCTTTCGTGATAAGATCGTCAATTAGTACACCAATGTAAGCTTGAGAACGATCTAATGTAAAAGAATTTTTTCCCTTAGAAGTTAGTCCAGCATTAATACCAGCTATAAGACCTTGTGCGGCTGCTTCCTCATAACCTGTGGTACCGTTTATTTGCCCAGCAAGATATAATGAGTTAATTTTTTTTAACTCCAGAGTGTTTTTTAATTCACGTGGATCTACATAATCATATTCAATAGCATAACCGGGACGAAGCATTTTAACGTCAGATAAACCATTGATTTTATTGAGAATTTCAGCTTGTACGTCCTCCGGTAGAGATGTGGATATGCCATTAGGATATATCGTGTTATCATCCAGTCCTTCAGGTTCTAAAAAAATTTGATGCCTTGATTTATCTTTGAACTTAACAATTTTGTCTTCTATTGACGGACAATATCTCGGACCTACGCTTTTAATGTTACCAGAGTACATCGCTGACTTTTTTAAATTCTTTGTAATGGTATCGTGCACGTCATCGTTGGTATATGTAATGAAACAAGAAACTTGTTTAGAATTTGCTTGAACTGTATCCGTACTGAAAAAATATGGATCAGTATCGGCTTTCTGTTCCTCTAAATTTGAAAAATCAATTGTCCTTGCATCAAGCCTAGGTGGAGTACCAGTTTTAAGTCTTGAAATTTTTAGATCATAATTTTTCAGTTGTTCACTCAAGCCTCTGGTTGGTTCTTCCCCATGCCTTCCGCCTGGTCTCATTTCTTTACCGATATGCATAACTCCATTTAGAAATGTGCCTGTAGTTAAGACAATCTTTTTGGCTCTTAACTCTTTACCTGATTTTAAAATGACGCCCTCAATACTGTTTTTGCTAAAAATAAATCTTTCAACCGGGTCATACATTATGCTTAAATTAGCCTGGTTTTTTAAAGCTTTTAGCATGTATTGCTTATAGAGCTTTCTGTCAGATTGCGTTCTTGGACCTCTTACTGCTGGTCCTCTGCTACGATTTAGAAGTCTAAATTGAATACCGGAAGCATCAGCAACCTTAGGCATAACACCATCAAACGCATCGATTTCTCTAACAAGATGCCCTTTGCCTAATCCCCCGATTGCTGGATTGCACGACATTTCGCCGATAGAATTTTCATTTGTAGTAACTAAAGCTGTTTGAGCTTGCAAACGCGCAGAGGCAGTAGCGGCTTCACAACCTGCATGCCCTCCACCAATTACTACAACATCAAAATTTAACATAAATGGAATGTAATACTCTTTTGTAATAAAGCAATAAGCTTGAGATAATAAGCTCTTTTTGGGGTATTATCTTATCTTAAGATTTACATAATTTAGGGTATTCTATAAAAAAACTAAAAAATGAACATCTTGAGATATTTTGTATTTTTGCTTTATTTAATTATTGCAATTAGGGTCAATGCTGCTGACGTAGAGATATCAGGTACGCAAGCGACAAGAGAAGACCTTCAAGATAGTTCTACGTTAACAATAAGTGGTACACTTGACGGTAATTTAAACAATATTGTTAGAGGTTATACTGCACCAGGTGGTGATGGCAATGAAATTGACAACGCGACGGTTGTCGTGGAGTCAGGAGGAATAATCCAAGGTCTAAGCAATGCCATCATGGGTAGAGAAACAGATAGTTTAACGGTTACTAATTCTGGAACAATTGAAGCAACGTCTTCAAAAGCTATTCAACTTATGGATGCTCAAAATGCAACCATTACGAATAAATCTGGAGGAACTATATTTGCCAACACAAACGCTATAGTTCAACAATCTGCTGGGACAGAAGATGCAGAAAACACAACAATCACTAACGCAGGTACTATTTACAGTGTTAACGATAGAGCGATTTATTTTTACGACGGTGCAACAAATGCAACACTTACAAATCAAAAAGGTGGAATTATTTATAATACAGCTTCCGATGCTACGGTACAAATCGATACAAGTTCGACTTTATCTAATAGTGGAACAATTGATAACCGAGATAGCCCATCAAATATCGGAATAGCTATCGTCGGTAACAATAATACTGTTACATTAAAGGATGGAGGAATTTTAATTGGTACAATTGATGCAGGCTCAACGACTGGTAACACTTTAAAATTTCAACACGGCGTAGGTCAAGGTTATTACTACGAAACTGAAGGAAGTTTTACATTGCAAGATCTTGATGGTAACCAAGTTGTGAAAGGATCTGCTGGATCGGTCGGTCAAGGTGGTAATGAAACATTAGACGAAATTTTAAGTTACAAATCTTTAAACATAAGAAATTTTTTAATTAAACATAAAGAAAAGAAAAAATTAAAAACTAACAACGCTTGGGGAGAGACCTATACTACATTATTAAACAGGAATGGACATGCTGCGAATTTAGCATTGGAGTATGATTTATATAATTTGGGTGCTAATCTTATTTATCCACTTACAAATTCAGATTTTATTATTGCTTTTGAAACCGGTATTCAAGAATTTGAAAAAGATCACAAAATTACATACCAAAATATTTCATCAGGGGTTTACATACCAAATAATAAAAATTTATTTAATTTGGATACATTCATTGTAGGTGGAATTACCCTAAGAGATAGTGAAAGAACAATTTTAACAAACACCACAACTTCAGGAAAACTAGATATAGACAGTAATTACCAGACTTATGAATTACATTCTGGTATAACTAAGACTAATTCTAATCTCATCCCTGATGTAGGTTTGGCTGGAAGTTTTTCGATTACTCCAAGTTATGACGAAAGTAAATATTATTCATGGAGAAATAGAAAAGTAGGGAATGTATCCATTTTTTTTTCTGATAAATACAAGTTCATAAATAACAATGTTAACTACCTTAATTTAGGTTGGACTTTAGACTTAAGAAGCTTAATAGGAGATAAGTCTCAAATTTACTCTGTAAATGGCACTAGCGCTACATATAAACAAGACAATGCATTAACAAGGGAGATATCACTTATTGCAAATCTCAATTATGAGAAAAAAATTAATGACAATGGTAAATTTGCATTTGGTTTGGTTGCGAAAACTACAAGTCAAGACGTAAAAAGCCTAAGCGGTAATTTAAGTTTTAAATTAAAGTTTTAATAATTATTTAAATTAATTTAAAGGATAGATAACACTATCAAAACAATTAATATAACCAGAACTAAACAAGGTAAAACTTTCTTAATATATATCTCTTTAATTTTATCTAAATTAGTTCTCATTTTTAATAATAGTTAGCTATTTTCCTATACAAAAATCCTGAAAAATCTTACCCAAGATCTCTTCAACTCCTATAAATCCTACAATGTGACCTAGATTGTTTGAAGCTAATCGTAAATCTTCGGCCGACATTTCTGCATCCTTTATTGAATCAACCTTTAAAAAACCATGAAGGCTTTGTGAACAGTTTTTTAATAAATCACGATGTCTTGCTCTTGATATTAAAGTTGTTGACTGAATTGTATTTAATCCAGCTACTACTTTTTTTAATACTTTATTAAGCTTATCAATCCCATCATTATTTTTTATAGAAATTTCAATACAATCTTTCACTTTAAATGATTTTAGGGCTTTTATAATTGGTTTAGCATTGTAGTTCTTCTTATCTTTTTTATTTATAACAACGAGGGTTTTTGAGCTTATTAGTGATTTAATATTTTCTGGTATTTTATTTTGAGAACCATCTAACATTACAACATCCAAATTAGATTCTTTACTTGCGGACAATGCTAACTCGACACCTGTTTTTTCCACCTTATTTTTTGCTTTTCTAATTCCAGCAGTGTCCGTCAATATAACTGGATAATTATTTATTTGATATTTGATTTCTATAATGTCTCTGGTAGTTCCCTTCATGCTGGAAACAATTGCAGCTTGACGTTTTATTAACATATTTAAGAAACTAGATTTTCCTACGTTTGGTGGACCGATAATTGCAATTTTATACCCATCCCTTATTACTTCTCCCATACTATCATCCAGCATCACGTCAATTTCCTTTAATATATTTTTAATTTTTGAATTATTATTTTCCAGTAAGTCAATTGGCAAATCCTCATCAGTAAAATCTATAGAAGCTTCGACCTTACTTAAAACATCTAAAATTGTCTCTCTCCATTCCATAAATTTTGGTGAACTATTTTTTAGTCTTAAAGCTTGAACTCTCTGCGCTTCAGTTTCTGCATGTAATAAATCAGCTATACACTCAGCTTCATATAAATTTATTTTATTATTTTGTAATGCGGTTTTAGTGAACTCTCCTGGTTCTGCTAATCTACAATCACTTCTTAGATCTAGTTCATCCATAAGTTTTTCAACAACCGCTTTACTTCCGTGTGTATGCATTTCAACAACATGGTCTCCCGTGTAACTTTGCCCTTCTGGATACCAAATCATTATACCTTCATCTATTAAATCACCATCTTGATCATAAAATTTTTTTAAGAGAGCTGTTCTAGGTTCGTCTATTACATCTCTTGAAATTTGATTAGCAATTTGCAAAGCATTTTTACCTGATAGCCTTACTACTGCTATACCAGAAATTCCTGGCGGTGTTGATAATGCGTAAAAATTCATGATAAGGTTATAACAAAAATGAAATTAAAAGGAACAACTCTACAAATAAAAGTTTGGAAATACCTAAAAACCATACCCAAAGGTCAAACAAGAACCTATAAACAAGTTGCAATAGCTATAAAAAAACCAAAAGCAATTAGAGCTGTGGCAAATGCAGTTGGTAGAAATCCATATCCTATTGCAATACCCTGCCATAGAGTAATACGATCAGATGGAAAACTAGGTGGCTACTCTGGACCAGGAGGATTAAAACTAAAAAAGAAATTACTTAATAAAGAATTAAAAGTTTAGTCCCTTATCTGCTACTTTGATTAATTCTCTTTTTAATTCAGGCAAAGTATCTAATTCATTAAAAATTTTTTTTCTTCCTTTTGAAAGATTTTTGTTTTTAAATTTAAAAGACCGTCTTATTAAATCTATTGATGATGCAAAAACAAAATTATTAAGTTTGCTCTTTTTATCAAATTCTTTTAATATCGAATAATCATTCAATCTATAACCGTACTTAATTTTTCTTTTGTAAATATTTGTTAAATTATTTATATCTCTAACGGTCATATTCCAGCCTTGTCCAGCGATTGGATGTATTCGGTGCGCAATATCTCCAACATAAATTTCATTATTTTTAAATGTAGAGTTTAAAAATTGGAATTTTAAATCATAACTTTCAACGTCTGAAAATACTTTTATATTTTTAACAAACTCAAAGTTTTTACTTAAATACTTTTCTAAAACATTTTTATCACCTAACGTTTTGATTAATTCCGACTTTTCATTAATTGAAAAGACGACAGATGTTGTATTTGAATTTAATGGAAGAAAAGCTATTGGGCCTTCCTCCAAAAATATTTGTCTTGCGCAAAAATTTAAAATTTTGGAATGACTGATTAAGAAAGTGAAAGCTTTTTCGTGATAATTCCATTTTAATTTTTTATTGGGAGATGAAATGGTATTAAGTGTTAGTGAACTGTCATTTGGTTTTGTTTTTAAAATTTTTATTTCTTTATTAAGTGATAAATCTAAAATTTTATCCAAATCACTCTTCAGAATTATATAGGATAAAGGTTGCTTTTCTGTCTTATTATAAAAAATAACATCTTCTCTACCACTATACTTATATTCGTATAACTTAATCGCGTGAACAGGATTACCCTTTTTTATTACCTGGATACCATTTTGTTCCAAGATATTTGCCGTATTGTTGCTTATAGATATAGTTGCATGGCTCACTGATTTATTTTTTCTTTCGTTTGCAATTAAAACTGGCTCTATTTTTAGATTTTTAAACATAATAGCAGCCAATTTTGCAGTAATTCCATCTCCTATAATCGCAATCTTACCAAAAAAGTTGTTTTTCATTTTTTATCAATTGTACAAAAAATGTTAAAAAGTAATAGATAATGATTCGTTAAAATTTAAATATGATGAACAAATTGCTTAGTTTTTTGAAACTGCGACTGATTGAAACCATAGGAATAATAACAATTCTATGTTCGTTTATATATATTTTTACCTTGGCAAATTATTCTGCCGACAATTCTCTGTTAATATTTACGAACCAAAACATAAATATACTGTTTTCAAACTACCTGTATTCAACTTCGGATTTCTTACTTCAAGCATTTGGAATAACTTCATTTTTAATATTTGGAAACTTATTTTTTTGGGGATTATTATTGATTTTTAAAAAAAAGATAACAAATTTTAGTTTTAAAATTTTCTTTGTTACATTGTATTTAATATTTGGATCATTATTTTTTAAATTATTTGGCGACAGTAGTTTTTGGTTGCCAGATAATGGATATGGCGGCTTTTTAGGAAAGTATTTAATGAGTCTTATACCAATAGAACTTTATCAATTCAAAACCGAAATTTCGTATACGTGTTTAGCAATAGGAATTTCATTTTTCTTTCTCAGCCTTGGGTTAACATTTATGAACTGGATGAACCTAATTAAAACTTTTTCTAGTATAATTATTAGTTTTGTTTCTAGAATTTTTAAGAAAAGGAAAAATGAGGCTTCTGATATTGTTGAAGACCTTGGTCTTTCTGAGGAGGTTCCTTCTATAAACAAAAGCTTTAAACCAAATACATTAGAGGCTCAAGCTAGTTTGAGTCTTAATGATAGTTTTGATGAACAAACAAACTTTACAAAATTTGAGTACAAACTACCTTTAAAATCTTTCTTAAATGACCCAGAGGAAAATAAAATTCAAAAAGAACTTACAGAAACATATGAGAAGCAATCAAAATTTTTAGAAGAGACATTATTAGATTTCGGTATTATGGGTAAAATAAAAAGAGTAAGCCCTGGACCCGTAGTAACACTTTATGAACTTGAACCTGCCGCGGGTATAAAAACTTCAAAAATTATTAATTTATCAGATGACATTGCAAGAAGTACAAGTTCTATATCTACTAGAATAGCGACTGTTCCGGGAAAAAATACAATTGGTATTGAAATACCCAATAAATTTATTGAGCCAGTTAATTATAAAGAAATTATCAATAGTAAAGAGTTTAATAATAAAGAAATCAGACTTCCAATAACCTTGGGCAAAAGTATATCTGGTTACCCAATTATTGGGGACTTGGCTTCGATGCCACATTTATTAATCGCAGGTACGACTGGATCGGGAAAATCAGTTTGTATTAACACCTTAATATTATCAATTTTATATAAGCATAAACCAGAAGATTGTAAGTTAATTTTAATAGATCCAAAAATGCTTGAGCTATCAGTTTACCAGGGCATACCTCACTTGTTGTCACCAGTAATTACGGAACCAAAAAAAGCTAAGTCGGCTTTAAAATGGGCAGTCAATGAGATGGAAAATAGATACCGACAAATGACTGAAGAGGGTGTGAGAAATATATCTAGTTATAATGATAAAGCCAGAAAAGAAGGAAAGAAAGTAATGCCTTACATTGTTGTAGTCGTTGATGAAATGGCAGACTTAATGCTTTCATCTGGTAAAGAAATCGAGAGTTACATTCAAAGATTAGCTCAAATGGCAAGAGCAGCAGGTGTTCATATAATCATGGCAACGCAAAGGCCAAGTGTAGATGTCATTACTGGAACAATAAAAGCTAATTTCCCCACAAGAATTTCTTTTCAAGTTACTTCAAAAATAGATAGTAGAACTATTTTAGGCGAACAAGGAGCTGAGCTTTTACTTGGAAAAGGAGATATGCTATTTATGTCCTCAGCAAGTAGAACTATAAGAATTCACGGTCCTTTCGTTTCAGATAGAGAGATTGAGAAAATTTCGACATTTTTGAGATCTCAAGGGTCACCAGAATACATTGATGATATTACTAAAATGCAAACTGATGAAAAAGAAGATAGCAATGCAACTTCAGAAGAAAAAGATGAGTTATTCAGCCAAGCAGTTAATTTGATTAAATCAGAAGGCAAAGCTTCAACAAGTTTTTTACAAAGAAAATTGCAAATAGGTTATAATAGAGCTGCTAGAATTATAGATCAGATGGAAGAAGCAAAGATAATAAGCCCAGCTAACCATACAGGCAAACGTGAAATATACACTTAATAAAAAATATTTAAGTATTTTTTTTTTCATTTTATTTTTTGCAACAACATCACACAGTAAAATAATAGACAACATAGCGAAAAACCTAATGGAAACTGAAAATATTAGTTTTATATTTTCCCAAAAAACTGGTGAAATAGTTGAAAAGGGTACTTGTATTATTGTTTTTCCAAAAAAAATGAAATGCACTTATATTAGTGATGATGGAAAAGAGTTTTACGTAAAAAATAATGATGCCGCAATCATAAAACATAAATACAAAATTAAATACAATTACCGAATAACTAATACGCCGTTTGACGTAATTTTGAATAAAAATCTTTTGCTTGATAAGATTTACCAAGTAAATAATATAACAGTCGTTGGTAATGATATTATTGCGCAAATTTCACTATCTAATGGCAATGACTTAAAAGTTATATTTGATCAAAACTCTAAAAACTTAAAAGGTTGGGAAACAACTAGTATGGACCAAAAAAAGGTTGTCTTTAGAATTAATGAAGTTAAAAGAAATTTAATAATTAACGAGTCTTTTAATATTCCAGATTATAATTAAATTACTTTTATATTTTCTTTTTTAAAAATATTCATACCTCTAGCAATATAATTTCTAAGCGCATTAGGATGATCTAACGTGCAAGTATGAACCCAAACTCTTTTAGGATTATGACTCCAAGCATTTTTAAGAGCATGAGATAACAAATATCCTCCCAGCTTTTTCCCAAAAAATTTTTTAAAAATACCAAAATATGTCAATTCAACTTCACCTTTGTCAGAATGATTTAAATACTCATAATAACCTGCAGGTTCGTCACCAACATAGGCGGTATAAAATTTTAATTTTTCACTACTTAAATAGTTTTTCCACTGTTCAACTGACCAAAATAATCGGTCTTTCCAATGAAAATCTTCGCCGATCTTTTGATATAAAAATTTACAAAATGCAGGATCTTCTTTGCCAATTTCTTCTACCTTTAAATTAAAAATGCCACACTCTACAGGCATGAGATCATTTTTAGATTGCATTTCTAGAAAATATCTTTGGACGTTCTCTGGCATTAATTTTTTCTCAAACCTCGTAGTCCCAAAGCTTCTCCTCCCATCACATGCAGATGAAAATGAGGAACCTCTTGAGAACCATCTGATCCTGTATTGGCTAAAGCTCTAAATCCTTTTCCACCTTTACTTTCAGAAACACCGGTTATTTTGAAAACTTCGCTTACCGCTTTCGTAAAGCCTATTATTTCTTCTTCAGATGCATTAGTACAAAAATCATCAATGTCTTTATAAGCTCCTTTTGGAATCACGAGTACATGTATCTTGGCTTGAGGACTAATATCATTAAATGCCAAGCTATGTTCGTTCTCAAATACTTTATCACAAGGTATTTCACCTCTAAGTATCTTTGCAAAAATATTATCTTTGTCGTAACTCATTTTTGTCTTTTTTTTAATTCCTCCATGACATCCTCGATTTTTATACCATTTGACTCCAATAAAACCATCAAGTGATAGATAACATCTGCAGCCTCATGTATTTTATTACTATCCTCCTCAACAGCTTCTATTAACTCTCCAATTTCCTCTTTTACTTTGCTAATACAAAGTTTTTTATCGTCAAAGAGTTTTTTTGTATATGAGGCTAGTTCAGGTTTTTCACTTCTCTCACGTATTGTTTTAATTAATTCTTCTAAAGTTTTGAGCATTCTATACTCTTACAGAAACATTTTTAGACTTCAAATATTCTTTTGCCTCTTTAATTGAAAATATACCAAAATGAAAAATAGAGGCTGCTAAAACTGCACTTGCTCCACCTTTAACAATACCATCTTTAAGGTGGTCTAAGGTTCCAACCCCACCTGATGCAATAACAGGAATATTTATAGCTTTTGTAATTTTACTTGTGAGTTGTATGTCATACCCTGACTGAGTACCGTCTTTATCCATAGACGTTAGAAGAATTTCCCCAGCTCCATTGCTTTCTGAAATTTTGGCGTATTCAATTGCATCAATATCAGTTCGTTCTCTTCCGCCGTGGGTATACACGCTCCACTTATTCTCATCAGTTTTTTTTGCATCAATTGCTACAACAATACATTGGGATCCAAATCTTTTTGCAGCCTCTTTTATTAAATTGTGATTTTGAACAGCTGCAGTATTTATAGATACTTTGTCTGCTCCACAATTTAGAAGTTTATTTATATCTTCAATGCTTCTAACACCGCCTCCCACGGTTAAAGGTACAAAGCAATTCTTAGATGTTTTTTTTACAACTTCGTAAATCGTTTCCCTGTTTTCATTTGAAGCAGTAATATCTAAAAAACAGATTTCGTCAGCTCCACTATCACTGTAAACTTTAGCCTGCTCAACTGGATCTCCAGCATCTTTAAGCTCAATGAAGTTTATACCTTTAACAACTCTCCCATTTTTTACGTCAAGACAAGGTATAATTCTATTTTTAAGCATTTAGCTCCTTTGCTAATTCATCAAGTTTAATATCACCATCATAAATAGCCTTTCCGACAATTATTCCTTCAATTTTCTTGTTTTTAAATGCTTTTGTTTTTTTAATATCATCGATTGAGGAAACGCCACCTGAAATTACAATAGGGGAATTAGAAACTTCTGTAATCTTTAAAATTTCATCAAAGTTAGGACTAGTTTTCATTCCATCTTTATTTATGTCTGTGCAAATTATACGACTAATTCCAAAATCATTTACTTCTTTAAGATAATCTAAAGTTTTAATATTCAAATTTTCAGTCCATCCAGAAACTGATAGTTTTCCGTTTTTTGCATCTAATCCTAAAGCAATTTGGTTATTAAATTGGCCACAAGCCTCTTTTAAGAACTTTTTGTTTTTAATTGCAGCGCTACCCAATATTACTTTCTCAATTCCTACATCTATATATTCTTTGATGCTATCTATTGTTCTAATACCGCCACCAACTTCTATATTAAAATCAAACTTATTCGCTATATCCTTAATAAGATCTATATTGACTGTTTTGCCAGAAAGTGCACCGTCCAGATCAACAATATGTAAATTTTTAAAACCATGATCATAATATTTCTTGGCTTGTTCAATTGGTGATGAACTGTATACAGTTTTTTCATCAAACTTACCTTTAATAAGCCTCACACATTTTTTATCTTTTATGTCTATCGCAGGAAAAATTTTCATCTATAAATTTATAAAATTTTTAATAATTTGTAATCCTAATTTATCACTTTTTTCAGGGTGAAATTGTGTACCAAATAAATTTTCTTTCTCAATTGAACAAACAACTCTAGTCGAATAATCAACTGTTGCTGATATTACCGATTTATCTTCAGGTATAAATTCGTAACTATGTACAAAATACATATGAGACTTATTTTCTATACCATTATAAATTTTGCTATTTTTCATAAACTCTATTTCATTCCAGCCAATATGTGGAAGTTTATATTTCCCATTCTTATTATCAATTTTAGAAACTTTACCTGGTATCCAACCAAGTCCTTTTGTTTCAGCTTCTTCATAACCAACGTCTGCAAACATTTGTAATCCTACACAAATACCTAGGAGAGGTTTTTTATTAACTAACGCGAAATCTTTTAAAGAATCGACAAGACCACTAATACTATTTAAAGCATCAACACAACTTTTAAATGACCCTTGGCCTGGTAAAACTATTTTATCACTAGATTTAATTTGATTTAGATCTTCTGTAACGTTAATATTAATATTGTTTTGTGCCACAGCTTGAAATGAATTTATTACAGAACTAATATTGCCAGACTTATAATCGACAATAGTTACATTCATTTAAATTTACAAAGCACCTTTTGTTGATGGTATTTTATCTTTCATTCTACTATCTATTTCAACAGCCGACTTTAAAGATTTAGCTAATCCTTTAAAGCAAGACTCAATAATATGGTGACTATTATCACCATAAAGATTTTCAACGTGTAATGTTGTGCCAGAGCTTTGGGCAAAAGCATGGAACCACTCTTTAAATAATTCCGTATCCATCTCACCAAGTTTTTCAACTTTTAATTTTACATTCCAAACCAAATAAGGTCTGTTTGAAATATCTAGTGATACTCTGCTTAAAGTTTCATCCATTGGAACCGTTTCACTTGCGTATCTTTTAATACCTTTTTTTTCTCCAAGTGCTTTCTTAATAGCTTCACCAATCGCAATGCCAGTATCCTCAGTCGTGTGATGCAAATCAATATGAAGGTCACCTGTTGCTTTGATTTTAAGATCTATAAGGGAATGCTTTGATACTTGCTCAAGCATGTGGTCTAAAAAACCTACACCGGTTTTAATATCATACTCTCCGGTACCGTCTAAATTGACGTCTACAGTTATAGAGGTTTCTTTTGTTTTTCTAATGATGTTTGCGGTCCTCATAAATAACGTTGTTTTTACAATAATCCGTTTAAAATTAATACCTTGAAGATTTGTAATTAATAACCACATACCATCTATAAGTAAAATGAAGCAAAATATGGACAACAATAATTGGCATGGAACAACAATCGTTCTTATACGAAAAGGGAAGGATGTAGTTGTAGCAGGGGATGGACAAGTAAGTATTGGAAACACAGTCATTAAGAAAACAGCCAAAAAAGTCAGAAGAATTGAAAAAAGAGGAGTCATCGCTGGTTTCGCAGGATCAACGGCCGACGCCTTTACATTATTTGAGAGATTAGAAGCAAAATTAGAAAAGCACGGGGGTCAATTAACTCGAGCTGCTGTTGAGTTAGCTAAAGATTGGAGATCGGATAAATATCTTAGAAGATTAGAGGCATTAATGGCAGTTGCTGATAAAGAAAAAAGTTTCATAATTAGTGGCAATGGAGATGTGTTGGAACCTGAACATGGAATTATAGCAATTGGGAGCGGTGGGAATTATGCACTAGCAGCTGCTAGAGCAATGATAGATGACAAAAGTAAAAATGCTGAAGAAGTAGCAAAAAAATCTGTAGAAATTGCAGCTGATATATGTGTATTCACAAATAACAATATTACAGTAGAAAAATTATAATGGAAGTAGAGCACAAGATAGTTTCATTCTCTCCAAGAGAAATTGTTTCGGAACTCGATAGATTTGTAATTGGTCAAGCTGAGGCTAAAAGAGCTGTGGCTATAGCTTTGAGGAATAGATGGCGAAGACAAGAGCTACCTGATGATATGAGAGAAGAAGTGCTTCCAAAAAATATATTAATGGTTGGCCCAACAGGTGTTGGTAAAACTGAAATATCAAGAAGACTTTCAAAATTAGCACAAGCGCCATTTATAAAAGTAGAAGCCACAAAATTTACAGAAGTTGGCTATGTTGGAAAAGACGTAGAGCAAATTATTAGAGATCTTATTGAGATTGCAATATCGCTGGTCAAAGAGAAAAAAAGGAAAGAAGTGAAAGCAAAGGCACAAGTTTCTGCAGAAGAAAGAGTTTTAGACGCTCTTGTTGGTAAAAATGCGAGTGTAGCAACTAGAGAAAGTTTTAGAAAAAGATTAAGAGCTGGAGATTTAGATAAAAATACTATCGAACTTTCAGTTCAAGATAATCCTCAAATGCCTTCGTTTGAAATTCCAGGCATGCAAGGAGGTGTAGGCATGGTCAGTATTGGGGATATATTTGGTAAGGGTTTAGGTGGTAAGAAAAAAAAGAAAAAAATGACAGTCAACGAGTCTTTTGAATATTTAATACAAGAGGAGTCCGACAAACTTATTGATCAAGATCAGATATTAAAAGAAGCAAAATTTGCAGCAGAAAATAATGGAATAGTTTTTTTAGATGAGATAGATAAAGTTTCTGCACGAAGTGATAGGACTGGAGCTGATGTTTCTAGAGAGGGTGTACAAAGAGATCTATTACCTTTAATTGAAGGAACAACCGTCAATACAAAACATGGTCCGATTAAAACTGATCATATTTTGTTTATTGCTTCAGGTGCTTTCCAACTGGCCAAGCCGTCTGATCTTTTACCTGAATTACAGGGTAGATTGCCGATAAGAGTAGAATTAAAAGCGCTAAGCAAAGAAGATTTTGTTAAAATTTTAAAAGAGCCTGATAACAGTTTAATAAAACAATATAAAGCATTAATGAAAACTGAGAAAGTGAATCTTAAATTTACTGAAGATGGTATTGAAGCTTTAGCAGATATTTCAACGCACATTAACTCAACAATAGAAAATATTGGCGCAAGAAGATTACATACAATTCTTGAAAAAGTTTTAGATGAGATAAGTTTCACTGCTCCAGATAAAGCTGGCGAAGAAATCGTGGTGGATAAGAAATATATCGAGAAACATTTAGGGGATATTACAAAAGATAAAGACTTGTCTAAATTCATTCTCTAATTGTTTGAAATCCATAGAGTTTCAAAAGGCTTTAATCTAATACTGTTTTTGCAATTAATTTTTGTTTTAGGGTTGATCAAATCTCTCCAAGTTTCATTTTTAATTAAATTTAATCTATTAAGATTAAATTCAACACTCTCTGAAGTTATATTTGTAACTGAGAATATACTTTGTCTTTTATCCTTGCTTTGTCTCCACAAACCATAGATTTTTTTTCCGAGATCTAAAGTATATTGCGTAGCATTTGGGTGGAAGGCTTCTTGATTTTTTCTTATTTTAAGTAATCTCATTATCTCACTAAATACAATGCTTTCTTTTGAGTTTTTTTTTCCAAGTTTTTTTTGTAGATTGAAAAGGTCCCACTTATGTCTATTTAAATCACGATTTTTTTTAGAAATCTTAAACTTAGATATGTCATTTGAGGTTCCAAATAGTGAATTAAAATAAATACCAGGTATCCCTTCTAGGGAAAACATAATGGCATGTGCCGCTAAAAATCTTTTTATTTTATAATTTCCTTTTTTGTCATAATCAGTCCTGCTCAAAAGGTCAAATAACGTAATGTTAGCTTCATAGATTTTTTTTCCTTTGCCTTGAATTTTCCTGTATGAAAATTTGCCATTGTTCTTCTTAATTCTTGAAAACATTTTATTCGATTGAAGTTCATTAAGAATCCCTTCGATTGGTCTCATGCCGATACCGTCATGCGATGCTAAAAAATTTAAATAAGTGTTTCCATTTCTTGCAGGTGGCATCGATTTGCTCCAATTCGACATTTGAGAACTGTCTTCAAATAATAATGTGTAAGCAACTAGGGGAGGCAAAGAAAAGTTATAAATCCAGTGAGCTTCATCATTGTTTCCAAAGTAGCTCAAATTTTGTTTTCCTGGAAGGTTAGTCTCTGTAACAATCCAAGATCTAGTATTTAATCTCTCCAAGATTAATCTAAAAAGTTTTATAATTTGATGCGTTTGAGGTAGGTTTACGCACTCTGTGTTAGTTTCTTTCCAAAGGTATCCAACTGCATCCAATCTAAAAATTGAAATTCCTTTACTTATGAAAGTCATCATAATTTTTACAAAGTCTATTAAGACATCTGGATTTTTAAAATTAAGGTCAACTTGATCTGGACTAAAAGTACACCAAAGTTTTTTTTGACTGTCATACATTTTAAATTTTTGCAGTAAAGGATGTTCTCTTGGTCTTATAACTTTCTTAGTATTAAATTTTCTATCAACAGAAAAGAAATAGTCTTTTCCTGGATCTTTATTCTTAAGAAAATTCCTAAACCATACACCTTTCGATGAGGCATGATTTATAACTATATCGGCCATTATATTTGCATCCTTTGACAATCTTTTAATATGATCCCAGTTACCGAACCTTTTATCGATCACGTTGTGATCTTTGACTGCGAAACCACTATCGCTACTCGATGGAAAAAAGGGAAGAAAATGAATACAGTTAAAATTCTGTTTAAGCCTTTTTTTAAAAAAACTATTAAATATATTTAATGTATTTTTTTCTCCTTTTATCTTAAGATTGTCCGCATAGCATATTAATAAAATAGTTTTTTCTGAACAAATATCTTCTTTCTTACTTAACTTAATATTTTGATTAAAGTCTTTAATAAGTTCGTTAATTTTTCTTGTATAGTAATAAGTATTAATTTCTGGATCTACTGATTTATATATTTGGATTATTTTTGATTGAATATCATCCTTAATCAACTGAGATACTTTACTTGAATTTTTCATCATCTGCTCTCACGGCCTCTTTAAGATTTGATAAAGTTGAAGGTAATGCACTACTTACTCGACTCCAAGTTGGTATGAAGGGTGTTTCCATCGGATTTTCAAAAAAACTTTCACCCGCTTTCATGATATTATAGGCAAAAAGTTCAACAGCTTTTTCTTCTGAATGTCTATCGAAAGACAAGCCATTCATAACTGCATCGCTTTTGTAAATATCAATCATATCTAAAGCAGATCTGTAGTAAGTTGCTTTAATTGATCTGAATGTTTCCAAACTGAATGAGTTTCCCTGAGTTGCTAATTTTCTTATTAATGTTTTAATAATATCAATAGACATTCTTGACAATCCCTTGCTATCGTCCTCTGTTGATAAATCTTGGTGTTTGTGGTCATAGGCATCCGCTAAATCAATTTGACATATTAAATTAGATGAGAAATTTCTTTGCATTTCTGATAAGATTCCTATTTCCATTCCCCAATCAGTAGGAATTCTTAATTCCCTTAGTAAATCTTTTTTAAGAGAAAACTCTCCAGCAAGTGGATATTTAAAAGATTTCATAAATTCCAAATACTCATTTTTTCCGATTGTTTTTTCCATTGCTACTAATAGAGGGTAAACCAATAATCTTGATGCCCTGCCATTTAATTTGCCTTTAGCATAACGTGGATAATATCCTTTGCAGAATTCATAATTAAAATTTGGATTGGCAACTGGATAAAATAACTTAGCCAATAACCTTCTTTCATAAGTAATGATATCGCAATCGTGGAGCGCTATTGCATCTGCTTCGCCTCTGGCGAGAGCCATGCCTACGCAATACCAAACATTTCTTCCTTTTCCCATTTCTTTAGGAGCCAATCCTTTGACTTTAAGTTCATTGTCAATTTTCTTTAAATTTGGTCCGTCGTTCCACAATATTGAAAAAGGCAACTTTAATTTTTTAAAGAAACTCCAAGCTTTTTTAGCTTGGCTTTCGGTTGCTTTGTCCAAACCAATTATAATATGGTTAATATAATCAGTTTTATTAATTTCATCTAATATTTTTGGTAATGCTTTTCCTTCTAACTCTGAAAATAAACACGGCAAAATTAATTCCATGTTAGTTTTTTTTGATATTGTAGACAGCTCTTTTTCTAATTCTTCTGTTTCTCTAATTTTGAAATCATGTAAATTTGCAACTATTCCATCTTGTGAAAAATCTGTCATATTTTAATTTTAAAGAATTAATGTATTTTTTCCAGAACCATTTTGACTACTTCCATCCATCCAATTGGAGCTTCTTTAGTTGATATTGTGTATTTATCTCTATTTATTAGATTTTGATTATTTTTATTTTTTATAAGACATGGAAAATCAACATAATCTAACATTTCTAAGTCATTTGGACTATCTCCAATTCCAATTGTAATGACATCTTTAAAATCTTGATAATTGCTTAGTACATTTAAGGTTTTTTTAACAGCAATTGATTTATTAACATTATCTCCAATTGAAAAAACTCTTCCACCTTGATTAATTGCGAGACCCAACTTCTTACAAGCAATATTTAATTGTTCAATTGCCTCTTTTCCTCCATTAAAATTAATTAGGAAAGTATAATTTCTATTCATAGAAGCTTCGAGTTTTTTTTTATTTAAACCTAAAATTTTAGTTTGTTTTTCAATATCCATTTCAGATAACAAACTGCAATATGATAATAATTTAGTATTAATATTTTCTACGAAAATTTTTTGAATTTCAGCTAAAGGTCTCGCAAGAATAATTTTTTTTGAAATATCTGGTTTTAAAATATCTAGATTATGTATAGAAGATCCATTTTCTGAAATATATGGTATGTTATAATTTAACTCATTAATAAATTGTTGTATCTCCAGTTCTGTTTTGCTTGAGGTTGGGATCAGTTTTATTCCATTATTCAAACATTTTAAAAGAAAATTTTTAATTTCATCAAATTTAAAGGTTTCATTATTTAATAAAGATCCATCTAAATCTGTAAATATAAAAACTTTTTTTTTTTGACTCATTTTTTTAAAAAAACAATTATGGCTCCATCACCTCCATATTTTTGTGGTGCTTCATTTATGCTAACGATTTTATCCCTATATTCATTTTTAATAAACTCTGGGATAGCATATTTAAGAAGTCTTAAATCTTTTGATGCGTAAGGATCTGCTTCATAATTAGAGTGTAAACCTTTCCCAGTGATAAATAAAATTTTGCGCTTTTTTGTATTAATCGCTAAATCAATGGACTCTGATACTTTTTCAAATGCATCCTTAACTTTGAAACCGTGTAAATCAATTTTTATATCAAAAAAAAAATTATTATTAATGATAAGCTTTTGATCTTTCAAATCTTTATCTTCTACAGATTTAATGTTTTTGATAAAATCTTGCCAATCTTTTTGATCTTGTTTAGTGATTTTAGTGCTTGGTTTCTTTTTCGTCGCCATCACTTGAAAGTTCTGTTAAATACCAAGTTGGATTTTTATCTTTTAAATCTTTTTCGAATATCCAAACGTCTGTAACAGTCTTAATCTTTTCAGGATCGCCTTCTATTACCATGCCAGAATTGTTTTTTAGACAGTTAACAATTTCACTAGTAAACTTTGTTTTTATTTTATAATGTGAGTCTTCTTTGTCTATCTTAGCAATTTTTGTTTCTTTGATACCAATAAAAGTTAATTCAGAGGTAATTTGTTTTGTCTTTCTTTCATCTATAATTTTAGAAAATTCACTATAAAGATTTTCTGTAAGGAGAGGTTTTAAGGAATTTTTATCACCTTTTGCAAAAGCTCCAATGATCATTTCATATGCAGCTTCAGCACCTTTTATAAAATCTTTTTTATCAAAAGTTTCTTTGTCTTTTTTTAAATTAGTTGGGTTAATTGAAAAACTTTCTTTATTTTCATTAAACCTAGGCTTTATTGGAATATCGTCTGCACCTTTGCCAAGAACGTTTCTTAAGCGTAAAAAAATGAAACCAGCTAACATTGCTAGAAGAATTATGTCGATATATCCAAAATTTTCAGTCATTACTTGTAATTATAAAAAAAATAATTATCTCTTGATAATAGATTAAACACAATGCAATTTACACTACTATTTTTAATATTTGTTCCATTAATAGAGATCTACTTTATGATTAAAATAGGTGCTTTTATTGGAGCTTTCAATACCATAATGGCGACGCTTTTAACCGCAGGTATAGGGTTATATTTTGTGAAACAACAAGGTTTAGCAACTGTTTACTCCGCTTTAAATTCAATTGGACGAAACAATTCACCTATATTTGAAATTCTAGGTGCCTTCTGCTTAGTAATTGCAGCTATATGCTTGATCATCCCTGGATTTATAACGGATGTTATCGGCGCTTTGCTTGTAATACCAATAACTAGAAAAATTTTTTTAAGATTTTTTGTTAAAAAGAATTCCAACAATCAAAACGACAAAAGTAAAGTTATAGATATTAATCCTGAGGATATTGATGAACGAAAATAACAATAACAAATACGAAGTAATTGCAAGATATATAAAAGACGTTTCTTTTGAAATTCCAACACCAGAAGCTTTCGTAGATGCAGCTAAAAATCTCGGAACATATATTACAAAAATAGATTTTAAGAGTAACCCTTATAAAGGTAATTTAGTCGAATTAAATTGCAAACTTATAATAGAAGCACCGGAAAACATAAAAAACAAAATAAGATCAGAAATTGTTATGGCGATTGTTTTTAAAATAATAGATACTAAACTAACACCTGACGAAATAAAAAAAATCGTTTTGGTAACAATACCCTCTGAAAACTTCGATTTTATTAAGAGTGTAGTGACCGATTTATTTCAAAAATCAGGATTTAAAAACTTTAATTTCAACAAGGAAATTAATTTCGAGGCTTTATATAACCAACAAAAAACTAATTAAGAATAAAAGATTTTGGGATATTCTTTTTCAAAAAGCTTTTATGTTCTTTTACTTCTTCCTCTGAAATTTCTACAATAATTCCTTTTCTGTTTTTTAGATCTATTAGATCGTTGTTTGATGTATTTGTATCCTTAATTGATAAATCAAATGTTGGTTCTTTTTTATCAAGTAAATCAATGTATACTTTTGTTAATAAGTCACAATCAAGGAGTGCGGAATGTTTCTCTCTTCTAGAATTATCAATTTTAAATCTTTTGCATAAAGCATCTAAACTATTTTGTAGACCTGGAAATTTGTCTCTTGCTATAAATAAAGTATCTACTACTCTTTCCTTGCTCAACACTTTAAAATCTGCATCTTTTAATTCTTTATTTAAAAATGCTAAATCAAAATCAGCATTATGTATTACCAATGTTGACTCTTTGATAAAATCTAAAAATTCTTTAGCAACCTCTTTAAACTTGGGCTTGTCGTTTAGAAACTCCCTTGTGATGCCGTGCGTTTGATAAGCACCTTCCGTTATATTCATTTCTGGGTTTATAAATGTATGAAATTTTTTACCCGTCGGAGTATGATTATCTAGTTCAATACATGCAATTTCAATAATCTTATCTGTGGAAGGAGAAAGACCGGTAGTTTCTGTATCAAGTATAATTTCAATCATATTATAATTTCTTTAATAATCTCTTCTACTTTTTTTTTAACATTTTTTTTATTAAAATCATTTTTTATTATTAAATCTGAACGCATTTTTTTTATGTCTGTGGATAGCTGAATACTTTGTAATATTGAAATTAATCTAGAGTCATAATTTTTTCTTTTTTTTAAGTGTGCTTGAATTTTGCCTTTTTTAGCATCCACGAAAACAAGAACATCGTTTGGTAAATTTATTTTATTTTCTAAATATAGAGGAATATCTAAAACTACAGCTTTTTGTTTATTATTTTTTTTTAGGAACAATTTCATCTTAGATCGTACAGCCGGATGTACAATTTTAATTATCTTTATTAAGTTTTTTCTGTCTGATTTTATCGCTTTTGATAACTGTACTTTGTCTATTGGAAATTGCTTAATATATCTTGGCAAAGATTTATTTAATTTTCTAAAAATTGATTTATCATTTTTATACAAAAACGATACTTGTTCATCTGCATTAAAAATTGGAAAACCAAATAATCTTGACACGTAAGATTTGCCACTACCAATTTCTCCAAGCATAGCTAGCCTAATCATTAATCAATCCTATTACCTTTTGGTCTATTTTTGGTAATACTCCGTGCCAGATTTCAAAGGATTTTTGTGCTTGATAAATAAACATCATTTTACCATCAATAATTTTATTGTTTTTTTCTGCGTTTATTAAAAATTTTGTTTTTGGTTTGTATATTATATCGTAGAAAACTTTCCCCTTAACATCATTAAGATTTATTCCTATTTCCTCGTTATTTAATCCAAGGCTTGTGCAATTTACTACAAGATCAAAATTAATCCTTTCTCCCCAGTCTCTCACTTCAATATCATTAAATATTTGCTTAATGTTCAAAGCTTTATCTTTTGTTCTGTTCATTAAGGTGATTTTAGGTACACCTAAATTTTTAAGTGCGAGAATTACAGAGGTTGATACACCTCCTGCGCCTAAAACCAAGGCTTGTTTATTTTTTGCATCGAAACCTTCGTCAATCAAAGGTGTCTCAAAACCAAAAATATCAGTATTATCTCCGTAAATTTTTTTTTGGTTCATGTAAATAATATTAACAGACTGAGTTATTTTCGCGTTCTCCGTTAATTCATCAAGATAAGGAATAACCAATCTCTTAAATGGTATCGTAACATTCATTCCAAAAATATTACCCTTTTTGATCTCAAGAATATTCTTTTCTAACTCTTCTTTTTCTAAAAACTTTTTGTCATAAATAGCTTCGACCTTTTCCTGTTGTATCCAATAATTATGTAGCTTTGGAGACAAAGAGTGACTAATAGGATTCCCGATGACAAGCAGTTTTTTCATTTTAATTGCTCTAAATATTTATTAATTTGCTGAATAGGTAAACCCATTATCGAATTCATATCTCCATTAATTTCAGCGAACAATTCAAGCCCACCGGCCTCTATCTGGTAAACTCCGTATTTTTTCATTATCCCTAAGTCTAATCTATTTAAATAATCATTAAGTTCTTTGTCAGACAAATTTTTCATTACAAGCTTACAAGACTCATGAAAATGAGAAATCATGCTTCCACCCTTGCAGATACAAGCCGCAGTATGAAGATAATGTGTCTTATTATTTAGTTTTGATAATATAATTTTAGCTTCCTCTTTGGATTTTGGTTTGCTTATATTTTTTCCATCTAAATCTAACAGCGAGTCTGCGCCTATAATTATATCTTGAGGATATTTATTACTAATTTTTGAAGCTTTAAGTTCTGCTAAACTTTTAGCAATTTGAAGGCACGTTGCATTTTTAGCTTCCATTGAAATTTTAATTTCCTCTTCATCTATTCTCGAAGGTTCTTGCTTAACCTGATATCCATTTTCTTCTAGAATTTTTTTTCTTATTCCACTTTGGGAAGCTAAAATCACGTTCTTAATCATTATTTTTTTGTAATCTCGTAAATTTTAATTATTGATGCAGCTGTTTCTTCAACAGATTTACGCGTAACATCTATTATTGGGATTTGTCGTGATTGAAACATTTTTTTTGACTCTTTGATTTCGTTATCTATCGTAGACTGATCAGTATAAGTAGAAGATTTTTTGTCATTTAAAATATTAATTCTTGTTTTTCTTATATCAGTTAAACGCCCCGTCTCTATTGTAAGACCTATTTTAACGGCTTTACTATTGAAAACTGTTTCGGGAAGTTCTTGGTGCAAAACTAGTGGAATATTTGAAACCTTATAACCCCTCTCCCCTAAATAAATAGAAGTCGGCGTTTTGCTCGTTCTACTAACACCGAGAATAATAATATCTGCATCAACAGCCGTATCGAGCTTTTGACCGTCGTCGTGTGCTAATGTAAATTGCATTGCCTCAATTTTTTTATAATATTCCTTATTAAGAGCATGTTGCCCGCTTGGAACATGTGACGCTTTAGTTTTAAAAATTTTTTCGAAGTCAGGAATTATATGATCGAGAATACCAAAACATGGTATCGATTTTGATTTACACTCGCTAATTATGTGGTTTGTGGTTTGCTTTTCAACCAAAGTATAAAGAATTATTGGATTTTCCGCTTCTTTGCATTTTTCCATTAATTGAGCTGTCTGTGCACTGGTTCTCATAAATGCAAAATGGTGAATTTTGTAATTAAATTTTGGAAACTGTGCTTTTATAGCTAAGAAAATTCTATCTAGAGTTTCTCCTGTGGAATCAGACACTAAAAAAAAATTATATAACTTGTTCATAAACTTGTTGATTGATTTATATAACTCAAATTTATCCCTAGGCTATCAAAATTAATCTGGTTTTATAAATATTTCTCAAATTTTATCCATTATTTTACTAAAAGTATAAAAGTTATTAATAGTAACTGAATATGGTTATTATTTGTTTAAAATAGTTATAAATTGAGCATTTTGGATGTTAATAATTTTGTATATAGTGTTTATTAAAAGTTAGTCACACAATTAACTATGCCTAATAATACTAATACTTTAATACATATATATTTAATATGAGTAACCTAATCTTAGATAAATTCGATAAAAACAAAAATAACAACAACACAGTTCCAATTTGGTTAATGAGACAAGCAGGGAGGTATTTACCAGAATATAAAAAAATTAGATCTAAAAATAAAGATTTCATAAATTTTTGTTTAAATGTAAAAGATTCTAGTGAAGTAACATTGCAGCCGATAGAAAGATTTAATTTTGATGCAGCGATAATATTTTCAGATATCCTTTTAGTTAATTATGCGGCTGGTCAAGATGTAAAATTTAAAGAAAATTTTGGTCCAGTATTACAAAAATTAGACAAAAAAGCTTTTCTCTCAATAGAAAAAGATATTTTTATCGATAAACTTTCTAATTCTTACAAATCAATAAGAAACGTACGAAAATTATTACATAAAGATAAAACACTTATTGGATTCGCAGGTTCGCCTTGGACATTACTAGTATACGCTCTAAACTTGAAATCTCCAAAAAATGAATTTAATCTAAATTGTAGAGAAGATGTAATATTAGAATTATTAAATAAATTTATAAATCTTATAAGTTGGCACTGTGTCGAGCAAATAAAAAACGGGGCGAACGTGATACAGCTGTTTGATAGTTGGGCAGGTATTGTTAAAAAAGAGAAGCTTAGCATGTTTTGTGAAAGTCCAAACAAGAAAATAATTGAAAATATAAAAAGAACATACCCCAATGTTCCCGTTATATGTTTTCCACGAAATATTAAAGATAGCATAAACTCATTTGTAGCTAACGTTAAGCCAGATGGCATAAGTATAGATTTTGATACAGATATTAAAAAATTAGAAATAGACTCTAATGTTGTCTGCCAAGGAGGCATGAGACCAGACCTTTTAACTATGGATAACGAAAGTGATATGATTATAGAAGCAAAAAAGTATTTAGATTTCTTTAAAAATAAAAGATATATTTTTAATCTAGGTCATGGAGTACTACCACATACTAAAATTAAAAATGTGGAAAAATTAGTCAATTTTGTTAAAAATTATTAATTAATGAAAAATGTTAACCACCCAAAGGTAAATTTTGGAAAAAACGGTGTTTTGCTAGTTAATCTAGGTACTCCAGATTCAACGTCATGGTGGGATATTAGAAAATATTTAAGAGAGTTTCTTTCAGATAAAAGGGTGATAGAAGTCAACCCGATACTATGGCAGATAATATTAAATCTTTTTATTCTAAACTTAAGACCGTCTAAAACTGCAAAAGCTTACAAAGAAATTTGGATGACTGACATAAACGAATCCCCATTGAGATATTACACAAAGCAACAAACTCAAAAATTAAAAAAAAAATTTAACAATCAAAATATAATAATTGATTATGCGATGAGATATGGAAATCCGAGTATAAAATCTAGACTTCAAAAACTTCAATCTGAAGGCTGTGAAAATATTATACTTTTTCCACTGTATCCCCAGTATGCAGCAGCTACGACAGCCACTGTGTGTGATGAGGTTTATAGATCTTTGATTAAAATGAGATGGCAACCAAGTCTACAAGTTATTCCGCATTATGAATCTAATGAAGATTATATTAATGGACTAGTTAATAGTATAAAAAAAAAATTATCCGAAATCTCTTGGAAGCCAGATTTAATCGTAGCTTCATATCATGGTATTCCACAAAAATATTTTGATAAAGGAGATCCTTATCATTGTTATTGTCAAAAAACATCTAGATTAATTAAAGAAAAATTTAATGAGATACCAATTGAGACAACGTTCCAATCAAGATTTGGTCCAGAGAAATGGCTTCAACCATATACTGATAAAACATTAGAAAAACTTCCATCAGAGGGAAAAAAAAATATTTTAATGATTTGTCCTGGTTTCTCCTCAGATTGTGTTGAAACCTTAGAAGAAATTGCTATTCAAGGAAAAGAAGCTTTTATTGAAAGCGGAGGTAAGAATTTTGATTTAATAAGTTGTTTGAATGACAATGAAGACCATATTAAAATGATGGAAAATATACTTAAAACCTATATTCATTAGTTATGTATTTAACATTAAAAGCTTTACATTTAATAGCAGTTATCTCTTGGATGGTCGGACTTCTTTATTTACCGAGAATATTTGTCTACCATGCTGATGTAAAACCTGAAAGTGACTCTTATGAAATTTTTTCATTAATGGAGCTGAGATTAATGAAATATATTATGAATCCTGCAATGATAGCTACGTGGATTTTCGGTATTTGGTTGGTATATTTGGCGGGCCATGAAATTGCAATGCAACTGTGGATGCAAATAAAATTAATCCTTGTTATCTTACTATCAGGCTTCCATGGCTTTTTATCTAAATGTAGAAAAAACTTTCAAAATAATCTTAACCTTAGAACTGCAAAATTCTATAGAATAATAAATGAAATCCCAACCGTAATGCTAATCATCATTGTTTTCCTTGTTATTTTTATGCCTAATTAATATTGATAAATTTTAAAAAAAATACTATAATTTATTTTTCTAACAAATTTCCCTACTTATGAATCTTCAAGAACTAAAAGACAAAACACCAGCAGATCTAATTTCTGAAGCTGAGAAGCTTGGCGTTGAAAATCCAAGCACAATGCGTAAACAAGAAATTCTATTTGCAATTCTTAAAAAATTTGCAGAAAAAAATGAACAAATTACTGCTTCTGGAGTATTAGAAACATTGCAAGATGGTTTCGGGTTCCTTAGAGCCATGGAGTCTAACTATTTACCAGGTGCTGATGATATTTATGTAAGCCCAAGCCAGATTAGAAGGTTTGGATTAAGAAAAGGAGATACAGTAGAGGGAGAGATAAGGGCTCCGAAAGATCAAGAAAGATATTTTGCTCTGTTAAAAGTAAACAAAATTAATTTTGAAGATCCTGAAAAGACAAGAAATAAAATTAACTTTGATAACTTAACCCCCCTATATCCTGAAGATAAAATTAAATTAGAAGTAGAAAAAAATAAAGCTGAAAAAAAACCTGATGTTACTGCAAGACTAATAGACTTGGTTTCACCGATTGGAAAAGGACAAAGATCGTTAATTGTATCACCACCTAGATCTGGTAAAACAGTTATATTACAAAATATTGCTCATTCTATAACTGCAAATCATCCAGAGGTATATTTGATAGTTCTTCTGATTGATGAGAGGCCAGAGGAAGTAACTGATATGCAAAGATCTGTTAAAGGAGAGGTAGTTAGCTCTACTTTTGATGAGCCAGCAATGCGTCATGTTCAAGTCGCTGAAATGGTTATTGAAAAGGCCAAGAGGCTAGCAGAGCATAAAAAGGATGTTGTAATATTGTTGGACTCTATAACTCGTTTGGGAAGGGCATACAACGCGGTTGTACCTAGTTCAGGAAAAGTTTTGACCGGAGGTGTGGATGCTAACGCGTTGCAAAGACCTAAAAGATTTTTTGGCGCCGCACGAAATATTGAAGAGGGTGGTTCTTTGACAATTATTTCCACGGCCTTAATAGAAACAGGATCAAGAATGGATGAAGTGATATTTGAGGAATTTAAGGGTACTGGTAACTCTGAAGTAATCTTAGACAGAAAAGTTGCAGACAAAAGAACATTTCCTGCAATCGATATTACTAAATCTGGTACTAGAAAAGAGGAGTTGTTATTTAAAAAAGAAGAACTTCAAAAAATGAATGTTTTAAGGAGAATTATAAATCCAATGGGTACGATGGACGCTATAGAGTTTTTGATATCTAAATTAAGAGAAACAAAGAATAATAACGAATTTTTCGACTCAATGAACAAAGGCTCTTAATTAATGGATAATTCTCTCATCACTTGTTGCTTGACCCAGTAAGTAAAAGTTAATTATTTGATTTAAAACTTTGTTTCTATCATCGAGTGTGTCGGTTTCTAACAGTCTTTGTTTTTCACTTACAGTAAATGGACATATCATTGATAATGAGTTAACAAGCTGGTCAGGTGACACTTTTTCAACGACTTTCCAGTCCGTAGACAATTGATTAAGTTTAAAAAATTTTTTTGTTTTATCTATTAGTTCGTTTACATCTACTTTTTTTAAGTCCTCGGTTGTTATCTCTTTCTTGAGGTCCAAGTAATTAACTTTAAATTCGCGATATAAACAATCATTATTAATCTCATCGATTATTTTAAATCTAGATACTCCTTTCAAATTTATGAGATATCTTCCATCAGGAGTTTTATAATGGCTTTCTATGTATCCGACACACCCTATGTTAAACAGTGATATTTTATTATTTTTTTCTTCCATTTGTTTGGCTTGTATCATTCCTATTAGACCTTGTTTTTTTATAGCATGCTCTACCATTTGCTTATATCTTGGTTCAAAAATATTTAAGGGTAGCACTGTCTTAGGAAAAAATATTGTACTGGAAAGAGGGAAGACAGGTATTTCCTCTGGCATTTCGTTAATATTCAATTTCTTCATAAAAATTAGATATTATACTAATTTGTCTTGTTACAAAACCTAAGATTAAATGATGTTGAAAAAAATTAAAAAAAGGATTAGTATCAACTTACCATCCACATGGATACAAAGTGGCCGATCTACATCGGTTAAAAGTAGGTTAAAACATAACGGAGGAAAATATGATGCAAAGAATGCACCAAATCCTCGACAGTTTTAGCCGAAAAGTATCAAAGGCTAAACGTGCGAGGACATTAAATCAATCTGTTAAACCAGTTCAAGTTAATGGAAATGGTACAAACGGATATTTGATTAAGTCAGGAAAAAACAAAGGAAAGATTCTTGGCTACAATAAGGTTCAGCCTAGGAACCCATTTTAAATTTACCATGTGGGCAGCGCTTAAAGCGCTGCCCAAAATTTATCTTCGAGTCATAAGCCACAAAGCACCAGGGCCATTACTTAATAAATAAATTTTACCACTACTATCAATTTTTAAGTCACGGATTCTGCCAATATCACCTTTAAAAATTATTTTTTCTTTGCCTATAATGCTATTTTCAAAATTAATTTTTCTTAGTGATTGATCTTTAAGTGATCCTATTAAAATATGATTGTTTAGATTTGTAAATTCATTGCCTTTGTAAATTTGTGTTCCACTTACAGCAATTGAAGGGACCCAAGTTTTAAGAGGTTTAGTAAAACCAGGCTTCCATGCACTGCCATCTCCAATTTTTGTAAAATCGTAATTTGTTCCACCCCATGCAATAATTTTCCAGCCGTAATTCTCCCCAATTTTTACCTCGCCAAAAAAATCACCACCTCTGGGACCGTGATTAGAAATATATATTTTGTCATCATACGGAGACAAAGTCATGCCCTGAGGATTTCGTATCCCAATTTGATATATTTCAGGTAACCATCCCTTTTTTTTATTAAATTTAGGGTTTGATTTAGGAGGTGATCCATCGAGATTTATTCTTATGATGCTTCCTGGGTGTTTTGATGCATCTTGAGCTATCATTCCTTTGCCTCTCTCTCCTATAGAAGCAAATAGCATGTTATTTCTTATAACCATTCTACAGCCAAAATGATATCCACTATCTATTGGCGGCTCTGCTCTAAATATATTTTTAAATTTTATTTTATTAGACTCTAAATAACCTGCTGCAACAGAAGTGCTTGTTCCTCCAATTCTTTTTTCTGTATAACAAATATATAATTTTTTATTATGATTAATTATATCTAGTAACCCCCCTTGCCCAATTTCTAAAAAATTTAAGTTATGACTAATTTCTCTTTTTGATTTTTCAGATAACCCTAAGTAAAAAATTTTCCCACCTTGTTCTGTTACAATCAAATCAGAATTATAAAATGCAAGTCCCCAAGGCTTCGATAAATCATAAAGTTTTCTCAGCTTAAATTCTTCTGCATTGCAGTTAAGAGCTAGAAAAAAGCAAATTATTGTTAATATTTTATTCATTTTGATGTTATAAAATATTTGAATTTAGAAAACTATACATCTATAATTAGAATTATGCGGGTGTAGCTCAGTGGTAGAGCGAAACGTTGCCAACGTTTAGGTCGTGGGTTCAATTCCCTTCACCCGCTCCAAAAAATCCTAAAAAAATGGAGCGATTAGAGCTCACAACGCAATCTAACGTAATTATAATATAAAATAGACATGCCGCGGACCCATTGATTACAAATCAATTGCTAAAGTTTAAATAAACATTTGTTTGCAACAATAAACATAAAATATTTTTGAGCTGGCAGCAATCTGACTACAATGGTAAAATTTTTTATGGCAAAAAAAGAAGAAAACATATTTGAGAAATTTTATTCCTCATACACATTGGACCTTGCTTCTGCTTTTTGGGTCTTTGGTGTTTTTGGTTCAGCAATAGCAGGTTTTATATTTGGATATTTAAGTGATGTAATTCATCACTGGTTAATCTTACCTTACTATGCAATTGTACTTCACATAATCATTGCCCTGTTGGAGTGCACAGGAAGATATATAAAAGAAAAAAAAGAAAAAAAGGAAAGTCCTGTTTGGGGTTATCTTACATATATTTATTGTGGTCTAGGTTTTATAGGTTTGATTTATGAATTTTGGTTCAAATTTGAATGGTTTAAATAACGACTACTTGATTTAGCAACAATCTTGCAACACTCCTGCAACACTTAATATTAAAATTTAATTAAACTTTAATCCGCCACTATTGAGTCTACAAATAGTCTTTAAGTAATTAGAAGCTGAGTATATGAAAAGAATCACCATAGTATTCTTATTATTATTTCCAATTACTTCATATGCTGACGAAGGAATAAGTATTGACTGTCTTAACCTGGAAGCAGCTTTTGGAAAAAAAAAATACAAACCTTTAAATTTTAAACTTGAAGCAACAGGATTTTATTATTTTGATAAAAAAACAAATAAATATGAATTTATGGGTGCAGATAAATTAGAAATTGGAGAAAACTTTTTTGCGGCAAGATTTGAGAATTATGAATTAGCTTTTCAGATCACAAAGTTTGAGGATTTAGCTCTAAGACTGGTAATGTCTAAATATGATTATAAAAATGATAAATTTTTAGAACATTATGCGTGTCTCGCCAAAAGGGTATATATTGATTAATTGACTACTTGATTAAATAACAATCCTGCGACAATCTAAGGGTATTTTAATATAAAAAATTGTGTATTTTTTAAAAACTATGAAACTAAAGATTTTGTTAATTCTATCTTGTTTATTTTTAATAAGTTGCGAAAGCGCGAGGTACGAATATATTGATAAAAAAACCAGAATTAAAATAGTAGAAGATAAAGGCGTAGTAGTGAAAAAAAGTTTTCAAGTTTATGTATCTGATATGTCAAAGAATATAGACGACTGGTATGATGCAAAAAAACAAGACGGTAAATATGTCGTTTCTAAAAAGGGATTGCAGCAAATTGAGTTGGATGCACAAACAGATAGCGGTGGATCTGACGGAGGATATTAAATGAGCGAATTAGCAAAAAAAAAATGCATTCCATGTAGCGGAGATGTTCCTGCTTTAAAAGACGATGAAATAACTAAATTAAAAAAAGAACTTAAGAACTGGGAAGTAAAACAAACGATAGATGGCTATAACTGTTTAAACAAAAATATTAAGTTTGACAATTTTCTAGAAAGTTTAAACTTTATAAATAAAGTTTCTGAAGTTGCCGAGGAAGAAAATCATCACCCAGACCTGAAATTTGGTTGGGGATATGCTGATATCACAATCTTTACACATGCTATAAAAGGCTTGTCTGAAGGTGACTTTGTTTTAGCTGCTAAGATTGATGTTATAAATTAATGTTTAAAATTTCTACGGTTGGTAAACACCATTGAGACATTTCTTTTATTTGCTTCTTCGATAACTTCTTCATCTTTGATCGATCCACCAGGCTGGATTATTGAAGTAACGCCTAAATCAATCAATTTCATTATACCGTCTGCAAAGGGAAAAAAAGCGTCAGAGGCTGCAACACTACCAGCTACATCTTTTGTTGATGTAAATTCTAAAGAGTTATCTACTGCAATTTTACAAGATGCCACTCTACTAGTTTGTCCAGCTCCAATGCCAATTGTCTTATTATTTTTAGCTATAACTATTGCATTTGACTTTACATGTTTACAAACTCTTTCAGCAAATAATAAATCCTCAAATTCTTTGTCACTTGGCTTTTTATTTGTAACAATTTTTAATTCATTTTTATTAAGGGAAAATTCATTATTATCTTGTGATAAAAGAACACCTCCCAATATTTTATAATCTAAATTTCCTTTAATTTTTGTACTTGAAGTTTTAATAACTCTTAAATTTTTCTTAGTAGATAATATAGAAATTGCACCTTTAGAAACATCTGGAGCTAATATTACCTCATAAAATGTTTTAACTAACTCAGATGCAAGATTTTCTTCAATTTTAAAGTTAAAAGCTACAACACCTCCGAAAGCACTTTTTGGGTCAGCGTTAAAGGCGTTCAAGTAACTCTTAAGTCCGTCATTTTCGTAGGAACAACCGCATGGGTTATTATGTTTAATTATTGCCGTTGCAAAACCATTCTTAAATTCGGAAATTAGTTCAAAGGCATTAAATGCATCTAGGTAATTGTTATAACTCATTTCCTTTCCCATTAGTTGATCAAAATTCGAGAAATTATTATTATTTATAACTGAGTATAGAGCACCAGTTTGGTGAGGATTTTCGCCATATCTTAACTTACCAACTAATTTTCCAGATATGGTTTTTTTGTTTGGAAATTTAATTTTATTTTCTTTTGAAAACCAATTTGAAATTAACGAGTCGTAATATGCAGTTTCGTTAAATGTTTCATTAGCCATTTTTTTTCTAAATTCAATACTAGTTGCTCCGCCGTGTACATTTAATTCTTTAATTAGATCATCATAATAATTGATCGACGAAACAACCGTTACGTCAGAAAAGTTTTTTGCTGCAGATCTTAGCATCGATGGTCCACCAATATCTATATTTTCAATCATCTCCTCAAAACTTTTGTTTTCTGATAATTTTTTTTCAAACGGATATAAATTTACTATAACGAGTTCAATATTTTTAATATTATTTTTTTTTATTTGGTCTTGATGATTTTTGTTATCTCTAATATTCAAAATACCACCGTGTATATTAGGATGTAAGGTTTTTACTCTTCCGTCCAAAATTTCAGGAAAACTAGTAAATTCAGAAATTTCTATGCAATCATATTTTTTACTTTTTATAAATTCGTAAGTGCCACCGGTACTAATAATTTCAATTTCATATTTTTTAATTACTTTTAATAATTTATCCAAATCTGTTTTGTCAGATACAGATATTAAACATCTTGATATTTTTTTTGTCATTTATTCGTTTTTTCTAGTGACCACTCGATTTTATTTAAGCTCTCATTTAATTTACCTTCAATAACTATACATTGCGAATCAATAATTTTATCGTAATTTGCGAAATAAAGGTTCTTTTCAATTTTCAAATTACTCTTATTAGTTTGAAATTTCCAACCTTGATTGTGTAAACTTAACAAAATATCACCACCTTGAGTTTGTAAAAGCTTTGTTTCTGGAACTACATGAAATCTCAGTGCATAATTTATATTCTTATTAATTTTTTTTGTAATAATTATTAGTTCTTCTCCTGATAATTTATGTTCAAGATCATTAATAGTTATCTTTCTTTCGTAAAGACAATTATAATTTGAGTTATATCCATTATGTCCAGCTGACACCGTAGCAAAATGCTTTGATTTCATAATATCTTTTTTATAAACTTTTAATTTTCTCTTAAGTGAATTCCCAAAGTATTTTTTAATAAGCTTGTTTTGTTGTGACAAGCAAGAAGAGGTATCATTAATTGTAATTGTTGAGTGTGCTGCAGTAGATTGACTTATAATAGACAAGTTATCAGAAAAATTTTTAGCTGAACCACAATTAGTAATAATTTTTTCTCCATTATATAAAAACTCAAACGATAGACAGCCAGATTGATAATTTTGAGATTTAAAATCAGGTGGAGGACTATTAGCATCCATCATTAATTCAAATTTTTTAATTTTTGTATATAAATAAGAATGTGTGATGTTCTTCTTTTCAAAATTATAATTTTTTAGTTTCAATAGTTTATTAAAATTTTCAATATTTAATTTTTTTGATCCATTAAAAAGTGGTATCTCATTATTACTATAGTAAAGTCCCAATAAATTATTACCAACAGACATGATGAGATTGTCAATAAATTCTGGAGATGTATTTTGTGAAAATATTAGAAATTCTTTCACAATAAATAGATGATGTAATAACCAAAATTGCTCCTCAGGATCCTTGCTTAAAACAAATCCATTTTTGTCTATCATAGATTTAGCTTCAGTATTAAGATTTTTTAAAGAGACCTGAAATAATTTTTGGTAACCCTCGAATGTAATGCTTGTAAGCACCAAAGATACCAAAGCAAAAACTCGATCTATAGGTTTGCTTAAAAGGTTGATGTTTTTATTCAGATGAAAAGACTGTTTAATAATGCTGTTGATTACTCTATTCCTAAAAACGAGATCTTCACTTCTAACAGTAAAATGCGAACAGCATATCCAAAAAATAATTCTTTTAGATATTAAGTTTAATGACCATGCATTCGAATTATAATTTTCGTATTTTTTAAGCCATTCAAGTATTAAATTTTTTATTAGCACTTTATCTTTCTTAACATCAAATAATGGTAACCATGAGAAAGCGTTAAGTTTATGTATATTATTGTTTCCAATATTATCTAGTTTCCAAATATTTTTAGAAAATTCTTTTATTAAGTTTATAATCTTTTCATCTTGGTCAATTATTTCCTGCAGTAACGGTATGTTATTCATGTCATAACTTCTAGTTGGAGGAACCACTGAAAGAGTTTTATTGTAGAGACTAGTTGAAAAGTATATTTGTTTAATTTTTTCTTTTAGGTATTTATAAATCGAAGCAATGAAAAGATTTATAAATCTATAATTCACGTATCAACAGTTTTTTAATAATTTTATATTCTCTAAAACTTTATTTTCCGAATAAACAGCTGTGCCCGCGACTAATACATTAGCACCAGCTTTTTTTGCTAATTTTGCAGTATCAATATTTATGCCACCATCAATTTCTACTTCTACATCTAAATTTTCTTTATTTATTTTTTCTCTTAATATTTTTACTTTTTCTAAAACGTCAGGGATAAATTTTTGACCGGCAAATCCAGGATAAACACTCATGATTAGTACAAGATCAATTGTTTTTATAACAGGTAAAACTTTGTCAAGAGATACATCTGGATTTAATGATATTCCAGCTTTTTTACCAAGTGATTTAATTTTGGATATTGCATTGTCCAAATTATTTGTTGTTTCAGGATGGATCGTAATAATGTCAGCACCAGCTTTGGAATATGACTCTAAATACTGATCAACAGACTCAATCATTAAATGAACGTCAAAAGGTTTTGTTGAATAATTTCTTATTTTTTCAATTACTGGAGGTCCAAAAGTTAGATTCTGAACAAAATGACCATCCATGACATCAACGTGAATATAATCAGCTTCAGAATTATTAAGAATTGAAATTTCTTTCTCTAGGTTAGCAAAATCTGCCGATAGAATAGACGGAGCAATCTTTATATTTTTTTTCATTGAAAGTTATTCTTCTTTATAATCTTTCGTAAGGAAAAAACAAAAAAAAAGGGCGAGATAAACTCGCCCTTTTTCAAATAAAATTTAGGAAATTACGCTCTTTGCGTGTCTCCAATGTCGTCTGTTAATGCAACGATTTCCTTATCTGGAATTGTAGACATTTCCATTTTGTACGCTAGGAACCACATCATACCGACTCCTAAAGCCCAGAATAGAATTTGCCATGCCCAGATAGATGGAATTCCAAATGTCCATGTTGAATAGTCATTTGGTGAACCAAAGATATCATTACCAATAACTGCTCCAGGTCCAATTCCGAAGAATAACCACGCTAGGGTAATTGCCCAAGCTACTGGTTTTAGACCTTGCTTAGATGCTGGTAATCCAGCATGTTGAGCTAAGAAGTCATGGTATTTCTGTCTATGTGCTCTATCACTTGCATTTTGTGTCATTGCAGAAACGATAATAGCTGTACCTAGGTTAAAGAACATACCCCAGAATGCAGAGTGCATTGTCCAAGGCCATCTTCCCCAAGGAAGAGCGTCACCGAATAATTTGACACCAATACTTTCAGTTAACATAACAGCTACAATACCTGCTGCCATACCTAAAGTTACACCCTGTCTTGTAAAGAATGGGAAGTAGCAAACTGACATTAACGGTACCCACATTTGGAAACCGAATGCAACTGCTAGTCCACCTAATAGGACAAGTGCATCTTTTGAGTAAGTAGCAACTAATAGTGCTGAGAAGACTATGAAAGCAACACCCAATCTTCCAAATAACTTCTGCGTTGCGTGAGAAGCTTTTGGATTTAGGTATTTCTTATATAAGTCTCTAGTTAACATTCCGCCTGCTGTTGACATATAAGCTGCACCTGTAGACTGCATAGCTGCTAAGGCACAAACTGCTAATAGACCAACAAACCACGGAGCTGCATCACCAATTGTGTTGATGTAGAAAGGAACTAAGTTCCCTTGGCCACCTTTTCCAATTGATTCAGGTAAAACATTTGCAATGTTTACTCCTGCTGCATTAACTGCTGGGTTCGCACCTAATAAATGCGCTCCCATACCTTGAGCTGCTGTAAAGAAGAATAAGATTAAACCTATTCCAAATGAAGAAGCCCAAACTTGTTGTGGTGCAAACGGTCTTGGATCTGCGTTTCCAAATGCCCACATAGTGAATGCTGGTGCAGAATGTATACCCATAAGAGCAAACATATAAGTTAACACCATCACTCCAGTCCACAATCCACCAACAGGTGTTTCTTTACCAAGACCCGCTGTAAATTGTATTACTCCTGGAATCGCTAAATATGATGAGTATCCATCTTGCGTGAATCCCCACTTCGCACCTTTTACTTTTGCGACATTAGCTAATCCTTTGTTAAGTTCAGTCCATCCGCCAACTAGATCGTAAGCGATAAAACCAACTGCTACGATTCCGAATGCAAGTAGTATACATTGTAGTGTATCCACGTACGCCACAGCTCTTAATCCACCAGATGCCACATAAATTAGCACCACGGCAGCTAAGACCCATGTACCTGCAGTTACAGTAAACAGTCCATCAGATAAAACGTTAAACAGTTTTCCTGAAGCTGCTAATTGTAATCCAAGGTAAGGAATCGAGAAACATAACGCTATCACCACGGTTAAAATTCTAACACCATCACCTTTAAAGTAATCTGCTAGCATTTCACCTGGAGTAACGTAACCAAAACGTTTTCCTAATATCCATTGTCTTTTTAAGAACATAACACCCGTAAATGGAATAGTTATGGCGTAGAAAGATGCGTATGCATATTGGAACCCGTCTCTATAAATTAATCCTGGGTGACCCATAAAGGTCCATCCAGAAAACGATGTGGCTGTTGCAGCTAAAACGAATACCCATAGTCCAAGTCTACGACCGGCTACGAAATAATCCGTTGCTGTCTTTGCCATTTGTGCACATCTTAATCCCCAGTATACGCAGTATATCCAGTATAAGATCACAAATGCAATCAGCCATGTTACTTTTGCTGACAAGGTTTCCCCCTTTGTTGTTTGTTTGTTACATGTAACGTATAAAAACTGATATAATCAGCCTTTAACATTTCAGGGGAATCTCCATTAATTCAACAGTTTTATCAACCCTTTTTTTTATAGCTATTGTGGGTTGCTTTTGCATTGCAACAGCATTTAGGTGCTATTTTAAGGCTTTTTATTTATTTTATTTTTTTTTAACTTAAATATAACCTGAAGTTGTATGCTAAAAGATATTTATATCACTTTCCATGATCCAATTTGGACATTAGCTCTATTTGTGGCCCTGTATTTTCCATTAAAAAAAATCTTATTAAATCTTTATTTAAGAAAACAATTTAAAGAAAAAGGTGAGCCGGACGAAGTAGTAAAAAAAAAATTAAATAATAGAGCAAGGTTAACTTCCGTATTGCTATCTTTTGTGTTTAGTTATTTATACGTACAAAATGTTTTTTAAATTATGAATATCAATATCCTTAGAAGATTTATTATAATTTGTGCTGTTTCAACTTTTGTAATGTTTACTTTTTGGGCAGTTTATAAATCTTTTGTAAACAGACCACCTGGAGATTATGAGACAGAAGTATGCGACAACAGATTAAAAGATAAAATGTGGGACAAAGCAATAAAAGCTGCAAACGAAGCATTAATTAAAAACCCTGAGCATCGCGGTGCAATGATGTGCGAGGCAATAGCAAATATTAATAAAAAAGAATATGATTTAGCTTCAAAACAGTTGTCTAATTTAATTATCTTTTTAAATAAAACTTTAGTTGATGATGATTTAACTGGAAGAGGAACGTTAGCAGCTGCCTATGCAAACAGAGGTATAATAAAAGATAGAAAAGGAGATTATGAAGGAGCACTTAAAGATTACATAAAATCTTTAGAAACAGATTCAGAAGCCGTGGAAGGTCCTGGATTAGGGGAAAAAATTTTATATATGATTAATAAACCTTCTTCTATTAGAAAGAGAGCTCAATACATTTATGAACAATTAAAGTTACCAGAGGAAGAGAGAGTATTAAGCGTTCCTGATCGTGATAAGGAGCAGATAATGCATAAGCCTGGTAAACTTTAAAAAGAAATAACTTTCAAAATATCTTTAAACAAAACCAAAAAAAAATAAACACCGGCTATACAACCAAATAATAATCTAACCCAATCAGACTCGCCGTCTGGTCTTCTAAATGTTAGTCCATGATATGCAATTGCTGCAGTAACAATTAAAAAAACGATATTTACAAGATTTTCGTACTCTTTTGGTATGTCAAACATTTTTATTTCTTGTTACCGTTCTCTTTTTTGTAAAGCTCAGGGTAAATATTTTTCTTTTCAAAATACGGAGGTAATAGTGTTGCTGGTTCATCCACTGTAATTATTGCCAAATAAAATGATATTAAAAAGAAAACAGTTATACCTAAAACTGAAAAAATAAATTTAGATAAACCTTTTGATCCTATTGGTTTACCAAATTCGACATCGTAAACATGATACTTAGGGTCTTGAGGGTTCAATTTGTTCACTTTATCTAAATGCGCTATTTTTCTTGCGTAATGTCTTGCCCAATTAGGTATATTATTACGAATTGTGTATCCTCTGAATATATTATCAACCAATGTTTTTGGCAATTCATGACCATGCCACTCTTTATAGGCTAACTGTAAAAATTGAAATTCACCCACCTCTAATTTATTAGCAGCTAATAATATTTCAGATTTTTTTGGATTATCATCCCAGTCTGGCTTTAGTAATGTTTGAAAAAAATCTTTCACTGGAATATTATATGTTGAAATCAATATTTTAAAAATGAAAAAAAAATTACAAATAATCGCAGATAGAGCTTTGAAAGAGGCGAAAGATCGAAAAAAAAAGAGGCAAAAACATAAAAAGAAGACAGAATTAAATGGCCCCTCTGGTCCAGAACCTACAAGATACGGAGACTGGGAAAAAAAAGGTATAACTTACGATTTTTAGTTTACTTGTTTAATCTATTATCAATTAAACTTTGAACAACCGTAGGGTCTGCCAATGTTGATGTATCCCCCAAGTTTCCATAATCATTTTCCGCTACTTTTCTCAAAATTCTTCTCATTATTTTACCTGATCTGGTTTTTGGTAGACCAGGAGTGAAATGGATCAAATCTGGTTTTGCGACTGGCCCAATCATTTTTCTTACTAATTGAATAAGCTCTGATTTTAATTCGTCTGTGCCTTCCTCGCCTGCTTTAAGCGTCACATAGCAATACAATCCATTTCCTTTTATTTCGTGTGGATATCCGACAACAGCAGCTTCAGCCACTTTTTTATGTGCAACGAATGCACTTTCAATTTCTGCTGTACCAAGATTATGACCTGATACTATTATCACATCGTCCACTCTTCCGGTTATCCAATAGTATCCATCTTTGTCTCTTCTACATCCATCACCTGTAAAGTATTTCCCGTCGACAGTTGAAAAATACGTATCAATAAATCTTTGATGATCACCGTATACTGTTCTCATTTGACCAGGCCATGAGTCAGACATACATAATCTACCTTTGCATGCTCCTTTAAGTTCTTTACCTGATTCATCCACTATTGCGGGTTTAATTCCATAAAATGGTTTTGTTGCTGAACCTGGTTTTAAATCTATTGCTCCTGGTTGTGGTGATATTAATATACCGCCAGTTTCTGTTTGCCACCAAGTATCCACGATTGGGCACTTTGAATCCCCAACAATTTTATAATACCATAACCATGCTTCTGGGTTTATAGGTTCACCAACAGTACCTAAAAGTCTTATAGATTTTCTACTAGACCTTTTTACTAGTTCATCTCCCTCTCTCATCAATGCTCTTAAAGCAGTAGGCGCAGTATAAAATATATTTATATTATGTTTATCACAGACTTGCCAAAATCTTCCTGCATCGGGATAAGTTGGCAATCCTTCAAAAACAACTGTTGTAGCACCGTTTGCCAATGGTCCGTAAACAATATAACTATGGCCTGTAACCCAACCTACGTCTGCTGTGCACCAGTAAATGTCGCCCTCTTTATAATTAAAAATATATTCATGAGTCATCGATGCATATACTATATAACCACCACTAGTATGAAGCACACCTTTAGGTTTTCCTGTTGATCCTGAGGTATAAAGAATAAATAACGGGTCTTCCGCGCCCATTTCTTCTGGTTCGCATTCAGTAGAAGCGTTTTCAGTAATATCGTGATACCATACGTCAACATTCTCATTCCATTCAACGTCTGCTCCGGTATGTTTCAACACTACGCATTTTTTAACATCCGGACATTTTGTTAAAGCTTCATTTGTTGTTTGCTTCAATGGTATAGGTTTTGCTCCACGAATTGCTTGATCTGCAGTAATTACATATTCAGATTTACAATCTAGTATTCTTCCAGCTAAGGACTCAGCTGAGAAACCACCAAATACTACTGAGTGTATTGCGCCAATTCTTGCGCAAGCTAGCATCGAGTAAACTGCTTGTGGCACCATTGGCATATAAATTGTTACTCTGTCTCCTTTTTTAATACCGATTTCTTTTAAACCGTTTGAGAGTTTACATACTTCATCTTTTAATTCTTGATATGTAATATTTTTTGAGACATTTGGATCGTCTCCCTCAAAAATTATAGCGGTATCGTTAGCTTTTTTAGGTAAATGTCTATCAATACAATTGTATGCTACGTTTAAGGTTCCATCGTAAAACCATTTTATGTCAACTTTTTCTTTACTATATGTAACATCCTTGATTTGAGAGTAAGGTTTTATCCAATCAATTCTTTTTCCGTGTTTTTCCCAAAATTTTTCGTTATCTGAAACTGACTCCTCATACATTTCTTTGTAAGAACTTTGGTTTACCAGCCCCTTCTTCTTCCATTCGGGAAAAACTTTAAATACTGGATCTTTGGCGGTTTTAGGTGTGCTTTTTTTTAAAACTGTCTTCTTTTTCTTTTTTTTCTTTTTGATTTTAACTTTTTTTTTCTTAGTTCTTTTAAGATTCTTTTTTGTCTTTTTCTTTTTCTTTTTTATTCTCTTCTTTTTAATCTTTTTTAACTTTTTTTTCTTTTTCTTAGCTTTTTTCTTTTTTTTCTTTGCCATCTGTCACCCCTTTATTTAATTCGATATTTTACCCATCTTACAAATTATTTTCCAGCTTTTTGAATCTATTGGCATCACGGATAATCTTGATTGTTTTACTAATGAAATGTGAGAAATGGCCTTATTTGATTTAATATTACCTAATGTTACCGGGTTCTTAAATCTTTTATAAAAACTTAACTGCACTGCAACAAATTTCTTTTTTTTATCAGTTGGATCTATAAATGACTCTTTAATTACTTTAACAATTCCTACAATTTCTTTGCCAATGTTTGAGTGATAAAAGAAACAGAGGTCCCCTTTTTTCATTTTTTTTAAATTATTTGATGCTTGATAATTTCTTACACCGTCCCAAGTAGCTCCAGCAAATCCGCAGTTAATTTGTTGGTCAATAGACCATACATCTGGTTCAGATTTTACTAACCAATATTTCATAATTTTAATCCTGGACCTTTCATGAATGGCGCTTCTGGATCGAGCGGCCATCTTGCTGATGACTCAACATTAAAATTACCTTTACTTTTTTTTTGATAATGTTTGATACCAGCCCATGCAATCATCGCCGCATTATCGGTACATAATTTTGAAGGTGGAAAAATTATAGTAAAACCTTTTGACCTTGATAATTTAATTAAATTATTTCTTATTGATTTATTAGATGCAACACCACCTGCAACAACAAAATTTTTATTCTTCAATTTAGGTTGCAAGTCTAAAAACATATCCATTGCCTTTGAACATTTAATTCTTAATATTTCATTGATAGTTTCCTGAAAAGATGCTGCCATATCGTATTTAGATTGGTTACTTTTTACATTTTTTATTTGCAACATGACCGCTGTTTTTAATCCAGCAAAAGATAAATTACACCCAGATTTATATAAAATTGGTTTTGGTAATAAATATTTTTTTGGATTTCCTTTTAAGGACATTTTTTCAATTACTTTACCATTGGGAATATTTGCACCAAGCATTTTTGCAACTTTATCAAATGCTTCACCTAAGGCATCATCGATTGTGGTTCCTATTCTTTCGTAATCTCCAAATTTATTTACGGATAGAAATTGAGTATGTCCTCCTGAAATAAGCAGTAATAAATAAGGGTAAGAAATATCATTTGTGATACCAGCGCTCAACGCATGCCCCTCAAGATGATTAATACCAAAAAAAGGCTTATTTAAAAATCTTGCTATTGTTTTACCAGCCGTCATTCCAACCATCAGACAAACTAAAAGACCTGGACCTGCAGTTGCAGCAACTCCGTCAATGTCCTTAAATGATTTTTTACTTTTATAAATTGCTTGTTTTATAATTATATCTATTTTATCAGCATGAGCTTTTGATGCTAAGTCCGGAACTACACCGCCAAATTTTTTATGAATTTTAATTTGGCTAGATATTACGTTGGAAAGAATTTTTGCTTTCCCTTTACTATCTTGCATAACTACTGATGCTGCAGTTTCATCACAACTTGTTTCAATACCCAAAAATATTAAATTCTTCTTCATAAAATGCGACCTCGCGTCGCTGAAATTTAAATATTATTACTACATAAAATAAGATTTAAGTAGCGAAATGTCATTAGTTAATAAAATAATTGTAGGTACTAGAGGCAGTAGATTATCTTTAGCACAAGCTGAACATTTTAAAGATGAGCTTTTGTTAGCAAACAAAAATTTAAAGCCTACTGACGTAGAAATAAAAGTAATTAAAACATCTGGAGATAAATTTAAAACAGAGAACCTGTCTTTAATGGGTGGCAAAGGTCTATTTGTAAAAGAAATTGAAAAAGAATTATTAATTGGTAATATTGATTGCGCGGTTCATTCTCTTAAAGACATACCTACATTTGGATCCGAAAAATTAGTTTTAGGTGCATATTTAAAAAGAAAAGATGCAAGAGACGCTTTCATTTCCCCTATAACAAACTCCTATAAAAACTTAAAGCCTGGTTCAACGGTTGCTACTTGCTCAGTTAGGAGAATTTCTCAGCTTCAAAGAATAAGAGATGACATTAAAATTGTAAATATTAGAGGAAATATTGATACAAGGATCGAAAAATTAAAAGAAGGATTGGTTGACGGACTTGTTCTAGCTTACGCTGGGATTAAAAGACTTGGTTTTCATAAGGTAGTTACTGAAATTTTTGATAAAGACGTAATCTTACCTGCTGCTGGGCAAGGAACAATTGTAGTTCAAACTAGATCAGACAATAAAACCGTTATTAATCTTTTAAAATTAGTGAACGATAAAGAAACAGAATTTATATCTATAGCAGAGCGATCATGTTTAGATAAAATAAACGGTGCATGCGATACTCCAATTGGTGTTAATGCAGTAATTAATGACGATGGAGAAATTTTCTTACGTGCAGAACTATTGTCGATAGACGGCAAAAAGAGATACTCCTCACATAAAACAGGTATTGTAGAAAAATCAAAATTAATCGGATATGATGTTGCTGAAGAAATTTTAGATCAAGCTGGTACTGATTTTATAATCAAGGAGTCTAAACTTGCACATACTATTTACAAAAGAGGAAATTGATAAGAGTACAATAAACAATCTTTCAAAAAAATATAAGATTACTCATTGCCCAATTCTAATTTCTAAAAAAAAAAACTATTCTAATATTGAATTTGATAAATTTGAGTATTTAATTTTAACAAGCTCAAATTCATTAAAATTTTTGGATTTTTCTAAACCACTAGAGAAATTACAATGTTATTGCGTTGGTGACCAAACCGCCAAAATCGCACAAAATATTGGTTTCAAAAAAGTAATTTCTGGGGGTGGAAATTATAATTCACTTAAAAATATTTTTTTTAATTCAGTAGAAAATAAAAAAAAACGAATTTTATATTTGAGGGGTGAATTTATTTCTCATAATTTAGAGAAAGAATTCCAAAATGAAGGATACAATGTTACATCAGTTATTAATTACACTTCTTTGATAAACACAGATTTTTCAAAACAAATAGTTCCAATAATCAATAACAATGAAAATAAAACTATTTTTTTATACTCTAGAAGATCATCCGACGCATTTGCAAAGCTTATATTAACAAATAACTTATCTAATAGATGTAAATTAATTTGTCTTAGAGTTATCAGTGAAAATGTCCTTAATCCTTTAAAAAAAATCAAGTGGCAAAATATTAGAATATTTAATATAGGTGATGAAGAATTTTGCCTTGATTAGGCCTTTGTAGCAGTATAATTCGTATAATTATGGAGTTATTTGAAAATTTTTTTAATTTATTTAGTGATGTTTGGCAACAAGGAGTTGCTGGTAGCAATATTACAGAGATCATAATCGCATTATTAATTTTCTTTATTTTTTTAATTTTGAGAGGATTGGTTTCAAAATTTGTAGTAAAAAGACTAGAAAAATATGTTTCATTAACAACCAATAATTTTGATAATTCTCTTGTCAAATCTCTTGAAAGTCCAGTAAAATTTTTCCCTATTGTTTTAGGTTTTTTTATAGCTAGTAATTACATAAACCTTGATGGTAAATCAGCTTTTTTTGTAGCAAGTTTAAACAGAACCCTTGTAACTATTTTAATATTTTGGACTTTACATCAAATTATTGAACCAGTTTCTTTTTTAGTAAAAAAAATTGAAGACATACTCTCAAAAGATCTTTTAAATTGGATTATAAAAGCATTCAAAATATTAATCTTAATACTAGGCGTAGCATCTGTATTAGAAATTTGGGGGATAAAAATTGGTCCAATTATAGCTGGCCTTGGGCTGTTCGGTGTTGCTGTTGCCCTTGGAGCTCAAGATCTTTTTAAGAATTTAATTTCTGGAATATTGGTATTAGTAGAAAAAAGATTTAAAGTGGGTGATTGGATTTTTGTGGACGGAATAATTGAGGGCATAGTTGAAAAAATAGGTTTTAGATCTACTGTAGTTAGAAAATTTGATAAATCGTTAGCGACAATACCAAATTTTCAATTTGCAGAAAAAGCAGTCATCAATTACTCAGAAACAACTCATAGACGTTTGGAGATGACTATTGGCTTAGAGTATGGAAGTACCTCTGAACAATTGATGAAAATCAAAAAAGATATTCAGCATTACATAGAAACAAATCAAGATTTTAACATTTCAGAGAAAACTCCTGTGTCAGTGAAATTAAGTGACTTTGCGGGAAGTTCAATAGATATAAATATAATTTGTTATACAAAAACTAAAAATTTTTATGAATGGAAGGCTACTAAAGATAGATTTATGCTTGTTATTAAGAAAATTATTGAAGATGCCGATGCTTCGTTTGCCTTTCCTTCGCAGTCGATCTATGTTGAGAAAATGAATAAATGAAGTCAATATTTATTCTTTTAGATACAGTCATTAATTTATATTTATGGGTAGTAATAATTAATGCTGTTTTAAGCTGGCTGGTCGCTTTTAATATTTTAAATACTTCAAATAGAGTTGTGTTCGCATTTTTAGAGCTTTCATATCGACTTACAAATCCAGCACTTCAATATATTAGAAGATTTATACCTGTTTTTTCAGGCATAGATATATCACCTGTAATTTTGATATTACTTCTAATGTTTTTAAGAAATATAATATTTGAACTTTTTGCTCCAGGACTTTTTTAAATGATTATCGATGGTAAAAAAATTGCAGAAGATTTAAAGCATAATTTAAAAAAGGAAATTAGTAATTTAAAAACAAATATAAAACCGTGTTTGGTGGTAATATTAATTGGTGACAATCCAGCCAGTAAAATTTATGTTAAAAATAAAGAAAAATCTGCGGGTGATATAGGAATTAAGTCTGAAATAATCAAATTTGAAACTAATATAAGCGAGAATGATTTACTTAAAAAAATTGAGGATTTAAATTCAGACAATAATGTACATGGAATTCTTGTTCAATTACCGTTGCCAAAACATATAAATGAAGGAAAAGTTATAAATACAATTAACCCAATAAAAGATGTAGACGGTTTTCATCCCGTTAATGTAGGTAATTTATCCTCAGGTAATGACGCAATGATCCCTTGTACGCCGCTTGGCTGTTACTTATTACTTAAGGAAGTGATACAAGATCTAACTGGCAAAAATGTTGTAATTATCGGAAGATCCAACATCAATGGTAAGCCAATGGCTCAGCTTCTTTTAAGAGAAAATTGCACTGTAACTGTGACACATTCTAAAACTAAAAATATAGAAAAAATTTGTCGAGAAGCAGATATTATAGTAGTTGCTGCAGGCAAAGCCAAAATACTTAATAAAAATTGGGTAAACAAAAATTCGGTCATAATCGATGTTGGTATAAACAGAATTATAGAAAAAGGAACAAAACAAATAGTTGGTGATGCTGATTTTGAAAATATAAAAAACGAAGTTTACGCAATCACACCAGTTCCTGGCGGCGTAGGTCCAATGACAATAGCTTGTCTGCTTAAAAACACATTAAAAGCTTATAAGAATCAGATTAAATAAAATTATATATCGTCTTTTGAAGCGTCTATTTTTAAAATTTTACTTCTTCTTAATCTTAAAAATAAAATAGCAATGGCAATTAATAAAATTGCGCCACCTTCATAGAGCAAAGAGGCGCTTGAAACATCCTTTTTTTGTAAAATTATTAATCTAGCTAAAGCTGTCAAAGCTATAAACAAAGGGTAAGTTAGTTGAACTTTTAAACTTCCCCAAAAACTTGTGACCATTCCCAATACCTCAAGATAGATGAATAATAATAGCAAGTCTGGCAATGTAATCATTCGATTATTGAACATTTCGTATATTTCAAGTCCAAATCCGATGACAGTACAAATTAAAACTATCAAGGCACCTGACAATTGTACCTTTTTCAAAATATCTTGCATGAATCATCTATATCTGAAATCATAATTTTAACAACTCACTTATTTGTGTAAATTATAATAGTTTCTTATGATAATTGATAAATTTTTCTACTTTAGACTTTGAAAACATTTTATTTTCATCAAAAGAAACTTTTTTTATCGAATATGCTTTATTTTTTGTTTCTCTGCTGAGAATAATAATATTACCTTTATACAATCTTAATTTAATTTTTCCGTTAACTTTTGATTTCTTTTTATCTATTATTTTTTGAATCTTAATTCTTTCTTTCGAAAACCAAAATCCATTATATATTAGCTCAGCAAATCTTGGCATAATTTCATCATTCTCGTGCATTGTTTTCTTATCAAGGGTTATTGATTGTACAGCTCTATTTGCAAATAAGAGCACTGTTCCTCCTGGTGTTTCATAAACGCCTCTTGATTTTATACCTATAAACCTATTTTCAACTAAATCGACTCTTCCAATACCATTTTTTCCAGAGATTAAATTTAATTTTGAAAGTAGCTTTGCAGGTGATAACTTTTTATTGTTCAAAGCAATGGGATTTCCATTTTTATATTCTATACTTATAACAGTAGACTTATCAGGAGCTTTCTCTGGCGAAGCTGTTCTTTGAAAAATAAATTCTGGCGCACATTTTCTTGGATCCTCAAGAATTTTTCCTTCTGTAGAAGTATGTAATAGATTATCATCAACCGAAAAGGGAGGCTCTCCTTTTTTATCCTTAGGCACTAAAATACCATTTCTCTTTGCATATTTTATTAAGTCATTTCTTGATTGCATCTTCCACTCCCTCCAAGGAGCAATAATTTTTATTTTTGGGCCGAAGTAATGATAACCAAGTTCAAATCTTACTTGGTCATTTCCTTTACCCGTGGCACCGTGAGAAACAGCTTGTGCTTTAAATTTTTTTGCTATTTCAATCTGCCTCTTAGCAATTAAAGGTCTAGCTATAGATGTTCCGAGGAGGTAAGTTCCTTCATAAAGAGCATTACCCCTTAGCATCGGAAACACATAGTCTTTAACGAAAATTTCTTTTAAATCCTCGATGATAATTTTTTTAACTCCTAGTTTTTTAGCATTTTTATATAGAGTTTTCCTATCAATGTTTTGACCCAAATCTGCTGTGTAGCAAATGATTTCTGCTTTATACTTTTCCTGAAGCCATTTTAATATTACTGAAGTATCCAAACCACCTGAGTAGGCTAATACAATTTTTTTGATTTTTTTCATTCTAATGTTGTTTATTTTCTACAATTTTTTCTAGCAGCATTATATGCATTAGTGAAACCCATCAAAGAATAAGTATCGGTTGTTTTATTGCCTCTTGAGGAGATACCAATAACTTTAGCTTTGTTTGATTTTTTCATTGCTCTAATCATTCTAATTTCATCATCGTAGCTAACTAACCAAGCAAAATTATCTTTAATTTCTAGTTTAAAATTTGAATTACCAACATTTACTCTAACCTGTGATTTTTTCTTATATTCATAGCCACCTGTTATACTTATTTCATTATTTATGTTTTCGCTTGGCCTGAAAGATACAAAAATTCTAGACTCAGCTCTGCTTAAATTTTTTGGACTCATATTTGTTGGCATTGAGACTGCAAAACAAACTTTTTTGCCATCCTTATTCATATATTGACTTTCCCACATTTTAAATTTTTTTTCAGTTTTTATTTCCGCAAAAGATTGCGAATTAAAAAAACACAAAAGCAAAGTTAAAATTGAAATTTTTCTTATGGACATGGGTTTGAATATACTAATTGAACTTTATTAATATCCTCTAAAATTTTATTATTAAGCTCGATATTTACGCTATCAATATTAAGTTTAAGCTGATCCATTTTAGTTGCACCAATCAAAACTGATGTAACAAAGGGTTTTATTTCGCAAAATTTAATTGCCATTTGACAGGGGTCTAAGTTATAGGTATTTGCAATTTTTATATACTCTTTTATCGCATTTTCAGAATTTGGAGTTCTGTATCTTGGGTATCTATTACCAAATAGCTTTAATCTACTACCTTCAGGGAGTTTACCATCTAGATATTTTCCACTCAACGTACCGCTTGCTAGAGGTGAATAAGCCAATAAACCAACATTTTCTCTGATAGAAATTTCAGATAATCCAACTTCAAAACTTCTATTCAAAAGATTATATGGATTTTGTATACTAACTACTCTAGAGAGCTTTTTTATTTCTGAGAATTTTAAATATTCGGAAGTTCCCCAGGGTGTTTCATTTGAAATTCCAAAGCTTCTTATCTTTCCTTTTTTTATACTTTCTTCAAGTGTTTCAATAACTTCTAAAATTGTATTATTTTCATCCGTTTCTTTGTGAACATATTCCAAACCTGAGAAAACGTTTATTGGTCTATCAGGCCAGTGAAGTTGATAAAGATCTATGTAATCAGTATCCAAATCTTTTAAGGATCTATCTAAAGCAAAAGAAATTTGAGATTTGTTAAGTCTAGTTTGTTCTGAATTTTCTCTGAACCAATCCATGCCAGATCTTCCTACAATTTTATCAGCAATTATAATTTTATTTCTATTTTTTTTATTTTTTATCCATCTACCAATAATTCTACTTGTTTCACCCCTGGTTTTACTAGAAGGCGGAACTGGATAAAGTTCTGCAGTATCAAAAAAATTTACTCCAGCATCTTGCGCATAATCCATTTGATCAAATGCTTCCTTTTCAGAATTTTGTTCACCCCATGTCATTGTACCAAGTCCAATGGTGCTTACTTTGATGTTTGATTTTCCTAGACTTTTATAATTCATATTATTTCTTTAAATTTCATGATAGTTAATATCAGATAGTTATAAAAAATAAATAATGAGTGAACAAATATTAATTTTATTTCAAATTATCTTAATTGACCTAGTTCTAGCTGCAGATAATGCAATCATAATAGGTATGCTTGCTTCTAATTTTAAAAAATCACTCAGAAATAGAATAATGTTTTGGGGAATTAGCTTGGCAGTAATTTTTAGAATTATTTTTGCTCTCCTGACAGTTTTTTTACTGCAAATCACTGGGCTAAAATTAGTCGGTGGATTAATTTTATTATGGGTTGTTTATAAACTTTATAAAGATGTAGTTAAAAGAATCGAACCAAAAACAAAAAAAGTAGTATCAGGCCAAAGTTCTTTATTGAGTGCAGTTATAACAATTGCGATTGCAGATATTAGTTTAAGTTTAGATAACGTGCTTGGTGTTGCAGGCGCTGCAAAAGACCATTATTATATATTGGCATTTGGTTTAGTATTATCTATCATCTTAATGGCAACGATGGCTAAGTTGATTTCAAATTTAATAATCAAATACCGGTGGATCGCTTGGTTAGGTTTATTTGCAATATTATATGTCGCATTAGATTTAATTTACACTGATTTAAAAAACCTAATGGTTTTTTGATATTTTTTAGGCTTGAATTTTATTTATTTTTGATCATATATATTACTATGAATTTAAAAGACAGAATTAGTAAAATACAATCAACTGCATCAGTTGAGACTTCCAAAGTAGATCAAGGTTTAAGATCATACATGCTGAAAGTATACAATTATATGTCTTCAGGGGTCTTGCTGACAGGCATAGTTGCATTGATAATTTTTAAGTTTGCTGCAGTTACTGATGGATCAGGTAATATAGTTGGTCTGACACCATTAGGGAATGCAATGTATCAATCTGCATTAATGTGGGTTGTGGCTTTAGCGCCATTAGGAATTGTGTTTTACATGAGTTTTGGAATTAATAAAATGAGTGCATCCAAAGCTCAAACTGTATTTTGGATATTTGCAGCATTAATGGGAGCTTCTTTATCATCTATTTTTATAGTTTATACTATGCCAAGTATTGCGAGAGTATTTTTTATTACATCTGCAACATTTGGTGCCATGAGTTTGTACGGTTATACAACTAAAAAAGATTTAACTGGCTGGGGATCATTTTTAATGATGGGACTAATTGGAATAATTATTGCATCTATCGTTAATATATTTTTAAAATCTTCGGCAATGCATTTTATTATATCAATAATTGGAGTGCTAGTGTTCGTAGGTTTGACAGCGTATGATACACAAAAAATCAAACACATGTATTACGCTTCTGACAGTGGTGAGGTTATGGGTAAAAAAGCTGTGATGGGAGCTTTAACCTTATACCTAGACTTTATAAATTTATTCATAATGTTGTTAAGACTATTTGGACAAAGAAGATAATATTTTAATTTCTTGAACATCTTTTAGAACAGTATTTAACATTTTCCCAATTATTTCTCCATTTTTTTCTCCACGTAAATTCTAGTCCACAAGTTGGGCAGTTTTTTTTTGGTAATCTTCCTTTCTTTCTTTTCATTTAATAACTTTTAAGTTTCTTTTTTGTAAAAAACTAACAGCACTTTTTAATTCGTTGGTATTCTTAATAATTTTACCGTGTTGGTCTTTAACTTGGTATTTAAAATCTTTTTTACCCTTAAGTATCTTGATAATTTGCAACAAAGGTTTTTCAGATGATCTTCTATAAATATCAAAGCTAATTAAATTTTTATTTATATAAAAAGCATAATCTTTCCATTCACCTTTGGAGACCATCTTTCCATATAGATTAAGAATTTCACCAAGTTCATTTTTATTAAAAAAGTTTTCCTTATCGATTTCTTTATTTTTTATTAACTTATATCTAAACATTTGTAATTCTAAATTTTTCTATTATTCTAATTTGAAATATCGTAAATACAAAAGTAATTGGAAGAATTCCAAAAACCTTAAATTGTACCCATATTTCCTCTGATTGTGTTCTCCATACCATCTCATTTAAAAATGCTAAAAATATAAAAAAATAGATCCACCTATCAGTTAATATTTTCCATCCTTCATCTTTTAATTTAATAGTATTTTCTAAAAGCAATTGAAGTAAAGATTTTTTAAGAAAAAACTTCCCATACATTAATATTAATGCAAAAAGAATATTTATAATGGTGGGTTTCATATAGAAAAAAACCTTGTTATCAAAATAAATTGTAAGTCCGCCAAATACTGATACTAGAACAGCTCCAATTATTGGCATAGGGCTAATTTTTTTTTCAAAACAATACATTATTATTACTGAAATGACCGTTGCAATAATTAGAGGCAATATTGCTTCGATCATTCCATACTTTTTATAAAAAATAAAAAATATCAGCAAAGGCCCAAAGTCTGATATAATCTTTAAAAATTTATTCATGAGAGTAACAACTATAATAATTTTTTTCACACTAATTTGCAAAAACTTAATTGCAGAAGAATATAATTACAAGATTTCTACACTAAACGTTACTTTTGCTACTATTTCGTTAAATTTAAACAAATCCTACGCCACGGCAAATATAAAAAGCGAAGGGTTAATTGGTTTTTTTTATAAATTTCAATCAACAGCTTTCACATCTTATGATGATAATATATCGGAGTACAAATATTCTAGAAATAAAAAAAATTTTAACAAAAAACTTAATGCTAAGTTCATGGGTAAGGATGCAAGAAACAATTTTAAGAATATCAAAACAAAAAAGGGTTACAAAAAAATTAATATTTCAGATTTAACTAACGTGAGCGATCCCTTATCAGCTCTGACTGAAATATTAAAAAAAGGGCTCAATAATTGTAATTTCAGTGAAAAAGTTTTTGATGGTGAGGATGTGTATATCTTGAAACTGGTTGATGCTAATTTAGCTAGAAATGGGCACAAACTATGCACGTTATATTATCAAACAGTTTCTGGTCATAAGATTAAAAGAGAAAAAAAATTAAATAATATTAAAATTAACATTTTTTATCCTGTGCATAATAGAGATATTTCAAATATTTATTTTGAAACTAAGGTAAACAACATACCAATGAAAATGATATCCACGACAAAATAATATCTTGATTTTTATTTTAAGATAACTACTTATTATTAGTAGAATGCTAAAAAATCCTAAGAAAGCAAAATTCTCAATAGGTGAAGTGGTTAAACACAGGCTATTTGATTTTAGAGGAGTTATTTATGATGTCGATTTTGAGTTTAATAATTCTGAGGAGTGGTATCAATCAATTCCAAAAGATGTAAGGCCGAGAAAAGATCAGCCTTTTTACCATCTATTGGCAGAAAATGAGGAAATAACTTATGAGGCTTATGTTTCAGAACAAAATTTATTATTAGATGATAGAAAAGAGCCAATTAGCCATCCTTTAATAAAGGAAATATTTAATGGCCAAAACCAAGATGGACTATATTTAAAATCTTCAAATTAACCTGCCACAAATTAAACAATATTCACACAATCATCTGACAAAATAAAGGTTTACATAAGTATTAATTGTCCAGTTCGGAGTTTTCTGTCCCAATCTCCCTTCTTCGAGCTGGACAAACTTTGTCACATTAAAATTTCCAATTATAAAGTACATAATTTAATATGCGTAGAATTTTTGAAAACAAAAAAATTGTAGGTATTTACAATGATTATTTTGACTATCTTAAAATTACTTTTTTAGTATTATTAATAATAGGTTTAGTATTATCATTTTTTTTCTCACCATCTGATTATCTGCAGGGTGAAGTTGTTAGAATAATGTATGTTCATGTACCGTCTTCTTGGTTAGCATTAATGATTTTTTCAGCGATGAGTGTTTTCTCTTTAATAAGTTTAATTTTCAGGTTTAGAATATTCACAATTTTTACTAAAAGTTTAGCTCCAATTGGTTTCACTTTTTCATTGATATCTATTTTTACCGGATCTTTATGGGGACAACCAACCTGGGGTACTTTTTGGACGTGGGACGCAAGACTGACCTCAATGATGTTATTAGTTTTGTTATACATTTTTTATATTTTAAGCTGGGTCGTAGTTAAAAATATTTTCACTGCTGAAAAAATATCATCATTGATCGCGGTTTTTGGTCTTGCAAATATTCCATTAATAAAATTTTCAGTTATTTGGTGGAATACTTTGCATCAACCTGCAAGCATAAAATTTTTAGAGGAAAGCACAATACATGAAAGTATGCTGGCTCCATTAATGTTTATGTTTATTGCTTTTGCATTTTTTTCATTGATGGTTTTTTTGATAAGGTTTAAAGTTGAGAGTTTTAAGCTGAAAATTCTTAGAGAAAAAAGTTAATCAAAGGTTTGAACAATGAGCACAAATACAAATAAAAGAATAGTAATATTTTTAATATCAATAATAACTTTTCTAATAATATCGAAGTTTTTGTTTAGTGCTTTGAGGGAAAATACTATATATTTTTTCTCACCGACAGAGGTATCTGACCTTATCGAACTGCCAAATAAAAAAATTAGAATTGGTGGAATGGTTAAAAAAGACTCAATCAGTGAAGAAAACAAAAAGTATAATTTTATAATTACAGATTTTAATAAAGAAATATCCGTAACATATTCTGGTATTCTGCCAAATTTGTTTGTTGAAGGCCAAGGAGCGGTTGTAGAAGGAAATTTAATTTCAAGAAAAACTTTTGTAGGTACAAAAATTTTAGCTAAACACGACGAAAATTATATGCCTAAGGAGGTAGCAGACAGTCTTAAGAAAATTGGTAATTTTAAAAGAAAATGATTGATCATGAATAATATTATTGGAAATAGTTTTGTCTTATTATCATTAATGACATCACTTACTACATCTTTTCTATTTTTTAAAAAAAATTATTCTCATTATCTAAAAACTTATATTGCGAGTTGTATTTTTTGTTTTTTTAGTTTTATCTTTCTAATTTATTGTTTTGTGATCTCAGATTTTTATGTAAGCGCTGTTTATCAAAACTCACATACTACAAAACCATTAATTTATAAGATTGCCGGCTCTTGGGGAAATCATGAAGGTAGTATGCTATTATTTATTTGTATTGTTGCTTTGTACGGATTTACTTTTTGTTATTTCTCAAAAAATTTTGATAATAAATTTAAATATTTAACGGTTTTTTTTCAAAATAATTTAATGACGATTTTTTTAATCTACTTATTTTTCCTATCAAATCCTTTCGATTACGTTTCATCCGACCCTATCCAGGGATTAGGACTAAACCCAATTTTGCAAGATCCTCTACTGTTAATACACCCTCCATTTTTGTATTTTGGTTATATAGGTTTCTCATTAGTATTAAGTTTGGTTCTATCTGGCTTAATAAATAATTCTTTTGACAGTGTATGGGCTAAGTTGTCAAAAAAATGGGTAATTATTTCTTGGATTTTTTTAACAATTGGAATTCTTTTAGGTTCAATTTGGGCTTATTACGAATTAGGTTGGGGCGGCTATTGGTTTTGGGATCCAGTTGAGAATGCATCCTTAATGCCATGGATACTTTCTGTTGCCCTTATTCATTCATTGTTAATTATGGAAAAGAATAACACATTTAAATCTTGGACTGCATTGCTTGCAATTTCTACCTTTGCCTTAAGTTTATTCGGGACTTTTCTGGTTCGTTCCGGAATATTAAATTCTGTTCATACCTTCGCAAATGACCCAGAAAGGGGTTTATTTATATTAGGAATTATAATTTTAATAATATTCTTTTCTCTAGCTATCTATATTATTAAAAGTGATTTTGTTGAAAAAAAATATAACATTATGTTTTTAAGCAAAGAAAATTTCCTAGTATTTAATAATCTTTTCTTAATTTTATTTCTAGTAATAGTTATAATCGGCACAGTATACCCAATAGTGTTATCAGCAGTTGCAAACCAAAATATCTCAGTAGGACCGTTTTATTACAATACTATTTTAGCACCGTTTGTTTTCATTTTCTTATTTTTAATGGGAACAGGACCATTAATGAAATGGTATAAAAACGATTTTGATGCAAAAAAGAACTTAATTATTTCAATAGGTCTAATATCATGTATCCTAGCATTGATAATCACGTATCTTTCTAGCGAAACTAACATTATTTATATATTGGGATTAATTTTCTCTTTTTATTTAATTGTTGCTACGATTTTTGAATTATTTTCAAGCAAAAATCTATTAAATTTTAAGCAATACTTAAGTAAAAATCTATCTCATCTAGGATTTGGACTTTTAATTTTATCAATAACATTAAATAGTTTTTTCTCTAAAGAATATAATTTTATGATTAACGTGAATGACAAATATGTATCAGATGACCTAGAAATTACTTTTGAAGAATTCAATATATCTAAGGAAATAAATTTTGATCAATTTTCTACAATATTCGAAATAAAAACAAGCGATAAATCATTTACATTGAGCCCGTCAATTCGTAAATATAATCAACCTGAACAACTCACGTCCGAAATATCAATTAAAAATACGTTACTGAAAGATTTTTATTTAGCGATAAACTATTCTTCCATTGGAAATAAAAGATTAATAGGAGCCAGATATTATGAAAATTTTTTTATACTAGGAATATGGATATCAAGTTTAATTATAGTTTTAGGTGGATTCGCAAGATTATTTGTTAGGAAATGATGTTAAAAAAAAAAATTGTAATTTTAGGTATTTCTACACTAGTAATTTCAATAGTATTTGTTTTTGTTATATTAAATGACAATAAACATTTACCATCGGCTACGGTTGGATCAACCCTAGACCCTATAAAAGGATATATAGTTGATGATATAAAAAAAGATAAAATATTATTAAATTCAAAATTAAATAACGAAAAATTCTTAATTAACATTTTTTCTTCTTGGTGCGCTCCATGCAGAGATGAACACAAGTATCTTTTAAAGTTTAAAAATAGTAACATTAAAATAATTGGTATAAATTACAAAGATAGTAAAAAAAATATGTCATCATTCTTAAATGAACTTGGCAATCCTTATTATGCAATAGTTGATGATAAAGATGGATATCAAAGTATTAAATTAGGAGCATTTGGGGTTCCAGAGACATTCTTAATTGATAAAAAAAAGAATATAGTTTTGAAGCAAATTGGTCCTATAGATGATAATATTTATTTTAAATTTTTAGAGATTTTAAAAAAATGAAATACATATTTTTCATCATAATTTGTATTATACCTTTAGATTTGTATGCAGATCAAAAAATTAATACTAAAGCAATAGAAATATCTAAAAATTTACGTTGTCTTGTTTGCCAAGGTCAATCTATTAATGACTCAGACTCTGATTTTGCTTTAGATGTTAAAAAATTAATAAAAAAGAACTTAAAAGAAGGTAAGAAGGACGAGGAAATTTACAATTATCTTAAATTGAAATATGGAGATTGGATATTATATAAGACACCAATTAATGTAAGCACAATATTTATTTGGATGTTGCCAATAATATTTATTTTAATTGGATTGAGATTCATAGTTAAAAGAATTAGATTTGAATAAAAAAAATTGTCATAAGTTTAAAAAAAAGAAACTAGCTGGTGACGAACATTATAGGAATGTTTGTCAGCTTTGTGGATATATAGATTATGAAAGCCCCCAAGTCGTTGCTGGATCTATTGTAACTTACAAAAATCAGTTTTTATTGTGCAAAAGAGGCATTCATCCAGGTTACGGTTTGTGGACTTTGCCATCAGGTTTTGTTGAAAAAAATGAGAGTGTCGAAAAGGGAGCGATAAGAGAAGCTAAAGAAGAAGCGTGCATAAAAATTAAAATAAAAAATATATTTGGTGTTTATTCAATAAAAAAAAGAAATATTATTCAAATTATATTCCTTTCAAGAATCTCATCTAGCTTCTGTAAACCAGGCATTGAAAGCTTGGACGTAAAATTATTTAAGTATTCAGAAATTCCTTGGAAAAAATTAGCTTTTCCAAGTGTAAAATGGGCTCTTAAAAGATTCAAAGATTATAAAAAGGGTAAAAAACTGCCTTTTCTGGGCAATGATTAAGCCTTTTTTTTTAACTCAAATGCTGTAAACCTTACATAAAAATGAAAAAATTAATTACAATATTTTTATTTGCTTTTCTTTCAAATGCAAATGCCCAAGGCTTAAAAATAGCAGTAGGGAACTTTGATTTTAGTGACGATGGCATGAGGTCGTCTATGCTTGAAATGAATTATGATTTTGGTCAAAAAGAAAAGTATGGTGTTTTAAAACCTACTACTGGAGCATTCATCACGCAGGACTCAGCATCATATGCTTTTATTGGTGGAAAGGTTGATTTTAAACTAGGACCATTTATTTTGTCTCCTAGTTTTGGTCCTGGATATTACGATCAAGGAAATGGCAAAGATCTGGGTCATGCACTAGAATTTAAATCTCAAATTGATCTGGGTTTTAATTTTGGAAGAAGTTCAAATTTATCTTTTGGCTATAGTCATTTATCAAATGCTAGTTTAGGAGATAAAAATCCTGGCGCCAATAGCTATTCATTCAGTCTATCACATATTTTTTAAACGATGAGGCTATCTGATTGTCATAATGTTGATGACTTTAGATTATTAGCAAAAAAAAAATTACCAAGTCCAATATTTCATTACATTGATGGTGGTGCTGACGATGAGATAACATTAAAAAGAAATACAGAAGCATTTAATAAATGCGATTTAGTTCCAAGTGTCTTAACAGATGTGAGTGATGTAGATCTTTCAACAACAGTGCTAGGACAAAAAATAGATTTTCCTTTATTTTTATCTCCGACAGCAATGCATAGGATGTATCACCATGAAGGAGAGAGAGCGACTGCACAAGCTGCTGAAAAATTCGGAACTTTTTTTAGTTTATCTACTATGGGCACAACAAGCATTGAAGAAGTTTCAAATGCCTCTGGTGGCCCCAAAATGTTTCAATTATATATTCATAAAGACCAAGGTTTAACAGATAATTTAATTGATAGATGTAAAAGATCTGGATTTAAGGCAATTTGTTTAACTGTAGATACGATAGTTGCTGGTAATAGAGAAAGAGATCATAGAACTGGTTTTGCTACGCCTCCTAAATTAACCATGTCGAGTTTAATGAGTTTTGCAACTCACCCATATTGGAGTTTAAATTACCTAATGCGAGAAAAGTTTGAATTAAAAAATGTTTCACACATGACAAAAAAAGGCAGTAGTATTGAAATGTCGGTTATGGACTATATTAATCAACAGTTTGATCGAACAATGAATTGGAAACATGCCGAGTACGCAATTAAAAGATGGAATGGTCCATTTGCATTGAAAGGAATAATGTCAGTCGAAGATGCAAAAAGAGCAGTAGACATTGGCGCAACCGCAATTATGATTTCAAATCACGGAGGAAGACAACTGGATGGCTCAAGAGCACCTTTTGATCAATTACAAGAAATAGTTAATGCAGTCGGAGATAAAATTGAAGTTATTTTAGATGGGGGCATTAGAAGAGGAACACACGTTCTAAAAGCATTATCACTTGGTGCAAAAGCGTGTTCAATGGGTAAAGCATATTTATACGCGCTAAGCGCTGGTGGACAAATAGGAGTTGAGATGCTTTTAACAAAAATGAAAAGTGAAATTGAAAGAGATATGACTTTAATGGGTTGCAGATCTGTAAGAGAGTTGAACAAAAACAAAATAGCTTTTAGGTAAATTAATGAAAATATCAAAACGTTATTCCCGACTTGGAACAGAGTCGGCTTTCGAAATTTTGTCTAAAGCCCAAAAGCTTGCAAGTGAGGGAAGAGAAATTATAAATTTAGGCATTGGCCAACCAGATTTCTCTACACCAAAGCATGTTGTTGACTCTTGTAAAAAAGCTCTTGATGATGGCTATCATGGTTATACTGAACCTAATGGAACATTAGAATTGAGGGAAGGCGTATCAAATTATATCCAAAGAATTTATAACATAAAAATTGATTCATCCAGAATATTTATTTCACCTGGTGGTAAACCTACGATTTTTTTTACAATGATGTTATTGGGAGAAGAAGGTTCCGAGATCATTTATCCTGAACCTGGTTTTCCAATTTACAAGTCGATGATTAATTACTCTGGATCAAAGGCTGTTCCGATGTATTTAAAAGAAGAAAATAATTTTTCATTTGATGCTGGTGAAGTTTTAAATTTAATAAACGACAAGACACGATTGATAATAATAAATAATCCCCAAAATCCAACAGGAGCACTCATTGATGAAAAGGAAATAAAAAAGCTTGTTGAAGGTTTGAGAAATTTTCCAAACGTATGTATTTTGAGTGATGAAATATATTCAAGGCAAATTTATGACGGAAGAAAAATGCCAACACTTCTTAATTATCCAGAAATTTACGAAAGATTGATTGTCTTAGATGGTTGGAGCAAGTCATATGCTATGACAGGCTGGCGTCTTGGATGGAGTGTTTGGCCAGAAAGATTAATTAAGAAAGTTACAAAATTGGCAATTAATAGTTATTCGTGCGTAGCAGCTGCAAACCAAGTTGCCGCTTTAGCAGCGCTTGAGGGATCTGATGAGTTTATAGATAATATGATGACTGAATTTGCAAGAAGAAGAGAACTTATAGTAAATGGATTAAATAGCATAAAAGGTATTAAATGCATTAAACCTGGAGGCGCTTTTTATGTTTTCCCTAATGTTGCCCAAACAGGTATGAATGGAGAGATTTTTGCAGAAAAATGCTTAAACACCGCAGGTGTGGCAATTGTGCCTGGAACTAGTTTTGGCAAATCTTGCACTGATTTTGTACGATTCAGCTATGCAAATAGTTATGAGAATATAGAAAAATCATTGGAGAAAATTAAAAAAATTATTTAATATATACATATTATGGTTTTACATTTACCCGAAGCTGATCAAAAAATATTAGATAACAAATCATCAATTGTTAAAGAATTGAATAGATTTACAAATAATGTTTTGTCTGACAACGATGAACTGAGACCCTATGAGACTGACGGACTAAATGTATACAAGCAAAAACCTCTTGCCGTTGTTTTACCAGAAAATACTAGAGAGGTATCTGAAATTTTAAAATATTGTTATCAGCACAATATTAAAGTTGTTCCTAGAGGTGCGGGGACTGGACTTTCAGGAGGATCATTACCCTTAAAAGATTGCGTTCTTATGAGCATGGGCAAGTTCAATAAAATATTAGAAAAGGATTTTAAAAATAGATGTGTAGTTACTCAACCAGGTGTTACAAATTTAGCCATAACTCAAGCAGTTCAAGATCAAGGATATTATTATGCCCCTGATCCTTCAAGTCAGTTAGCGTGTTCAATCGGGGGAAATATTGCAGAGAACTCTGGTGGTGTACACTCGTTAAAGTACGGAACAACTACCAATAACGTTCTTGGAGTTGAGATTGTATTAATAGATGGAACAATATTAAGGATTGGTGGAAAACATTTAGACTCTGAAGGATATGATTTACTTGGCGTTCTTATGGGATCAGAAGGTTTACTTGGTGTCGTCACTGAGGCAACAGTTAAAATTTTGAAAAAACCAGAAGCAGTAAGAGCCGTTTTGATTGGGTTTAACTCAATTGAAGATGCAGGAAGTTGTGTATCTGATGTTATATCAAAGGGTATTGTTCCTGCTGGCATGGAAATTATGGATAAACCTCTTATTATTGCTACTGAGAATTATGCAAAAGCTGGTTACCCTAGAGACGTAGAAGCACTCTTGATAGTCGAGATTGACGGAACAGCAAGCGAGGTGGAGGCTATGATACAAAAGGTTCTAGATATAGCTAAAATGAATAAGGCGAGTTACAATAAAGCAAGCAATAGCGATGAAGAAAGAATGAAATTCTGGAAAGGGAGAAAAGCTGCCTTTTCGGCTTGTGGAGTTATCTCTCCAGACTATATTTGTATGGACGGGTCTATCCCTAGAAATAAACTAGCAGATGTTTTGGGTTATATTAACCAACTTTCCAAAAAATATAATTTAAGAGTTGCAAATTGTTTTCATGCAGGCGATGGTAACTTACATCCGCTTATAATGTTTGATTCAAATGATCCTAAAGAATTAAAAAAAGCAGAGGATTTTGGTGCTGATATATTAAAGTATTGTGTCAAAGTTGGTGGAGTTTTGTCTGGTGAGCACGGTATTGGAGTTGAGAAAAGAGAGCTCATGTGTGAAATGTTCAATAACAACGACATTCAACAACAGCTAAGTTTAAAAAAAGCTTTCGATAAAAAAAATTTATTAAATCCTGGAAAAGTTTATCCTATTCTTCATAGATGCGCTGAAGAAGGAAGAATACACATCCACAAAGGCAAAACTAAATTCCCTGATTTGCCAAGATTTTGATGAATGATATTTACTCCCCGGTAAATGAAAAAGAAGTTAGCGACTTTATTTATGAATGTCACAAAGATTCTTCTCCAATTGAAATAATTGGAAATAATTCTAAAAAAATTGGTAGAGTAATTCAATGTTCTAAAACCTTAAGTTTAGAAAAGATTAATGGAATTATAGAATATTTTCCAGAAGAACTTTATATAAAAGTTAAAGTAGGAACTTCTCTAGAGGAAATTGAAAATACTCTAGATAGTAAAAATCAAACCTTTGGTTTTGAACCAATGGATTTAGGGTTCTTATATGAGGGAAAGTCACGAGGCGGAACAATAGGAGGAGTTGTTGCTTGTAATCTATCAGGTCCTAGAAGATTTAAAATTGGTGCACTAAGAGATCACTTGTTAGGCTTTAAAGCAATAAATGGATCTGGTGAACAAATAAAATCTGGAGGCACGGTAGTCAAGAACGTAACAGGTTATGACTTAAGTAAGTTAGTTAGTGGTTCATACGGTACTTTATGCGCCCTGACAGAGGTTACATTAAAAGTTTTACCTAAATATGAGTATCAAGAAACTTTTTGTATATATGGGCTTACTCATAATGAAGCGATAAATTTTTTTTCAACAGCTATGGACACGTCGCTTGAAATATCAGGAGCGTGTTTTTATCCAGCTGATAACACGGGATTTTTTAGATTGAATGATATTAAACAAAATAATTCAATTTTGTCATTAAGAGTAGAAGGGCCAAAAACTTCAGTTCAAGAGAGAATTCAACAATTAAGAAAAATATTTGGAGCATCAGATTACTCTGTGCTTGATATATTTCAATCAAAAGCTTTTTGGAACTTGAGTAAAAATCTTGAGCTGTTTAAAAATATAAATGAAATTGTATGTAAATTATCGCTACCAATTACTAATGCATCGGAATTTTTAAGCAAATTTTCAAATGATATTAAATATTTTATAGATTGGGCTGGAGGGTTAATTTGGCTCTCTACTAAAGACATAGAGACTATTTCAAAAATGAGGATATTTTCTGCTAAAAACAATGGTCATCTAACGATTTATAAATCAGATGATAATTATAGGAGAACGGAAGAATTCTTGACATGCGGTGATACTAATTTTAAGATTTTATCATCGAAAATAAAAAAAAGCTTTGACCCAAACTTAATTTTAAATCCAGGCAAAATGTACGCAGGTATCTAATGCAAACAAATTTTAAAAAAAATCAGCTTGAAAATCCAGAAATTAATACATCAGAAAAGATTTTAAGAAAATGTGTACATTGTGGTATGTGCAATGCTACTTGCCCAACATTTCAAATATTAGGCGACGAGTTGAGCGGACCTAGAGGTAGAATTTACTTGATAAAAGATATGTTAGAAAATAATAAACCTGCAAATGCTAAAATTACAAAACATATTGACCAATGTTTGTCGTGTTATGCTTGCTTAACAACATGTCCTGCCGGCGTTGATTATCTTCATTTGATAGATCATGGCAGAAATCATATTGAAAGAACTTATAAAAGACCAATTTTCCAAAGGTTGCTTAGAAATATTTTAGCCATCGTTTTACCAAATCCAGTTTTGTTTAAGTTAATTGGTGTTGTGACTAACATTTTTCGTCCTTTGATGTTTTTAGCTCCAAGTAATATTAAAAATATGGTTAAATTTATGCCTAAAGAATTTCCAAAATCAAAATTACCTAACAACCCTGTATTCAAACCAAAATCAAAAGTTGTGTCAAAAGTTGCTTTGTTGACAGGCTGTGTTCAGAAAGTCATTTCTCCAGAAATAAATGACTCTTCAATCAATATTCTTACTAGGCATGGTATAGAGGTTCACATATTAAAAGACATAAAATGTTGCGGTTCGTTAACACATCATATGGGCAAAGAGGCATCTGCTCATAAATTAATCGAATTTAATATCAAGAAATGGCACGATCTTTATGAAAAAGAAAATCTAGATGCAATTTTAGTTAATACATCAGGATGTGGAACAACTTTAAAAGATTATGGGTTTATTTTTAGAAATCATACTGATCCAAAATTTAGGAAAAAAGCTAAAATGATAAGTAAATTAACTAGAGATATTACAGAGTATTTAGACGAGTCAATCAAATTAGACTTTATTGAAAGCTCAAAGAAAAAAAAATATAGAGTTGCTTATCACTCAGCTTGTTCAATGCAACACGGACAAAAAGTTCATGAACAACCTGTGAAATTATTAAATAAAACGGGTAACCATATTTACGAAATACCCGATGGGCATATCTGCTGTGGCTCTGCAGGTACCTATAATTTAATGCAGCCAGAAATAGCCGAAGAATTACTTAAGAGAAAAGTAAGTAATATTCAAAAAATAAATCCAGATTTTGTTGCAACTGGAAATGTTGGGTGCATTAAACAAATTTCAATGGGTACAAAAATACCCATTCTACACACGATAGAACTTTTAGATTGGTATACAGGCGGTAAAAAACCAGATTCAATTAAATCATGAAAAAAGTTCTAATTACCAGAAAATTGATCGAAGAAAATTTTATCGATATACAAAGTAAATTTCATGTAATTCATAACCAATCAGATAAAAATCTATCAGATAACGATATCATTAAAATGAGTTTAGACTGTGATGGTATTTTAACCTTTCCAAATAATAATTTTCATGCCGATTTGTTAAATAAATTATCTGATAGTATTAAAATAATTGCAAATTATGCGGTCGGTTTTGGTAATATAGATATTGATACTGCTAATAAAAAAAAAATACTAGTTACTAATACTCCGGAGGTTTTAACTGAAGCAACTGCGGAAGTATCAATTCTGTTACTATTAGGTGCTTCAAGAAGAGCTTATGAGGGTAGAATATTTGCTGAAAACAAAAATTGGGAATGGTCCTCGGATTTTTTGATAGGTAAACAAATGACAAATAAAAAGCTTGGTATTCTAGGTATGGGAAGAATTGGAAGAGCTGTAGCAGATATTGCCAGGGGATTTGGTATGGAAATTCATTATCACAATAGAAGTAGGCTTCCTGAAAATTTAGAAAAAGGAGCAGTTTTTCATGATCAATTAAAAGATTTGTTAAGCCAAAGCGAATTTTTGTCGATAAATTGCCCAGGTGGCAAGGATAATACTAATTTATTAAATAAAGAAACATTAAAATATCTTCCAGATGGAGCGGTAGTAGCTAATGCTGCTCGTGGTGAAATTATAAATGACAAAGATATGCTGGATGCAATTCGTGTTGGAAAAGTATTTGCATTAGGATTGGATGTTTATAATGGTGAGCCACAAATTAATGAGGAATATTTAAAATTAAAAAATCTATTTCTCTTGCCTCATCTTGGTAGTGCAACTAAAAAAACCAGGATTGCGATGGGAGAAAGAGCTATTAATAATTTAGATCAATTTTTAAATAATTCAATTAAACCTAACGATCAGGTAAATTAATCAACTTGAGGTTGTTATATACAACTTTTTTTTTTGGACACATCATCAAAGATTTGGTTTAATAAAACCAGTTAAATTTAACTAACATGGGAGAAAAAAACATGTCGAAAAAAAACATTGCGTCTAAATCAAGACGTAAATTTTTTAAAGCAGCAGCAGTTACAGGTGCAGCAGCAGCAGCTACAGTTGCTATGCCAAACGTTGCCGCTTGGTCAGCTGGACACGCTAAAAGTGTTAAGCTGAAAATGCAAGCAGCATGGCCATCAGGAGCAAATATCTTTTTTGAAATGGCCGGCGATTACTGCAAAATGGTTAAGGAGATGTCAGGTGGAAGCCTGTCAATTGATTTACAGCCAGTTGGAGCAGTGGTTAAGACTAAAGAAATAGGACAAGCCGTAAGTTCTGGAGTTGTTGATATGGGTCACTGGGTGACAGCATATTGGTATGGTAAAAATCCAGCGGCTTCTCTTTTTGGAACGGGTCCTTCATACGGAATGTCATCTCAAGAAGTTATGGCATGGATTGAGTATGGTGGAGGAAGAAAACTATATGACGAAACTCTTGCTAAAGTGGGATATAATTATATTGGTTTCTTTCATATGCCTATGCCAGCGCAGCCTTTTGGATGGTTCAAGAAGAACGTAACAAAAGTTTCTGATGTTAAAGGTATGAAGTATAGAACAGTAGGTTTGGCTACTAACGTTTTAACTGCAATGGGAATGGTCGTAAGACAATTACCAGGTGGTGAAATTCAACCAGCAATGAAAACTGGTTTAATTGAAGCAGCTGAATTTAACAATCCTACATCAGACTCACAGTTTGGTATGCAAGATGTATCTAAGCATTATCACTTAGGTAGCTTCCACCAATCTCAGGAGATGTTCGAAATACCTATGAACAAGAAAAAGTTTAATAGCTTATCACCTGTTCATCAGTCTATTTTAAAGAACGCTGCTTACGCTGCAAATACTGATAACTACTTTAAAGCATTAAGTAGATATTCAGCTGATTTGTCAAAACTTATGAATAAGCATAAAGTAAACGTGTATCAAACATCTGATGCGATATTAGCTCAGCAATTAAAAGGTTGGGACAAAGTCATAGGAGACTTTGTGAAGAAAGATCCTTTCTTTGCGAAAATTATCGCTTCTCAGAAGAAATACGCTAAAAGAACTATGAAGTATCTGTTGATGAATCAACCGAACTACAAATTAGCTTATGAAACTGAGTTTGGACCAATAGGTAAAGTTAAGATCTAATAAATCTTAATTATCAAAAGAATTAAAAAAAGGGGGTTTTATTGCCCCCTTTTTTTACTATTATAAATATTTTAAAGATGAGAAAATTCATAATTTTTGCTGACAAATTAAGCACCTCAGTTGGAAAAGCTTTTTCATGGTGTATTGTTATATTAATGGGCGGGACTGTTTACGAGGTAGTTATGGCCTACGCTTTTAATGCACCAACTTTGTGGAATTTTGATTTTAGTTTACAAATGTATGGAGCAATATTAATGATGTCGGGTGCATATTGTCTTGCAACCGAAGCACATGTTAGAGGTGACGTAATTTATAGGTTGTTTAAACCTAAGACCCAAGGATACATTGATTTAGTTTTATATTTTATATTTTTCTTCCCTGGAGTTTTAGCACTCGCTTTTTATGGGTATGAATACGCTGCACTTGCGTGGAAAATAAAAGAGACAAGTTGGAATAGTCCAGCACAAATACAAATTTATATGGCAAAATCTATGATACCAGCTGCAGGCGTTCTATTAACAATTCAAGGTATGGGGGAGGTTTGTAGAGCTATAATATGTATTCAAACAGGTCATTGGCCTGATAGAGAAGTTGTGGCTGAGGAAACAGAAAAAGTTTTAATGAGAACATCTCATGATGAATTCAATAAAGAAAATTCCTAGGAAGGTATAATTATGTTTGAATTAACAAACCCAGAAGTTGCTATTTTAATGATGAGCATATTTCTGTTTATTGTACTTTTGGGTTTTCCAATTGCATTTACATTAATGGCTATGGGAATTGTATTTGGATATTATGCTTATTATGATCCTTCTGTGATGGATCATATTTTTGATAATAGAATCTTCTCCTTATTTGTACAAAACACCTATACTGTCATGGATAATAGCGTTTTGACGGCCGTACCTCTTTTTTTATTTATGGGTTATCTCGTTGAAAGAGCAGGTATAGTAGCAAAGTTATTTTTTGCAATCAGATTAGCCGCACATAATTTGCCTGCATCAATGGCTGTTGCAGCATTAATAACGTGTACGCTTTTTTCAACTGCTACCGGTATCATTGGTGCAGTTGTAACTCTTATGGGACTACTTGCTTGGCCAGCTATGGTAAAAGCTGGCTATGACAAAAAATTTGCATCTGGTATTATATGTTCTGGTGGTTGCTTAGGAATTTTAATTCCACCAAGCATAATGTTAATTGTTTACTCAGTTATTGCCCAACTATCTCCTTTAAGATTATTTGCTGCAGCAATTTTTCCTGGTTTATTACTTGCCGGACTTTATATAGGTTATGCTGTGACAAGAGCTTATCTAAATCCTTCAATAGCACCCAAACCTAAAGAGGAGGATGTCCCTCCAAAATCAGTAATTTATAGAGAGGTATTAGTTTCTTTTGTACCTTTATTCGCTTTAATAATGTTAGTTTTAGGTACGATACTTGCAGGTATTGCAACACCTGCCGAGGCAGCAGCAGCTGGTGCTTTTGGTGCTTTAGTTCTTTCTTATTTCTATAAAACTTTAAAGTGGAAAAACTTTAAAGAGTCCGTATTTCTAACAGCAAAAACTACTGCTATGATTATGTGGTTATTTATTGGATCATGGACCTTTTCATCTGTCTTTTCTTATTTGGGCGGGCACGAAGTTTTTGAACATTTTTTCAAATCAATTGATATTGCTCCTTGGCAATTTTTGGTAATTACTCAAATAATAATATTTCTTTTAGGATGGCCATTAGAATGGACTGAGATTTTAATAATTTTTGTTCCAATTTTTTTACCTTTATTAGAGGTTTTCGGAGTTGACCCTTATTTTTTTGCGATGCTGATTGCTTTAAATTTACAGACCTCATTTTTGACACCGCCAATGGCAATGTCTGCCTATTACTTAAAGGGTGTTCAACCAAAAAATGTTGAATTACTTCAAATTTTTGCGGGAATAATGCCATTTCTTGCTATTGTTATTTTAGCTATGGTTTTAATGTATTTATTTCCTGGAATTGCTCTTTGGTTACCTAATACTTTATTTGCTAGCTAGATTAACCTTTAATGTCAAATATTTTAACCTTATCAATAAGTGAGTTAGTATCTAAGTTAAAATCTGGCGATATTTCATCAGTAGAACTATGTTCAGCATACATAGATAGGTACGATAAATTTGAAAAAGATGTAAAAGCTTGGGCATATTTTGACAAAAAACTATTATTAGAAAAAGCCACAGAAGCAGACGAAAATAGAAAAGCTGGAAAGCCTCTCGGGCAGTTGCATGGTTTACCAATCGGAATAAAAGATATTTTTGGTACTTTAGACATGCCTACTGAATGTGGAACGGTAATTAGAAAAAAGATGACAGGATCTCAAGATGCCGAGGTTGTCAATCTTCTAAAGATTTCCGGAGCTATTACAATGGGAAAAACAACCACTACAGAACTTGCTTATTTTCATCCAAGCAAGACAACTAACCCAAACGATTATTCAAGAACTCCAGGAGGATCATCTAGCGGATCAGCAGCAGCTGTTGCATCATATATGACCCCCTTGGCTATAGGATCTCAAACAAATGGATCAGTTATTAGGCCAGCAAGTTATTGTGGAGTTGTAGGATATAAGCCTTCTTATGGATTGATTTCAAGAAGTGGGGTCCTAAAACAATCTGATAAACTTGATCATATAGGATTGTTTGGAAAAAAAGTTGAGGATGTCGCTTTGCTAGCAAAGGCATTAATCAAAAAAGATTTATATGATCCATCTACAATTTATTATTCGGCTGAAAGTCTAGAAGAAGAGGTAAAAAAAGGACCAATTTTTGATCCGAAATTTATATTTTACAAGACAAAAAATTGGAAAAACATAGAAAAAAATTCTCAAAAAGCATTTTTAGATTATGTAGAAAAAAACAAAAAAAATATCGAAATTTTCGATACCCCATCTTACTTTGATGACATACCCAAGTATCATAAAATTATTCACGAAACAGACATGGCTAATAGTTATGAAATTTACTATAAAAAATATAAAAAAAAATTATCTAAAGAAATTATAAGCGCTATTTCTAGAGGATTAAAATATTCTGCAAAAGACTATGCTGAGGCAATTGATTTTATGACTAGAAGTTATGAGTCTTACAAAGAAGTTTTTGAGGATTATCATGGTGTCCTAACACCATCAACAGCAGGTGTAGCACCGAAAGGACTTAAATCAACAGGAAGTCCAGAGTTTTGTACTATTTGGACATATATGGGTCTTCCAGCTATCTCGTTACCTTTACTTAAAGGAGAAAATAATTTACCATTAGGTATTCAATTAATTGGCGACAAATTTGACGATTTAAGATTTTTAGGTGTAGCAAACTGGATGGAAAAGAACTTAAAAAAATAATGAATAAATTAACTAAGATAATAGGTCTATTAATTGCAATTGCCTTTTTAGTCGGCTTAGCGACTACATTAACAAGATCAATGATGATTGGATTTCTTGACGTGATGCCGGTTTACATATTAATGGGTATCGCGATCTTCATGATGATTTACGAGGCATTTTTTGACAAAAAAAATTAATCTTGATCAAAAAGAATAATTCATTCTCTTTCTTTCTTTTATTTATTCAACCTATATTCATGACTAGTAACATTGCAATTGCTAGAGGTGCACTTGATAATATACCGCCTATAGCGCTAGCTTCGTCTAGATGGTTTTTAGTTTTTTTAGTTTTCCTTCCTTTTGTTTATTCTACTTTAATTAAAAAAAAAAAATTTATTAAGAAAGAGTTTTTTAAATTACTTTTTTTAGGATTTACAGGTTATGCTATTTGCGGTGCTTTCCCATATATCTCTGGCTTGACGACTACAGTAACAAATATGTCAATTATATATGCGCTTTCACCAATCTTCATAGTTGCGCTCTCTTCATATATTTATGGAGAAAGATTAAGAATAGTTCAATATTTTGGAATTTGTATGAGTTTATTTGGTGTCACTTATATTGTTTTTAAAGGTAAATTAGATAATTTAATTAATTTAATCTTTAGTTTTGGAGACTTGTGGATATTGTTTGCTGCAATAAGTTGGGCATTATTTTCAGTTTTTTTAATTAATTGGAAAAGTAAATTTGATATTTTGGAGAGGTTTACCTTAATGAGTTTTTTTGGATCAATTATATTGTTGCCATTTTATGGTGTCGAACACTTTTTTTTTATACCCACGACTTTTAATTCAACATACTTTTATTTTATAACTATTGCAGCAATTTTTCCCGGAGTTTTAGCATTTTTGATGTATACAAAGTTACAGCAGGTTCTGGGAGCTTCAATTGCAGGGTTGACGGTTTATTTGATGCCAATATATGGAGCAATCTACGGGTTTATTTTATTTAATGAAATTTTATCAAGCTTTCATCTTTATGGGGCTTTACTAATACTTTTTGGAATATACTTGGCAAATAAAAAAAGATGATAAAATATCTAATTTACAGTTTGACAATAATTTTGGGAGTATACCTGGTTTTCTTAGCTTTTATGTTTTTTTATCAAAGATCATTTATGTATTACCCCAGTGTTAACAATTATAATGATACAGAAATTAATTTTGACTATGAAACAGTTTCTATAACAACACCAGATAATATAAATTTAAAGGCTTGGTATAGTTTTAATCAAAACAAAAAACAAACAATAGTTTTTTTCCATGGTAATGCCGGCGACCTAGAAAATAGAATTTATAAACTTAATCATTTTAAAAAATTGAATGTTAATTTCCTAATAGTTTCATGGCGTGGATTTAGTGGTAATGACGGGCAACCTTCAGAGAAAAATTTATATATTGATGCAAATTCAACGATTAAGTGGCTTGAGAGTAAAGGCGTCAAAAAAAATCAAATGGTGCTATATGGAGAGTCGTTAGGAACTGGAATTGCAGTTGAAGTAGCAAGTAAAAGTAAATTTGCAGGAGTAATATTAGAGTCACCGTTTACATCTATGCAAGATATGGGGAAGAAACTTTATCCATATTTGCCTATAAGTATTTTACAGCACGATAAATATTTAAGCTTAAATAAGATTAAAAAAGTAAAATCTCCAATACTAATTATGCACGGCCAAGCCGATAACATTGTTCCATTTTATATGGGAAAAAAATTATTTGATGAGGCTAATGATCCTAAGGTATCTTACTTTCCAGAGGAAGATAATCATATGATGGAATACAATGAGGAATTATTTAAAACTTTAAAAAATTTTTTATCTAGTTTAAGCAATCTTTAATCCGTTTTTAACTTTTTGTGATGGGTGAAATAGTACAACTTTACCATCTTCTTCAATTGCTCCTAAAACAAGAACTTCTGAAACAATTCCTGCTATATTTTTATTACCAAAGTTACAAACCGCCATAATTTGTTTACCAATAAGATCAGTTACTTTATAATAGTTGGTAATCTGTGCTGATGAAATTTTATTGCCCTTTTTTTCTCCAAAATCAATTTTTAAAACATATGCAGGCTTTTTAGCTTTTGGATTTGGATAAGCATCGATGATTGTACCCACACAAATTTCAACTTTATCATAATCCAAATATTCAATTTGTTTTTTCATATTATCTAAGTAGCGCTTCAACGAATTTTTCAGCATCAAAAAAATGCAAATCTTCGGGTTGTTCCCCGATTCCTATTGCATAAATTGGTAGTTTAAACTTTTGACTGATTGAAATAAGCACACCTCCTTTAGCTGTACCATCAAGCTTAGTCATAATAATACCTGACAAGTTACATATTTTATTAAATTCTTTTACCTGGTTCATTGCGTTTTGTCCTGTGGTTGCATCAAGCACAATAATGATTTCATGAGGAGCATTTTCATCAACTTTTTTTATAACTCTAATAATTTTTGAAAACTCATCCATCAAATTTTTCTTATTATGTAATCTTCCAGCAGTATCAATAATGCAAGTATTAAATTTATTACTTAAAGCATATTCCATTGTTTTGTATGCGACAGAAGCAGGATCAGCGCCTTCATTTGATTTAAAAACTTCAACATTATTTTTATTACAAACTTTTTCTAATTGATCAATTGCGGCAGCACGAAAAGTATCGCAAGCTCCTACTATTATTTTTTTATTCATATTTTTTAAAATTTTTGATAACTTACCAACCGTTGTAGTCTTACCGGTACCATTTACTCCGCAAACTATTATACTTTGAAGTTTAGTGTTTTTATCTAAGTTGTTACTTTCGCACGGTTTTAGAATACTTATCATTTCATCTCTAAGAATTTTTAAAAAAGATTCTTTGTTAAATAATTGTTTATCAAATTTTTTTTCTTTAATTTTATTCAATATTTTTTCCGTAGAAATTAAACCAATATCTGAAGAAATCATAAAATCCTCTAAATCCGATAGTATTTCTTCTGGTGCCTTGCTTTTATTAAAAATGTTATTAATATTACCTTTAAAATTATCTGAAGTTTTTTTTAAACCATCTGTAAATTTTTGTAATAAACTCATATTTTTACAGTTATTTTTTCTATATCTGAAACTGGTCCAGTCATCACAATTTCCTCAAGGTTTTTTTTAATTTCAATAAAGCCTAGAGGAAAATTTATTTTCACTGGATTATTAGATAATTTTTTTTGTATTAATAGGTGCCCAGTAGCACATGCCGCGGTACCACAGCATAAAGTGTTTCCAGCACCTCTTTCCCATGTTTTAATTCTTATATTATTTTTACTCAAGTTTACAAACGTAACATTTATACCTTTAGGAAAGAAATCGTGCTTCTCTATTTTAGGACCAATTTTTTTTAAATCTTGATCTGATATATCTGTTAAAAAAATAATATGAGGGTTACCTATATTAATAAGGTATCCCTCATCATTAAATTCGTCTACTTTAATTTTTATAGGATTTTTATTTACTCCATTAGAAACTGGAATTTTACTTAGATCATATGTTACATTGCCCATGTTGATTGATATAATTTTTTCACTAATAAGTTTTGCATCATGCAGTTTGTCTCCAACGTAAAAACTGACATTATCGCTTTTTATTTCATCCATTAGAATTTTAGCAACACATCTGTTACCGTTACCGCATGCGTCTGCAAATTTTCCATTTGAGTTAAAGTATTTTATCCTTAAGTCGGTACCCTCTTTTTCAATATAAATTAATTGATCGAAACCAATTCCGTTTTCTCTATTAGACAGCTTTTGTATCTGTTTTTCATTTAAATATACTTTTTGTTTTCTATTATCGATAATCAAAAAATCATTACCCAAACCATCCATTTTGAACGCATTAAAATTCATGAATTATAAGTATTATCTCCTTTTCTTGACTTTATAAATATATCTATATAATTTCTAGCAACTTCCAGGAAATATCAATTTTTCTGGTGTCCTTTTAAAGAGGAGATCAACACTAGTCAGCGAGGATTCGCCCACTAGTGCGATAGTTGCTGGGGTATTTAATTATGTTTGATAATTTAACAAATAAAATAGAGTCAGCTTTTGCTTACTTTAATAAAATTACTCGTTTAGACGAGAAGCAAGCTGATGAAGGATTAAGAAAAATTAGACAAGCTCTTCTCGAGTCTGATGTAGCTTTGTCTGTAACTAAAAAGTTTATTGAAAATGTAAAACCTAAAATTATAGGTAAAGAAGTTCTTAAATCAGTTACTCCCGGTCAAATGATTGTTAAAATTGTTTATGATGAATTAACTAAAACTCTTGGAGATAAAGCAAAAGATTTAAATTTAAATCATGTCCCACCAGTAAAAATATTAGTAGTAGGACTACAAGGTTCAGGTAAAACTACAACAAGCGCTAAGTTAGGTCATTTTATTGAAAAAAAACTTTCTAAAAAAGTTTTATTAGTTAGTTTAGATATTTATAGACCAGCAGCGCAGAAGCAGTTAGAGGTTCTTGCGACAAACAACAAAATGAAATCATTACCAATTGTAGAGGGGCAGCTACCTATAGAAATTGCAAAGAGAGCAAAAAATGCAACATCGATATCTGGCGAAGAAGTAATTATTTTTGATACTGCAGGCAGAACCCAAATAGATCAACAAATGATGATGGAATTAAAGATGTTATATAACGAAATCAATCCTCAGGAAATAATGCTTGTTGCAGACTCTCTTACTGGTCAGGACGCCGTTAATATTGCTTCAGAGTTTAACAAATTAATTAATTTAACTTCTATTACGTTAACTAGACTGGATGCAGATGGTAAAGGAGGAGCTGCTTTGAGCATGAAGTCTGTAACTGGCTGTCCAATTAAATTTTTAGCTACTGGCGAAAAAATAGATCAGTTAGAAGTTTTTCATCCTGATAGAATAGCAAATAGAATTTTGGGTATGGGTGATGTAGTTTCACTAGTTGAAAAAGTTTCTGAGGATTTAGAGCAGAAGAAGATAAAAGATTTAGAGGATGATTTAAAAAAAGGTACATTTACATTAAATGCTTATCTTCAGCAAATACAACAAATGAAAAAAGCTGGAGGCATGACGGGCGTATTAAGTATGTTACCAGGAGTATCTAAAATGAAAAAACAAATTGACGAATCTGGAATAGACAATGAAATTTTAAAATCACAGGAGTCTATAATACTATCTATGACAGAAGATGAAAGAGATGATCCGAAGCTAATTAATGGCTCAAGAAAAAAGAGAATTGCTTCAGGGTCAGGTACAGATATTTCTTTAGTAAATAAATTACTTAAGCAACATAAGATGATGAGTAATATGATGAAGAAGATGTCTAAAGGCGGTAATACGGAACTCAGTAATTTAAAAGGTATACCACCTGAATTATTAAATAACTTAAAATAGAAAGGAAAAAAAATGTTAAAAATAAGAATGTCAAGAGGCGGCGCCAAGCGAAGACCTTTTTACAAAATTGTCATAGCTGACTCTAGGCGACCACGCGATGGAAAATTTATCGAGAAGGTAGGATATTTTAATCCTTTACTTCCAAAAGATAAAAAAGAAAGATTAAGTTTCGATGTGGAGAGAATTAAATATTGGTTAGATAAAGGAGCGAAACCATCATTTAGAATTGCAAGATTTTTAGGTGAAGCAAAGATTATTCCTATGCCAGAAAAAAGAAATAATCCATTAAAAGCAAAACCTAAAAAGAAAGCGCAAGAGAGATTAAAAGCTGCTGAGGAAGCAAAAAAAGCACCAGAAGCACCAAAAACAGAAGCTAAGAAAGAAGAGCCTAAAAAAGCTGATGCACCAAAAACAGAAGCTAAGAAAGAAGAGCCTAAAAAAGAAGTAAAGAAAGATGAAGATAAGAAAAAATAAAAATTATGTTTCAAGTTAACATTTTCACTTTATATCCAGAATTTTTCCCAGGACTACTCGATGCAGGGAATTATAGAAGAGCAAGAGTAAATAAAATTTGGGATTTTAATATTGTTAATTTGAGAGAGTTTACTGGATCTAATCAAAGGGCAGATGATAAACCTTTTGGAGGTGGAAGTGGTATGGTTATTAAAGCTGAAGTTATCAGTAAAGCATTAAATAAATATAAAAATGGATTTGAAAAAGTTTTATTATCACCAAGAGGTTTAAAATTAGATCAAAATCTAGTAGAGAATTATAAAAATAAAACAGGCTTAAATTTGATCTGTGGACATTTTGAAGGTGTCGATCAAAGAGTAATAGATAAAGAGAATATTAAAGAAATTTCTATAGGTGATTATGTTTTGTCAGGAGGCGAAAGCGCATCTTTTGTTTTTCTAGATGCGATAGTGAGAACACTACCTGGAGTATTAGGCGACCCAAAGTCTTTAAATGAAGAAAGCTTTAGTGGTGATTTACTTGAATATCCTCAATACACACAACCTCGAGATTGGAACGGTATAGAGGTTCCTGAAGTCTTATTATCCGGGAATCATGCGGAAATAAAAAACTGGCGTTTAGAACAATCAAGGAGTATAACACAGCGCCAAAGACCAGACTTGTGGCAAAAATATACTAAAAAGAGTTAATAATGGATAGAATTGAAGATATAGAAAAAGCACACTTAAAATCACTTCAAGGTAAAAAAAAATTACCAGAATTTGACGCCGGTGATACTATAAAAGTTAATGTGAGGATTCTTGAGGGAAAACGAGTTAGAACACAAGCGTTCGAAGGAGTATGTATTTCAAAAAAAAGCAGAGGTATAAGCTCGTCTTTTACAGTTAGAAAAATATCATTTGGAGAAGGTGTAGAAAGAGTATTTCAATTATTTAGCCCGAATTTAGATTCAATTGAAATAATACGATCTGGTAAGGTTAGAAAGGCAAAACTTTATTATCTAAGAGATAGAAAAGGTAAATCTGCGAGAATAAATGAAAAAATTAAAAAGAAAATTGGAGTTGAGTTATTAGATGACACAAGTGAACAAAAAAAAGATACATCAATAAATTCACCTATAGAAGAAAAGGTTTCATCTAAACAGAAAGATCCAAAAAAATTAGAAGAAAAAAAATAATATTCTAATGACAAAGACTCTTTATGACAAAATTTGGGAAAGTCATTTAATTGATGATCAGAAAAATGGTAATAGTCTAATATATATTGATAGACATCTTGTTCATGAAGTAACTAGTCCTCAAGCATTTGAAGGATTAAGACTCAATAACAGAAAAGTTAAATTCCCAGAATTCACGCTTGCAGTAGCGGATCATAATGTTCCCACAACTGATAGATCAAAAGGAATTGAAAACAAAGAATCTGCGCTCCAGGTAGAAACGTTAGAAAAAAATTGCAAAGATAACAATATTGAATTTTATGGTCTTACTGATGTTAGACAAGGGATTGTACATGTTATAGGACCAGAACAAGGTTTTACACAGCCTGGAATGACAATAGTATGTGGCGATAGCCATACAGCTACTCATGGGGCATTCGGAGCATTAGCATTTGGTATTGGGACTTCAGAGGTAGAACATGTTCTTGCGACTCAGACATTAATACAATCAAAATCTAAAAATATGAAAATAGAGGTTAATGGAAATTTACCAAACGGAGTAACTGCTAAAGATATAATTTTAAATATTATTGGAAAAATAGGTACTGCTGGTGGTACAGGTTACGTCATAGAGTATGCTGGGCAAACAATTAAAAATCTCTCTATGGAAGAAAGAATGACAATCTGTAATATGTCTATAGAAGCCGGCGCAAGAGCAGGCTTGGTGGCACCAGACGAAAAAACTATAAATTTTATTAAAGGTAAACCGATGGCGCCTAAAGGTGATAATTGGGATAAAGCAAAAGAATTCTGGTTATCTTTAAAATCTGATGATAACGCAAAGTTTGATAGAATTGAAAAATTACAAGCAGAAGAAATTATTCCATCAGTTACATGGGGCACTAGTCCGCAAGACGTATTACCAATAAACTCAAGAGTTCCCACACCCGATAATTTTAAAGATGAAGATAAAAAAAAATCTGTAAAAAGAGCTTTAGATTATATGGGCTTTTTGGGAAATGAAAAACTCGATGAGGTAAAAATTGATAAGGTTTTTATTGGCTCTTGCACTAATGGCAGAATTCAAGATTTAAGAATTGCCGCTTCAATACTTAAAGGAAAAAAAATTAATAATAATGTGAGTGGTTATGTTGTACCTGGATCTGGTTTAGTTAAAGAACAAGCTGAACAAGAAGGCTTGCACAAAATATTCATAGAATCAGGTCTTGAATGGAGAGAACCAGGATGTTCAATGTGTCTAGGCATGAACCCTGACCAATTAAAACCAAAAGAAAGATGCGCCTCGACATCAAATAGAAATTTTGAAGGAAGGCAAGGAAGAGGAGGTAGAACTCATCTTATGAGTCCAGGTATGGCTGCAGCTGCAGCATTAGAAGGAAAACTAACAGATGTTAGGAAATATATTTAATGCAAAAGTTTAAGAAAGTTAAAAGTATCCCTGCTTATCTACCAATAGTAAATATTGATACAGATATGATTATACCAAAGCAGTTTCTTAAAACAATCAAAAGAACGGGTTTAGGTAAAAGTCTTTTTTTTGAATTAAGATACGACGAAAACAACAAGCCAATCAAAAATTTTATTTTAAATCAAGACCCATATGATAAGTCTGAGATTTTATTAGCTGACAAAAATTTTGGTTGTGGTTCATCAAGGGAACATGCTGCATGGTCATTGCTTGATTTTGGAATTAAAGTTGTAATAAGTCCAAGTTTTGCAGATATTTTTTATAATAATTGTTTTAAAAACGGTATACTTCCAATAGAACTAAGCGCTGATAAGATTAAAAAATTATCTGAATTTTCAAATTCTAAGGAAAAGATAGAAGTTGATTTAGCTAACCAAGTAATAAAATATAATAACGACAAACTGTACAACTTTGAAATTGAAGATTTTAGAAAGCATTGTTTAATCGAAGGCTTGGATGATATCGCATTAACTTTGGAGAAATCAAAAAAAATAAACGACTTTTTAATTAATCAAAAGTCTAAGATGCCCTGGTTATTTTAATGGCAAATAACATACTCTTATTAGCAGGAGACGGAGTAGGACCAGAAGTAATGGCAGAAGTTAAAAAGATTATTGATTGGTTAAATAAAAATAAAAAAACAGATATTGAAATTTCAGAAGAATTGGTTGGTGGTGCATCGTATGATGAAAATAAGACACCATTAACTGACGAAGTGTTATATAAAGCTATGGATAGTGATGCTGTGCTGTTAGGAGCAGTAGGTGGCCCTAAATACGACAAGCTTGATTTTGCAAAAAGGCCTGAGAGAGCTCTTCTAAGATTAAGAAAAGAAATGAGACTTTTCGCAAATCTTAGGCCTGCAATTTGTTTTTCTGAGCTTGTAAGTACATCAACATTAAAACCTGAAATAATCTCTGATTTAGATATTATGATTGTAAGAGAATTAACAGGCGGTGTTTATTTCGGAGAACCTAGAGGAATAAAACCATTAGAAAATGATGAAAGAGAAGGTGTTAATACACACAGATATACATCTAAGGAAATTATAAGGGTTGCTAAAGTTGCATTTGATCTTGCAAAAAAAAGAAAAAAGTTAGTTACATCAGTTGAAAAATCAAATGTAATGGAGGCAGGATTATTGTGGAGAGAAGAGGTAGAAAAACTTCATTCAGATAAAACTTATAAAGATATTAAGTTAAACCACATGTTAGCAGATAATTGCGCAATGCAACTTGTTAGAAATCCAAAACAATTTGATGTTATCCTTACTGATAACTTATTTGGCGATATGTTATCTGATGAAGCAGCTATGACAACCGGATCCTTAGGGATGTTGCCGTCAGCTTCATTGAGTGAGAAAGACAAAAAAGGAAGAATTCGATCAATGTATGAGCCATGCCACGGATCAGCTCCTGATATAGCTGGCAAAGGCACGGCTAATCCAATTGCGATGATACTTAGTTTCTCAATGGCTTTGAAATATTCCTTAAATCAAGATGATTTGTCATTAGATGTCGACAATGCTATAAAAAAAGTATTAAGCGATGGTCTCAGAACACCAGACATTATGGAAGAGGGAAAAAGAAAAGTATCGACTGCTGAAATGGGTTCAGCAATTTTAGAAAAACTTAAATAATAAATATAAAAATGTCTTTTGGATTGGCAATTGTAGGCGCAACAGGTAATGTTGGAAGAAAAATTATCGAAGTTCTGGAAAAAAGAAATTTTCCGGTTAAAGAATTATATTTAATTGCTTCAGAAAATAGTGTTGGCAGCAAAATAATATTTAAAAATAAACAATTAGAAATCATAAGTTTTGATAAATTTGACTTCTCAAAAGCAAAAATTACCTTTTTTTGTTGTGGAGCAAAATTAAGTGCAGAATTAATACCCAAAGTTACGAATAAAACTATAGTAATCGATAATTCAAGCTATTTTAGGATGGATAGTAGTATCCCATTAATTGTTCCTGAGGTAAATTTAAACGAACTTAAAAAATTTAAAAATAAAAATATTATTTCCAATCCTAATTGCTCAACTGCACAGTTAGTATTAGTTTTAAAGCCATTACATGATAAATTTAAAATCAAAAGAGTTGTAGTTTCTACTTATCAATCTGTTTCAGGCGCAGGCAAATTGTCTATGGATGAATTAATATCTCAAACATCTGGTTTCATAAATAAAGAAGAAATACAAAGTAAAAATTTTACTCATCAAATAGCCTTTAATGTCATTCCACATATAGACTCATTTTCTACTGAGGGATACACTAAGGAGGAAATTAAAATGCAAAATGAAACAAAAAAAATATTAGATGAAAAAATTAATCTAACAGCAACCTGTGTCAGAGTACCAGTTTTAGTTTCACATTCGGAGTCGGTAAATATTGAGTTTAATACAGATTTTGAATTAGAGGAAGTTAATAAAATTTTGAAGAGAGCCCCAGGTTGTGTTTTGCACGATAAAAGACAAGATAAGGGGTATGCTACGCCTATAGATGCAGAAGGAAAATATGAAACTTTTATTTCAAGAGTAAGAAAAGATAATAGTAATAAAAACTCTTTAAATATGTGGATAGTATCTGATAATTTATTAAAAGGCGCGGCTTTAAACGCTGTACAAATAGCTGAGAAATTAATTAAAATTATCTAATTATGAAAGAAAATCCATTATCACCTCACTTGCAAGTATATAAATGGCAGTTATCATCCTTATTATCTATTACACATAGAATTACTTTAATATTGAATATTTTTTCAATTTTTCTTATTGCAATATGGATTTTTTCAGTTGCTATCGGTGGAGACTTTTATAACTATTTGAATATTTTCATATCATCTTTTTTAGGTAAATTTATTGTAATAGGATGTTCATGGTCTTTATTATTTTATTTTCTTGCTGAAATAAGACACATAGTATGGGATTTGGGTTATGGTTATGAAATAAAAACTGCGAATATTTCAGGTATTTTTATATTTGTATTGTCTTTAGTTTTAACTTTTATCGTTTGGGTAGTCACATGATAAAAAGCGTAAATAAATGGATCATTTATAGATTATCGTCTTTAATATTAACACCAATAGTATTTTGGCTAGTTGCGAACATGCCAAAAAATATATTTGTAAAACAAAATACTGTTGAAAATTTTATAAATGATAATCTTAATTTTTCAGTATTAGTCATCGCTTATTTACTAATATCCATTAATATTAAAATTGGTATAAATGAGGTATTTGAGGATTACATTCATAATGAATTTTACAAAAATGTCGCAAAATGGATGATTTCAGCCTTAATTATTGTAATATCTTTCTTAGCTATTATATCAATGTTAATTATTAGATTATGAGTTCATACAAAATTATAGATCATGAGTACGATGTAGTGGTTGTGGGCGCTGGAGGATCCGGTTTAAGAGCAGCTGTTGGTTTAGCAGAGGCAGGTTTAAAAACTGCGTGTGTATCGAAGGTATTTCCAACTAGAAGTCACACGGCTGCTGCCCAAGGTGGTATTTCAGCTGCACTAGGTAATATGGGCGAAGATGACTGGCGATGGCACATGTATGATACAGTTAAAGGTGCAGATTGGCTGGGAGATCAAGACGCTATAGAATATCTTTGCAAAGAAGCTCCTGAAGCTGTCATTGAATTAGAAAAATATGGCGTACCATTTAGTAGAACAGAGGAAGGAAAAATATATCAACGTCCTTTCGGGGGTATGACTAAAAATTACGGTAACGGAGTAGCTCAAAGAACTTGTGCCGCTGCAGACAGAACGGGTCATGCAATATTACATACATTGTATGGTCAAGCATTGAAGAAAAAAACAGAATTTTTTATAGAGCACTTTGCATTAGATCTTTTGATGCATAATGACAAGTGTCAGGGAGTATTAACTTGGTCTCTACAAGATGGAACAATAAATAGATTTAGATCAAAAATTACAATTTTAGCAACAGGTGGATATGGTAGAGCCTATTTTTCTGCAACATCTGCACACACATGTACTGGTGATGGAGGTGGTATGGTTTTAAGAGCAGGATTACCTCTGCAAGATATGGAGTTTGTTCAGTTTCACCCCACAGGAATTTATGGTGTTGGTTGCTTAATAACTGAAGGTAGCAGAGGAGAAGGAGGTTTTTTAGTTAACTCCGAGGGTGAAAGGTTTATGGAAAGATATGCACCATCTGCTAAAGATTTAGCATCCAGAGATGTTGTATCTCGATCTATGACTGTTGAAATTAACGAAGGTAGAGGCGTAGGAAAAAATAAAGATCACATATACCTTCACTTAAACCATTTAGATCCAAAAGTATTGAGTGAAAGACTGCCAGGTATCTCAGAGTCGGCAAAAGTATTTGCGGGTGTTGATGTTACTAAAGAACCAATACCTGTATTACCAACTGTTCATTATAATATGGGGGGAATATCAACTAATTATCATGGGCAAGTTCTTACAAAAGATGTAAATGGTTCGGATAAAATAGTAGATGGCCTAATGGCTGTAGGTGAAGCGGCTTGTGTTTCAGTACATGGCGCAAACAGATTAGGATCAAATTCATTAATTGATCTCGTAGTATTTGGAAAGGCAGCATCTAAAAAAGCTGCCGAATTGGTTAAACCTAATTCAAAACATGAAATAATTCCTGATAGTGAAACACAAAAATCTTTAGACAGATTTGATAAATTAAGAAATTCAAATGGATCAACATCAACGGCACATTTAAGAAGTCTAATGCAAAAAACTATGCAAAATAAATGCGCTGTTTTTAGAACAAATAAAACCTTACAAGAAGGTGTCAACGAAATTAGAAAACCTTGGGATGGTTTAAGCGATTTATCTGTGAAAGATAGATCACTAATTTTTAATACTGATTTGGTTGAAACGTTAGAGTTTGATAATTTAATAAGACAATCAATGGTTACAATGGCATCTGCAGAGAATAGAAAAGAAAGTAGAGGAGCACATTCAAGAGAAGACTTTAAAGAGAGGGATGATAATAATTGGATGAAACACACACTTGCTTGGCATAAATCAGGATCAGTCGATATAGATTATAGGGATGTACACAAACATACACTTTCAAACGATGTTCAATACTTTCCACCAAAAGCAAGAGTATATTAATGGTAAAATTTGCATTACCTAAAAATTCTAAAATTAATCCAGGCAAATACCATCGAAACTCTGACGGCTCCAAAAATTTAAAAAAATTTAAAGTTTATAGATGGAATCCTGAGGACGGTAAAAATCCAAGTATAGATACTTTTGAGGTTAATTTGGATAATTGCGGTCCAATGGTCTTGGATGCTTTGATCAAGATTAAAAACGAAACTGATTCTACTTTGACTTTTCGTAGATCTTGCAGGGAAGGTGTATGTGGATCTTGTGCTATGAATATTGATGGCGCAAATACACTGGCTTGTACTAAAGCTATTAGCGATATTAAAAGCGATATAAATGTTTATCCACTACCGCATATGCCAGTTATTAAAGATTTAGTTGCAAATTTAAGTAAACTTTACAAACAATATGAGTCAATAGAGCCGTGGATGCAATCGCTAAAAAACGGAGATATAAAAGAAAAAAAACAATCAATCTCTGAAAGGTCAAAATTAGACGGGTTATATGAATGTATAATGTGTGCATGTTGTTCAACATCATGCCCAAGTTATTGGTGGAATGGTGATAAATATTTGGGCCCTGCCGTATTATTGCAAGCTTACAGATGGATAATTGACAGCCGAGATAATGAAAGAAAAAAAAGGCTCAAAAAAGTTGCAGATGAATTAAAACTCTTTAGATGTCATACTATAATGAACTGTACTAACGCTTGTCCAAAAGGTTTAAATCCTGCCAAAGCAATTGGATCTATTAAAAAAATGTTAGTTACTGAAAAAATTAAATAGATATAACTAAATACTGAAATGCAAAAAATAAACCATTATATTGATGGAACTAATTTCGAGGGTAATTCTGGCAAAACATCTGATGTTTATAATCCTGCAACTGGGGAAGTATCAGCAAAAGTTTGTTTAGCTAATTCAAATGAGACCAAAAAGGCAATCGATGTTGCAGCCAAAGCTTTTCAAGGTTGGGCTTCTACACCACCACTTCAAAGAGCTAGAATTTTATTTAAGTTTAAAGAATTAATTGAAAAATACGCTAATGACTTAACAATGATTATAGTTCAGGAACACGGAAAAGTTTACGAAGATGCTAAAGGTTCATTAACAAGAGGTCTCGAGGTAGTTGAATTTGCTTGTGGTATACCTCATTTGCTAAAAGGTGAATTTACTGAAAATGTTGGTCGAGATGTTGATAGCTGGTCTGTCAGACAACCTTTAGGAGTTTGTGCAGGAATAACGCCATTTAATTTTCCTGCTATGGTTCCAATGTGGATGTTCCCTATCGCAATAGCATGTGGAAATACTTTTATATTAAAACCATCTGAAAAAGTTCCATCTTGCTCGATGATGTTAGCCGATTTACTTACTAAGGCAGGATTGCCGAAAGGAGTTTTAAATGTTGTCAATGGAGGAAAGGAGGTTGTTGATACATTAATAGAAAGCAAATCTATTAATGCAATTAGTTTTGTTGGCTCGACACCTGTAGCAAAATATATTTATGAAAATTCTGCAAAACACGAAAAGAGAGTGCAAGCTTTAGGAGGTGCTAAAAACCATTGTGTTGTAATGCCTGATGCTGATTTAAATCAAGCAATAAACGGTTTAATGGGTGCCGCTTACGGGTCAGCAGGTGAAAGATGCATGGCACAGTCAGTTGCTGTGGCAGTAGGTGGAGTCGCTGATAAACTTGTAGATGGTTTAAAAAAAAAAGTTGAAGAGTTAAAAATTGGTCCAGGAACAGACAAAAATATTGAAATGGGTCCTTTGATAACAAAGGAGCATTTAAAGAAGGTCAAGGACTATGTTGAAGTTGGAAAGAAGGAAGGTGCGAAATTAATTGTAGATGGATCAGAAATAAAACTACAAGGTTATGAAAAAGGTTTCTTTATGGGTGGCTGTTTGTTTGATCATGTTAAAACTAATATGAAAATATATAATGAGGAAATCTTTGGTCCAGTTCTTTCAATTGTAAGAGTAAAAGATTTTGAAGAGGCGATAAAAATTATCAATAACCACGAATATGGTAATGGAGTCAGTATCTTTACTAGAGATGGCGATGCAGCAAGGTCATTTTCAAGTAGAATAAAGGTAGGAATGGTTGGAATTAATATTCCTATACCTGTTCCTATGGCTTTCCATAGTTTTGGAGGTTGGAAAAGATCATTATTCGGCGATCATCATATGCACGGAATGGAAGGAATAAGGTTTTACACAAAATTAAAGACAATAACATCTAGGTGGCCCACAGGTATAAAAGATAATAACAATTTTACTATGCCGACAATGAAATAGTGTGGTTTATTAATTATAAACAAAAATTAATTTTGCTTTTTAATTTTCATAATTTATAAAGACTAGATGAAAAAAATATCCCTTATAGGTGCTGGACAAATTGGAGGCACACTTGCTCATCTGATCGCAATAAAAGAATTAGCTAATGTAGTATTATTTGATATCGACGAAGGTATTGCAAAGGGAAAAGCATTAGATATAGCTCAGTCATTGGCTGTTGACGGTTATAATGTTAAGTTATCAGGTACAAATAATTATGAAGATACTAAAGGCTCTGATGTAATCATAATAACAGCTGGGGTTCCACGAAAACCAGGAATGTCACGTGATGATCTACTTGGTACTAATTTAAAAATTATCAAACAAGTTGCAGAAGGTATAAAAGATACATCGCCGAATGCTTTCGTTATTTGCATAACTAATCCTTTAGATGTCATTGTGATGGCACTTCAAAAATATTCTAATTTTCCCAAAGAAAAAGTTATTGGTATGGCAGGTATATTGGATACTTCAAGATTTAAACACTTTATTGCCGAGGAATTAAATTCAGAGATTAAAAATGTTAACTCATTCGTTTTAGGAGGTCATGGAGATACTATGGTGCCTGTACCTAATAGGACAACGATAAATAGCAAACCTTTAAACGATTTTATAAAAGATGGTTCTACAACCCAAGAAAGAATTGATAGTATAATTGATAGAACTAGGAAAGGCGGAGCTGAAATAGTAAAGTTTCTTAAAACCGGCTCGGCATTTTATGCTCCTGCTGCATCTGGAGTAGCAATGGCAGAGTCATATTTAAAAAATCAAAAAAAAACTCTTCCATGTGCAGCTTATTTAAACGGTGAGTATGGAATAAAAGATCTTTATGTTGGTGTTCCTGTTATTATAGGGGAAAAAGGTATAGAAAAAATTATTGAGCTAAAATTAGATGCAGATGAGCAGAAAAGTTTTCAAACTTCTATTGATGCAGTTAGAGAATTATTTAATGCAGCCAAAAAAATTGATCCATCCTTAGCTTAACATGAACATACACGAACATCAGGCTAAAGATATATTAAAAAAGTTTGGAGCGCCAGTTCCAAATGGAGAGCCTATTTTTGATTTAAGTGAAATAGAAAATGTTTTTAAAAAATTCAATAGTAAAAAACTTGTATTAAAAGCTCAAATTCATGCGGGCGGCAGAGGAAAAGCTGGGGGTATAAAAGTCATCAATAATCTTAACGAATTAAAGCAAGAAGCACAGAAATTATTCGGCAAGAAACTAATAACGCATCAAACTGGACCAGAGGGTCGGGAAGTAAAAAGATTATATTTAGAGGAAGCATCAATAATAGATAAAGAATTTTATTTGTCCTGTTTAGTTGATCGATCAAGTTCAAAAATTGCATTCATCTCTAGCGCAGAAGGTGGCATGGATATAGAGGAAGTAGCGTCTAAGTCTCCAAAAAAAATAATTACTACCAAAGTAGATATTAAAGATAACTTAACAGATGAGGAAATATTTAAAATTTTATCACCTTATGATTTAAAAGATCAATGCAAATCTCAGGGTCTAAAACTTATTCAATCGATTTATAAAACAATGATAAAAACTGATGCAAGTCTGATTGAAATCAACCCTCTAATTACAACCAAAACAAATAATATTGTTTGTTTAGATGCTAAGATTAGTTTTGATGATAATGCATTATTTAGAAATGAAGATATTCTAAAATTAAGGGATTTAAATGAAGAAGACCCAATGGAAATTGAAGCAAGTAAATTTGATTTAGCATATATTAAATTAGATGGTGAAATTGGGTGCATGGTTAATGGTGCGGGGTTAGCAATGGCAACAATGGATATTATTAAACTTTATGGATCGGAACCCGCGAATTTTTTGGACGTAGGTGGAGGCGCATCTAAAGAAAAAGTTACTGCAGCATTTAAAATCATTTTATCGGATAAAAATGTTAAGGGTATTTTAATAAATATCTTTGGAGGTATTATGAAATGTGACGTCATAGCAGACGGTGTGATTACAGCAGCAAAAGAAACAAAATTGTCTGTTCCACTTGTAGTAAGATTAGCGGGGACTAATTTTGAGCAAGGAAAAAAAATACTAAGCAAATCTGGTTTAAAGATTATACCTGCTGAAGATTTATCTGATGCGGCTAAAAAAATTGTTGATGCTATTAGATAATGTCAATTTTAATTAATAAAAATACGAAAGTTATTTGTCAAGGTTTCACCGGTTCGAATGGTACATTTCATTCTGAGCAATCAATTTTATATGGAACGAAAATGGTTGGAGGAGTTACTCCAAAAAAAGGAGGACAAAAACATTTAGGGTTACCAGTTTTTAATACTGTAATAGAAGCAAAAGAAAAAACCAAAGCAGATGCTACCGTAATATATGTTCCAGCCAAGTTTGCTGCAAAAGCTATCGAGGAAGCGATTGAGGCACAAATAGAATTAATTATCTGTATTACCGAAGGTATTCCGGTTTTGGACATGATAAAAGTTAAGAACAAACTTCAAAATTCTAAATCAAGATTAATAGGACCAAATTGCCCAGGAATCATTACTCCAGAAGAATGCAAAATTGGAATTATGCCTGGACATATTCACAAAAAAGGTAATGTGGGAATTGTATCTAGATCTGGGACTCTAACTTATGAGGCTGTATACCAAACTACTAAGGAAGGTCTTGGTCAGTCCACATGTGTTGGTATTGGAGGAGATCCAATTAATGGTACAAATTTTATAGATTGTTTAGATCTTTTTCTTAAAGATAATGAAACAAATAGCATTGTAATGATTGGGGAAATAGGGGGTACTGCAGAAGAGGAGGCAGCGGAATTTATCAAAAATTCAGAAGTTAAAAAGCCTATAGTCGGTTTTATTGCAGGAATGACAGCACCCCCTGGACGAAGAATGGGTCATGCTGGAGCAATTATTTCAGGTGGTAAGGGCGGTGCCATTGATAAAATCAAAAAAATGCAAGAATGTGGAATTACTATGGCAAAGTCTCCATCGGAAATTGGAAAAACATTGAAATCTATAGTTAATAATTGATATAATGCAAACTTAAATGTCTTCGTCCAAAAACAAAATTTTTGAAATAACTTCTTTTTTATCAGCATCAAACAATGATTACATAAATGAAATGTATAAAAAATTCGTTAATCAAGATGATGATTTACCGGATAGCTGGAAACAATATTTTGATGGACTAGAGGAAGATAATAATGAAATTAAAAAAAATATTTCTGGAGCACATTGGAAGCCACAAAAAGTTAAAATTAATGAAGATTATGATTTAGATAGCTTCGAAAAATTTCTACCAAAGAATTTATTACAAAATAAAAAATCTAAAATTAAAAAAAACAACCAGGAACTTTCATCTGAAGAGGTTGAAGAACAAACAAAGAATGCGGTTCGAGCTATTATGATGATTAGAGCTTTTCGTATTAGAGGGCATTTAAAAGCAAATCTCGATCCACTGAATTTGATTAAAAAAGAACATACCCCTGAACTCGATATTGAAAGTTATGGATTTACTAAAGAAGATTTAAATAAAAAAATTTTTTTAGATGATGTTCTAGGATTAAAGTATGCAAAACTTTCTGAAATTGTAGATATTTTAAATAGGACTTATTGTAACAATATCGGCTACGAATTTATGCATATCACAGACCCTAATGAAAAGAGTTGGGTGCAACAAAGAATCGAAGGACGTGATAACGAAATTCAATTTACGGAAAACGGAAAAAAAGCAATTTTAAATAAGATTATTGAAGCAGAAGGCTTTGAAAAGTATTTAGCCAAAAAATTTGTTGGAACAAAAAGATTTGGTTTAGATGGTTGTGAGTCGTTAATTCCTGCAATGGAACAAATTATTAAACGTGGAGGAGCACTAGGATGTAAAGAAGTTAAAATCGGTATGCCACATCGAGGTAGACTTAATATTTTAACGAATGTAATCCAAAAACCACTTAAAAAAATATTTAAAGAATTTTCTGGAGATCCAGGACCAGCAATTGGTGGAGCTTCAGGAGATGTTAAATATCATTTAGGCGCATCTGCTAATAGAGAATTTGACGGAAATATGGTTCATGTAAGTCTTACTGCAAATCCATCACATCTTGAAGCGGTAAATCCAGTTGTTTTAGGGCAAGCAAGAGCTAAACAATATTTTCATAAAGATAAAGAAAGAAATTCTGTTATACCAATTTTATTACATGGAGATGCAGCATTTGCTGCCCAAGGTATAGTTGCAGAATGTTTTGCTATGTCTGGTTTAAAAGGACACAATACTGGTGGTACAATACATATTATTGTTAATAACCAAATTGGATTTACTACTACCCCAGCTTTTGCTAGGTCGTCACCGTATCCTTCAGAGGTTGCAAAAATGGTTCAAGCTCCAATATTTCACGTCAATGGAGACGATCCAGAAGCAGTTGTTTATTGCGCCAAAGTAGCTACAGAATTCAGGCAAAAATTTAAGAGAGATGTTGTAATAGATATTTTTTGCTACAGAAGATTTGGTCATAATGAGGGCGATGAACCTTCATTCACGCAGCCGATTATGTATAAAAAAATTAAACAACAACCTTCAACTTTAAAATTATATTCATCTCAATTGATAAACGAAAATATTTTAACTGTTGAACAGTATAAAACACAAATAGAAAATTATAATAAATATTTGGATCAGGAGTTTCAAAGTTCTAAAAATTATATATCAAATGAACAAGATTGGTTTACAGGAGTTTGGTCTAAGTTTACAACAGAAGTTGGTTCTGACAGAAGAGGGGTAACAGGAGTTGATGAGAATATTATTAGAAGTTTAGGCCATAAGTTATCTGAAATACCAAAAGACTTTAATCCTCATCATACTATTAAAAGAATTTTTGATAACAAAAAACAAATGATTAAAACAGGCGAGAATATTGATTGGGCAACAGCTGAAAGTTTAGCGTTTGCAACGTTACTTAATGAAGGATATCCAGTAAGATTAGTTGGACAAGATTCTGTTAGAGGTACATTTAGTCAGAGGCATGCTGGAATTACGGACCAACTAAATGGAGAAAAATATTTTCCTTTAAAAAATTTAACCGATAGTCAAGCTCAAGCAGAAATAATAGATAGTTTACTGTCTGAAATGGGTGTCTTAGGATTTGAGTATGGATACTCGCTTTCTGAACCTGATAGTTTAGTTCTCTGGGAGGCACAATTTGGAGATTTTGCAAATGGTGCCCAAGTCATATTTGATCAATTCATAAGTTCAGGAGAAAAAAAATGGTCTCGCGCAAGTGGGCTGGTGGTACTTTTACCTCATGGATATGAAGGTCAGGGGCCAGAACACTCATCTGGTAGAATCGAAAGATTTTTGCAATTATGCGCTCAAGAAAATTTACAAATAGTTAATTGTACAACACCAGCAAACTATTTTCACGTGTTAAGAAGACAGATTCATAGAACTTTCAGAAAGCCTTTAATAGTTTTTACACCCAAATCATTATTACGGTCTAAAAAGAGTTTTTCAAACATTGAGGATTTTAGTAAAGAAAGCTCTTTTCATAGAGTGTTACCAGATCACGCTGAGTTGCCAAAAAATAATTATATTAAACTAGCAGAGGATAAAGATATCAAGAGGATAGTTTTTTGTAGTGGTAAAATTTACTATGACTTACTTGAAGAAAGAGAAAAATTAATGGAGAATAGAGTTCAATTAATCAGGATTGAACAACTTTACCCTTTTCCAGCAAAAACACTTGCTAACCATGTCAAAAGATTTGAAAATGTAGAAAAATATTTTTGGTGTCAAGAAGAGCCGCAAAATATGGGACCTTGGAATACTGTCGAAAGATACTTGCACTGGACATTAGATTTTGCAGGTAAAAAAAATAATAAAATCTATTATGCTGGTAGAAATCCTTCAGCATCAACAGCGACAGGTTATCTAAAAAAACACCTTGCTCAACAGAAAGAAATCATTACAAAAGCTCTAACTATTTAAATGAATACACCAGTAATTGTTCCAACATTAGGCGAGTCAGTTGCAGAGGCAACAGTTGCTAAATGGTTAAAAAAAGTAGGTGACCCAGTTTCCACTGATGAGGTAATAGTCGAATTGGAAACTGATAAAGTTAGCGTAGAAGTTACATCTCCTAATTCAGGATATATATCTGAGATTAAGACAAAAGTTGGAGAGACTGTTGAGGTTGGAAGTCAGCTAGGATCAATAAGTCAGTCTCAATCAAAAAACACAACGAATATTGAAAAAGAAGTAATTACAAGAAAAGCTAAGAAATCAGAGGAAATTAAACCAAAAAAAACAGAGCCAGTAAACAACAATGTAGTGAAATTAAAAACCGAAGTAAAAAAAGATGAACTATCACCGGCTGTTAAACGAATTGTAGAGGAAAGAAAAATAGATTTATCACAAGTTCAAGGTTCAGGAAAAGACGGTCGAATTTTAAAAAGTGACCTAATAACTTTAATGGGTGAAAAACCAGTTCCGACTCAAAGGGCAGAAACCCATGGCCTTGAGGAGAAAGTTAAAATGACAAGACTTAGGGCAACAATAGCAAAAAGACTTAAGGAAGCACAAAACAACGCTGCCATATTAACCACTTTTAATGAAGTAGATATGTCAATGATCATTCAATTGAGAAAAGATAACAAAGAAGAGTTTTTAAAAACATATGGTGTTAAATTGGGTTTTATGTCGTTTTTTATAAAAGCATGTGTTAATGCGTTGAAGACCTTCCCATTAGTAAATGCCGAAGTTCAGAATGATGAAATAATTTATAAAAATTATTATAATATTGGTGTTGCGGTAGGTACAGACAAAGGATTAGTTGTTCCCGTTGTTAATAATGCTGATCAAATGTCATTTGCAGATATTGAAAAAAATGTTTTAGAATTGGGAACTAAAGCAAGAGATGGTCAGCTTACTATTGATGAATTACAAGGAGGAACATTTACCATTACTAATGGAGGTATATATGGTTCAATGTTATCGACACCAATTATTAATCCACCACAGTCAGCTGTTTTAGGTATGCATAATATTATTGAGAGAGCAATTGTTATTGATGGGGAAATTCTGGTAAGACCTATTATGTATTTAGCCCTATCATATGATCACAGAATTATAGATGGCAAAGAGGCAGTTTCATTTTTAGTAAGAGTAAAAGAAATTTTGGAGGATCCTAGAAGATTATTTCTAAACTTGTAAAAATATGGACGAATTTGATATTATAGTAATAGGTGGTGGTCCTGGTGGTTATGTAGCTGCGATTAGAGCATCGCAATTAGGAAAGAAAACTGCTTGTATAGAGTCGAGGGGTGCCTTGGGTGGAACTTGTCTTAATATAGGGTGTATACCTTCGAAATCCTTATTGCATTCATCTGAATTATTTAAAAAAGCCAATTCCGAATTTAAATCGCTAGGAATAAATACTGGTAATATATCTATAGATATTTCAAAAATGATGCAGCATAAAAAAAAATCAGTTGATACTCTTACAAAAGGTGTAGAATTTCTATTTAAAAAAAATAAAGTCAATTATTTTAAAGGACATGGAAGTTTCTTAGATACTAATAGCATAGAAATTAAATTGAATGATGGAACAAAAAAAATTATTAAAGGAAAAAACATTATTGTCGCCACAGGTTCAAGCGTTTTAAGTTTACCTAATATTACTATAGATGAAAAAGTAATCGTATCTTCAACAGGTGCGTTATCATTACCTAAAATACCGAAAAAATTGATAGTTATAGGAGGTGGATATATCGGCCTCGAAATGGGATCAGTCTGGTCAAGACTTGGTTCACAAGTTGAAGTTATAGAGTATTTAGATCATATTACACCAGGAATGGATAAAGAAATTTCAGATAGTTTTCTAAAAATTTTAAAAAAACAAGGATTAAAATTTCATCTATCGACTAAAGTAAATTCCGTTAAAAAAAATTCAAATGGAGCCATTGTTGAAGCAACGTCCAAAGAAGGAGATATAAAAAAATTTGATGCGGATGTAGTGCTTATGTCTGTAGGTAGAAAACCAAATACCAACGGTCTTAACTTAAAAAAAGTAGGTATAGAGTTAGATGATAAAGGGAGAATCATAACAGGTAAAAATTTTGATACAAACATTCCTAATATTTTTGCGATTGGGGACGTGATTAGTGGGCCGATGTTAGCTCACAAAGCAGAAGAAGAGGGAATAGCAGTTGCAGAATATTTAGCTGGAAAATATGGTCATGTAAATTACGATGTAATACCAGGTGTTGTTTATACCTCTCCTGAAGTTGCATATGTTGGAAAAACTGAGGAAGAATTAAAGTTAAAAAAAATTTCATATAATGTTGGAAAGTTCCCATTCTTAGCAAACTCTAGAGCAAAGATTAATGACGAAGCAGATGGCTTTGTAAAAATATTGGCAGATAAAACTACTGATAAAATACTAGGTGTACATATGATAGGACCTGATGTAGGAAATATGATAGCTGAGATGGCTTTAGCTATGGAATTCGGTGCTAGTGCGGAGGATGTAGCCAGAACTTGTCATGCCCATCCTACATTAACAGAAGCAATTAAAGAAGCTGCTCTAGCAGTAGATAAAAGACCAATTCATTTTTAATTAAATTTTTTGCTTACTTTTTTCCCAATCTTCTAGAAATATCTTAAGACCTTTATCGGTAAGTTCGTGTTTATAGAGTTGATGAAATATTTTGGGAGGTATAGTCGATATATCAGCACCAGCTTTTGCGACTTCAGTAACATGCTCTATAGATCTTACGGATGCGGCTAAGATTTTTGTCTTAAAATTTGTATAATTTGAAAAGACTTTTTTAATATCCTTAATTAAATTAATACCATTTTGCCCTATATCATCTAACCGACCTATAAAAGGTGAGATATAAGTTGCTCCTGCTTTAGCTGCTAAAATAGCCTGTGGAACTGTAAAACATAAGGTAACATTAGTCTTATAATTTTTTTTTGTTAAATGCTTGCAGGCTTTCAATCCATTAAATGTAAGTGGTAACTTAATCACAATATTTTTTGATATCTTAGATAATATTTTAGCTTCAGATAACATATTTTCAAAGTTTTCAGCTGTTACTTCAGCGCTTATTGGTCCCTTCACTTCTTTACAAATGCTTTTTAAGATTTGATCGAATCCCTTCCCTGATTTTGCAATCAAGGACGGATTTGTCGTAATTCCATCTATTATTCCAAGTTTGTTTATTTCTCTTATTTCCTCTATGTTTGTAGAGTCTAAAAATATTTTCATAGATTTAATAATATAGTTTATATTACAATTTTAAAATTATAAATGATTATCGATGTATTATTACCCTTAAATTTGAGTAAATGTTTCTCTTATAAGGTCCCAAATGGTCTTGCCATCAAAATAGGTGATTTTGTTGAGGTTCCATTCTTAAATAAAAAATACATTGGCGTAGTTTGGAACAACAAAGTAAAATTAAATGAAAAAATTAAATATAAAATTATACATAGAAAATTACCAATTCCTGCTTTAAAAAAGGAAATATTCAAATTTATTGAGGAATTTTCATTATATAATCTTCAACCAATTGGCTTAGTATTTAAATTATTTTTGTATAAAACTGGATTAAAAAGTATCGATAAAGGACTTAAAAAGATACGTTGTTTTAAAGAGTATAAGATAAATAAAGTTAAAGATATTAATTATAATAGTGAGCAAATTAAAGCGATAAAAAATATAAAAAATAAATTAAATAAGAATATATTTAATGTATTTTTATTGCACGGAGTCACAGGGTCTGGAAAAACATTAGTTTACATGGATATTGTAAAAGATCTTTTAAAACAAAATAAACAAATATTAATACTCTTACCGGAAAAAGCTTTATCAAATCAAATAAGTAGAAGATTTGAAGAATTTTTAAAAGCTAAATGCGCAATATGGCATTCAGGTATCAAAGATAAAATAAAAAAAAAAATTTGGAAAGGCATTTTAGAAAACAAAATCCAAATTGTTTTAGGCGCAAGATCTTCAATGTTTTTGCCATTTCAGGATTTAGGTTTGGTTGTGATAGATGAAGAACATGACTCATCTTATAAACAAGAGGAAGGTCTTATTTATAATGCTAGGGATATGATTATCCTTATGGCCTCTATTCTAAAATTTCCTGTAATATTAGCAACAGCTACACCTACAATAGAAACATATTATAATGCATCTACAAATAAATATAATCATATTCTTATTTCAAAAAGATATAAAAATAAAAAGTTTCCGGTAATAAAAAAAATTAAAATCAATAAAAATGAAATGAGCAAAAATAAGTATATTTCAGATGAAACATTAATTTATACAAAAAAATTTTTAGATAAACAAAAACAAGTGCTTTTTTTTTTAAATCGTAGAGGATTTTCGACATATGTTATATGTTATAATTGTAACAAAAGATTTGTCTGCCCAAATTGTAATATTGGTCTAGTTTTTCATAAAATAGAAAAAAAGCTTAAATGTCATTATTGTGACTTTGGGTGTAATGCAAACAGATCTTGTACAAACGGAAAAAATTGCGAATTAAAATTTTATGGAATAGGTGTTGAAAAATTATTTGATGAAATCAAATTATTATTTCCTAAAAAAAAAATTATTTTCTTATCCAGCGATGTATCTGTAGAAGACGAACTTAATAGTAGAATTAAGAAAATTGAAAAAAATGAAGTAGATATTATTGTGGCAACTCAGCTTATATCTAAAGGTTTTAATTTCCCTGATTTAAATTGCATAGTGGTAGTAAATTCAGATAATATTTTTTTTGGTAGTGATATCAGAAGTACTGAAAAGAATTATCAATTATTACACCAGCTATCAGGTAGAGCAGGTAGATTTGAAGATAACGCTTTAGTTATTTTACAAAGTTATGAAAATAATAATAAATTAGTTGATGCATTAAGTAATGAGGATATCTTTAAATTTTATAAAGAAGAATTGAATTTTCGAAAGGCTGCATATTTGCCTCCATATTCAAAATTAATTTCATTCATCATTTCAGGTAACAACAAATTTACAGTTGAAAGAAATTCAATTATGATAAAAAATTTGATACCTAAAAACGACCATTTAAAAATATATGGACCTGTATCTGCACCTATTAGTAAAATAAAGTCTAATTTTAGATCAAGAATTTTAATTAAATATTCAACAAAAATAAGACCCCAAATGTTACTTAAAGAAACCGTAGAAAAAATGAAAAATTTTAAGAATATTAAGGTAGAAATTGACGTCGATCCAATAAATTTTATGTAACTAATATAAATGTGAAAATATCTCACTTGATATGAATAAGTCTGCATGTTAGGACAGCTCAATTAAAAAGGGCAATTAAAGTGGAACAACATAGTGAAGTTTACTCAGACGTTTCAAGTAGATATGCATCAGCATTAATTACACTTGCATCTCAAGAAAATTGTATCAAAGAGGTTGAGCAAGACTTTTCATTCATACTCAATCTGGATGGAGAAAACAAACTTATTACTAAAAATTTTGAAAATCCTACAATATCAAAAAAAGATAAACTAAATATTATAGATGAGATTATAAAGTCTCACAAATTTAATGAATATACATTAAACTTTTTAAAACTTTTAATTGAAAGTGGTAGAATAAGTTATTTTTCAAATATACTAAAAAGTTTCAAAAAAATTATCTCAAATAGAAAAGGTGAAATATCTGCAGAGATAGAAACAGCAGAAGCATTACCAGAAAAAGATAAAACAAGTATAAAAAATGATTTACAAAGTAGTTATAAAGCTAATATTAACGCTGAATTTAAAATCAATAAGAAATTGATTTCTGGGTCAAGAATTAAAATTGGAAGTTTGATGGTAGACAATTCGCTACAGTCAAAATTAAATAAAATTATAAAGAGAGTATAATATAGAAAATTATGGATATAAACCCTTCAGAAATTACAAAAGTTATTCAGGATAAAATTAAAAATTTTAGCAAAGGTGCAGATGTTTCTGAGGTCGGCCAAGTATTATCAGTTGGAGATGGTATAGCTAGAATTTACGGACTAGATAATGTACAGGCTGGAGAGATGGTAGAATTTGCGGAAGGCACTAAAGGGATGGCTCTTAATTTAGAGTCGGATAATGTTGGTATAGTGATTTTTGGTGACGATAGTAAAATTAGAGAAGGAGATGTAGTCAAAAGAACAGGAAGTATTGTTGATGTTCCAGTAGGAAAAGAATTACTTGGTAGAGTTGTTGACGGTCTTGGTAATCCGATTGATGGAAAAGGCCCAATTAAAAGTGCAAAAAGATCAAGAGTTGAGGTGAAAGCTCCAGGTATAATTCCCAGAAAATCAGTTGGTGAACCAATGCAGACAGGTTTAAAGGCTATTGATAGTTTAATTCCTATAGGGAGAGGGCAAAGAGAATTAATTATTGGCGATAGACAAACAGGTAAAACTGCTATTGCAATAGATACGATTATTAATCAAAAGGATAATAACAAGTCCAAAGATGAGAAAAAAAAACTATATTGTATTTATGTAGCGATTGGTCAAAAGAGGTCGACAGTAGCGCAAATTGTAAAAACTTTACAAGATGCAGGAGCTATGGAATATTCAATAGTAGTAGCCGCTACAGCATCCGATCCAGCACCATTACAGTTTTTAGCGCCATATACTGGATGCACTATGGGAGAATTTTTTAGAGACAATGGTATGCATTCTCTCATAGTTTATGATGATTTATCAAAACAAGCAGTTGCTTACAGACAAATGTCTTTATTGTTAAGAAGACCTCCGGGAAGAGAAGCTTTTCCAGGCGATGTTTTTTATTTACACAGCCGACTTCTTGAAAGAGCAGCAAAATTAAATGATGAAAATGGAGGTGGTTCACTAACCGCATTGCCAATAATTGAAACACAAGCTAGTGATGTTTCAGCATACATCCCAACAAATGTAATTTCTATAACAGATGGACAAATATTTCTTGAAACTGAATTATTTTTTCAAGGAATTAGACCTGCAGTAAATGTTGGAATATCTGTATCAAGAGTTGGATCTGCAGCGCAAATAAAAGCAATGAAAAAAGTAGCTGGCTCAATTAAGTTAGAACTAGCTCAATATCGCGAGATGGCGGCCTTTGCGCAGTTTGGTTCAGATTTAGATGCATCTACACAACAGTTATTAAACAGAGGATCAAAATTAACTGAGCTATTAAAGCAAAGCCAATATTCGCCACTTAAAGTAGAAGAACAAGTTGTGAGTATTTACTCAGGGGTGAATGGATATCTTGATAATTTGGACAATTCAAAAATAAAGGATTTTGAGAATAAATTGTTAGATGACATAAAGTCAAATGCACCAGATATATTAAATTCTATACGTGAATCTGGAAAGTTGGAGGGCAAAACTGAGGAAAAATTAAAAAATATGCTTGATAAAATAAAAGAGAATTTTAATGCCTAGTTTAAAAGATTTAAGAAACAGGATAACAAGTGTTAAGTCTACACAAAAAATTACAAAAGCAATGAAAATGGTTGCTGCCGCAAAATTGAGAAAAGCTCAGGAAAATGCAGAAAAGAGCAGGTTATACTCTGAAAAAATGAATGAAATTATTGCAAATTTAAAAAGCTCAATAACTGATAAATCATCCGCCCCCCGTTTATTAATAGGAAATAATGACAATAAGACAATTTTATGTGTGATTATGACAGCAGATAGAGGACTGTGTGGTGGATTTAATTCAAATATTTGTAAAAAATCAAAAGAGTATATTAATAATTTATTAAAGGAGAACAAGGAAGTAAAGATTATTACAGTTGGGTCAAAGTCATTTGATCAAATGAAAAGAAACTATGGAAATTATATTATTGAGAAACTAACGTTTAAAAATCAAAGAGAAATTAAAGTTACTGATGCTCAAAAAATTTCTAACAAAATTATATCGATGTTCCATAAGAATGAATTTGATATTTGCACTATATTTTACAGTAAATTTAAATCAGTAATATCGCAGGAGCCAATTGAACAACAAATCATACCAGTAAAAAATGCTAATAATAACAATAAAATAACAAATGACCAAAATTACGAATATGAACCTGATCAAGAAGAAATTTTAGATAGTTTGTTACCAAAAAATATCACAACACAAATATTTAAAGGTTTATTAGAAAATGCAGCAAGTGAACAAGGAGCCAGAATGTCTGCTATGGACAACGCAACTAGAAATGCTGGAGACTTAATAGATAAGTTAACAATTAATTACAATAGAAGTAGACAAGCAGTAATTACAAAAGAATTAATTGAAATTATTTCAGGAGCTGAAACACTTTAAATATTTATGACTAATAAATTTGGAATTATAACACAAGTTATTGGAGCGGTAGTAGATGTAAAATTTAGTGAGCATTTACCAGAAATATCAAGCGCTTTGGAATGCGAAAATACTGGAAATAAACTTATTTTAGAAGTTGCTCAACACCTTGGTGAGAATACGGTACGTACTATCTCAATGGATACCACAGAGGGTTTAAAAAGAGGTGATAAAGTAACAGATACAGGCTCACCAATCAAAGTTCCTGTTGGTCCTGAAACACTAGGAAGAATAATAAACGTAATTGGTCAGCCAATAGACGAAAAAGGTGAACTTAAAACAAAAGAAAATTGGCCAATACATAGATCTGCACCCGTGTTTACTGAACAATCTACAGAAACTGAGGTTCTTGTGACAGGTATAAAAGTTGTAGATTTGTTAGCTCCATATGCAAAAGGAGGAAAAATTGGTTTATTTGGAGGAGCAGGAGTTGGAAAAACTGTATTAATCATGGAACTAATTAACAATGTTGCAAAAGCTCATGGAGGTTATTCTGTATTTGCAGGCGTTGGGGAAAGAACTAGAGAAGGAAATGACTTATATCATGAAATGATTGAGTCTGGAGTTATTAAAACTAATGGTAAAGGTTCGAAGGCAGCCTTAGTATATGGGCAGATGAATGAACCTCCAGGAGCTAGAGCAAGGGTAGCATTATCTGGTTTAACTATAGCAGAATATTTTAGAGATAAAGAGGGACAAGACGTTTTATTTTTTGTTGATAATATTTTTAGATTTACGCAAGCAGGTTCAGAGGTTTCAGCTTTGTTAGGTAGAATACCTTCGGCAGTTGGCTACCAACCAACATTAGCAACTGATATGGGTAATTTACAAGAAAGAATCACAACAACAAATAAAGGATCTATTACGTCAGTACAGGCAATATATGTTCCAGCAGATGACTTAACTGATCCAGCTCCTGCAACTTCATTTTCTCATTTAGATGCAACTACAGTTTTATCCAGACAAATTGCAGAACTTGGTATCTATCCAGCTGTAGATCCATTAGACTCTACTTCTAGAATTCTTGACCCCAGAATAGTTGGCGATGAGCATTACAGAGTAGCTAGAGAGGTTCAAAAAATATTACAAACTTATAAATCGTTGCAAGATATTATTGCGATATTAGGAATGGATGAATTATCAGAGGAAGATAAACTTACAGTTGCTAGAGCTAGAAAGATACAAAGATTTCTATCACAACCTTTTTTTGTTGCAGAAGTTTTTACCGGCTCTCCTGGAAAACTAGTAGAGTTAGAAGCAACAATTAAAGGTTTCGATTCTATCTGCAAAGGTGAATATGATCATTTACCTGAAGCAGCTTTTTATATGGTTGGTACAATTGAGGAAGCAATAGAGAAAGCTGAAAAAATGGCAAAAGAAGCGGCCGCTTAATATGGAAGTTATTATTGTAGCTCCTGATAAGATTGTTTTTTCTGAAAAAAATGCCAAACTAGTTACATTACCAGGTATGGAAGGTAATTTAGGAGTAATGGATAAACACTCACCAATTATTACATTTTTGAGGCCAGGTTTGGTAAAAATAGAAAGCGAAAGTAACAATAGTTTTTTTATTACAGGTGGTGTTATTGACTTTCAAGATGATAAATTGAATATATTGACAGATTTAGTATTTAATATGAATGAAATCAATAGTGACGTTGTAAATAATTTAAAATTTGAAGCTGAAGAAAAACTTAAAAATGATAACTTATCAGATAAAGATATTTTTATTGCAAATACACTAATAAATGAAATTGAAAATTTAAATTTCAAATAAATTTTTTAAATTCCTGAATTACTTTAATATATAAATTTTTTTTAAAAGATACTATCAGTTTTTTTAAATCATCAATATTTACCCACTGCCATTCTGAAAATTCTGGATTTTTCATATTTATATTTATTTCTTTATCATCTCCTAAAAATTTCATTAAGAACCATTTTTGCTCTTGGCCTTTAAATTTGCCTTTCCAAATTTTTCCTAATAAATTTTCTGGTAACAAATATGAATATTTATGTTTCGACTCTGCTAATATTTTAACAGATGTTATACCTGTTTCTTCATATAGTTCTCTTAAAGCTGCTGACTTAATATCTTCATTATTATCAACACCACCTTGTGGCATTTGCCATGCTTCTTGATTATCAATACGTTTACCTACGAATACTTTTTTTTCTTTATTTATAACCATTATACCTACGCCATTTCTCAAGGGCAGGTTCATGAAATTTTGCCTCATAATTTTAATAAATTAATTGCGTATTTGAGTTGATTATCGGAGTCTGTATTAATTCTGAATTCTTTTTTATCTTTTTCTTTTACAGTAATATCTGGTGTAACGCCAACTTCTGAAATTGATGAGCCAGATGGCAGATAATATTTCGCTGTTGTTAGTCTTAATGCGCCACGATTTGTTAAAGGAATAATAGATTGAACTGAACCTTTACCAAAACTAGTTTCACCAAGTATAATTGCTCTTTTATGGTCCTTGAGTGCACCAGAAACTATTTCTGAGGCAGATGCAGAACCCTTATTAATTAGGACTATAAGTGGAAGACCATCAATTATGTCACCTTTTTTTGCATTAAAAATTTTTATGTCAGTTTTATCTCTTCCTTTTGTTGAAACTATCTCTCCACTATCAAGAAACATATCTGATATTTTAATTGCTTGGGATAAAAGACCACCAGGATTATTTCTTAAATCCAAAATATAGCCATTTAATCTTTTACTTTTAAAAGATTTTATTTTTTCTTTTAATTGATTATGACTTTTTTGATTAAAGGCACGTAATCTTATGTAACCTATGCTATTTAACTTAACTTCTGCAGATACTTCTCTTATTTTTATAATCCCTCTTGTAAGCGTAAACTTTAATTCATCGTCAACATTTTCTCTCCTTATAACAAGATTTATTTTTGTTCCCACTTTACCTCTCATCATACTGACTGCTTCAAAAAGGTTTAGACCTTTTACTTGAGTATCATTAATTCGAATTATGAAATCTCCAGCTTTAATACCAGCCTTATCAGCTGGTGTACCCTCTATTGGACTAATCACTTTGACCAGACCAGCTTGCATAGTAATTTCGATACCTAATCCTCCAAATTCTCCTTTGGTTTCTGCATTCATATTTCTAAAGTTTTCAGGACTCATATATGATGAGTAAGGATCTAAAGATTGAAGCATTCCATTGATTGCAGCATCTAAAACTTTATTTTCGTCAACTTGATCAACATATTCATTATTTAGTGTTTCTAAAACATCACTGAACAAATCAAGTTTTTTGTAGAGGTTATCCGTTTGATTAGCATTTGATTCTCTAGCAAAAAAAATAGTGAGTAATATTAAGATAATTAATTTTTTCATTATTCTTTATGATATGGGTGATTAATTAATTGTGTTACACATCTATATATTTGTTCGCAAAATATAAGTCTTGTTAAAGAGTGAGTGAAAGTAAGTTTTCCAAGGGATAAATTAACATAATTCTTGTAGTCAAAATTTAATCCATTTGCATTACCAATCACAAAATATATTATTTTGTTACATCTCATTAAACTATTTTTAATAATATAGAGAAGATCTTTAGTACCTATAAATTTACCATTTTCACTAAGTACATATAGTGTTTGATTTTTTTTTTTAATATTATTTAAGATATTTAGAGATAATTTATTAATTTTTAATTCAGTTACACCTGAGCGTTTTAATTTTCTGATCCTATCGCAGTACTCATTACACAAACTTATATTATGATCACGTTTAATTTTACCTTCACAAAGTATCTCTATTTTCATTAGACTCTTATTTGTTCTTTAGGAAGGATATCTTCCCACATTTTCTCCAGATTATAAATAGACCTTTTTTCTGGGTGAAAAAGATGAACTATAACATCTGTTGCATCGATTAGTTTCCAATCGTCACTTTCGTAGCCTTCTATTTTACATTCAGAATAACCGTTTTTTTTTAGTTTCTGTAACAAGATTTCAGATACAGATTGAATATGTCTCGATGATGTACCACTAGCAACTACCATGAAATCAGCGATTGAACTTTTTCCTTTTAAATTAATAGTTATTATATTGGTAGTCTTATTATCTTCTAGAATTTGATGTATTTTGTTTAGTAATTTTTTGTTCAAGATATATATTTTATAAACTATTTCTTAAATTTGATGAAGATATATTTACACCTTTTGTTTTATAATAAAACCAGCTTTTTTGTGCAAAACTTTCTGCTTTAACTTTGCCTTTTATTTGAAATTTTGAATATTGCTTAAAAAAATTGCTTTTCCTAAGTGTATTCCTATATCCTGGTCTTTCAACAATTATAAAATTTATCTTTTCCATAATTTTTTTAAATTTAAACCATTTATGTAAATTAGTTAAATTATCTGAACCAATAATAAAAAACACATTTTCTTGTGAATTTACTTTAATTTTTTTTATTAAATTATAAGTGTTAGCGTATTTAAAATTACAAATTTTAATTTTTCTATTATTTTTTATCAATTTTTTGCATTTTGAAATTCTTTGTTTGCTTGAAAATTTTGGCTTTTTTTGTTTAAAAGGATTTCGATCATTTATTGCCCAGATACAAGTTTTAAATTTAAATTTTTTTATAATTAAATTTGAAATATATAGATGACCTTCGTGTGGTGGATCAAAAGTACCCCCTAATATTACACTTACAAATTTTTTATTTTTCAACTTCTTACTTGTCCTTTACCCTTGACTACAAATTTGTAAGTAACTAACTGCTCTAAACCAACAGGTCCCCTAGGATGTAATTTACTTGTTGATATACCAACCTCAGAACCAAGTCCAAATTCATAGCCATCTGCAAATTGTGTAGAGGCATTATGCATAACAATTGAACTTGGCACTTCTTTAAAAAATTTAGCAACATTTTTTTTATTATTAGAGATAATACATTCGGTATGATTAGTACCATAAATTTTTATATGATTTATTGCTTCATCCAAATTTTTAACGCTTTTTACAGAAATTTTAGCTTCAAGATATTCTGTTTTCCAATCTTTACTTTTCGCTAATATAGAATCTGGAAATATTTTCTTAATATTTTTATCTGCAATTATTTTACAACCTGCTTTGTTTAAATTTATTAAAAGTTGAAAAATAACTTTTTTATTAATTTGATTATTTATTAATAATGTTTCGGCAGCACCACAAATACTCGTCCTTCTTAATTTGGAATTAATTAATATTTTATTTGCAGTATTGAAGTTAAAATTTTTATCAAGATATATATGACACAAACCTTCAAGATGTCCTATAGTAGGAACTGTTGATAGATTTAATACCTTTTCAACAAGACTTTTGCCTCCTCGAGGTATAATCACGTCAACGTAATTTGCCATTTTTGATAAGATATAATCTACTAAAATTCTATTTGTAGAATTAATTAATTGTACGCAATCTGGATTAATTTTATTTTTTTCTAAACACTTTCTAAATAAATTTGATAAAACAATATTTGTGTGAAAAGCTTCTTTTCCTCCCCTCAATATTGCAACATTACCAGATTTAAAACAAAGTACTGATACATCAGCAGTTACATTTGGTCTAGCCTCGTAAATAACTGCAATCACACCTATAGGCATAGTTACTCTTTGAATTATTAGTCCATTTGGTCTTTTCCAGGATGATAACATTTTGTTTGTTGGGTCTTGAAATGAAATCACTTCCTCTATAGATGTGCAGATAGAATTTATTCTATCTTCGTTAAGCATAGTTCTATCAATTAAATTATCTTTTATTTTATTTTTTTTACTCTTTTCAATATCAACTTTATTAGCTTTAAGAATTTTACTTTTATTTGATTTAATACATTTTAAAAAATCAGATAAAACTTTATTTTTTTCTTTATTATCAAGTTGAGAAAGTTGTGCGGAAGCTATTTTTGCTTTTTCACCAATTTTTATTAAATATTTAATATTACTCATTTTCACTAATTACCATATTGTTAGCATGTATCACTTCACCTCTAGAAGAATATCCTAAAACATTTTTAATTTGCTCACTTTTGAGACCTTTAATTTGTGATATATCTTCGCTTGAATATGCACTGACGCCTATTGCAATATTTTTAAAATTTTTAGACAATACTTGAATAGTATCACCCCTTTGAAAAAAACCGCGAAAATTGACTATTCCTACAGGTAATAAACTTTTTCCAGATAGCAAAGCTTTTCTCGCACCGTCATCAACTATAATAGCACCTTTTGTATTTATTGAACTTAAAATCCATTTTTTCTTTGAGTTGACCTTGTTTGTTTTTGGTACAAACCATGTAAATTTTTTAAATTTATTAATTCTTTTTACAGGATTATTTTTTAATCCATTTGAAATAATCATATTGCAACCTGTGTTCATGCATATCTTCGCTGCTTCAATTTTGGTTATCATACCTCCAGATCCATAATCACTTAAACTTTTTGTAGCTGAATCGGTAATTCTTTTATCAATTTTCGTTATTTTATTTATAATTTTAGCGTCTTTATATTTTTTAGGATTTTTCGTAAATAAGCCATCAATATCGGACAACATAATTAACGTATCTGCCTCTGTAATTTGAGCTACACGAGCAGCTAATCTATCATTATCACCATATCTTATTTCAGAAGTGGCGGTAGTATCATTTTCATTAACAATTGGCAGAATATTAATTTTATGGAGAGTTCTAATAGTATCTTTTGCGTTCAATGATCGTCTTCTATTTTCTGTATCATCCAAAGTTAGTAAAATTTGAGCAACATTTATTCTTTTCTTGCTAAATGCACTTTTAAAAATATTCATTAGTTCTATTTGACCTAATGCAGCTACTGCTTGATATTCGTTAAGTTTTAAATTTTTTTTATTAATTTTAATCTTTTTACAACCAAGTGCTATGGCCCCACTTGTTACTATTACAATTTTTAAATTTCGTCTTAATAACAAGGATATATCATCTACTAGACTTTGTACCCATTTAAGTCTTAAAGTTTTATTACTTGTAAAAAGTAATGAAGATCCAATCTTAATTACTATTAATTTTGCTTTCAGAATGTCTAACATATGGACCTAATAATATTTTTAATATTTGACTTTTGAAGGATAGAAATACAATAAAATTTTTTTTTATAAATTTGTTTAAATTCTTTTATTTTTTTTCTTTTTTCATCTTCATCAATGAGGTCAATTTTATTTAACAGCACAACTTCATTCTTTTTTGAGACATCCTTATTATATTTCTTTAATTCGTTTCGAATAATCATATAATTATTATAAAAATCTTTTTCTGTAATATCTATCAGATGTATTAAACTTTTACATCTCTCTATATGTTTTAAAAATTTAATACCAAGTCCAATACCTTTATGAGCACCTTCAATTAATCCAGGTATATCTGCAATTACGTATTCTTTATCGTAAATTTTTAACACCCCTAGATTTGGGTTTAAAGTAGTAAAAGGATAGTTAGCAATTTTTGGTTTTGCACGAGTTGCCATTTTTAAAAAACTTGATTTGCCAGAATTAGGCAGTCCTATTAGCCCTATGTCTGCAATAACTTTTAATTCAAGTATAGCTTCCAGCTCTTCACCAATCGTCCCTTTCGTGATTTTACGTGGAGCTCTATTAGTAGAACTTTTAAAACGAGTATTTCCTAAACCTCCCCTACCTCCTTTTACTATCTGTATTGTATCTTCAGAATTAGTTATATCAGCAATCAAAATTTTTTTGTCTGAGGAAATAATTTGAGTACCCATTGGTACTTTTAAATACAAGTCTTCACCATCTGCACCTGTTTTATTATTACTTTTTCCATCTATCCCATTCTTAGCTTTAAACTGTTTAATGTATCGATAATCAATTAGTGTATTAAGATTTCTATCGGCTTTTAAAAAGATTGATCCGCCATTACCTCCATCACCTCCATTTGGGCCGCCGTATTCAATAAACTTCTCACGTCGAAAACTACAACAGCCATTCCCGCCCTTACCAGCTTTTAAATATATACGTGCTTGATCTAAAAATTTCATTGTTTTATAAAATTTTGAATTTAGAGATTTACTGCGGAATAACTGATATAAATGTTTTTCCAAACTTCTTCGTTTGAAACTTTACAGTCCCGGATATTTTTGAAAAAATTGTGTGATCTTTACCTATACCAACATTCTTACCTGGATGAATTTTGGTTCCTCTTTGCCTAATTATAATATTACCTGCTAAAACTTTTTGACCTCCGTATTTTTTTACACCAAGTCTACGACCAGCACTGTCTCTTCCATTACGCGACGATCCACCCGCTTTTTTAGTTGCCATAAAATTTATTTAGCCTTAGTTTTTTTTTCTGTTTCTATTTGTTTTACTTTATCTTTTTTATTTTTTGAACTATTTTCTGCAACGACTTTTCCATCTTTTCCAAATATTTTTGTTATTTGAATAAGACTAATATTTTGTCTATGTCCATTTTTTCTTTTAGAGTTTTGTCTTCTTCTTTTTTTAAAAACTAATATTGTCTTATTTTTTCTTTGCTGTAATACCTTTGCCTCAACTTTAGCACCAGTTATATTAGGTGTGCCGATTTCGACTTTATCATTGTTATTTAATAGCAATACTTCTTTAAACTGAATAACATCACCAACTTTATTTGGCAATTTTTCAATAACAACTTCATCGTTGGCAAAAACTTTATACTGCTTACCACCTGTGTTTATAACTGCGAATGTCATATTGTTAAAAGTTGGTGCAATATATCCAGCTGATAATTCAAGTCAAGCGTTGTAGCCAATCAAGATCTAGAAATTATCCTTTAATTCCCTTAATTTAGTGAATACTTCTTCACTCTCTGCATTTTTCATATTTATATGATTTTTTATATCTTGATTATCACATCTAAAAAAGATGTTAGTTTCCTTTTCTAGCTGCACAGTAGTTGGTATAGTAGGAATATTTTCTTTTCTTAAGGATAAAATATTCTGAGATCTTTTTGACAATTCTTTATTACTTTTATCAAATTCTAAACAAAATTTACTATTTGAAATAGTATATTCATGACCAGAGTATATTTTAGTATCATTACTGAGATTTTTAATTTTAATTACAGACTCATGCATTTCTTTAGCCGATCCTTCAAAAATTCGACCGCAGCCCATTGGGAATACAATATCTCCGACAAATGCCAATTTATTTTTTTGAAAATGGTAGAAAACATGCCCAGATGTATGGCCTGGTGCATGCTCAATTTTTACAGTCTCGCTCCCAAATTTCCAAGTTTCATGATTTTTCAATTTTATATCAATACCTGGAATTCTATTCGAGTCTTCTTCAAAACCAATAATTTCACAGTTATAAATTTTTTTAAGTTCTAAATTTCCGTCAACATGATCTGAATGATGATGGGTACTTAGTATAAAATCTAGATTAAGATTTGACTTATTTAAAAAAGTAGTAATTGGTTCAACAACAGGCGGGTCAACAGCAATGACTTTATTATTAGATTTATCATGAATTAAGTAAGTATAATTATCGCTTAAGCATGGTATTATAGTTACATTTAGGATATTCATCAAAATATTTCACGCATTTATTATAATTTGTAAATCTTTCAAATAATTTATTTAGTAATTAAAAATACACCTATTTCTGATATTAAATTTTTTATATTTAAATTACTATAATTAATATCACTAAATTTGTTGGTTGTAACAGATATTGATTTCAAAATGCGTATCTTATCCATTTCACACAAAAAATAAAAATCTTTAATTGTGCTCATATGTAAATTTGGTGTATCAAACCAGTTATAGGGGAGCGTTTTAGTTATTGGCATTTTTCCTTTTAAAAGAAGATTTAATCTTACCTTCCAATATCCAAAATTGGGTATTGTAATTACTGCTTTATTAGCAATTCTTAGTAAATCGTTTAAAACTTTTCTCGGATTATAAAATTGTTGAAGTGATTGATTTAAGATTGCAAAATCAAATGAATTATCCGGATAATTTATTAAGTCTTTCTCTGCATCACCTTCTATCACTGCAAGGCCCTTAGATAGACATTCTGTAACCTTTTTTTGATTGATTTCAATACCTCTACCATTAATGTTTTTATTTTTTTTTAAAATTAAGAGTAAGTTTCCATCGCCGCATCCTACATCAAGAACTCTAGATTTAGCTTCAATTAAATTTAAAAGTACGTTATCTTCAATTTTCATTTTTAAAATCCTCATAACTAGACTCTAGAAATCCCTTTAATGTTTCTAAAAACTTTGGCTCATTAACTAAAAACGAGTCGTGGCCATTATTAGTTACAATATTCACAAAACTAACCTCCGCACCTATAGAATTTAATGCAATTACGATTTTTTTGCTTTCACTTGTTGGATATAACCAATCAGTACTAAATGATATAATACAATATTTTATATTAGAATCTTTAAATGCTAAAGATAAGTTACCATTATTTTCTTTATACAAATCAAAATAATCCATCGCTCTTGTAATATATAAATAGGAATTTGCATCAAATCTATCTACGAAAGAATACCCTTGATATTTTAAATAACTCTCAACCTGAAAATCAGCATCAAATGAAAATTGTAAACCTTTGTCTTCTTGCAATTTTCTTCCAAATTTATTTTGTAATCCTTGCTCTGATAAATAACTTATATGTCCTGCCATTCTTGCGATTGCCAAACCTTTTCTTGGTACTTTACCAGATGATATATAATTACCTGAATCCCATTCTGGATCGGCCATTATTGCCTGACGAGCTAATTCATTAAAAGCAATGTTTTGTGCTGAATGACTCGCGGCACAAGCAATTGGAACTGCAGTAAACGTTCTATCTGGATAAAGTGAACAAAATTGAAGTGCTTGCATACCACCCATTGAACCGCCAAGAACAGATAATGTTTTCTTAATACCAAGATGGTCTAACAAATAAGCTTGAGCTTTAACCATATCTTTAATTGTAATTACCGGAAAACTTAGACCATATGGCCTTCCTGTTTCTTTACAAATTTCTTTTGGACCTGTACTACCCATACAACCACCAATCACATTAGCACAGATAACAAAATATTTTTTTGTATCAATTGGTTTATTTTCTCCTACTACTAAGTTCCACCAACCCTCTTTACCTGTGACTTTGTTGGTTCCTGTTACAAATTGATCCCCAGACAAAGCATGAAAAACTAAAATTGCATTTGTTTTTTTCTCGTCTAGTTTTCCATATGTTTCAAATGCAATTTCAAACTTATCTAGCTGAACACCGCAGTCTAATAGAAGTTTCTTATTTATTGTTAATTTATTTATGTTTTCAAAATTTAGTTTCATTCTTTAAATCGTATAATATTACGATTTCCCTTTTAGCAGTTTATGCCCGCAATTTGGCTAAATCGGCGCTTGCATGTTGTACTAAAAGGCAAAAATATTGTCAAACTATCTTAAATTTTACAGCAATGAATAAGTAATATATTAAGACATAAAATAATCATGAAGTTACCTACGCCAAAAAATATACATATTGATAGCTATTCATCTGGATTATCTAGAATAGTCGATAGCGCTAATTTAATTAAATTATCTCAGAACGAGACTCCGCTTGGACCGTGTTCTGAGGTATCCAAAATTATAAAAAAAAGTTTGACTAATATTTCACGATACCCTGATGGCAACTCAAGTTTATTAAGAGAAAAATTAAGTAAAAAATTTAAATTAGAAAAAGATCAAATAATTATTGGATGTGGGTCTGATGAGATAATTAGTTTAGTTTGCCAAGGATTTTTAGAGAAAGATGATGAGGTTATTCTAAGTGAAAACTCTTTTTTAATGTACAGAATTTATGCCCAGATCAATGGTGCAAAAGTCATATTTTCGAAAGAAAAAGATAATACATTTGATATAGAGGAAACTATTAAATCTATAACAAATAGAACTAAAATAATTTTTATTGCAAATCCAAATAATCCAACTGGTACATATTTGAACAAAGAAGATATTTTAAAATTAAGATCACTTATCCCAAGTCATATATTATTAATGATAGATGATGCCTATGCAGAATTTATGATTAATAAAGATTTTAGATCTGGTCTAGATTTGTTTAAAGATTTTAATAATGTAATTGTTTGTAGAACATTTTCTAAAATATATGGCATAGCTAATTTAAGACTCGGCTGGGGTTACAGTTCAAAAGAAATAATAAAATCTCTTAATTTGATAAGACCGCCATTCAATATTTCAGGTGTAACGCAAGAAGCTGGAGTGGCTTCACTAACTAATCAAAAATGGCTAAATAAAAATATTAAGCATAATGCTAAATGGTCAAAAATTTTCTATAAAAAATTATTAGAAAAGAAATTTAAAATTAATATGCCTTGTGCAAATTTTTTTTTGATGAATTGCGATAATCTGAAATTTAATTCAGATGAAGTTTTTAATATATTTTTAAAACACAATATTTTATTGAGAAAAATGATTGCGTATGGAATAAAAAACTCTTTAAGAGTATCAATTGGAAATGATAAAGAAAATAAAAAATTTTTAAAAATATTAGAGAATAAAATTTAAGATGAAAAATATAACAATAATTGGTATTGGGCTCATAGGTTCATCAATTGCAAGAGATATAAGAGACAAAAATAAAGACGTTATTATTAATATTGTTGATAATTCAAATACGGCCTTAGAAAAATCTAAAAAATTAAATTTAGGTAACAATTATTTTGAGAAGATGTCTATATTTATAGATAAAACTGAAATAATTTTTATCTGCACGCCAATTAGTGCTTACAAATCTTTATTTGAGGAATTAAAAAAATTTAAGCTTAGTAATGAAACAGTTATAACTGATGTTGGCTCTTGTAAAACTGAAGTAATAAAAGATGCTCAAAATATATTTACTAAAAATATAAAATTTGTTCCTGCACACCCTATTGCGGGTACAGAACAAAGTGGTCCCGAGTCCGGCTTTAAAGGTTTATTTAATAATAAATGGTTAATAATAACACCATGTAAAAATTCTGATGACAAAAGTATTAAAGTTATTTCTAATTTATGGAAATCATTTGGTAGCAAAATTCAAATAATGGATATGAATGATCACGACTCCATTATGGCTATTACAAGTCATATCCCTCATATTATTGCATATAACATAGTAGGCACCGCTTCCGAATTAGAAGATAATCTTAAAGAGGAGGTAATTAAATATAGCGCAAGTGGTTTTAGAGATTTTACGCGAATTGCTTCATCAGATCCTACAATGTGGAGAGACATCATACTTAGTAACAAGAAACCAATACTAAAAATGTTAGAGAAATTTGAAAAAGATTTGAACGGATTGAAAAATGCAATTGTAAATGATGATAAGGAAAAATTATTTAATATTTTTGATAAAACTAGAGATATTAGGAAACGAATTATTGAGGAAGGTCAAGATGTTAAGGAACCAAATTTTGGACGAAAAAATCAATAATGAATTTTATTAGATAATTGCTTTAAAAAGTCATCATTTTCCAGTCCTTCTAAAATAGGTTCTTTAAAAATTATTTTGATATTAGACGCGTACTTCATGAAGCTATTCCTTGGCCAAAAATTTCCAGAATTAAGATAAACTGGAATACATGGAATATTCAAACTTTTATATATTTTGTAAACACCCTTTTTTATTGGATACTCCTGGTCTGCTTTAACTCTTGTACCATGGGGGAATATGATTAATTTTCTTTTTTTTATTAATACATTATGAGAAATTCTCTTATAAAAATTTAAATTTTTTTTAGTAACTTTTTCTCTTTCAATTGGAACATAACCAAGTTTTTTTAAATATAAATTATACAGAGGTATAAATAATAGTTCTTTCTTAATAACAAAAAAAGCGTCTGGCACTAGATAATTAAATACAAATGTTTCAAACATGGATTGGTGCGCACTAGCTATTATGTAATTTTTATATTTATGGAGATTTTCAAGGCCCGATATTTCAATTTTTATATTATAAAGTAATTTTGATATAAAAATAAAATACCAACCTAAAAAATAAACCAACTTTGAAAGAAATTGTTTTCTAGGCAAAAATAAAAGAGGCAATGAAATGATACATGTAATCGCAATCATTACAAAGATACAAATATTGAATATAAAAGATTGGATTAATTTCACGTTTACGATATTTGATTTATATTTTGTCTTTTTCTTATAATTAAAATTTTGTTGTTTTTAATCAATAACTCTGCAATTAAAGGTCTCATATTGTAATTTGATGATAGGCTTCTACCGTAAGCACCAGTATTCGTAATACATATATAGTCACTTTCTTCCAGTTTGGAGAACTTCTTATATTCACCAAATTTATCACTACTTTCACAAATTGGACCAACGAATTCTATTTTGGACTTAATTTCATTTCTACGAAATATGGGTAATATTGTATGATTTGCATCATATAAAGCAGTTCTAATCAAATCATTCATTGCTGCATCTGTTACTATAAACTTCTTTTTGGCTCCTTCTTTTATGTAAATAATTTTGGATATAATAATGCCAACATTACCACTTAAAAAACGTCCAGGTTCGAATATTATTTTTACATTGTTCTTTTTCTTAAAATTATAAACATTATTAGCATATTTTTTTAGGGGAAATTTGGTTTCCTTAAAGTTATACGGAATACTCATGCCTCCTCCTAAATCAACGTAGCTAATTTTGATATTAACTTTCTTTAAATCAGCTATGGTTTTGTTTAAAAAATTAAGGCAATTATTAAATGGAAAAACTTCTTTAATTTGACTGCCAATATGAACAGTTAACGCTGATATTTCAATAAAATCGCTATTTTTAAAATTCGTAATTACTTTTTTAAACTCTAATTTTGATAATCCAAACTTATCTTTGTCGTTGCCAGTAGATATTTTACTATGAGTTTTTGCATTAATGTTTGGGTTTAGCCTTAAACCAATTTTTGTTTTCAATTTCATTTTTTTTGATAAAGAATTAATCAACTTCACTTCACTAAATGACTCACAGTTTATTAAAAAAATCTTCTTTGATATTGCATATCTTAACTCTTCAACTGTTTTACCTACTCCTGAAAAAACTATTTTATTTGGTTTGATATTTGATTTTAAAGCCAACTTTAGCTCTCCTATAGATACTACATCCGCGCCTATTCCTAATTCAGCGTATTCCTTAATTATTTTTTGGTTCGAGTTTGATTTTAAAGAAAAACAAATTAATGGATTTGTTTTATTAAAAGTTTTTTTAAAATAACCAACGTTTGTTTTTAATTGATTATAAGAGTATAAATAAAAAGGTGTTTTATTTTTTTTAGCAAGTATATCCAAAGAATAATTATTCCAGAGGAGCTTGTTGCCCTTAAAACGAAAATTTTCCATTATACTTTATAGTGGTGGTTGATTGTTTGTTTTTTATATTCTGGCGGACCTTTTTTGCCACAGCCAGGTATTAGAAAAAGTATTACTAAAATATAAATAAATCCCACTAATTTCATCTTAACTCCTTTAAAGTTTTATTAATCATTTTAATAACATTCTGTTTACTTGTACCACCAAAAGATTTCTTAGAATTTACAGAATTCTCAACTTTTAAAACATTTAATACATTTGAATCAAAATTATTGTAAACTTTTTTAATATGTTCAAACTTTAGCTCATTTAAAGTCAGATTTAGTTTTTCAGCAATATTTACTAGCATTGCAGATTTTTTGTGTGCCTCTCTAAAACTTACTCCTTTTTTAACAAGGTACTCGGCAAAATCTGTAGCTGTTGTAAAACCTTTAAGGCTATAATTATACATTTTTTTTCTATTCGGCTTCATTGCTTTTATTAAATTAGAAGTTAATTTTAAATTATTTGATAAATTATTATAACATTCAAAAACAATTTTTTTATCGTCCTGCATGTCTTTAAAATAACTAAGAGGAAGGCCTTTCATAATTATAAAAAATGAATTTAAACCAGATATGATCACACCAGTCTTTCCTCTGATTATTTCAGCTGAATCAGGATTTTTTTTCTGAGGCATCATAGATGATCCAGTTAACATATCATCGTTTATAGTAATCATATCCACTAGGTCAGAATTCCAAATAATTAATTCCTCTGCAAATCTTGATAAGTGCATTGCATTTACACTGCAAACAAATAAAAACTCTAAGACATAATCTCTATCTGAAACTGCGTCCATAGAGTTAGATGTTGGTTTAGTAAAATTTAATTTTTTTGAGGTGTAGTTTCTATCGATGTTTATACTAGTTCCTGCTAATGCTCCAGAACCCAATGGATTCTCAGAAGTATTCAATATTAAATTGTCAATCTTTTTTAAATCTCTTTTTAACATTTCTACATATGCAAGCATATAATGAGAAAATAATACTGGCTGAGCATTTTTTAAATGAGTAAAACCTGGCATGATAACATCAATATTTTTCTTCGCTGAAAAAACTAAATTATACATAACTTTTTTTATGTCTAGTTTTAAACTTTTGGCAGATTTAATAATCCATAATCTAAAATCTGTAGTGACTTGATCATTTCTTGATCTAGCGGTGTGCAAATAGCCAGCGTCAGGTCCAATTAATTCAAATAATCTATTTTCTATATTTAAATGAATATCCTCATGTTTTTTACTGAATTTAAATTTTTTACTTTTAATTTCTCTTCTAATTTTTTCTAGACAATTAATGATTTTTTTTGAAATTCTTGTCGGTATAACTCTTTGTTTAGCTAACATCTTGCAGTGAATAATAGATGCGTCAATATCTTCACTATAAAGTTCTTTATCTACATCAATAGATGCATTTGTTTCTAATAAGATATTATTAGTTTTACCTTTCATTCTTTTACCCCAAACGGTATTATGATTTAATTTTTTTTTCATTAATATTTCTTATGAATATTATTATAAAACACTTAATTAGTTTATTTCTTTACACAATATTTTTTAATTATTCCAACATTTCTTTATCAAAAGAGCATTTTGATAGTAGCCTTAAAAATATGATTATTCATAGTAAAAGCAAGGATTTTCCTACATTAAATGTAAAAGATAGTACAGGCAGAGATATCAAAATTAATAAGTATAACAAAAGGTTTACTTTAATTAATTTTTGGGCAACTTGGTGTGCTCCTTGTGTTGAAGAATTACCTTCTTTAGATAAATTAGTAACAAAATTTGGAGAAAATAATATTAAAATTATTGCAATAAATGTTGAAAAAATAAAAAAAGAAAAAGCTGTAAATTTTCTAGAAAATCTTAAAATAAAAAATTTTACTACTTATTTCGATGACAAATTTGAAGTTGCAAAATTATTAAAACTTAGAGGAATACCAATCACTATAATTATAAACAGCGAAGGTAAAGAAATTGCAAGAGTTGTAGGATCACTAGAATTTGATAGTAAAATATTTATTGATAAACTAGATCAGTTATAGTTATTTACCGTAAATATAGGCGAGACTCATCAAAATAATTATAGCACAAAATTGAAGGAAAACCCTCATTTGCATAAGCTTATTACTTTTTTTCTTTTCATTTATATCACCGCCTGAAAAGAAAGATTTAAGCCCCCTTATTAAAACAATTGTAACAGCTAGGATTGCAATTATTGCTATAAAACTTAATGAGTTTTCAGACATAACTTGTACTTAACACAAAATATTTATATTTGTAATAAAATTATGGATTTAGTTTATGAAGAAATAAAAAGTGACCTTAAGATTAATCAGGTCGTGTTTATGTTGCATGGTTATGGTGCAGATGCAAAAGATTTCCTATCTTTAGCTAATTATTGGCACAGATTTTTACCAAATACCTTATTTGTCGCTCCTAATGCACCTAAAAAGTGCCAGATTAATTCTGATGGATATGAGTGGTTTGATTTAATGCAAACTGATAAAAATAAAACAACAAACGAATTGATTGAGTCAGTAGATAAATTAAAAATATTAACAGACAAAATTTTAAAGAAATATAATTTAAATTATAAAGATGTTATTTATGTAGGATTTTCTCAAGGTACAATGCTCGCAATCCATACAGCATTAAATTCAGTTGAAATAGTCAAGGGTGTTTTAGGTTATTCGGGAAAAATATATGACCATCAACTTCTACAAAATTCTATTAATTCAAAAGTAAAAATATTCATGATACATGGGAGTAAAGATGAAGTAATTCCATTAGAACAAATGTATGAAAGTTTTGATTTTTTAAAAAAGTTAGATTTTGAAATTGAATACAAAATATTAGAGAATTGTGGACATTCTATTAGCGCTGAAGGCACAAGCGAGGGATTAAATTTTATAAGAAAACTTATGTGACATTATTTATAAAACTTTAACTTGATCAAGTATCATTTTTTTTATACTTTAGTGTTAATGATAGCTTCTAGTTCTCTAAATTTACCATTAGAAAAGTGTCCTGCATTAGTTTTAAACGCAGACTATCGTCCTTTAAGCTATTATCCTCTATCGTTATGGAGTTGGCAAGATGCGGTAAGGGATGTTTTTTTAGAGAGAGTAAATATCGTTTCAGAGTATGATAGAGTAATAAGAAGCCCATCATTCTCGATGCGTTTACCCAGTGTTATTTCATTAAAGGCTTTTATTAAACCTTCTGAATTTCCAAACTTTACAAGGTTTAATGTTTTTTTAAGGGATAAATTTACATGTCTTTATTGCGGAGCAGGAAAAAACTTAACTTTTGATCACGTCATTCCAAAATCTAAAGGTGGTCAAACATCATGGGAAAATGTTGCTTCTGCTTGTTCAACTTGTAATGTAAAAAAAGGTGGTAAGCTTCCTGCACAATGTGGAATGTATCCAAAAATTAAACCTTATAAACCAACAGAAGAGCAGCTTCACAAAAATGGTAGAAACTTTCCTCCAAACTTTCTACATAAAAGTTGGCTCGATTATCTTTATTGGGATGTAAAACTAGAAAATTAATTTAGATTTTCTCACTTATTTTGATTGCAGTCCTTGAGCCAGTTTTAATTATTGCATCAAGAACACCATAAATTCCCTCTTTATCTGCTCCTTCTTTGTATGCAATATCTCTATGTTCTAATTCGTCTTCTCTAAATTTTTTAACTTTACTTAAAAGATCTTTTTCTTTTTTTTCATTAGTTGAGATATATTCAATTTGATCTTTATAATGTTGATCTATTACTTCTTCTACTGAAGCAGTACATAACATTGTTGCTTTCTTTCCTAGTAATGCTGTTCCAAATCCAAGTGCTGTACCTAAAAAATCCCACAATGGCAATAATATAGTAGGTCTAATTTTTCTTTCTGCTAATTGCTGTTCAAAATATTTTAAGTGCTCTTTTTCATGCTCTTTCATCTCAGACACCTTTTTTTCTAAGTCCTTATCGCCTTTTAAAAGTTGGAGAGCGAATAATTGCCCATCATATATTTTGATAGCTCCTCTTTCGCCAGCGTGATCAACTCTAATGATTTCTTCTAATTTTTTCGACATTCAATATTAGTAACACATAGAAATAAGCTAGAATAGTAGAAATAAAAACATTAATTGACGCAAGCGAAAACCCTAAAAAAGTAAAGTTTATATCCTTACAACTAATAAAAGTATTATTTTTTAAATTTTCTAGTAATTGATCGACATTTTGGAAATTGCTATTTGACTTGCATAATATTGGTTCAGATATGATTTGTTGTTCAACCCCGACATGATAGAGACTTAATATAATGTTAATAAACATTAAAATGACTAGAAATTTCATCAGTATAATATTAGTTGACTTATTAAATACCATATAAAGTAAAATTAATATTGATAAATAGTAAGGTATTCTTTGGTATAAACATAGGTTACATGCTGGTACCTTTAAAATATATTCTATATAAAATGCGCTGGATATAATTAAAAAATTTAAAATTAGCAGAGTTTGGAACAGATTTTGCTGAATTAATTTTTTAAGATAGGAATAATTCATAATTATTATAGATTAAGTATCCAACATAAAATCCTATCATTAAAAGAATTATTAATATTAGCATAATTTTGCTAGATCCTTTCTCGAGTAAAGGAACAATTTTTTTTCCAAATATATTAATCATTCCAGCTAATAGGAAAAATCTTGACCCCCTTGTAATACTTGCAACTAAAATAAATATAATAAAGTTAAAGTGAATAAATCCACTTGATATAGTTAATAATTTAAATGGCACAGGTGTAAAACCTGCAATAACTAGCAAAACTATCCATGCATAAAATCCTTTTCCAAGCGAAACTTGATCTTTGAAACTTGCAAAACCTTCGAAGCCGTAAAACTCAAATATGTGTACACCTATTTCTTTGTAAAAAAAATATCCAATAGCATATCCAATACATCCCCCAACCACAGACGAAATCGAAGCTATTGAAGCGATTAAAGCCCACTCAACTCTTTTTGCGATCGTCATTGGTATAATCATCACGTCGGGAGGAATTGGAAAAAATATACTTTCAATCACACATACAAAGGATAGAAAGAATTTAGCACTTTTATGTCCCGCTAAAGATACTGTTTTTTTAAATAAATCTTTGAACATTTTGTTTGATGAATATAACTTAAGAATTATAATAATAATATGTTAAAGAGTTTACTATTAATACAATTTATACTTGATAAATTTATAGGGCGAATGGCGGAACTGGTAGACGCAGTGGATTCAAAATCCACCGGGAAACCATAAGGGTTCGAATCCCTTTTTGCCCACCAAATATTATGGAATTTGATAAAAAAAATAATTTAATTGAGATTTTTTTAGAAAATTATAAAAAAAATCAAAATAGAAACTTCTTACATTTTCTTGAAAATACACAGTATAAGCCTTTAACATGGGAGGAAACCAATCGAAAAATTAATTCATTATCAAACTTTTTTTCTGAAAATAATGTAATAAAAGGTGATCGTATTTTATTAATATCTGAAAATAGACCGGAGTGGTTAATAAGCGATTTAGCTATAATTAATTTAGGTGCTATCACTGTACCAAATTATACTACATATACAGAAAAAGATTTCTCTTTTGTAATTAAGAATTGTACTCCAAAAGGCTTGATAGTATCTAATTCTCAATTATATAAAAAAGTTATAACTGCAGCAAAGGCATTATCTTATGATTTTAAATTTATAATACAATTTGAACGTGGCAACTTAAGTAATGTGAAATATTATAATGATATAAAAAATTCAAATTTTGCATCGAAAGCCAAAATAACCAGAAAAGATCCAGCCTGTATAATTTATACATCTGGGACTCAAGGAAATCCCAAAGGAGTAATTTTATCACATGGAGGTATTATATCTAATTGTGAAGGTGCGCTTGAAATTGTTAAAAAGATAAAAAAAGACAATTTTAAATTTCTCACATGGTTACCATTATCCCATTCATATGAACATACAATTCAATTTGTTCAAATTGCAGTTGGCGCAAAAATTTACTATTCAACAAAAATTGAACAATTATTGGAAAACATAAAATTAGCTAAACCAGATATTATGACAGCTGTTCCTAGATTTTATAATAATTTATATAATAAAATGAATACAGGAGCTTTAAAAGCGTCGAGTATAAAAAAATGGCTTTTTTTCCAAACTGTAAAAATAGGTTCTAAGATTTTTCTTGGAAAATCTATAAGTTTTAAGGAAAAATTAACAAATATATTAGTAGATATATTAGTAAGGAAAAAAGTTAATAAAAATTTTGGAGGCAATTTAAAAGCCTTTGTTTCTGGTGGAGGACCATTAGACTCAAATGTGGGAATTTTTTTAAATGCTCTTGGCTTAAAAACCTTACAAGGTTATGGTCTTACAGAAACTTCACCAGTAGTAACATGTAATCCAATCAACAAAATTAAAATAGATACAGTTGGTTTACCATTAAAGAATGTAAAAGTTAAAATAGCATCGGATGGTGAGATTTTAGTTAAAGGAGAAAATGTTATGCTTGGTTACTGGAAAAATGAAAATGCTACTCAAGAAATCTTAAAAGATCAATGGTTATATACTGGTGATATAGGAGAAATAGATAACGATGGATACTTAAAAATAACCGATCGAAAAAAAGATATAATAGTTTCAAGCGGAGGTGATAATATATCACCATCTAAAATTGAAAATTTATTATGTCTAAATAATGAGATAGAGCAAGCTTATGTACATGGCGATAACGAGAAATATTTATCCTGTTTGTTAGTTTTAAATAAGAATCTTGAAATAAATAATGAGCAAATAAAAATAATTATTGAAAATGTAAATAAAAATTTAACAATTGTTGAAAAAATAAAAAAATTTTACGTAATAGAGGAGGAATTTACAATTGAAAACGATTTAATGACACCTACAATGAAGATTAAAAGACATAAAATAAAAGATAAATATAAAAATATTTTAGAAAATTTTTATAAAAAAAATTAATTTTTAATAAAAAAACTTTAAAAAAACGTTGAATTAGCTAACTTTTTAAATAACTTTCGTATATTTTAAACTTTCAATTGAAAAATTAAAATTTACAAATTTTTTATTAAAATATTATTATTTGACATAACTAATTTTTTATTTTTATATGATTTAATAACGAATCACTTAATATTTTTTAAGTGATGCTCCAAACTTAAAATGGGAGGAACGGAGATGGCTAAAAGAAGAAAAAAAGCTAAAAAAGCTGCTAAAAAAAGAAAAGGCGGCAAAAAGAAGAAAGCTACTAAGAAAAGAAGAAGAAAAAGAAGATAATTTCTTTTTACTTTTAGAAAAAAACGCTCTTCATAACATTGAAGGGCGTTTTTTTTATAATGGGGTTGAAGGTTGAACTACCTCTGGTTTTTTTCCCAAGGCTTTATTTAATTTAAGTTTACCAGCCTCTTCATCAATATTTAAAACGGCAATTACTTCTCCTAATAGTCTTTCATAAGCTTTTTCAAATAGCTGCCTTTCACTATATGACTGATCAACAGGCATATCTGTATTTTTATTTAAATCTCTTACAACCTCTGCAATTTGATATATTTCTCCAGAGTTAATTTTTTGCTCATATTCTTGTGCTCTTCTACTCCACATCGTTCTTTTAATTTTCGCCTTTCCCTTTAAAATCGAAATTGCTTTGTTAACTTGATTGAGACTTGATAAAGCTCTTAGATTACCTTGTTGATTTGTTGGAATTGTTAATGATAGTTTTTCTTTTGTTATTTCAATCTTATAAAAACTAATTTCTATTCCTGCTATTGTATCTTTTTCAACCGATATGATTTGGCCAATACCATGTTTTGGGTAAACAACAAATTCTTTTACTTTATAAATTCTTTTTTCCGTATCTTGTTTTTTTATTTTTTTAATTTCTATAATCTCATTATTATTTGACTGTTGGCTTTGCGAAGGTGTCTTTTTTATTTCTTTTAAACTTTTTGAATTTATAGTTTTTTTAGATTTTTTTAATTTTTTAACTTTTATTTTTTTATCTTTTTTCTTTAAGGTTTTTGTCTTTTGCTTTTTTTTTGGCATGGAGCGATGAGATAACTGAAATTTTGAATTAATTCAAGAAATATTATTATTTTTCATTAAAAGCTTTTTCACTAAAAAAACTCTCCATTTTTCCATCCATATCTTTAAATTTTTCCCAGCCAATTAAAGGCTCTTTTTTTTTTGATATGTTTGGCCATTTTTCAGAAAGTCTTTTATTTAAAACTACTAATTTTTCTGTGTTAGGATTTGTGTCAGGTTCTATAGCATCAATAGGGCACTCAGGTTCACATACTCCACAATCAATACATTCATCGGGATTTATCACTAGCATATTCTCACCTTCATAAAAACAATCAACGGGACAGACTTCCACGCAATCTGTCAATTTACATTTAATACATTTATCGTTAACTACGTATGTCATTTAAATTTTTTTTTTAATTCACCAATATGAACATCTTCGACATAGATAAGTCCGGCAACTCTCCTTACAAGATTACTTTCATAATGATGAGTATTATTGTCTGAATATATTGTTTTCAAAAGCATTTCAATTATTTCTAGTCTATTGTCGTAATCTAATTTTTTAATTTCTTTTGTCATTTCCAATATTTGTATACTATCTTTCTCTAACTCTTCACTTTTAATTAATAGTGCGTCGATATATTCTTTATCTTTTAAACCTAACTCTCCTAGGCACACCCTTATGGTATTTCTCTCTATATCTTTGTATTCCCCATCTAATTTAGCTGCATGTATTAAAAGAGAACAAACAGCTATTTCCACTTTCTTAAAGGTCCTTTCTTCATTTTTTTTAAATATATTAAACATTATAGTTCTAATGATTTAAGAATATGAAAAGGATTTTCAGGTTTTTTTTTATCTTTTTTTGCTGTAACTTTTTTTGGAAAATATCTAAATTGCTCAATATTATCTTTAATTATTAGTTTATAATTCAGTTCTCCCATTAATATTTTAAAGTTTTCTTTATTACACCCTAATAAATTTAATACTGAAGAATTTAATTCAAAAATATCCTTTTTTTTATTGTTCATAATCGTCACAAATAATCTCTCTAATATATCTATTCTTATAATAACGTTTTTAAAAGACTCAAAACCACAAATTAATAAGTATTTTTTATCTTTATTTTTAAAATTTGTTAAAAAATTTAAACCGAAAGCTGGATATTCTTTGTTTTTGCTTTCATAAAAACATGTCCATAATATTGATTTTATTTTTATCGCGTTTGGTCTTATCATTCTAGGTTGATAAATATGATATCTTCCAATCTTAACACCAAAACTTCTTAAAATTTTTCTATCTTCTTGATTTAATGATTTTATTTCTTCACTTACTTTTTCTCTTTTTAATACTCCATTATTTTCAAATAATTGATAGCATAATCCCCGTATAGTCCTATTTTCAACCTTAGGATCACGTATTTTTAAAAGATCTGATAAGTAATAATTTTTTTTTGTATCTACCCATTCTTTAAGAAACCAAATTAATTCATTTTGAAATTTTAAATCTAGTGCTTCATCGGCAAATATTTTGATATTAGGGTTTAAATAATCTTTTCCTGGTTTTAATTCAGCAATTTTTTCATTTTCAAACAAAATATTACAATTAGGGTCCAATGATAGTTTATCAGAGTTGTTTATTATATCTTTACATCTTTCTTGTAACTCTGTTGAAGCACCACTTTTTGCGGCTTTCCTCATAGATTTTATGTCTGATTGTAAATTATTCTTAGAGTAATCTAGTTCAATTTTTAGACCATTTAACTTACCAACTAATTGTCCATTAATGATAATTTCATTTTTTTCGTTTATGTTAGTTTCTAATTTAATATCTTGTTTTAGATTTCTTGATAAAATACTTATCCTTTTGTCTATAAAACTTTTTGATAATTCGTTATGTAATTTATCGGATAATCTATCTTCGATATCTTTTGTTCTTGCTATCCAATAGTCTGAATTTTCAACCCAATTTCTTTTATTTGAGACGTAAGACCAAGTTCTTACATAAGAAATTCTATTTGCAAGCGCATCAATATTTCCCTCATAATTATCAAGACCTTTTAATTGCAGTTTCATCCAATCATTAGGAATTCTGTTTTTATTCGAGACTAGAAAATTAAAAACCTTTTTAATAATTTCAGTATGTTCATTGTATGAACTTTTAGTAAAATCGGGTATTTGACAGCACTCCCATAAGACTTCTAAAAATTGATGGTCATCGTATATTTTAAAATTATCGTCGTTATAAATAAAATTTCGTAATATATTTTCATCTAATAAATCTTTATTTCTTTTTAAAAAGTCAAGGTTAGGTTTTTTATTTAATGAAGAAATCAAATCAGACTTTGTTTTAAAACTTAGTTGATTGTTCCTCCAATATATATTTGTTATATCATCGAACAAGTGACTTTCTAACTTCTCAATTTGATCATCATTAAGTTGTTCACAGTTACCTGTTATCCCAAAAGTGCCGTCGTTTTTGAATCTCCCAGCCCTTCCACTAATTTGACCTATCTCACTATTCCTCAATTTTCTAACTTCCTTACCGTCAAATTTTTTAAGGCTACTAAAACTTATATGGTCAATATCCATATTTATTCCCATGCCAATTGCATCAGTTGCTACTAGAAAATCAACATCACCTGATTGATATAATTTTACTTGTGAATTTCTTGTCTTTGGACTTAAGGATCCCATTACAATTGCTGCACCACCTCTTTGTCTTCGAACAAATTCAGCTAGAGCATAAACTTCATCTATTGAAAATGCGATTAAGGCACTTCGCGGCTGTATTCTTGAAATTTTCTTATATCCTGAATAAGAAAGTTTTGACAATCTCTCTCTATGAATAAATTCACAATTTGGTACAAGTTGTTTAATAACATTTTTAATAATGTTTGAACCTAAAAATAAAGTTAATTTATCCCCTCTAATATCAATTAATCTATCAGTAAAAATATGACCTCTCTCAGGATCAGCACACATTTGAATTTCGTCAATCGCGACAAATTCAAAATTAATATCTAAAGGGATAGACTCTACAGTACATAGATAATAATCGGCGCCTGGAGGTATAATTTTTTCCTCCCCTGTAATCAATGCAACTCTCTCTTTGCCGACTTTTGATGAAACTTTATCGTATACTTCACGCGCAAGAAGTCTTAGAGGAAAACCAATAACGCCGTTGGCGTGTTCCATCATTCTCTCAATTGCCATATGAGTTTTACCGGTATTAGTCGGTCCTAATATTGCTAAAATTTTTTGATTCATGATATATGGTCCCTAAAATATTTAGCTACTACATTTTGAATTTAATAAGAACAAATTAAGGATAAATCATGACCGAATCAATAGGAAAAATGTTCTTATTTTAGCTTATATCTTTTTATTGCAAGTAAACTTAAACGCTTTTTTTGCAGTTTATTAATAATAACATTAATCTTAGAGACAATAACCTTTTTTTTAGGTCCATAGGCGTGAATTAAAAATTTCTTATTTAAAGCTAAACCAACATGACCTTTCCAAAAAAAAAGATCTCCCTTTCGTACTTTATCAATACTTATTTTATTTTTAATAAATTTAATTTGATCTTTTGTGTCCCTTGGAAAAAACTGACCATTTAATTTGTAAATAGATTGTACCATCCCTGAGCAGTCTACACCATTAATAGAAATTCCACCCCAGAGGTATTTAGTACCCCGAAAAAATTTTAAAAAACTCAAAGGTTTAATTACCTTCTTTTTTAAACATAATATGTCTTTGTTTTTTATCAAAAATTTATCTGCGTGACTAAATTTTTTATCAATTTTTTTTACTTCAATTTTTGAACCAAAATACAAATAGCCATTTTTAACTATTTTTTTATTTTTTTTTTTATATCTAAATGCTTTTTTCGATACAATTTGATGAGTTGGATTATTTTTACATTTTAGAATTTTTTTTGTTTTAATAAAACCTAAATAATTGTCATATGTTGTTTTTATATGATATCTACCGACTTTTTTATTTATGATAGAAAAAGTTTCTCCATATAATAATTGAGAAGCAATTTTATTATTTTTGTCGTATAAATTTAAAATTTTAGAATTATGGGTATATTTGCTACTCATTAGTTTTATATTTAGTTTTTTGTATGACTAAAACTGAGAGTATAGGTATTGTTAAAGTAATAATAAATACTATTAAAATTAGTATTCCAAGTTCAGAATAGTCTGAATTTATTAAAGTCTTATCATTTATTTTATCTTTTACTTCCCTGGTAACGACAAAAATTTCATTCAAGTATTTTGTAAATAGATTACTAAAACTCAAGGCTAAATTAGTAAATGATGCAAATACAGCAAAAAAAGTAGCTTTAAGATTGCTTGGTGCATTTTTTGCTATCCATGCAAGCAAAGGTATCATTGATACTTGACCAAGCGGAGACTCAATTGCAGTGTTAATTATGGCAATAAATCTTGCATCAACAATACCCATTGTTTTTTGAGATGTCCAATCATGAAGGCCATAATACATAGCTAAGCTTGGCAATATTAAAATTGAATTTAAAATAGATAGTATTACAATGATTTTTGCTATTGAATTATTTGCCATGAAATTTCTAAATATTAAAATACCAAACATAGTAAGTATTGATGCTAATAGTGCCAATATAGAAAAAAATTTTTGATCGAATTTTAAAATATCAATTTCAAACCAGCTTAATCCTATTCCTACATTTGGCATAGATCTAAAAATAAAAATAATCAAAGCTGTACCAACTATGATTTTTTTTGCTTCATCTGTCATAAATTTACAGAGATTTTTCATTAAGAAAGTCACTATTGATATAGAGCCTATAAAGATTATTTCTTGAGAATATTTAAAATCAATTATTCCAGTAAAAATTATAAATATTACAAAGACAAAACTTCCAATTATGATATTCAAATTTGGCTTAGGTTGAAATTGAACTTTTCTCTTTATTAGTAATTTATTTGAAATAATTACGCCTAATATAGAAATTAAAGGTACAATTAAAGCAAAAAGATATATCTTGCCATATACAATAAGCTTCTCAGATTGCCCTAATGCCTCTATGTTTTTAAAAAAAAAGATATTAATTCCTCCAACAAGTACAGTACCGCCAATAATAAAAAATCTTCCCAATGTTTGCATAGTTGTATGCATGGACTTGATTTCAAGACTCGCAAAATTTTCCCCATTATTTTTTTTTTCTGGTATTGCTTCAACTGTCATTGCGTCTGCTACGACATCTTGCAAAACAAATCCAACTGGAGCTAATATTGAACTAATCACAAACCACACTTCAAGTGAAAGATACTTATTAAAATAATCCTCAGCAGATATAATTCCAAACATAATCAAAAAACTTAAAGATATTAGAAATGCACCAACAAGAACAAAGTAATTTTTTCTTTTCCAAGCAAGATCTACTAAATGACCTACAGGCATTTTTAGAGCCCAAGGTAAAGTAATCCAAAACCCCAAAGATGCTATAAAGCTAGCAGATAAATTTAAGTATTCTTTGACATAAAAAGTTCCTACTATACTTGTCATTCCTGAAGTACCAGCTGCCAAGTAAATTAGTAGCGGAGGTAAAAAAGATAATCTGAGTTCATCAATTATTTTTTTTAAAGAGAAAAAAAATGGATTATTAATTAACTTTAAATACACCGGTTAAAATTTCCAATAAGTATTTAAAATTAACAGAAATAATTTCATTCATAATTTCAACCGAGAGATAAAAACTTTCCATTTTCGGGAAACTATTTAATATTTCTTTCTCAAAAATAATCATTATTCCATAAAAAGATAAAAAGAATATTACAAAAACAAAAATATAATTTATTAAACTTTTAGGTTTATTAGTATTTGTTATATTTAAATTCTTGATTTTAGATGGATTAATTTGTTTTTTGTCAGAAATAATTTTGTTGTTTTTAAAATCTTGATACCATTCTTTTCCACATAAAGAGCATTGGACTAAAGTATTTTTTTTTGGTAGTTCAGAGTCTGGGATATCAAATTCATAGGATTTACACTCACATATTATAATCATAAATTTTATAGATCTATATACAATTTACTGTAATAGTTGTCATATGGAAATTTTACAATATTTAGATATTAATTTCATTCTATTTATCTTTCTTATATTTGCATTAGCAGGACTTATTAAAGGTGTTATAGGAGTTGGCTTACCAACAGTATCACTTGCGTTATTAAGTTTTATTTTGGATATTAAAGAAAGTATTGCAATAGTTTTAATTCCAATAATTTTAACAAACTTTTATCAGATGATTGATGGAAAATACTTAAAGGATATCATAAAAGATACGAAATATTTTTTACTTTTCTCTATAATTTCAATAGCCCCAGGATTTTTGCTATTAGTTTACTTTAATTCAAAAATTATATTGGGAATTCTATCTTTATTACTGATTCTAAATTCTATTATTTCTCTATCCAAAAATACCATAAAAATTAAAAAACCAAAAAATATACTGAATCAAATATGGATCGGTATATTGACTGGCTTTTCAACAGGCATTTGTTCAATCTATACAATGCCATTAGTTTTGATGTTGCAGTCTTTAAGTTACACAAAAGATAAAATCATTCAGTTTATGGGTATTACATTTTTTCTATTTTCTTCTATTCAGATTATTTTGTTTTATTCACAAGCAATGATAAATACAAAAACACTAACGTATTCTATATTTTCTATTATTCCTATATTTACAGGACTAGTGATCGGTAATCTTATAAGAAAAAGAATCAGTGAAACTGTCTTTAAAAATTTATTTAATTCGATGCTATTAATTATGGGATTAGTAATTTTTGCGAGAATTATTACTTAGGTTTTTTCTTCATTTTTTCTCTATAAGCTTTTTCTTCAGCTTTGGAGATTTTACCATCATTATTGGTGTCGATTTTTTTCAATAAGGCTAGTCTTTGTTTGTTAATTTTTTCAGCAAATTTTTTTCTTTCTGCTGGGGTAATTTTTCCATCTTTATTCTCATCAACAGCATCAAATCTAGCTTCTAGAACTTTTATATTTTTATCTAAAAATTCTTTTTTTGTAATTGTTTTATCGTGATTTTTAGCATTCGATATGGAAGATATAAAAAATGCAAAAATTAAAACTAAAAAAAGTTTCATAAATAGACCTCTAACATTCGTATTCAAAAATGTAAAATGTCATTTTTTACTTATTTGAATATTGTTAATAAAAAGTATTAAAAATATGACTGGCAAACCTATTACTGCCGAAATAATGAAAAAAAATGGATATCCAACCACATTAACTAACAAACCTGAATATCCAGCAATTAATTTTGGTATAAATAACATTAATGAGCTAAATAATGCATACTGAGTTGCGGTAAATTTTATAGAGGTTATGGAGGATAAAAAAACTATAAAAGCTGCACCAGCAAATCCACTTGCAATATTATCGGCAATTATTACAGACGCTAATAAAAAAGTATCAGTCTCACTTATAGCCAATATTGCAAACAAAATATTTGTTAAAGCTGCAATGATAGAACCAATAAGTAGCGCTCTTAGTGCACCAAAATTCATTGCAAATATCCCTCCTAATATTCCCCCAGAAATAGTTGCAAACAACCCTAAAAATTTTGAAAAAAATGCAATATCTTTTAATGTGTAACCTTTTTCAACATAGAAAATATTCGCCATTACCCCCATTACAATGTCGGAAATTCTGTATAACGAAATTAATAATAAAATAAAAATTGCTAATTTGTTATATCTTTTAACAAAATCTAAGATGGGATGTATGTAAGCAATCTTTGCTTTATCTGTTTTTATAAAATTGATTTTGACGTAAATATTTAACAACAATATCATTGAAATAAATGAAATTAAAATTTTTATAAGATCATATGAAAAATTTAATAATTTATTTTCATAAGATAAATCAGGAAAATTAAGATAAATAATAAAAAATATTATTATTGATGTTAAAACTGAAAATACAAATTTAATTTGATCAATAATTGTACCTGTTATTTTTCTTTTTATATTTGGTTCTTTGGATAATATGGTAGTGACAATACCAATAATCATAAATAACGCCATAATTCTATATACAAATTGCCAGCTATCTAATAAATATGTTTCGCCTGACTGTATTGAAACAATCCATAGACTACCAGCACCAGATACTATCATCGCGATTCTATAACCAGCCAAGTACATAGAGGACAATGCCCCTTGAAGTTTTTGACTTACTGATTCTATCCTGAATGCATCAATAACAATATCTTGTGTTGCACTAGAAAATGCAATTAATATGAAAGATATTACCATAAAAAATAAACTTAAGTTTGGATCTGAAAAAGACGCCAAAAGAAGAGAAAAAATAATCATTATTTGAGAAAAGAATAACCACGATTTTCTATGACCGAAATTATCAGAAAATGGTAATTTAAAATGATCTACTATTGGTGTCCAAAGAAATTTAAAGGAATAGGCAAAACCAACCCAGCTAAAGAGTGTAATCGTGCTTCTTTCAATATCAGCTTTTGTTAACCAAACCGAGAGAGTAGAGAAAACAAGAAGCAACGGTAACCCTGCAGAAAAACCCAGAAAAAACATTCTTATAGATCTTTGATCAATAAGATATTTAAATTTGGACTTCATTAATTAAACTGGTTTTTATTAATTTGTTTATTACTTTAAAGACTTTGGACTATCACCCATACTATTTAAATAAGCAATAATATTCGCTCTATCCATTTCTTTTCTTAGCCCAGCAAATGCCATTTTAGTACCCTTTATATACTTTAAGGGTTTATGTAAAAAACCATTTAGCTCTTCATATGTCCAATTTTTGTTATAATTTTTTAGAGCAGCTGAATATTTAAAGCCGTCTAGGGAACCTACTTTTCTGTCAACGACATTCCATAAAGCTGGCCCTATACGATTATCACCACCTTTTTGAATACTGTGACAAGCAGCACATTTTTTAAATATTTTTTCACCACTTTCTATGTTTGCAGACGCAAGTAATGGAGTTATTGGTTTTAAGCTTTCGACTACTTTTTTTGGTTTTAGAACTTTATTGTCATCAGTATTTTCTAAACCCTCAACTTTATATGCCGACTTTTCTAGCTTATCTACATTGTATATTGAGTTTGCTATTTCCTTAATTCCAATAAAAAGAAGCGCAACAATCAATACAGCTGCAGCGATTTTATTAAATTCAAAACTATCCATTTAAAGTTAATTCTTATATTATTTCATTTAATATTAAGAGTAAAATTTAAAGATATAGATGTCGCACTTATAAAATATGGAAAAATCAGTAATAATCATACCTTCTCATTTGAAAGCAAAAAGATTACCAAATAAACCATTATTGGATATAAATGGATTACCTTTAATATTGCATGTGCTAAAAAATTCACAGAAGTCAGATATTAAAAAAGTTTACGTTGCAACCCCAGATGATGAAATTTCAAATATTATAATTCAAAATCAAGGTGAGGTAATAAAAACTGGAAATCATCATACCAATGGGACTGATAGAATTTTCGAAGCTTTAAACAAAATTCAAAATCAATATGACATCATTATAAATATTCAAGGGGATATGCCAAATATAAATAAAAATACAATAAATAAATTAAATGAATTTATGATTAAAAATTCAAACATTGAAGTTGCTACTATCGCTGGGAATATTAAAATAGAAGATTATAATAACCGAAATGTTGTTAAAGTTAGAACATCCAAACCTTTAGATCATGTGCAATTTACCTCTGCTATTGACTTTTTTAGAACGTCAGAAAAAAATAATACTCATATTTATCATCATATTGGTATATATGCTTTTCGTAAAAGTATGCTTGAAAAATTCGTTAAATTTAAAAAATCTAAAAATGAAATTAGCCGCAGTCTAGAGCAAATGAGGTTGATTGATAACAATATTGATATAAAAATAGGGCTAACAAAAAATAATCCATTGAGTGTTGATACTGAGGCGGATCTAAACAATATTAGAAAATTGCTAAAATGAAAACCAAAATTGCAATACAAGGAGAATTAGGGGCATACTCTCATCTAGCGGCTAAAGAAATATTTGGAGATGTGGAAATCTCACCATGTAAAACCTTCGAAGATGTATTTGCTTTAATAAAATCAGATAAAAAAATTAAAACAGTAATTCCCATTGAGAATTCTTTAGCTGGAAGGGTTGTAGATGTTCATTCATTGCTTGTTAAATACAAGCCTAAAATTATACGTGAACATTTTTTAAGAATAGAACATTGTCTTATATCAAATCTTAGTAGTGACATAAATAAAATTAAATACGTTAAAAGTCATTCACACGCGATTAGTCAATGTCAAAAAAATATTCATTCCAAGAATCTTACACCTATAATTACAGCTGATACTGCTGGATCTGCTAAATTATTATCAGAGAACCCCGATGACACGATAGCTGTAATTGCTTCATCTATATCGGCTGAAATTTATAAATTAAAAATATTGCAAAATAATTTTGAAGATATGGAGGGAAATACTACACGTTTTCTTGTAATGGATAATTCTAATAATGACGAAAATTTTGAAAAAAATAAAAAATACATAACAACCTGTATTTTTAAATTAAAATCAATTCCAGGTGCATTGCATAAATGCTTAGGAGGATTTGCAAAAAACTCTATAAATTTAACGAAATTAGAGAGTTTTTCATTAGATAATAGTTTTGTTCAGGCCATATTTTATGTTGATTTGGAAGGACATCCAGATGATCCTAAAATTTCAGATTCACTTAATGATTTAAAAAAGCAAACTGAAAAGTTAGATATTTTAGGAGTTTATCCTGCATCTTCATATAGATATCAAAAATTATCATAAATCTTTGTGGTCGATTTGAATTAAAATTGATATATTCTATTATTGGGGGATTGGTGACAGGTGGATGTTGCGCTAACCCGGTCAGGTTCGAAAGAAAGCAGCCGTAACGTAAATTTTTCAGGTTGTTACTCAGTTCCCCGTTAATATTATGAATAAAAAAATAATACTACCACTTAAATATAGACCAAAAAATTTTGAAGAGTTGATTGGGCAAGAGTCCATGGTTTTATCTTTAAAAAGTGCTTTAAAAAAAAATAAGCTTCACAACGCATATATTTTGACGGGCATCAGAGGGGTGGGTAAAACAACAACAGCAAGAATTATATCTAAAGCTATTAATTGCAATAAGCATTTTGAGCATGGAGTTCAACAAAATAATGAAGTTTATTGTGAGTGTGATGATATTACCAAATCAAACCACATAGATGTGCTTGAAATGGATGCCGCATCTAAAACTGGGGTTGATGATATTAGAGATTTATTAGAGTCATCGAAATATCATCCTTCTGTTGCAAAGTATAAAGTTTTTATAATTGACGAGGCACATATGTTGTCTAAGCAGGCATTTAATGCTTTATTAAAAACTTTAGAAGAACCTCCAGATCATTTAAAGTTTATATTAGCAACAACTGAAATAAAAAAAATACCAATAACAATACTTTCAAGATGCCAAAGATTTGATTTAAAAAGAATTAAAATTGAAGAAATGATTAAATATTTGACTGATATATCTAATAAAGAAGATATCAATATTGATAACAATGCTATTCAACTTATAGCTAAGTCATCCGAAGGTTCCGTCAGAGATGCTTTATCAATCTTAGATCAAGCAAATATTATAAATATTGAAAAAGATAATATTTCTGCTGAGAATATTAGAAAAATGCTTGGATTAGCCGATAAAGATAAACTAATAGAATTAATTAAAAATATCATAGATGGCAATGAAAAGACTTCTAGTTTAGTCTTAGATGAAATATTTGATTATGGATCAGATCCACAATTAGTTTTAGAAAATTTATTAGAGTTAGTATACTTAATATCTAGAGAACAAACTTTGGGTAATATTTCGTCAGATTTGTCGATTTCAGAAAATGAGTCAAAACAAATATGTGAGCTTTCAAAAAAAATAGATTTAACTTACACTTCAATTTTATGGCATTACTTATTGAAAGGTATTGAAGATCTTAAATTATTTCCAGATTCATTTATAGCGCTACAGATGTTAACCACGAGATTATGTAGATTAAAGGATATGCCTGACCCTCAAAAGGTGCGGGAGGAAGACGTTGATCTAAATGTTTTAAGTTCTAAAGAAGAAGGTGTCGTTAAAACACAAATAAAAACGATTGTCCAAGAAAAAAAGATTCCTGAAAACAAAAAAAATGATAACAAAATAATAAACTTTGTTTCTAAAATAAATAATATTGAAGACTTAATTAATATTGCTATCAAAAAACAAGAAATAGAACTTAAAAAAGATCTGGAAAGCAACGTAAGTGTAGTAGATTTTAAGCAAGGAAAAATAAATATTGAGTTTAATAGTAATCTTTCAAAAAATTTCCCTAAATTACTAACAAATAAACTTTTTGAATGGACAGGAAAAAAGTGGGTCATAAGTTTCACAAACGATAAACGCGATAGACTTGCGAATAAAGAAAAAAACTTTGAAGAAATAAAGAGCTCAGAAGTTTATAAATCTGTTATGGAAAGTTTTCCTGATGCTGAGTTTATTAATAAACAAAATGTAAACGAGGATGACTAATGGACTTTAATAAAATGCTTAAACAAGCTCAAGAAATGCAAGAGAAAGTTCAAGAAATGAAAGATAAATTAAAAAATATTAAAGCTGATGGTACTTCAGGTGGAGGGCTTGTGGTTGCAACCATGAATGGCAGTAATGAATTGGTAGGTATTAAAATAGATGATAAAGTTTTTAAAGAAGAAAAAGGAGTTTTAGAAGATTTAATAGTGGCGGCAATTAATAATGCAAAAAAAGCTGTTGAGAGTAAAACGCAGGAAGAAATGTCAAAATTAACAGGAGACTTAAAATTACCTCCAGGAATAAAATTACCTTTTTAAATTAATATGGCAAACTCAAAACAACCGGAGTTAGATAATTTGATTCAGTTATTATCAAGGTTACCTAGTCTTGGTCCCAAATCAGCAAAAAGAATTGCGCTTTATCTTTTGAAAAATAAATCAAACTTAATGAAACCTTTGAGTGAAGCAATTACTCATGTTCATACAAATATTATAAAATGTAATGTTTGTGGTAATTTAACTTCTAAGGAGAGCAAATGCACTTGTTTAGATATGAAAACAGATCAAATATGTGTCGTGGAAAATATCGCTGATATGTGGGCATTAGAATCTACAAGTGTTTTTAAAGGTCAATATCATATTTTAGGAGGAACTCTTTCCGCAATAAACGGATCTAATCCTGAAGATTTACTAATTAATTCATTAGTTGATCGAATTAAAAAGTGTAATATTAAAGAGGTTATTTTAGCTATATCTGCAACAATTGAAGGTCAAACCACTGCACATTACATAAATGACAGTTTAAAAAATCTGAATGTTAAAATAACCAAATTGGCACACGGATTACCAGTAGGAAGTGAAATTGAGTATTTAGATGACGGAACCTTGTTTTCTGCTTTTAAATATAGAAATTCATTTAATAATAAAAATTAAATGTCAATTTTAAATATTTTAAAAGAGCCAAATAAACTTCTGAGACAAAAGTCGGCAGAAATTCACGTTATTGATGAAGAAATAAAAAATTTAGCAAAAGACATGCTTGAGACTATGTACAACGCCCCAGGTATTGGATTGGCCGCAGTTCAAGTTGGCGTGTTAAAAAGACTTATCGTGGTGGATATTTCTAAAGAAGGTGAGAAAAAAAATCCAATATTTTTGATTAATCCGAAAATTGTATGGAAATCCGATACTTTAGTTAATAACGAGGAAGGGTGTCTCTCTATACCTGGATACTATGGTAATGTTGATAGGTATGAAAGTTGCAAAATAGAGTATTTGGATATTGAAGGAAAGCTAAATAATATTAATGTAAGCGGATTATTATCAAGATGTATTCAGCATGAGATAGATCATTGTAATGGAGTTTTGTTTCTCGACCATTTATCACAATTAAAAAGAGAGATTATTCAAAAGAAAATTCAAAAAAACCACTTATAATAAATGTCATCAAACATAATTTTTATGGGCACTCCAGATTTTGCAATTCCAGCATTAAAAGAAATTAATAAATATTTTAAATTAAGTTGTGTAATTTCTCAGCCAGCTAAAAAGGCAAAAAGAGGACATAATATCTTAAAAAGTCCAGTACAAAATTTTGCAGAGCAGAACAAACTAATTATTAAAACCCCAACCAGAATTGAAGATGAATATAATTATTTAAAAGAAATCAATATTGATCTTGCTATTGTTGTTGCCTATGGGCAAATAATACCTAGCAAAATTCTAAAATTATCTAAAAATGGATTTATTAACATTCATGCCTCCCTATTACCTAAATGGAGAGGTGCTGCTCCAATACAAAGATCGATTATGTCTGGTGAAAATATTACAGGTATAACTATTATGAAAATTGAAAAGGAATTAGACAGTGGACCAATCCTACTGAGCAAATCTATTAAATCAGGAAATTTAACTTTTGGTCAATTAGAAAAAAGTCTATCAGAGTTGGGGTCAAAAGTAATAGTTGATTGTATTAATAAAGTACTTAATGGAACTGCAGAATATATTCCCCAAAATAAAATTGGTGTGTCGTACGCAAAAAAAATTACAAAGCTAGATGAGAAAATTGATTGGAATGAAAATGCAGAAAATATTATTTTTAAAATAAATGCATTAAATCCTAAACCAGGGGCATATTTTGATTATAAAAATGAAAAAATAAAAGTGTATTCAGCTAAAATTTCTGATTTAACGTCACGTAAACCTGGAATGATTATCGACTCAAAAAAAATTATTATATCATGTAAGGATCGCTCAATAGAGATATTAGAACTGCAAAGAAGTGGAAAGAAAATTCAACTAAAAGAAAATTTTATCTTAGGATTTAAATTCGATGAGCAGATTTAAATGTATCGTAGAGTACGATGGCAAAAAATTTTGCGGATGGCAGTCTCAACCTCATAGGAATACAGTACAGCAGTGTATTGAAACTGCTTTGCAAAAAATCATAAAAAAAAAAATTAAAATATTTGGATCTGGTAGGACTGACTCTGGTGTTCATGCCATTGGCCAGGTATTTCACTTTGACTACGATGGACGGATACAAGCCTTTAAGATTTTGGAGGGAACAAATCACTTTCTAAAAAAAAAGAATATCAGTATAATTAAAGTTCAAAAAGTTAAAAAAAAATTTAATTCAAGAAAAAATGCAATTTTAAGAATTTATCATTATATTATAATTAACCGAAAATCTAACCTCTCTCTAATGAATGGTAGAGCATGGCATGTAAAAAAAAAACTTGATATAAAAAAAATGCAAAATGCTGCTAAACTATTTTTAGGCAAGCATGACTTTACAACTTTTCGATCAAAGTCCTGTAATGCAAAGTCGCCAATAAAAACAATTGAATACTCCAGGATCAAAAAATCTGATAAAAAAATCATTTATGTTGTAAAATCGAGATCATTTTTACAACATCAAGTACGATCAATGATTGGTGCTATAAAATATGTCGGTGAAGGAAAGTGGAATATTGACGATTTAAAGAAGGCAATTGAAAAAAAGAATAGAAATAGCTGTCCTCCTGTGGCTCCTCCTTGTGGTTTATATCTCTTCAAAGTACAATATTAGGGATGAACAAAAATCTTCTATGGAAAGCCTCCAATACAATAGTTGAATCATCTAATATTTTTAAATTTTCAAAAAAAGTTGAAAATAAATTTAATTTAAATTTTAAAAAAAACTTTAACTCTCTCTGGAATTGGAGTCTTAAAAATAATGAAGTTTTTTGGTCAGAACTATGGGATTTTTCAGATATAAAAGGTGATAAGGGTAAGAGAATTTTAGATAAAAACAAAATTTTTTACAAAAATATTTTCTTTCCAGACGCGAAGTTAAATTTTGCTGAAAACTTAATTCCATTAACCTCTAAAGAAATTGCTGTATTCAGCTTAAAAGAGAATGGAACAGAGGATTTTATAACATGGGAAGAATTATTTAGTAATGTTTGCAAATTTTCAGATTATTTGAATAAAACGAATATTAAAAAAGGCGATGTGGTAGCAGCCTACGTTCCGAATACAATTGAAACTATCGTAGCTTTTCTTGGTTCAACTAAAAACGGCTGCATTTGGTCAAGCTGTTCTCCAGACTTTGGTCCACAAGGTGTGATTGAAAGATTTAAACAAATTGAGCCAAAAGTTTTAATTACTTGTGATCATTACTATTATAATGGAAAAAAAATAAATATATTAAATAATGTAGAAATTATTACCAAATCAATTCCCTCTATTCAAAAAGTAATAGTATTTTCTTACGATAATACCAAGATCGATAAAAAATATTTGTCTTACTATGATATTCTTAAAAATTCAAAAAAAGATACGAACTTTCAAAAATTTGATTTTAATCATCCTGTGTATATTCTTTACTCGAGTGGTACAACGGGTACACCCAAATGCATTGTTCACGGATCTGGCAATGCACTTATTGAACAAAAAAAAGAACTCTTAATTCATTGTAATGTAAAAAAAAATGACAAGGTTTTTTATTATACTTCTACAGGATGGATGATGTGGAATTGGCAAGTAGCTGCACTTTCCTGCGGAGCATCTATATATTTGTATGATGGATCACCTTTATACCCAGAAATTGATATATTACTTAAATATTGTTCACAAAAAAAATTTACATTGTTTGGAGTGGGCGCAAAATATTTAGATCATTTAAAAAATGAAAATTATAATAGTAAACATCTTGATTTAATAAATTTAAAAACTATTTGCTCAACAGGTTCACCACTTATCAGCGAGAGTTTTGATTATGTTTATAATTATATCAAAAAAGATGTTCATTTAGCTTCTATCAGTGGTGGAACGGACGTAGTTGGATGTTTAGTTGCAGGTAATTTATACGATGGAGTTTATGCCGGTGAGATCCAAGGTCCAAGCTTAGGTCTAGATATTGATGTTTTTGACGAAGATGGTAAAAAACTTTCTAACAATCATAAAGGCGAATTAGTTGTTAAGACACCTTTCCCTTCAATGCCCATAAAATTTTGGAATGACAATAATTCAGAAAAAATGCATGATGCTTATTTTAATAAGTATCCTAATATTTGGTATCATGGAGATTTTATTCAAAAAACATTAAATCATGGGTATATTATTTTTGGTAGATCAGACGCTACACTTAAACCAGGCGGAGTGAGAATAGGTACTGCGGAAATATATCGTCAAGTAGAAAATTTTAGTGAAGTAAATGAAGCTTTAGTTGTTGGACAAAATTTTAATGATGATATCAGAATAATTCTTTTTATTAATTTGAAAGATCCAAATATACTTAACAGTGAATTGGAAGAAAAAATTAAATTTAATATTCGCCAAAATTGTTCACCAAAACATGTGCCCTCTATAATTATTGAATGTCCAGAAATACCTAAAACGAAAAGTGGAAAAATTGTTGAAATAGCAGTTAGAAAAATATTAAATGGAGAAAAGATTAACAATTTAGAGGCTATAGCAAATCCAGGATCACTTGAATTTTTTAAAAATTTGAAAATAAATTAATATGGACGAAGACGATATAATTAAGGAAAAACAAATTAAGATTGATGAATTAAGTATTTCTGAAATTGAAGAGTTGATCAAGGAATATAAAAGAAAAATAGTCGATCTTGAAAATAAAATTTCTGAGAAAAAGAATGATCAAATTCAAGCAGAAAATATATTTAAAAAAAATTAGATTTTAGCTAAAGACTTTACGTGAAATTTAGAGCTTTCAGAAATTGATTTTAAATCATATCCACCCTCTAAAACGGAAACTATTTTTCCAGCACAATGTTTTGCAGCATATTTTTTTACTTTAAAAGTTAAATATTCATAATCAATTGACTCTAGATTAATCTCGGCTAAAGGATCGTTTTTATGGGCATCAAAACCACAGGATATTAATATAAATTCAGGTTGATATTTGTCGATTTCAATAAATATTTTTTCGTAAATCTTATAAAAATCATTTGATGACAAACCTGCTTTCAAAGGAAAGAAACGTATGTTATCAAAATGACCTCTTACCTTTTCAGTACCATCTCCAGGAGGATAAAATGGATATTGATGTGAAGAAATTAAAAATATATTTTTTTTATTAGATATAATTTCAGCTGTACCATCACCTCTATGCACGTCCCAATCTAAAATCAATACTCTTTTTAAGTTATAGTTTTTTACTAAATAACATGCTCCAATAGCAATGTTATTAAATATACAAAAACCAGCAGCAAAATTGCTGTGCGCGTGATGTCCTGGTGGTCTTATACTAACAAATGCATTTTGATAAGATCCATCTTGGACATTATCTATAGCAGTTAGAACAGAATTTACTGCATCATAAGATGCTTGTTTTGATCCTTGAGATACAATTGTATCTGAATCTAAAAAAGCTAAACCATTATTAGGAAATGAATTATTAACTTTTTCTATATATTTTTTGTCATGAGCTAATTCAATCAATTTCGTGCTAAAATTTTTTGTTTCAACCCACTCTGTATTTTTAATATTGTCTATTGCAGTATTGATTGAAGTTACTCTATTAACATTTTCTGGATGCCCAGGTCCATTATCATGATTTTGATATGTTTTTGTGGTGATCAGACAAGTCTTCACTTATAATAAGTTTGTAAAATTTTTTTATATATATTTTTTAATTTTTTTAAATCAGCTATAGGAACTCTTTCATCTACTTGGTGTATTGTTTTATTTACAAGACCAAACTCAATACATGGTGCGATATCTTTGATAAATCTGCCATCTGAGGTTCCTCCTCCTGTAGTTAATTTTGTATTTCTACCGGTACTTTTTTTAATTATATTCCTAATCATATTAACAGTTGGGTTGGGTCTACAAAGAAATACGCCACCTGTTTCCTGAAATTTAATATGATATTTACATTTGTGTTTTTTCGAAACTTTTTTAATGATTTTAGATATTTTGCTCTTAAGACTTTTACTTGTGTGTCTATCATTGTATCTAATATTGAAAATTGCACTCGCTTTTGATGGGATTACATTGTCTGCAAGATTATTTATATTAATTTTTACTATTTCTAAATTTGATGCCTGAAAATTTTTTGAACCATTATCTAATTTTTTATTTTTAATTTCATTTAAAATTTTAATTAAAGGCGTTGACGGGTTTCTTGCTTTATTTGGGTAAGCAACGTGACCTTGAATACCACTAATTGTTATATATCCTGTTATACTACCTCTTCTACCTATTTTGATCTCTTCTCCAAGCTTGTTTGGATTTGTTGGCTCACCAATCAAACAAAAATCTATTTTTTCTTTTTTCTTTTTTAAATATTTAACAACTTTTTTTGTGCCATTAATAGCAACACTCTCTTCATCACCTGTGATCAAAAAGCTAAGTGAGCCATTAAAGTTTTTATTATCTTTTAGAAATTCATATGTTGCTGAAATAAAACTTGCAATATTACCTTTCATATCAGCAATTCCCCGACCGTATAGTACTCCATTCTTTATTTGACCGCCAAAAGGATTAACAGACCATTTTTTAAAATCACCTATAGGTACAACATCGGTATGTCCAGCGAAACATAAATGAGGTTTCTTCGTGCCGATCTTAGCGTATAAATTTTTAATTTTGTGTGTACCTTTCTCTTTGAATTCCAAAATTTTACATTTAAAACCAAGTTTTTTGAGAGATTTAGCTACGTAGTTAATCGCACCTTTATCAAGCGGTGTTACACTTGCAAATCTCACAAGATCTTTTGCAATTTTGATTTCGTTCATTTCTTAATCTCTTAGCAACTCATTGATGCTAGTTTTTGATCTTGTTTTGTCATCAACGGTTTTAATAATGTGTACTGCATATAAGTCTTTATGAGTACCAGGTACAATTACAGAGTAGGGCGGAACAAATCCTTTTGTGATTTCGCCTGTCGATCGATTTACTATTTTTGTACTTTGTCCAATATAGCACCCCATTGATAGAACACTTCCTTTACCAACAATTACCCCTTCAACTACCTCAGACATAGCACCTACAAATACATCATCCTCAATTATAGTAGGTAAAGCTTGAGCGGGTTCCAATACTCCTCCAATACCTGATCCAGCAGAAATATGACAATTTTTACCTATTTGGCAACAACTACCAGCTCGTGAAAAAGTATCCATCATAGTACCTTCATCAATGTATACACCTGAATTCACGTAACATGGCATCAAAACAACCCCTTTTCCAATGAATGATCCTTTCCTAACTTGTCCATTTGGCACAAATCTAAAACCAGCTTTTTCATGCTCTTCCTTACCCCAACCTGCTGTTTTACCTTTCAATAAATGCGATTTATCATACCAACTACTATAAGGCCCACTAAGTGTATCCATTGGGTTAGTTCTAAAACTCAGCATTATTGCTTTTTTAATCCATTGATTAGTAATCCATTTATCACCTTTTTTTTCTGCAACTCTAATTTTTCCTTTATCAAGAAGATCAAAAGTTTCATTTATACAATCTAAAATTTCTTTACTCGATTGAGGATTAATTTTTTCTTTATTATCCCATGCCTCATTTATAATTTTTTCTATAGTCATGCTACTTTCTTATTTATATCTTCTAAAAATTTAGTCAAATTTTTTACTCTAAAATCCACATGATATCCATCGGAACCTTCTTTGCAATATTTGTCGTCATTTTCTATCCAAGCAGTTTTTATACCAAGCTTGTGTGCTGGTAGTAAATTTTTAGCAATATCCTCAAAAAAAATACTCTCAGAACAATTGACTCTATATTTAGAAATCAATTTTTTATATGGCGCAATATCTGGCTTAGGAATGTAATCGGAATCAACAATATCGAAAATTCCACTGAAATTATTTTTAATACCCAATTTTGATATTGTTGTTTCAGCGTGTTTTTTTGACCCATTTGTAAAAATAATTTTTGATCCAGGTAGCTTTTTCAATTCATAATTTAACTTTTCATTCTTATTTAAAAAACTGTAATCTATATCGTGTACAAATTCCAAAAAACGTTCAGCGTTTATATTATGTTTTTTCATTAATCCATTTAATGTTGTTCCATGCTCGTGAAAATATTTATTTTTTATTTTTAAAGCTTCAGATTCATCAACACGAAGCTCATCAATAATAAATTGGCACATTTTTTTATCTATTTTACTAAAAATATTTGTTGTTGAAGAATATAACGTATTATCTAAATCAAAAATCCAGAATTTAATATTTTTTAAACTAATCATTTACTATTAGAGTCCCTGCTCCAGCTTCAGAAAACAACTCGTATAAAACTGCATGTGGTTTTCTTCCGTCAATTATCACTACACCTGAGACACCTTCTTTTAGACATGATATACATGTGAGTATTTTAGGTATCATTCCTCCGGTAATTACACCGCTAGAAATTAAATTATTTGCCTCAGAAATTGTTAATTTTTCAATCAATTTACCAAATTTATCATTTACACCCGGTACATCGGTCATTAGCAAAAGTCTATCAGCTTTTATTTTTTCTGAAATTTTTCCTGCAACTGTGTCAGCATTTATATTATAAACTTGTTCTGTTTTATCAATTCCAATTGGCGCAATAACCGGTATTTTTTTATTCGTCAATAATTCGTTTATTATTTTTTCATTTATTTGATCGGGATCTGCAACAAATCCTAAGCTTGAGTTTTTTGATCCTTTAACTTTTATTATATCACTATTTTTTGCGTTTACAGGGACAGAATTAACACCGAATTTTTCTATTGATTTGACTAAATCTGGATTAATTTCGTTAAGTAATACGTCTTCAACAACTCCTATTATATTATTATCTGTTACCCTTAATCCATCAATAAATTTGCTTTCAATTTTATTTTGATTTAATCTTTGTTGGATTTGAGGGCCTCCCCCGTGAACAACCACTGTATTGACTCCAATCTTGTTACAGACAGCAGCATCTTCAGCAAATGCTTTTGATAACTTTAGGCTAGCCATTACTTGACCTCCATACTTTAGAACTATTTTCTTATTTTTATATTTTTCAAGAAACTTTTTAGCCTCATCTATAGGAGGAGCTTCTTTAGGCCAAATCGCTGATAAATTCATTATACTGTTTTTGTCTTTGTTTTCCTTATTATCACGTACTGTTGTGCCATGGTAAGTACGTTATTAATAGTCCAGTAAACTACAAGACCAGAAGGGAATGATGCTAAAAGTATTGTTAAAAAGAAAGGAAAAAACATAAATATTTTTGCTTGAATAGGGTCAGGAGGAGCAGGATTAAGTTTTTGTTGTATCCACATTGTCAATCCCATTAATATTGGCCATATCCCTATAATTAAGAAACTTGGTGGATCCCAAGGTATTAATCCAAATAAGTTAAATATTGTTGTTGGATCAGGTGCAGATAGATCTTGTATCCATCCAAAAAAAGGAGCATGCCTCATCTCCAAGGTTACAAATAAAACTTTATAAATTGCAAAAAAGAATGGCAATTGTATTAAAACTGGAAGGCAGCCACTAACTGGATTTACCTTTTCTCTTTTATATAAATTCATCATTTCCATTTGAATTTTTTGTTTGTCATCTTTATACAAATCTTTAAGTCTTTGCATTTCCGGCTGTAGTGCTTTCATTTTTGCCATTGATACAAAAGAATAATTAGCTAGTGGAAAAAATATTAATCTTACTGCAGCTGTTAACAGAATAATTGCAATACCAAAATTACCGGAAATTTTATATAGATAATCGATTACAAAAAAAATTGGTTTTGTAAAATAAAAAAACCAGCCCCAGTCAATTGCTAAATCAAACTTATTTATACCTGACTGCTCTGCATATCCGTCAACAACAGAAACTTCTTTAGCGCCAATAAATAAAGTTGCTACGTTCTTTTTAGTTTCATTTGAATTAATTATTGTTGGGTCTGTAATAATATAATTTGCCTTGAACTGCTTATCATAAGTAAATTCAGCATTGAAATTTTTACCCTTCTGAGGAATTATGGCAGATAACCAATATTTATCTGTAATTCCAAACCATCCACTATTATTTTTGTAGGTTTCTTTTTTCTCAATAATATCTTCATAAGATAATTCTTTTAATTCTTCACCTACTACTCCAATTAAACCCTCATGCAAAATATAAAAATTTTGTACATCTGGTTTTTTATTTCGCGTTATCTGAGAATAGTGAAATAAATTTATATTCTTTTGAGATAGATTTTGAACTGAATCCTCTACGATTATTAAATATTTATCATCTATGGTAAGTTTTTTTTCGAATATTAAACCTTCATTGTTATTCCATTGAATCGTAACAGGTTGTTTTGGAGCAAGAGTATCATTTCCAATTACTCTCCATTTACTATTATGATTAGGGACCTTTATATTTTCAGATGTAGCCCAGCCGGTTTCTAAAAAATATCCATTTTCAGATTTTTTTGGGTTTAGTATAACAACTTGTTTACTATCTTCATTTAAAGTTTCTTTATAATTTTTTAGAGTAACATCATCTATTAATGCTCCATTTAACGAGATTGTACCAAAAATTTTTCCATTGCTAATGTTTATTCTATCAGATTGTTTAATAGCATCTTGACGTGTAATTTTTTTGTCTGGTTCTTTAATTTTAATTTTTGGAGCTTTTGGTTTGCTTTCATTCTTTTTTACAATTGTTGTATCGTCTGAGGTTGTGTTTTCTATTTCAGGCGGGGGAAACATTACCGACCAAATTACAATTACGGCAGTTGATAAAATTACTGCTAATAATACATTTTTACTATCCATTTAATTTATCTTTCTCTACTGGATCAAATCCAGACTTAGCACCTAAAAATTTAATTGGGTGACATTTTAAAATTCTTTTAAAAGTTAAAAATATTCCGACAAAAAATCCTTTTTTTTCTAATGCTTCAATACAATACTCTGAACATGTTGGCAAAAATCTACAATTATTTCCCAATAGTGGTGAAATGAAAAATTTATATATTTTAACCACAGATATCGTTAGTATAGAAAATATTTTATCTATTATGCACATTTATATTTCAAGTAACTTAAATTTTAATTCTTCAACAATTTTTTTAAACTCTGTATTATTTATTTTTTGTTTAGCAAAAATCGCATATTTGTAATTAGTTTTAAATTTAATTTTTAAATCTTTAATTGCTTCTCTAGTTGCATTTTTTAACTTTCTTTTTAATTTATTTCTATATGCTGCATTTCCCAGCTTTTTTGCAGATACACAACTTAATAAAATCTCATTTTTCTTTTCAGAGCTTTTTTTTTGATAATATATTGTGAAGTACTCAGTTGATATTTTGTTTGCGCTCATAATATCTTTAAATTCTTGTTTTTTTTTTAAAGAAATTAGCTGTAATCTACTAATCATATTTAAGCAGAAAGCTTTTTTCTTCCTTTTGATCTTCTTCTGGATAAGACTTTTCTACCATTCTTTGTTGACATTCTAGATCGCCAGCCGTGTCGACGCTTTCTTACTTTCTTGCTAGGTTGAAATGTGCGCTTCATTGATATATTTAAATTTCAGCATTTATAGGTAATTCAATATAGGATGTACAGTATAAAATTATAACTTATGCAAATTTCTAAATTTAAAATAATGCTTTTAGGCGTTTATATTACCACTGTGGCTATAGTGGTCTTTTTATTTTTTTACTATGGCGTCACTTCATTTCTTAATCCAGAGTATTTAATGAATAATAGAGATAGTATTTTTTCCTATATCGATAGATATAAAGTAATTATAGCAACAATCTATTTTGTTTCATCGATAATATGGGTTTTTTTATTAGGCTTTGCTTCAATTCCTGCAATCTTTGCAGGTCTAGTTTTTGGATCTTATCTTGGTTCAGTATTATCGATATTCTCCTTTACAATTGGTGCTACATTATTATTTTTTTCTGCTAATAAACTATTTAAAGATAGTATTTCTAATTACATTAAAAATAAATATCCCATGATAGTAAAGAATATAGATGAAAATATTTTTGGATATTATTTTTTTTTAAGGTGTATTCCAGGTATTCCATTTGCTATTAAAAATTTAATACCTGTAATATTTAATATGCGAATATCTTCCTATTTTTCAGCTACTTTTTTTTCAGAACTTACACCTACTATAATTCTCGTGAGTTTATGTTCTGGAATAGGTAAAGCTTTAAGAGCTGGAGAAAATATTAACTTTTTAATTTTGAAAAAACCTGAAATTTATATACCGGTAATCGCTCTTGGTTTGTTTGTATTAATTGCGAATATTATCAAAAAAAAATATTTTTATAAGCAACCTAAAACTTGAATAAATCTTATAATCAACATATAATTTAGTTATGACTTTTCAATTACCAACATTAGATTACTCGAAATCATCTTTATCTCCTCATATGTCAGAAGAAACTTTGGATTTACATCATGGTAAACATCATCAAACTTATATAACGAACTTAAATAATTTAATAAAAAATTCGGATTTAGAGAATTCATCTCTTGAGGAGATAGTTAAAAAAACATCGGCGGACCCATCAAAAATTGGAATATTTAATAATGCAGGTCAACATTGGAATCATATTTTGTTTTGGAAATGTATGAAGCCAAAAGGAGGTGGTGCGTTACCTGGAAAATTAGAAAAAAGAATAAATTCTGATTTTGGAGGTGTAGATAAATTTAAAGAACAATTTATTCAAGCAGGAGTAACGCAATTTGGTTCTGGTTGGGCATGGCTAGCGATTGATAAAGGAAAACTTGTAGTGACAAAAACTGCTAATGCCTCAAACCCATTAGTAAATAATATGAAGCCGATATTAGGTTGCGATGTATGGGAACATTCATATTACGTTGATTATAGAAATCGTAGACCTGATTATTTAAAAAGTTTTATTGAAAATCTTGTAAATTGGGAATTTGTAGAGTCGCAACTAGATTAATCAATCTTCGTTATCGTAATTAACATTTTTATTAGCCATTAAAACTGAAAATACCCCAATGATAAAAAATATTACTGAAAACATGATGATTATGTTTTTTTGACTAAACAAATCTAAAATCAGCGCAAGAAAACATAATAATATTAAAATAATCGGAACACCAATTTGATATTTTGCTAAATTTTTATGTTTCTTTTTAATTTCTTGTCCTGACTCAATTTTGGCCTTTAAAAAATCTCGAATTGAATAAAATGCTAACAATTTTCCTTCGCTATTACTGACAGGCATGTGTCTAATTCCATATTCTTTCATATTTGATATTACATTATCGATTGTATCTTCTTCGGTCGCTGTCAAAATATCTGAAGTCATGATTTCCGATGCGGTGGTTAAATCCGGATCTTTTCCTTCTAAAACTAACCTGGTAACAATATCTCTCTCTGATACGATGCCTATTAGCTTATTATTTTCAGTTATAGGTATAGCCCCAATATTCCTATCTCTCATTTCTCGTGCAATTTCACTCACTGGTCTTTCTTTTTCACAGATTGTTAACTCGGATTTGAGTTTGTATTTTTTTAAGTCTGAAATTTTCATATTAAAAAAGTATATTAATTATATTTATTTTGAAAGGTTATGTTTCATGAGTTTTTGAGCTTTTAAAAATAGCCTTACCATTTTTGGTTGATTTATCCTTTTAGTATTTACATTTCTAGGTGAAGGATGGTAGCAGCCAACTAAATAAAAATTACCAATTTTAAATATAGCATCATGCTTAAATTTATACTTTGTTTTTAAATTATAGTAATTTATAAAATATTTAATGCATGCATCAAAAGCTACTTTGCCTAATGCAATTAAAACTTTTTTGTTTTTTAAAAACATTAACTCTCTGTCAAAAATCGAAAAGCAATTATTAAGTTCTTGTGCTGTGGGTTTATCTTCAGGTGGAACACATTTTAAAGCAGTAGTGATGTATGTATTATATAATATTAATCCATCCTCTCTATCGAGTGAGTAAGGATGATTACAAAGGTTTGCCTTATGTAGACACTTAAACAAAAAATCAGCAGATTTATCACCTGTAAAAACCCTACCTGTTCTTGTAGCGCCGTGAGCAGCAGGAGCCAAACCAATAAATAAAATCTGAGCATTTAATTTTCCATATCCTACTATTGGTTTGCCCCAGTACTTTTGTTTTAAATAAGATTTTCTTTTTTTTTGAGAAATTAATTTTCTAAATTTAGTTAATCGACTACATTTATCACATTTAAAAACTCGTTGTTTAAAACTTTTGAATTTTAAATTTGTCACTTTATTAATTCACTGATTTTTTTTGCTTCACCAATCTTAAACAATGTTGCATCATTTTCATTATACCCAAACTTTGAGGCATTTTTTTTAAATCTTTGTGCAGGTTCCATTATTGGCTCTAATGATAATACAACTGTTCCCCAATGCATACCAACAAGTTTCTTACTATTTAGGTCTCTACCGATTTGAAGTGCCTCTTCAGGGTTAGTGTGGTATATAGATGAATCTTTCTTAGGGGCCATAGGAAAAAAGTTGTATGCGCCTATATTAATAAAAGTAATATCAATAGGACCGTATTTTTTACCTAGCTCTTTATAGATTTTCCCATATCCGGTATCACATAAAAACAAAATTTTTGTATCTTTATATTCTATTAAAAAACTTCCCCAAAGAGACTTATTAGTATCCCAAAGTGACCTCTTGGACCAATGTATTGATGGTAAAAAAGTAAAAGTTATGTCAGTATATTTTTTTTGATCATACCAGTCTAATTCAATAATTTTTTTATAATTATTTTTTTCAAAATGTTTTGATAATTTTAAAGGCATCAAAACTTCTGTATTTTTAAACGGAAAATTTTTTATAGTCCTTGTGCTTAAGTGATCGTAATGATTATGTGTTTGTAAAAAATAATTAATTTTTGGTAAATTTTTTAGATCAATTGCAGGATCTACATACCTTTTAGGACCAAAAATTAATGGACCCATGTTTTTTTCAAATACAGGATCAGTGATAATCATATTATCACCAAGTTTTATTAAAAAAGTTGCGTGGCCTATCCATAAAATATAGTCCTCATTTTTTAATTTATTAATATTTTCTAATACCTGATTTTTTGGCACCACATGATCTGTAGGTATGGAAATTTTAATTTTCTTTTTCTCTTCATTAAAAGTCTTGTATGACCATTTAAAGTTAGGATCTCTGACTGGGGAACCTTCAGGGTTCCTAAATTTTCCATGTGGCATATGATGATATTTACTTTCGCTTAAAGCTGAGTTAACAAATGTAAAAAATAGTATTAAAACATAATGTATAATTATTTTCATCTTAAATATGATTAATAAGATAATAAATTTTTTAAAATATTACAAACCATCCAGGGAGTGGAGATTACCTTTTTTATTATTAGTATCAACAATACCACCAACTTTATTAACTCATTTTGCATGTGCAAAATATGGAATTAGTATTGGTGTTGCTATAGGATTTTTTGGTTCAATCCCAATAGTTTTTTATACTTGTTGGAAAATATTTATGGATGACTGGTTGGAGGACGATTAAAATGCCCACAACAGATATTATATTCTCATATGCGGTATTAGGTGGCGGGGCGCTGATAATTTATCTACTTTTAAATTTGGTTAAAGATCGAATTGAAAAAAGTGCCAAAAAAATAAAAAGAAATAGAAAAAGAAAATAATTTAGCTCTTAACTTAATTACTCACAAAGTTAGTAAGTTAGTAATCGTAAAAGTTTAATTTGTTGATCAAAGTAGAATCAAACAAAGAACATCTAAGTCTTTATTAAGATATTAACAATTAGGCTGCTTTAATATGTCGGTTTTCTAAAATTGTTGCAACCAAATGAACTCTATTAATCTCACTCCCATTAAAAAAATTATGATATTTTGTATTATCAGTAATATAAGCATTACCATCTGCTGGAAGATGATAACTTTCTTCCTCAATAATCATCCTGCAACCAACATTTGTAATTATTGGTATATGTAATCTCATTTCCGGATCACGGTGCCACGATAAACATGATCTTGGTGGTTTCATTAAAAACCTTACTCTTCCGAGTTTAAATCTTTTTGTAATTATATTATAAACTTCTTCTATATAAGTAGACTTAAATTCTGGACAAATTTCATTATAAGAGGCCTCATCCACTTTTTCTAATCTTTTTTCTTCCTTTTTAGTTTCGTTAGGGTAGGTCCAATATAAACCACGCACATCTCCTCCTGTAATTGAATTAGGATCGTTAGGTTTCCTATTAATGCATATGCAGTTAAAATCTTTCAAATTTGGATTATCCGTTACAAAGTTTTTAGTGCAGTTTTCGTATGCATTTCTTAATTTTTCAATATTAATATCTAAATCACTTATTACCTTAACGTATTTCATAACAATAATTTATACATAGGAAAAAAATACTTTAAACAAATTAATGGTCGCATAAAGCTTAATTTTTCTTATAAGGCTTAATTATTTTACCATTTTCTAGTTTAGGAGGATTATATTTCTCACCAGGTTTAGTATTATCTAAAAACCTAAAGTATAACAATATACCTAATAACAAAATTATACTGATAAGGCTAAGTTTTATTATTGGATACTTGGTTTTTTTTTTTAAAATTAAATTTGATAGATAAAAAATTATAAATGGAGATATAATAGCCAATATAACAAGAATTTTTTTAATCATTAATAATTATAACATCTTTAATTAATATTTGTGAAGTCAGATATCAAAATGGGCCTCCAAGAGGCCCATTTTGTGTAACAGAGAGGTTATAGGGAGAATTAGTCTCTGATAGAGTACGCAACTACTCCTGTTTCCGCTACGTCCGTACCTTTTCTTTGTGCTTCGTCACTAACTCTAATACCTACTGTTGATTTTAGAATAGTCCAAATTACGAACGATGCCGCAAACATGAAGACATTGATTGATAACACACCAATCAATTGCGCACCAAAATTTGTATCTGCGTTTGTTAATGGAACTGCTAAAGTACCCCAAATTCCAGCAAACATGTGAACTGGGATTGCTCCAACAACATCATCAATTTTTAATTTCACTAATAGCACTGAACCTGCAACTACAATTGCACCTCCAATACCACCAATGATAATGGCAATAAATGGAACCGGTGCTAATGGCTCTGCAGTAATTGCAACTAGTCCACCAAGTGCACCATTTAACATTTGTACAACATCAGTTTTTCCGCCTATTAGCCTAGTAATTAGCGCGCAAGTCATAACACCACCAGCTGCAGCTAAATTAGTATTTATAAAAATTTTCGCTACTGCTGTTGCATCATCAAATGTGCCAAGAGCAAGTTGCGATCCACCATTGAAACCAAACCAACCGAACCAAAGTATAAATACTCCGATTGTTGCTAATGGGATAGACGAATTAGCAAAAGGAACCAACTGTTTTCCGGAGAATCTACCGACTCGTGGTCCTAAAACAATTGCTCCAGCTAATGCTGCTGCTCCACCTGCTGCGTGAACTAAAGTTGATCCTGCAAAGTCAGAAAAACCAAGACTTGCTAACCAGCCTCCACCCCACTGCCAGCCCATTTCAATTGGATATAATATTCCTGTTAAAAGAATTACAAATAGAAAGAATGGCCAAATTTTAATTCTTTCTGCTAGTGTTCCTGAAACGATAGACGCAGTTGTTGCGCAAAATACCATTTGAAACCACCAGTCAGAACTATCTGAATAACCTGTATCAATTTTTGATCCATCACTCCATGGAGCAAAACTACCGATATAACCACCTTCTGGAATACCGTAGGCTAGATTGTAGCCAACTAGCCAAAACATAATTCCGGCTATTGAATATAATCCAATATTTTTTGCTGCAATAGTTGATACACTTCTAGATGTAACCAATCCACATTCTAGCATCGCAAATCCTGGAGCCATAAACATGACTAAAAAACCGCAAACTAGAAATAGGAAAGTATTAAATACGTATTGTGTTTCTGCATTAACAGTAGATTCAGCTGCCATAGCTGGCTCTACAAGTGCTAACGAGACGACAAAAGTAAATAAAATTTTACCTAAATTTTTCATAACATCTCCTTTTTTGTTAAAAGGCTTTTTATCCTAAATTATTATCAGTTAGATTTGATTAGATTTGAATGTAGTTATGAAATTTTTGCATGGAATATAAGCCATGCAATTTTCGCATAGATTAATAGGTACCGATAACATTTTGATATTTAATCGCATTCATGGCAATCGCCCAAATAGCTATTGAAAAACATAACAAAATCAGAGCAAATGTATACACCACCTCATTTTTGTAATCTCTTAAGAATTTAAGAAATTTTTCAATCATTTTTTGAGTCTCCATACAAGATAAATAAGAATTAAGATTAGAGATGTAAGCTGAATCCACTCACCTTGGCTTAAGTTAAAAATAGAGTCTTGTATTTTATCTAAATGTTCAGGCATTTTTTTACATTATCTTAAAAATCGCCTTTTTTTAAGAAATTTTTCTGCTGTTAATATCTGAAAAATATACTAAGAATGACTCGCAATGGAAAAAATTAAAAATTGGTTGTCTTCAGCTGCATATGTTTTGTTTGATGATACAAAAAATGACCTTCGGGCGCTTCCTAAAACAGTCAGATTACAAATTTTAATTGTATTATCTGCATTGTGGAGTACAGTTTTTAGTATATGGGTGTTTGCCGTACCCATGTTTATCTATGGATGGCTCGGTGTTTTTGTTGCTCATATATTGATAATTTTTGTTGCGTACTACACCTTTAAACAATTTCAATATGTAAAAACTGTACGTAACTTAGGTACAGATGCATTAGCTGAATCGCCTATTTCAAAATTTGGTTTTAGTACTGTCTTATTAGTTTTTATATTGATGGGGGTTTTTTATTTGGGATTACAAGTGATGCATACTACTAAAGCGAATAAAAAAATACCATATTCTGGTCCAGATCTTACTACTGAGGAAAGAATACAAAAGTATATCGATAAAGGAACCATTTTAGATAAAAAAAATAAATGAGTTCAAATACTTTTAAACCTATTAAAACAAAATTAGAAAAAGATAGACCCTATTTTTGGTGTACATGTGGATTATCTGAAAAACAGCCGCTTTGCGATGGAAAGCACAAAAGTACTGAGTTGAAACCATTAAACTTTACCGTTGATGAAACAAAAGATTATTTTTTATGCGGTTGTAAAAAAACAAAAAAGAAACCATTTTGCGATGGTTCTCATAAATAACAGAGTCATTTAATGAATAACCAAAATTTTTTTCCAAATAAGTTTGCATTAATCACTCTTATAATTGGATGTTTTGTTGTTTTTGTTTCAATGGGGATTAGACAAACGTATGGATTATTTTTTCAATTTTTTGAAAGTGATCTAAGTATTACATCTACAAGTTTTGGATTATCAATTGGTATACAAGCAATAGTGTGGGGAACTTTTGCTACTATTTTTGGATTAATTGCAGATAAATTTGGAGCAAACAAAGTTGTTTCATTTGCTTTAATTATATATGCGACTGGCATATTTTTCATATCAAACTTTGAAAGTTCAGGATTATTTTTCCAAATTAATCTTGGTTTATTGGTTGGTATTGGATTAGGTGGCGCAGCGGCTCCTATTGTTGTGCCAACTGTTGCAAAACATTTTCCAAATCATGATAGAGCAAAAGTAGCAGGAATTGTTACAGCATTTGCGAGCGTGGGAATGTTTGTTTATCCTTTGATATCTAATACCTTATTTAAAATTACAACATGGAACTATGTATTTAATATTTTTACTTTAGTAATGATTTTTGCCGCTTTACTTGCTTTGTTATTAAAAAAACCCAATGATGAAAATGAGTCAAGTGTTGTAAAAAACCAAAATTTCATCGAGGCTTTAAATGAAGCTTTTTCCCATAAAGGATATTTATTTTTGATGGCTGGTTTTTTTGTTTGTGGTTTTCAAATAACTTTAGTTGCAACACACGTGCCAAATTATATTATTCAAAGAGGTTTGGAGTCATGGACTGGTGCAGCAATACTAAGTCTAATTGGCCTGTTCAATATTTTCGGAACCCTCACTATGGGATTTTTGGGTGACAAATACTCTAAAAAATTTCTTTTAAGTGGCTTATATTTTTTTAGAGGAATAATTTTAATCTTGTTTTTATTTTTACCAGCATCAAGTATTACTGCTATCGGCTTTGGGATAGGATTTGGATTTTTATGGCTAGCAACCATACCTGCAACATTCGGAATTGTTGCGCAAATATTTGGAGTAAAATACTTAACGATGTTATCTGGTATTGTATTTTTAAGTCATCAATTTGGAAGTTTTGCTGGTGCATATTTAGGTGGTTACTTCTACGATCAGCTGGGAAGCTATGATTATGCCTGGTATATTTCAATCGGACTGTCCTTCTTTGCAACCTTGATGCATTTACCTATCGATGAGAGACCGATAACTAGAGTAAGAAACGCCTAGTTTAAAAGTTTTATGAGAGTTATTAGCGTTAAAACAATGAAAAAAATTGAGTCTAATAACTTCAAAAATAAAAACTCATTTTTTTTTATGAAAAAGGCAGGGCAGGGTTGTGCAAAGGAAATTTTAAAAATTAATAAATCAAAAAACTTTCTTATTTATTGTGGTCCAGGAAACAATGGTGGTGACGGATTTATTATTGGACATGAATTAATCAATAAAGGATATCAAGTCAGAATCATATCAACAACTCATATTAGCCAATACTCGGGCGATGCTTTAAAGGCACTTAAGCGATTAAATATTAAAATTGATGAAAATACTAACTCTAAGATTAATAAGAACGAATTAATTGTTGATTGTATATTTGGTTTTGGTCTTAATAGAAACATACAAAAAAAATATAAAGATCTTTTCAAAAGAATAAATAAATCAAAAAATAAAGTTATAGCAGTAGACTTTCCATCTGGAATTAATGGTGACACTGGGCAACCGATGAAACAGGCAATTAAAGCTGATTATACTCTTGCAATACACTCAAAAAAATTTGGTCATATTTTAAATGAGGGAAAAGAATATGCTGGATCAGTAAGAGTAGTTAAAATTGGTTTAAGAGAAAGTGTAAAAAAAAATTATTGCTATGAGAATTGTCCAAGCCTATGGTTAAAAAAATTTCCTAAAAAATTAAAAAATTCTCATAAATATACTAGAGGTAGCTTATATATATATAGTGGAGATGAAGATACAGCCGGTGCATCTATATTATCTGCTATGTCAGCACTTAAAGTTGGTACAGGATCAGTAACTATTTTAGGTAATAAAAAAATTATAAAACTTGCACAAATTATTTTCCCATCATCTTTAAAAATTAATTGTGAGTCCTTTGAGCAGTTTATAAATATTTTAAGGGAATTTAAAATTACCAATTTTTTAATTGGACCTGGGGCAGGTTTAAATAAAAAAATCTTTGATACAACATGCTTTGCATTAAAAAAAATAAAATATGTAACGCTTGATGGTGATTCACTTTCAGTCTTTAAAAACAAACAAAGAAAACTATTTTTATTATTAAATAAAAATAAAATACTTACACCCCATGAAGGAGAATTTAAAAATATTTTTCCTAAAATTTCTTTAAAAAACAAAATCACTGCCGCATCGCTAGCCTCAAAACGCTCCAATGCAGTTATTGTCCTTAAGGGCTACAACACTATTATTGCATCACCGAACGGAGAAATATGCATCAATACAAATTCAACACCTGAGCTTGCCACAATTGGATCAGGTGACGTTCTATCAGGTATTATTTCAAGTTTAGTTGGAGACAGTAAAATGAGTTCATTTCAGGCAGCGTGCGCAGGCGTTTGGTTACATTCAGAGGCTGCCAATAAATTTGGAAAAGGTTTAATCGCAGAGGATATCATAAGATGCATTCCCTCTGCCTTGAGAAAAATTCTGTAAATTAAAGTAAAGAAACTATAAATTTATGAACGAAAAATGCTATTATTAAAAGTAATAACCCAAGTAAATAAATTAACCAAAAATTGTTGTTTAAAGATTTTGCGAAAAAAAATGGTATGAAAAAAAAATAACTAACAGGAACAGCAACCAAAACCGACTTAGCAAACGTTATAGTATTTTCAGGATTTTTATGTTCAATGTAAGAAAAAACTAAAGCGATAATTGTAGCTAAAGGTAGTGCAATAATAAATCCAGCTAGTTTTGGATATTTTCCAGATAACCAGCTTGCAAACGCAATTACTACAGCGGCTAGTAAGATTTTAAGAATAAAAAACATATTTTTTTTTGAATTTAAATTCATTAATATTTTTCAATATTTCTTATAATATAACAAGTGATTCTTTTGTCAGGATAAAAAGAGACAACTCCAATTTGCATTGGCCTTATAAAAACAGGCGTTGAAGATAAAATTTTATCTGATTTATCATTTTCTTTAACATTTTTACAATCCTCGTCAAAAACATACAGATTAATTTTCGCAATTGTGACGTCTTTATTCCTATTAACTACATCAAAATATAATTGATATTTATTTTGAGTATAAAAGTCCCTTACAGTAAAAATCTCAACATTTTTTTGTTGTTTTATTGTGAAGCTATTTTGAAAATTATTTTTAGTCGCACAACTACTTACTAAAATAAACGCACAAATAAAAAAGGCCCCATGAAAGGGGCCTTTTTTTAAGTAGTTTTTTAACAACTAAATTGCCTTCGAAGACATTTGTTTAGCTATAAATTCAGCCTGTCTCATTGCAAGCGCAACAATCGTTAATGTTGGGTTTTCAGCTGCCCCAGTAGTAAATTGGCTACCATCCGAGATAAATAAATTTTTAATATCCCAAGTTTGACCATTTCTATTACATACCCCATCTTTTGCACTAGCACTCATTCTATTTGTACCAAGGTTGTGAGTAGATGGATATGGAGGCGTTTGTAAGACTTTTGTTGCACCAACTGATTTATAAAGAGCAGTAGATTGCTTCCAAGCATGATTTCTCATTTTAATATCATTTTCATGATCTGAGAAATTGACGTTTGGTATCGGCATTCCATGCTGATCTTTTAGTTTTTTGTGCAATGTCACAGCGTTTGTAGATTGTGGCATATCTTCTCCCACAATCCATAATCCTGCCATGTGATCATATCTTTCCATTGATGACGCAAATCCTCGACCCCATTGTCCTGGATCTAAGAACGCTGCCATAAATGGTAAACCAAGAGCTAGTGTTTCCAACTCGTATCCTCCCACAAATCCTCTTTTTGGATCATTGATAGATTCATCGGTAACTATTCCAGCCATTGTTGTACCTCTGTAAAAGTATACTGGGTTTTCAAAAATAGCATATGTACTAGCAGTCATGTGACGCATGTAGTTTTTACCTACTTCACCTGATGAATTTGCTAGACCATTTTTGAACATACTTGACTCAGAGTTTAATAATAGTCTAGGCGATTCGATTGAATTACCTGCTACACATACTACTCTAGCCTTTTGTCTCTGTTGTTTGCCTTTTGCATCAGCGTAAACAACACCAGTTACTTTACCACTCTTATCATGTTCTATTTTTATAACTTGAGCGTTCGTTCTACATTCTAGGTTTCCTGTTGCCTCACCTTTTGGAATAGAAACATAACCAGCGGACCATTTGGCACCTGATTTACAGCCTTGAAAGCAGAATCCGATTTGCTGACAAGCCACACGACCATCGTATGGTTTAGAGTTAATAGACATATTTCCAGTATGGAAATTTTTATATCCCATTCTCTTAGCGCCAGCTTCAAACACCTTATAGTTATTGTTTCCAGGCAATCTTTCTCTACCACCTGTACCTAGTGTACCCATATGATTTTCAGCTCGAGTGTACCATTTGTCCATTTCTTTATGGTCAATTGGCCAGTCCATGATGGAAGTGTTTTTAATGTTTCCATAATTTGTCTTAACTTTCCATTCATGCGGTTGAAAACGTAATGAAGCACCAGCCCAGTGTAGTGTTGAACCACCCACAGCCTTTACTATCCATGACGGTAATCCTGAAAAGTCTCTAGAAACTCTCCAGTCCCCGGACGTCGTTCTTTGATCTAACCAACTAATTTGACCAAAGCTTGCCCATTCATCGTTAACAAAGTCTTGAGGCCCGTGTCTGCCACCAGCTTCGAGTACCACTGTTTTGATGCCTTTCATAGCTAGTTCCATACCTAGAACACCGCCACCAGCACCTGATCCGATGATAACGACTAAGCTGTCATCATTTTTTGAAAATTTAGCCATTATGTCCTCCTATACTTTATCTAACCAGTCGATGTCGTTGTAACCGCGATTTAGATATCCGCCTTTTGAAGCCGACTCACCTTCGTAACCGAATTTTGGCCAGACCTCTTTATTATTATATAAACCAGTAACTAGGTCGCCTCTAACTTTTGCAAATAAAGGTGACTTAGTGTTTGATTTAAGGATATCTACACGCTCAACTTCTCGATTGATCATGCGATAATTGTTTTTATATTTCTTTTTAGCAGCAGAATTTATTTTTTTACATTCTTTGCTAATCATTGACTTTAATGCCTTATCTTTCCCTGCAGCAGAGTCATATCCTTGGATTACTTTAGCATAGTATTTATCTGCTAAAAAATCGTGAGGGTATATATCTCTCGCCATCTGGATAAGAGTAGCAGCATCATCCGCTCCTATATTACTGAAAGTAGCAGCCCAGGATTTGTCTTTTCCGATTATCATCGGTCCCATTATTGTTAATCCAAGAGCAGTTACAGTTCCAGTTTTAAGAAACGTTCTTCGAGATATTGTACTTTTGTTCAATAATCTCATTTGCGTTCTCCTCTCTTTTAATAAATTATTTTAAAGTTTTTAAATAATTTATTATGTTTTTTCTTATACCTGCATCAGATTGAGCATACATCATTATAGAGCCTTTGACGTATTCTCTTGAATTCGTCAGCCATTTATCTAAATGATCATAATTCCAAACAATTTTGGATTTTTGAAGCGCCTCTGAATACATTGGATAAGATTTATGTGTTGCAGCTTTTCTTCCGAACACTCCCCATAAGTTTGGGCCAGCTCGAAGTGTTTTGTCGCCCTTTTGCACAGAATGGCAAGTAGCGCAATTTTTTATAAACAGTTCATTTGCACCAGCAATAATTTGTGATTGGTGAATTAAAATTGCAATAAAAAATATTAATAAAAGTTTCAAGCTCCCCTCTCTCACTTTTCTTAATAGTTAATAGTTTATTAATATAAAACTTTTAATGCAAGTCGCTCTGCAACAATTTGAGAATCAATCTCAAATAAAACATTATGAATTTGATTAATTCATACTACCTAAGATTGAATTATTTTGCCAAGCCAGCAGTTGCTTCTGCGTTAAGAATTTCAATCCAGTAGCCATCAGGATCTTTTATAAATGCCAAACCTTTCATTGATCCATCATCAGGTTTTTTAATAAATTCTACTCCATATTTTTCAAATCTTTTACAAGCCGCATAAACATCTGGAACTGAGAAAGCTATATGTCCAAAACCTTTTGGTTCAGAGTTTCCATCATGATGCTTTAAATTTTTATCATTTTCCGAACCCCAGTTATGAGTTAGCTCCAGCATAGTTTTTTGTTTAAATGTCCATGCAGTTCTTTCATGTGTATCTTTTGGAAGGTTGTTTACTTCTTCATCAGTTAAATTTCCCAAGAAATACAAACTAAATTTCATTGAAGGAAAATCAATTTTTCTTACTAATCTCATACCCATTACTTTTGAATAAAACTCTAAGGATTTTTTTGGGTCTTTAATCCTTAGCATCATATGGTTAAAAATATAACCTTCAGTTTCTTTATCTGGCTTTTGAAGCCCATCCGCTTTTTCACTGTGCGCCATTTATCCCCCTAAATTAATTTCATAATAAATGAAAAGTAGCTTATTTGTAAAGCTAATAATTTGAATTAAAAAATTTGACTTTTTAAAAGAAACAAACTACCGATTGGTAATGAAAGCAACATCGATAATGCTATTTATAATTGCAGTTGAGATTGCTCTGTTAGTCGGCCTGAAAGTGGAGGAGCAATATAGAGAGGTGCGTTACTTCAACAATTGCGTAGAAGATATAAAATCTTCGAAAATAAAATCAGATGATCCTGTAGCTTTTTGTTCTGGATTAGTTAGACAAGATCCATATCTATTTACTTTCAATAAGGGAAAAGTTGCAAAATATTTAAAAGAAAATGAGCCCCAATCGTCTGAACCTAAATCAGATAAGAAAAAAGAAACAAAATAATTAATTATAATAGGTTAAAGCAATTAACACTATAATTGGTATAGTGATGAATGATAAAGCTGTTGATGTCATGATGACCGAGGCTATATTAGTAGCATGAATTTTCTTCGAGTACATTTTTGCTAGTAAAAAATTCAGTATAGCAGATGGCATTGAGCATTGAATAAGTACAATCCCAGCTTCATAACTTTTGAGGTTAAAATAATGAATTATAAGAAAACCAACAATAGGACCAACTAGTAATCTAAAAGCTGATAAGATTGATGTTTCATAAATATTTTTAGTTTTTAAAGTGCTTAAAGCAATACCTAATGAAGCAAGCACAAGAAAAATTGCAGCATAACCAATTAGCATAGTTGTATTAATTAAGAATTGTGGAGCCTCGATTTTGAAATATAATAAAAATGCTGATAAAAATATTACGTACATTGGAACAGATTTCAGCAAAGGTCCTAAACTCAGCTTTTTGCTTGCTAAAAAAATTCCTAAGGTAAAATGTAATAACATTATAACCGATGCAATAGACCCACCTATTGCAAATCCATTTGAACCGTACGCGAAAATTGCTAGTGGTAACCCAATATTTCCACAATTAGGTAAAATTAAAGGACCTAATTCGGTAATTGAGTCTCTTTTAATTAATTTCAGTATAATTATTCCTGGTATAGCAAAAAGACTAACAAACAAAAAAGTGATACCACCAAACTTTATAAAAGTATTAAAATCTAAAGAAGTTGAGACAAGTGAATAAAATAATAAACATGGCACCCCAATCTTTCCTACAAAGTCTGTTATTACATTTGTGTCAAATCTAGGATTATTTTTTCCAAACCAATAGCCAATTCCAATAACAAAAAAAACTGGGAAAACCACTTCGAATAATTTTATGGTAATACTTAGTAACATATTTTATTGTTTAACTTTATATAGTTTCAAAAACAATATAAACAAAGGTATATGACTAAATTTTTAGCATTTTTTGCAATATTTTTTTGTTTAACTTTTGAAGCGCTTGCGCAAGACAAAGGTGTACTTTCATTTATGTATCACAGAATTAATGAAAACAAACCGTCCTTGGTAAGTACAAATGTTAAATTAGAAATGTTCCAAGAGCATATAAAGCTATTAGAGGACTCCAAGTATGGTTTTATAAGTGCGCAGCAATTTAAGGATTATGTTTCTGGGAAAACAAAATTTCAAAATATTAAAATTCTTTTGACTATAGACGACTCTTTTAAAAGTTTTTATGACAATGGATGGCCAATACTTAAGCAAAAAAAAATACCATTTATTTTGTTTGTTAATACTAGAGAGGTAAATATTAATCATCCGAATTATATGACATGGGAACAGATCAGAGAATTGAAAAGAAGCGGGCTTGTTACAATCGGCGGGCATAGCTTCTCTCATGAGTATTTTGTAAATATGTCAATTGATGAAATCGATGAAGATATTAAAAAATCACAAATTGATTATCAGAGAGAGATAGGGGAAATATCAGATATTTTTTCTCATCCATTTGGAGAGACAAATACCGAAATCATAAATTTGTTAAAAAAAAGAGGTTACAAAATTATGTTTGGTCAACACAGCGGAGTTATATCACTTAAAGAAAATATTAATTATTTACCACGTTTTAGTATGAATGAAAATTATGGAAAAATCCAAAGATTTAAAAGAATATTACGATCTAGACCATTTGATCTTAAAGACTATCAACCAAAGATTACAATGTTAAAAGATGAGAATCCTATAAATATAAAATTATTTTTTAATGAAAATATAAAGGGAATAAATTGTTTTGATAACTCGGGTGGAGAATGGAAAAATACTGAAATAAACTTTGTAAACAATAATGATATTGAACTTTTATTTAAAGTCCCTTTTAAAAAAAGACGTGGAAGAGTCAACTGTACTTTACCAATAAAAAATAAGTTAATAAAATGGTGGGGCTATCAATATAGCGTTTTAAAATAATTATATAAATGCTTTCATAATCTTTAGAGTTTGAAGACTTATATGATGTTCCATACCTTCTGAATCTTCCTCAGCAATCTTTTTGGGAACACCGATTTTTCTTAAAAATTTAAATACAATTTCATGTCTTGCGTTTGAGTCTAAAGCAAGCTTTCTGCCATTAGTAGTTAAATGAACTGACCTATATTTTTCGCTCGTAACTAACTTCGCCTTGATTAATCTTTTTATATTTTTATTAACCGTAGCATTTGAAACCCCAAAATGTTTTGATAGATCTATGTTCTTAACATCTTTTTTATCTTTTGAAATTTCTTCAATAGCCTCAACATAATCTTCTAAAATTTCATTAGCATTTTGTTTTTTACTCAGCTTAAAATATCTTGGACTACTAAATCTAGTTTTTTTCATATTATTTTATCTATAAGTTTATATTATTTTCTTGAAAAAATTAGCAAAAGCTATATATTTTAGCCTTGGCTAAACTTTATGACTGAATTTAAAAAAGGTATTTTCAATGCTGCAAAATCAATCTATTCATCGAATAGAGGGTCTATTATAAGAACAATAATTTATACTATTGGACATTTTATAATCGCTATAACCTGCTTGATGTTGATTTCTGATGTTTCTTTTCTTATAGCACTTACAGACGCTATAGTTGAACCAATTGCAAATTCTATTTGGTATTTCATTTTGGATAAATGGTGGACAAGTAGATCAGCTCAAAAAGCAGTTTAAGTTTTAAGGCAAATCAGATTAGAATACAGATATGTTTAGTTTTTTAAATATATTCAAATCTAGGGATCAAAAAATAAGAGAAAAGGCATTTAAACTGCTAAGACAAGCTAGCGAGATTTCTAAAGAAATTGAAACAGAGAAGGATCAAGTGAGACTTCGAGGCCTTGCATTTGATTTGAAAAAGGCTCATGATGAGGGGCTTAAATTATTAGACGATATTGATTACGATAAAAGCAAATTAGACAAAATATATTTTGATCCTAAAACAAAGACATCTGAGAATTTCAAAAAAGTCGAGCAGATACTGCAAGATTTTAACAATAGAATTTAGTTTTTCTTTTTTTTCTTTCTAGCA
>CACIPP010000002.1:0-158623 GCA_902588515.1 uncultured Pelagibacteraceae bacterium
TTTATTTATAAAAAATTTGTTGGCAAGAGTATAAAATCAATCTTATATTTCTCAATTATCTTTACGATTACTGAGTTCGTTAGAGGAAATATTTTTACCGGTTTTCCTTGGAATTTAGTAATATACTCTTTAAGTGATCATACTAAATATTTACAGTTACTATCGTTATTTGGTACTTATGGTTTACATCTATTGTTTGTTATACTTTGTTGTATACCCCTCTTAATAAGTTTTGATAATGTAAAAAAAAATCTAATAATAATTACTAGTTTTATTTTCTTTTTAGTAATGGCCTATTTTTATGGTGATTACTCGTTAGAAAAAAAATTATCCAGGTTAGATATTAAATTTGTTGTTTTACAGCCCAACGAGAATATAAAAAATATTTATAACAAACCGAGAACACATATTAAAAACTTAATTAATTTAAGTAATCCAACAATATATTCCGAAAATACCGTTTTTGTTTGGCCAGAGGGCTCAACATATTTTGAAGATATAAAACTTGGTTTAGATAATATAAGCCAAGAATTTGATAAAGAATTTAAACCAGGCCAAAAAATTATATTTGGTGCAACAAACTTAAAAAACAATAAAGTTTATAACTCGATATTTTTTATTAATTCTGATGCTACTTTAATTAGTAAATATGATAAAATAAAACTAGTTCCATTTGGTGAATTTATACCGTTTGAAAATCTGGTCAAAAAACTTGGTTTTAAAAAAATTACACTTGGATATGATTCTTTTTCAAGAGGAAAAAAAAGACAGACAATTAATTACAATAATATTAAAATGTTACCTATTATTTGCTATGAAATAATTTATTCTGGAAATCTAAATATGGAAAGCGAAGAATTTGATTTAATAGTAAATTTATCGGAAGATGGATGGTTTAATAAATCTATTGGTACTTACCAGCACTTTTATCATTCCAAATTTCGAGCTATAGAGGAAGGAAAACAGGTAATACGCGCAACTAATCAAGGTATTACAGCAAGCATTCTTCCTAACGGAATTGTTGTAAATAGTAGATTATTTAACCAAAAAGGTAAGATAGTAACTGAAGGCTTTACTTTAAAAAAAAAAACTTTGTTCAGCCAATATGGTAATATAATATTATCTTTACTAATCATCATACTTTTAGTACTTCAGAATATTTTTGAGAGAATAAACCGTGAATAAAAATTATATTTTTACGAGTGAATCAGTTTCAGAGGGGCATCCAGATAAACTTTGTGATATAATTTCTGATACAGTTTTAGACTTATATTTGAGTAAATTTAATGAAAGTAGAGTTGCATGTGAAACGCTGGCTACTACTAATAGATTAATCTTATCAGGCGAAGTTAGGGGACCAGATATTAAATCTTCCGAAATAGAAGCTTTAGTCAGAAAACAAATTAAGAATATTGGGTATGATCAAGATGGTTTTCATTACGACAAACTTCAATTTTTTAATTTCTTACATAAACAATCCGACGATATAGCTCTTGGGGTTGACTCTAAGGGGACGGACAAAGAAGAAGGAGCTGGTGATCAAGGTATTATGTTTGGATATGCTTGTGATGAAACACCCGAACTTATGCCAGCACCAATAATTTTTTCACATAAAATTTTAGCTAAATTATCAGAATACAGAAAATCAAAAAAAACTAGTGGCCTTGGACCTGATTCAAAAAGTCAAGTGTCAGTAAAATATGAGAATAATAAACCTGTTGGTGTTAGTTCAATAGTTGTTTCCACTCAACATGATGAAAAATTAGAGCAAGACGACGTGAAAAAAATAGTAAATCCTATTATTAAGGAGTCTTTACCAAAAGAATGGGAACTACCAGAAAATTTCTATGTAAATCCGACTGGAAGATTTGTGATAGGTGGTCCAGACGGTGATACCGGTCTTACAGGTAGAAAAATTATTGTTGATACATATGGTGGTGCAGCACCACATGGTGGAGGTGCATTTTCTGGAAAAGACCCTACAAAAGTTGATAGATCTGCAGCTTACGTATCAAGATACTTAGCCAAAAATATTGTAGCATCAGGTCTTACTAATAAATGTTTAATACAATTATCTTATGCAATCGGTGTATCTCAACCATTGTCTATATATTTAAATTTATTTAAAAAAGATGATAACTTAGAAAAAGAATTAATATCTATAATTCGAAAAAATATAGATCTTAGTCCCAAAGGAATAAGAAAACTTTTAAAACTTAATAATCCGATTTTTAAACAAACAGCAAGCTACGGTCATTTTGGTAGAACGCCAGACTCAAAAGGATCCTTCACATGGGAAAATACGAATTTAGTAGAATTATTTAATAATATATGAAAAGAAAATTTTTTTTTGGAAGATTGCAATTTAGAAGTTTATCAACTGAAAAAAAAAAAATTTATCACTTTTCAAAAAAAAATTTAACATAAGTTCTATAAGACCTAAATCCAATATAATTTTAGAAATTGGTTTTGGCATGGGCGAAAACATGATTAGATTGGCTAAAGAAAATGCTGATCAATACATAATTGGTGTAGAACCATTATTAAATGGCCAATGTAATTTGGCTGATTATTGTTTAAATAATTTTGTTAAAAATATTTATATATATACGGATCCTGTTCAAATTTTTTTTAAAAAATATCCAAAATTAAATTTTAATTGCTGTTACATTCTTTTTCCAGATCCGTGGCATAAAAAAAAACACAATAAAAGAAGATTAATCAATGCCGAATTCTTACAAAAATTAGTGATAAGAACAAAAACAGTCTATTTTTTAAGTGATAATTACGACTACTACCTTAATGTAAAATCGTCTGCATTAAAATTAAAAAAAGCAAAAATTGTTTTATCATCGAAAAAATTTAAGACAGCCAATACCAAGTACCTTCTAAGAGCAAAAAGGTTGAGAAATAAGCTTTATTATTTAACCATTGATAAAGAATAGTTTTTATAGTATTTTTGACAAAACTTAAAAACTGAAATGGGCTTATGCCCATTTTTTTTTATAAAACTTAAAATGCTTAATAATAGAATAGATAGTACTGAAATAATTAAAATTGCTGATGCCGTTGCAGATGAAAAATCCATAGATAAAAATTTAGTCTTAAATTCTATGGAGACTGCGATCGAAAAAGCAGCTAGAACCAGATATGGTTCCGAAAATGAAATCTACGTTAAAATAGATAGAGAGACTGGAAAAATTGAATTAGGTAGAAAACTTAAAGTCGTAGAGAAAGTAATTAGTTCACACAGCGAGATTGATTTTAATGAAGCAAAAAAAATTAATTCAGAATATAAAATTGGAGATGTTATAGAAGAAGAGTTGCCACCCATAGATTTTGGAAGAATTGCTGCACAAACAGCAAAGCAAGTAATTTCTGTTCAAATAAGAGATGCGGAGAGAGATAGACAATATAATGAGTTTAAAGACAAGGTAGGGGAAATTTTAAGCGGTATAGTTAAAAGATCAGAGTATGGCAATATCATAGTAGATCTTCAGAAATCAGAAGCGGTTATTAGAAGAGAGGAGCTAATACCAAGGGAAAATATAAAAAATGGTGATAGAATAAAAGCTTACTGTTACGAAGTTAGAAGAGAAAATAAAGGTCCACAAATCTTTTTATCAAGAGCTCACCCGCAGTTTCTTGCTAGTTTATTTCAGCAAGAAGTTCCAGAAATATACGAGGGAACAATAGTTATAAAATCAGTGGCACGTGATCCTGGTAGTAGAGCAAAAATTTGCGTGCAATCTAAAGATAGCTCAATAGATCCGGTAGGAGCATGTGTTGGTATGAGAGGAAGTAGGGTTCAAACTATTGTGAATGAATTACAAGGTGAAAAAATTGATATTATTAATTGGACAGAAGATACATCAAAATTAGTCGTAAGCGCATTATCACCTGCGGAAGTAATGAAAGTATTAATTGATGATGATAATTCAAGAATTGAAGTTGTTATTGATGAAAATAATCTAAGCAAAGCGATAGGTAGAAGAGGTCAAAATGTTAGATTAGCCTCAAAGTTATTAAATTATGAAATAGATATTTTAACCGATAAGGAGGAGTCTGAAAAAAGACAAACTGAATTTAAAGACAACACTTCAAAATTTGTGAAGAATTTAGAAATAGACACAACGATGGCACAGTTATTAGTCTCGGAAGGTTTTAATTCAATACAGGATATTGATAATTCAAATGTAGACGAGATTTTAAAAATTGAGGGTTTTGATGAGGAAACAGCTAAGGAGTTAAAAAATAGGGCTAAAGAATACCTTGAGGAAGAAGCTAAAGAAATTGCTAATAAGGTCCAAGAATTAGGCATTCAAGAAGAACTTGCTAATCATAAAGGGCTAACTCTTGGAATGTTATTAACTTTGGGTGAAGAAAATATTAAAACGCTAAAAGATTTTGCAGAATTATCTAGTGATGAAATTATTGGCGGATATGATGAAATAAAAGGTAAGAGAGAAAAATTCGATGGAATATTAGAAGAATTTAATTTGTCTAGAAAAGATGCAGAGGATTTGATTATGAGAGCAAGAAAAAAAGTTTTTAATATATGAGGCGCAAGGATTTCAATTATGAATTCAAAAGAAAAGAAAAAAAAACTCACTTTAAAAAATTTCAAAGGATCACCAACCTTTAAAGCAACTACACCAAAAGTATCTACATTTAAAAGAGGATTTGAAAAAAACAGCAATCAATTTAAAAATAATTTAAAAAAAAATCCACTTAGGGGTGGGCTAGTAAAAAAGGCTCCAATTATTCAAGATGAAAAGCAAAATAAAGTAAAGGAATGGGCAAAGAAAAAGATTCAAGAAGAGCTATTTAAAGGAAAAAAAAAGACATCAGTAAAAAAGACTTTTGACAATAAGAGGAAACTAACAATTGGACGTGCATTGTCTGATTCTGATGGAGAAATTAGACAAAGAAGTCATGCATCAGTGAAAAGAGCAAGAGATAAAATTTTTAAAAAAACAAAAGATGATATTAATCAAGTTTCAAAAGTCACACGAGAGGTTACAATTCCTGATTTAATAACTATTCAAGAATTGGCAAATCGAATGGCTGAAAGAGCTTCGTCAGTCATAAAATATCTGTTTGAAAAAAAAATTAAAGTAACTATTAACCATACTATAGACGCTGATACAGCAGAATACATTGTAAATGAATTTGGGCATAAACCGGTAAGAGATAAAGCGCCCGAAGATAGTTTAAAAGATATATTAAAAGAGGACATAACAGATCATAAAGAACCTAAGGCACCAGTAGTTACTGTGATGGGACACGTAGATCACGGTAAAACTTCTTTGCTAGACGCCTTACGTGAAACTGATGTTGTCTCTACAGAAAGTGGTGGAATTACACAACATATAGGTGCATATCAAGTAAATGTTAAGGATAAAGGTTTAATCACATTTATTGACACTCCTGGACACGCGGCCTTTACCGAAATGAGAGCTCGTGGCTCTAAGATAACTGATATTGTTGTATTGGTTGTTGCAGCAAATGATGGAATTAAACCGCAAACCGTAGAGGCTATAAAGCATTCTAAAGCTGCAAAAGTCCCTATAATTGTAGCAATAAATAAATGTGATTTACAAGGTATCGATAAAGCTAAAGTAAAAAATCAGCTTTTAGAACATGAATTAGTCGTAGAGGATATGGGTGGAGATGTTTTATGTGTTGAAATATCAGCTTTAAAAAAACAAAATCTAGATAAACTTAAGGAATCAATACTACTACAATCAGAATTATTAGACTTAAAAACTAACTCAAAGAAATCAGCAAAAGGTATCGTTATTGAGTCTAGGTTAGACAAAGGTAAAGGACCAGTATCAACAATTTTAGTTACATCAGGTACACTGAGAAAGGGAGATTTATTTGTATCAGGAACATCTAATGGAAAAATAAGGGCTATGTATAATTATAAAGGTGACAATATAGTTGAAGCTAAGCCATCAACACCCGTAGAGATTATTGGTTTAAATTCTGTTAATAAAGCTGGAGATGATTTTGCAGTTCTTGATAATGAAAATCAAATAAAAGAAATAATATCGTACAGAGAGAGTCAGCAAAAAAATATTAAAAATACTCAAAATGCTAATAAAGATAATATTTTTGATAATCAAGAAAAAGAGGAAAAAATAAATATAATCATAAAAGCTGATGTTCATGGTTCCCTTGAAGCGCTTATAAATTCAATTACAAAAATAGATATTAATGGAGTTTCACCAAAAATTATATTATCAGCAGTTGGACCAGTGACAGAAACTGACGTCACTTTAGCCAAAGCATCAAATGCAAAATTAATTGGTTTTAATATAAGACCAAATAAAGAAGCAAAAGATCTTTCTAATAAATTTAAAATAACAATTAATTATTTTGATATTATTTATGAAGCCTTAGATTTTGTTAAAAGTGCTACTCAAGGATTATTTGCTCCAGAAACTAAAGAGGAAAGTCAAGGTACATGTGAAGTACTTGAAGTATTTAAAATATCAAAAATAGGGCAAATCGCTGGAGTTAAAGTTAAAGAGGGGGAAGTAAAAAATAATTCAGACATCAGACTTATAAGAGATGGCAAGGTGATTTACACTGGCAAAATAAAAAGTTTGTTTAGGGAAAAAAACGAAGCAAAAGAGGTAAAAGCTGGTTTAGAATGCGGTATTGGTTTAAGAGATTTTAATGACATAAAGAAAAATGATATTTTAGAAACTTTTAAGTTAGTAAATGTTGATAGAGTTTGATTATGATATCTCAGCAAAGCAATCAGCCGTATACGCAAAGACAATTAAAAGCTGGCGAGAACTTAAAAAAAATATTAGCTAAAATCTTTATAAATGAAATAATAATTTTTCCAAATATTGACTCCAAGTTAATCACAGTAACAGAAGTAAGGATATCTCCAGACTTCAAGCATGCTAAAGTTTTCTTTATACCTTTAATAGGTCAAAAAAAAGATAAGTATTTAGAAGAATTGAATACCTTTTCTAAGGAGATTAAATTTAAAGCATCAAAAGACTGGACTGCTAAGTTTATACCAAATTTAAAATTTATATTTGATGACTCTTTTGATTATGCTGAGAAAATTGAAAATTTAATTAAACAAAATAAAAAAGATCAAGCATGATAAACGGTTGGATTATGTTAAATAAACCAAAAGGTTTTACTTCAAATTATTGCGTAAATTTTATAAAAAAAAAATTTCAGATTAAAAAGATAGGATATGCAGGAACCTTAGACCCGTTAGCTACTGGGTTACTACCTCTAGCGATTGGGGAAAGTACTAAATCTATTAAATATTTTGAAACATTAGATAAAACTTATTTTTTCACATCAGTATGGGGAAAAGAAACAACTACACTTGACGATGAAGGTAAAATTATAAATAGCTCAAATATAATTCCATCTAAAGCTGATTTGCAAAAAATAATAAAAAAATTTATAGGTAATATTGAGCAAAAACCACCAAATTATTCTGCTATTAAAATAAATGGTGTTAGAGCATATAACTTGGCAAGAAAAGGAGTTGAGTTTGAAGTTAAACCTAAAAAGGTTTCGATTTATAATATAAAAGTTGTTAATCACAACTCCAGCAACAATCAAACATCATTTTTATTGAAATGTAGTAAAGGATGTTATGTAAGAAGTCTTACCAGAGATATTGCAAGAGAATTAGGAACATTTGGATATTGTAAACAAATTGAGAGAAGAAGAGTTGGTATTTTTAGTAAAAATATCTCTATTAACCTAGATTATTGCTTAAAAATGAAAAAAAAAGAGGATTTAAAAAAATTCTTACTTGATATTCCTGATGTTTTGTATCATATACCCCAAATTAAATTAGACGATAATAGATTAGAGCTTATTAAAAACGGAATGAAAGTAAGCATGTACGAAGAGTTAGGCAGTTCAAATTTTACAGAATATTTAATATCATCATCAAAAGATATATTTGCATTAGGTTCAATTAAGTCTGGTTATTTTTATCCGAAGAGAGTAATTAAAATTTAATTATGAAAAAAAAAATTTTAGATAAAAGTGGTTTGATAAAAAAAGTTCAAAAACACAAATTAGACGTTGGATCTTCAGAAGTTCAAATTAGTATTTTAACCGAGCGTATTAAATATTTAACCGAGCATTTTTCTAAAAATAAAAAGGATAGACATTCAAATACTGGTTTAAATAAGCTTATTATAAGAAGAAAAAAGCTATTAGATTATTTAAGCAGGAGAGAACCTGATATTTACCAAAAAATCATAAAACAATTAGATTTAAGAAAATAATTAATGTTTAAAGTTATAAAAAAAGAAATAGTTTGGAATGGTAAAAAATTATCAATTGAAACTGGTAAAATAGCAAGACAAGCGAACGGTGCAGTTATATTAAGATGTGGCGACACTGTTATTCTTTCAACAGCTGTAGCAGCAAAAAAAGCTAATCCTGAAACAGATTTTTTTCCACTAACGGTAAATTATCAAGAAAAATATTATGCAGCAGGTAAAATACCCGGGGGGTATTTTAAAAGAGAGGCTAGACCTACTGAAAGTGAAACATTAATCTCAAGGTTAATAGATAGACCAATTAGACCCTTATTCCCAAATGCATTTAGAAATGAGACGCAAGTTTTAACAACAGTTTTGTCTTTTGATAAAGAAAATGATCCTGAGGTTTTATCAGTGATAGCTAGTTCTGCAGCATTAAGTATTTCTGGACTGCCTTTTAAGGGACCAGTTGCAGCTTCTAAAGTTGGATTTATAGAAAATAAATTCATTTTAAATCCAACCAAAGACCAGCTAAAAGAGTCATCACTTGAGCTTGTAGTAGCTGGTACGTTAGATGCAGTTTTAATGGTTGAATCTGAAGCTTCTGGTTTATCAGAAATACAAATGCTTGAAGCTGTAAAATTTGGTCATGAGAGTTTTAAACCAGTAATAAACATGATTTCGGCTCTTAAAAAAGATGTAAAAAAAGAAGAAATTGAAATTGAAGTTAAAGATTATACAAAATTAAAAGATGAAATTTCTAAAGAAGTGAGGGAAAAACTTGTATTAGCATTTTCTGAGAAGGACAAAAAAATTAGATCATCTCTAATCAGCGAGTGTACTGAATTATTATTAAAAAAATACGAAAACAATGAAGATTATACGAAAGTAGAAGTAATGGATCAGTTAAAATCATTAGAAAAAGATATTGTTAGAACAAATATTTTAAAAAATAAAATACGTATAGATGGTCGAAAATTGGATGATGTTAGAAAGATTGAATGCGAAGTGGGAATTTTACCAAGGTCCCATGGCTCTGCTTTATTTACAAGAGGCGAGACTCAGGCAATTGTTGCGACTACGCTATCAACAGCAGAGGATGAGCAAAAGATTGAAAGTTTAGAGGGTATGATGAAATCAAGATTTATGCTTCATTATAATTTTCCTCCATTTTCAGTTGGAGAAGTAGGGAGAATTGGAACAGGAAGAAGAGAAATCGGTCACGGTAAATTAGCCTGGAGAGCGATTAATTCATCTTTGCCTACCAAAGAAGAGTTTCCTTATACAATTAGAATAGTTTCTGAAATAACAGAATCAAATGGATCTTCATCTATGGCAACTGTATGTGGATCATCAATGTCACTGATGCATGCTGGGGTTCCAATAAAAAAACCTATAGCAGGAATTGCAATGGGTTTGATTAAAGAAGGTAAGGATTATTCAGTATTAAGTGATATTTTGGGTGACGAGGATCATTTAGGTGATATGGATTTTAAAGTAGCTGGTACAGATGAGGGTATTACATCATTACAGATGGACATTAAAATAACAGGTATAACGTTTGACATTATGGAGAAGGCATTAAGTCAAGCGAAGGACGGGAGATTAAAAATCCTAAATGCAATGTCTAAAGCAATTTCAAAATCAAATTCTGAGTTATCAAAATACACCCCTAAGATGGAGAAAATTCAAGTAGAGAAGAAAGAGATTGCCGCGATTATTGGAAAGGGTGGTGCCACTATAAGAGAAATCGTTGAGACATCCGGCGCAAAGGTTGATATTAATGATGATGGTATAGTTACCATATCAGCCGCTGACGAAGAAACAAGAAATAAAGCTATTAAAATGGTTAATGAAATAATTGAAAAACCTGAAGTAGGAAAAATTTATAAAGGTAAAGTTGTAAAGATCATGGATTTTGGAGCGTTCGTTAATTTTTTAGGTAAGCAGGACGGTTTAGTTCATATATCTCAACTAGATAAAAAACGCGTTGAAAAAGTAACAGATGTGGTAAAAGAAGGCGATGAGGTCTCAGTTAAAGTAATAGGTTTCGATCGTGGCAAAGTTAAATTATCTATTAAAGAAGCAATATAAATTAAACAATTAAATTCACATAATTTAAATGAAATCAATTTCCATTAAAGATATTGAATTCAATGTGGAGGAAAAAGGATATGAAAATTTTTGGTCCAATATTGAAAGTTGGGAAGTTAAAAATTTAGAATTCATAAAATCAAATTCCTGTGAAGACCAAATATTCATCGATGTGGGGAGCTGGATTGGTCCTTATACTATTTTTGCTGCAAAATTAGGTATGAAAGTTTATTCTTACGAACCAGATAATATTGCTTATAGAATTTTAAAACACAATATATCTCTTAATAAATTTAAACATGATCCACAGATCTTTAATTATGGGCTATCTAATATTATTGGAAAAAGAAATTTATATTCAAATTCAGACACATTTGCAAAATCAGAGAGTAGTTTAATGAACTATAAGAATAAAGAAAAAACAAAAAAAATATCAATCGAAATCAAGGATTTTTTAAAAGAAATGAAACATATTAATTATTTAAATCATAAAAGCAAAATAAACATTTTAAAAATAGATATTGAAGGGGGCGAATTTAGTTTTGAAAATGATATTTATAACTTTGTAAATAAAAATAATATTTACTGTCTTATGTCATATCACTATTTTGTTTTTAACAGTAATAAAGTATTGAAAAACTATCATAAACTTAAAACTTTTTTTTTAAAATTATTATTAAACAAAAATAGTAAAAAAAAATTCTTACATTTTTAATTAATTATTAACTTATATTTTTTGGATCAGGCATTCCAACTTTGTTGTACCCAGCGTCTACATAGTGTATCTCACCTGTAACACCTGCAGCAAGGTCACTTATAAGATATAAAGCTGAATTACCAACATCATCAATATTAATATTCCTTCTTAGTAAAGAGTGGTCTTCATTCCATTTATATAAAAACTTTGCATCACCAATAGCAGAAGCAGCTAAAGTTTTTATAGGCCCGGCACTTATTGCATTAACTCTAATACCCTTTTTTCCAAGATCTCTTGCTAAGTATTTAGTACTTGTTTCGAGCGCAGATTTACATACTCCCATAACGTTATAGTTTGGTATAACTTTCGATGACTCATATGTTAAAGTTAGCATACTCGCGCCCTCTTTCATTAGTGGCGCTGCATTACGAGCAACCTCAGTGAAAGAGAAACAGGATATTAACATGCTATTTAAGAAATTGTTCCTTGATGTTGATAAATATTCACCTGATAGCTCGGATTTATCAGAGAAAGCTACAGAGTGAACAACAAAATCTATATTTCCCCAATTTTTTTTTATTTGTAAAAAAGTGTCTTTAATTTGCTGTTCGTTTTCAACATTACAATCTATTGTTAATTTAGAACCTAACGAGTTTGCTAGCGGAAGCACTCTTTTTTTTAATGAGTCACCAACATAAGTAAAGGCTAATTCAGCGCCTTCATTTGCCAATTTTTTTGAAATTCCCCATGCTATAGACCTCTCATTAGCAACGCCCATTATCAAACCTTTTTTATTTTTAAGTAATGACATTATATTTTTTCAAAAACTAAAGTTGCGTTAGTTCCACCAAAACCAAAACTATTTGACATTACAGCTTTTAATGTTTCTTTTTCTACCTTTCTTACAATTGGAAAGTTTTTAGCCTCATCATCTAAATCACTAATATTGGCTGAGGCCGATATAAAATTATTTTTCATCATAATTAAACAATAGACAGCCTCATGAACAGATGTGGCACCTAATGAGTGACCCGATAAAGATTTGGTAGAGCTTATCTTAGGAATGTTGTTTTTAAATACTTCACCTACGGCTTTTAATTCAGTTATGTCACCAACGGGTGTTGAAGTACCATGCGTATTTAAATAATCAATTTTATTTCTTGCGGTTTTTAGGGCCATTTTCATACATCTTATTGCGCCTTCTCCCGATGGTGCCACCATATCATAACCATCTGACGTTGCTCCATAGCCAGTTAATTCAGCATAAATTTTGGCCCCTCTAGCTTTTGCATATTCTAACTCTTCTAAAACAAGTACACCGCCACCTCCAGATATTACGAAACCATCTCGACTCTTGTCGTAAGGTCTTGATGCTGTTTTAGGTGTATCATTATATTTTGATGACAAAGCCGTCATAGCATCAAACATTGCTGTCATTGCAAAATGAACTTCATCACTACCACCTGCAAACATTATTTTTTGTTTACCTGATTGTATCATTTCCATTGCATTACCTATGCAGTGGCCACTCGTGGCACATGCAGAGCTAATAGTATAATTGACACCTTTAATCTTAAATGGAGTTGCAAGAGTAGCAGATGCAGTGCTAGCCATCGTCCTAGGCACTATGAATGGACCCATTTTTTTTGGATTTTTTTCTCTTGTTTTGTCTGCAGCTAAAATTACATTTTCAATGGATGGCCCGCCTGACCCCATAATCATGCCTGTATCAACATTGCTTACTTCCTCATCTTTTAATCCCGAGTCTTTTATTGCTTCACTCATGGCAATGTAGTTATAGGCAGAGCCCGCACCCATAAATCTCATGACTTTTCTATCTATATGATCTTCAAATTTTATATCTGGTTTACCGTGAACATGGCTCTTCAAGTTGTACTCTTTATATTGGTTGCAATTTGTGATTCCTGATTTGGTGTTTAAAAGGGAATTCAGTACTTCATCTTGATTATTACCAAGACATGAGACCACACCAATTCCTGTTACCGCCACTTTTTTCATATATTCGATTTAAAAAGCCCTACCTTAAGATTTTTTGTATTATATATCTCTTTTTCATCTACTAAAAGTATTCCATCTGCAAGTCCAACACAAGTGTCTCCTTTTTTAATTATTCTTTTTACTTGAATTATGTACTTTACCAGTGTTGCGTTTTGTAAAACTTCGCCCACAAACTTAACCTCAGCGCAACCAAGAGCTCTTCCCTTACCAGGATTACCAGACCATGCTAAAAAAAACCCAACTAACTGCCACATAGCGTCTAGACCTAAGCACCCTGGCATCACGGGGTCCGTCTTAAAATGACAATCAAAAAACCATAAATTTTTTTTTACATCAAGTTCAGCCTCAATGTATCCTTTTTTATAAAGCCCTCCGCTATCATTAATTTTAGTAATTCTATCAAACATAAGCATTGGTGGAGATGGTAATCTTGCATTTCCATTACCAAAAAGAACTCCATTCGCACAAGAGATTAATTCGTCATAGTTATATTTATTTTTTTTTTCCATTTATATACAAAATTTTAAATTCATTTTAATCTTATTCAATTTTTAGTTACTAAATTTACCCCATAACTTATCTTTTTGCACCCAACCAATAACATTTTTATTTTTAACTTTGCACCAATTTCCTGAGCATTTTTTCAATATGAGAGAATAATTCTGACTTAGCTTCTTAACTGGTCTCGAAAATATAGTTGGTTTACTAAAGACTAAAACATTTTCTTCTATAGATATAACAGTTTTTTTGTTGGATAGCTGAGATATATGTATCCAGCCAGTATCATTTTCAAAATCTTTAATTTTTCTCCAATTATAATGCTTGTCTATTATTTTAACTGGTAAATATTTTTTTTTATATTTCCATTTAATAGGATAAGATATGTCTGGTCCTAATCTAACATTTGTTTTATTATTTTTTAGACTTTTAATTTCTGCAGAAATATCATTTGTTATTAAAAAAAAAATTAAGAATAAAAGTAAGATTTTTTTAATTGCCATGTTTGCATGTTAATCTTCTATTAATTTTAGCTTGTCTAAAAGTTAACTTTTCGAAATTTATAATCAAGATATTATTAAGCAATTGCGATTTATTATTGGTAATTACTTTCAAAATTTCATTCGCTATTAATGTACCAACTACACCAGTAACTGTGCCTAAAATACCTTCATCCTGGCATCGAAGCGAAAATTTAGGTTCAGAAGGCATAAAACATCTTAAACATGAGTAGTTTTTTTTGAAGTCAAAATAAAATATATGGCCTTCTAGTTGACTTACTGCTCCTATAAATAATTGTTTTTTTTGTTTTTTACATTCATCATTAATCAATAATTTAGTTTTAAAGTTATCTGTTCCATCTATAACATAATCATAGTTTTTAATTATACTTTTTATATTTTTTTTTGAAATTTTAGTGTTAAATATTTTTACTTTAACATTTTTATCTATTTGGTTTATTTGACTTTTGACAGAAATTGTTTTTTTTTTATTTATGTCTTTTGGGAAAAACATTATTTGTCTATGCAAATTTGATAATGTAACCTTATCATGATCGACTATCCCAATATTGGATATACCAGCCCTACACATATAAGTTAAAAAAGGAGTTCCCACGCCTCCTAATCCAATAACAATTATTTTAGCATTAAATATTTTTGTCTGTCCTTCAATACTTATTTCTTTAAGGTTCATTTGTGGTAGGTATTTATTTATATAAGATTCTGAAATTCTTTTCATTTTCTATTTGCCAGTTGAACCAAACCCACCAGTATTTCTTTTCGTTTCTGCCAATTTACTTGCTAACCTTAAAGAAGGTTTTTCAATTGTTGTAAATACCATTTGAGCTATTCTATCTTTGTTTTTAATAACGAATTCTTTATCTCCGAAATTTATTAAAATTACTTTAATTTCACCTCTATAGTCTGAGTCGATTGTTCCTGGTGTATTCAACACAGTTATTCCATTTTTAGCAGCAAGACCGGATCTAGGTCGAATCTGTGCTTCACATTTTTCCGGCATCAGTAATGCAATACCAGTTGGCACCAAAGTATACTTACCTGGTTTAATTATAATGTCATTTTGTAAGTGGGCCTCTAAATCTAATCCAGACGCACCATCACTTTTAAAAGAAGGAAGATTAACGTCTGGACTTAACTTTTTAATTAATATCTCTTTTATCATTAAGATCAAACTGTCTTAAAATTCTATTTACAATATTAGACGCGATGCCTGATTTACTTTGCTCTGGCAAATTTTCAATTTCCATATTTTTATAAATAATCGTTGCTTTATTTGAATTAGAATTAAAACCTAAATTTTTGTTTGATACATCATTTGCAATAATCCAATCACATCTTTTATCTAATAATTTTGCTTTTCCATTTCTAACTAAATCTTCTGTTTCTGCAGCAAAACCTACTACAAGTTTCGGTCTATTTTGGTTTAAATTTGAAAAATGTTTTAGTATATCAATATTTTCATCTAAATCGATTTTCAGATCTAGTGTTTTTTTTTTAATTTTTTTTTGGTTTTTTTTGAATTTAAAATCAGCTATTGCAGCACACATAACCAGTACATCACAGGGCAAAGAATTTTGAGTAGCATTAAACATTTCATCGCATGTTGTTACCCTTTGCGTTTGTACTTCTAATTCCGCATCAATATTAGATGGTCCCAATATAAGTTTTGTTTTAAAGCCGGCCTGTTTAAGTTTTTTTGCTATTTCAAAACCCTGCTTTCCTGAAGATTCGTTGGTGATATATCTAACCGGGTCAATGTATTCTCGTGTTGGACCTGCTGTAACAATCGCCCTTAAATCAATATTTTTTATTGTAAAATAATTTTTTAGCATGAGTACGATCTCTTCTATTTTTGACATTTTGCCAATTCCAAATTCCCCACATGCCAATTCACCATTATCAGGTCCAAGGAAGTAATATCCTGCTAATTTTAATTTTTTTACGTTTTGTTGGTTTATTTTATTTTCCCACATTTTGCTATTCATCGCAGGAATTAAAAAAACTTTTTTGTTTGAAGCCATTATAACTGTTGTGATTAGATCTTTTGCGGAGCCTTGGGCAATTTCAGATATAATATTTGCTGTTGCTGGACAAATCAAAACTAAATCTGCCCATCGAGATAATGCAATATGGTCCATCTCAATTTCATCATTTAAAGTAAATTCATTGTCATATACCTTGTTTTTAGATAAGGATGCTACCGAGAGCGGCGTTACGAATTCTTTTGCGCTTTTACTTAATATAACTTTTATATTCATCCCTAAATTTTTTAAATTTCTAATTAAGTCTAAATTTTTATATGCTGAAATACCCCCACAAATTATCAATAAAAGATTTTTATTATTTAATTTCATACTTTAATTGAATACTACTAATAGTAAAATTACAACTGATAAAAAAGATATAATAATCTTATTTTTCTGATTTTTTATTTTTAATTTTTCAAATCTAAGATTTTTTGATATCTCAGAATTTGCGGATGTTGCTCCTGTCGCTAACAATTCTAAAGCTTTCGATGCTTTATCCATTAGCTTCGGTAACTCAGGTAAACGATCTATTACTTGTCCTGTGGTGTTTATAGCCTCAGATATTTTAGCTTTTGGGCTTATTTCCTCCCTTAACCATTTCTCTAAAACTGGTCTTGAAATTTCCCAAATATTCGCATCTTCATCCAAAGATCTCGCCACGCCCTCAACTACGACCATAGTTTTTTGTAATAATAATAATTGTGGTTGTGTAGTCATGTTAAATTTTTCAGTAATTTCGAAGAGTTGAGCTAAAAGCTTACCTGCTGATATATTTTTTATTTTTTGGCCAAAAATTGGTTCTCCTATAGATCTTAAAGCTTGTGAGAAGGCTTCTCTAGACTCTGTTGCTGGCACCAATCCTGCTCTAAAATGAACATCTGCAACTTTATTATAATCTCTTTCAATAAATCCATAAAGAATTTCAGCAAGATATTTTTTGTTGTACTTGTCTAGTCTTCCCATAATACCAAAATCTACAGGAATTATATTTCCATTTTCATTTACGAATAGATTACCTTGGTGCATATCACCATGAAAAAAACCGTCCCTTACAGCTTGTAACAAAAAACTTTGTATGACATTAGTAGCTAAATCTTCCTTATTAATTTTGGCTTTGTCTATTTCAGCAAAATTTTTAATAGGTATCCCAATAACACGTTCAGAGGTTAGGACTCTCTTAGATGTGTAGTCCCAGAATATTTCTGGAACTACAAAATTTTTATCATTTTTTGTATTATTTTTAAGTTCATTAGCAGCCGCTGCTTCAAATCTAAGGTCCATTTCAATAGCAGTAATTTCTTTTAAAAGATGTACTACTTCAATAAGTTTTAATCTCTGTGTTTTTGGAGCTAAAGTTTCAACAACTGATGCAAACAACATTAGAGCTTCAAGTTCTTGATTAAAAATTTTCTCTATATTGGGTCTCAAAACTTTGACTGCAACCTTTTTTGTTTGATTATTTTCTACAATTATTTCTGCAAAATGTACTTGTGCTATCGATGCCGCTGCAATTGGATTACTTAATTTTTTAATTTTTTTAAAATTTTCCTCACCTAACTCTTCTTTAATTGCATCTTTCGCAAGGTATAGATCATAAGGTGGAAGAGTATCTTGTAATTTTTGAAGCTCTTTAGCCAAATCTTTACCAACAATATCAGGGCGAGTACCTAAAAATTGTCCCAATTTTATAAACGTCGGTCCCAGCTCTTTTATAGCTGATGATAGTCTTTCTCCAACGGGAACATCGTTTGTATATTTAGGTTTTAAAATTGAAAAACCTAATATTTTAATAATTATTTTTAAAAAAAAAGGAATTTTATAAATTTTGTCAAAATAAGTTAATGTATTTGATTTAGATAGAACTCTACCTATTTTGAATAAAATAAATATATTTTTAATCATTTTAATTTCCAAGCGTGATGAATACTCAAAATTCCAGATAACAAATCCTCCTTATAAATATTTGAAAATTTATTATTTATGAGCTTCTTAGAAATTTGATCCTGCGTAAAAAAATCCTCAATACTTTTATTTAAATACTTATAAGGTTTACTATCACCATTAACTATCTTTCCTAAAAATGGAATTATATTGCTATAAAAACCATATAATTCTCTAACAATTGGCTTTTTTACTTTGTAAAATTCCATACAACAAAATTGGCCACCTGGTTTTAAAATTCTGTAAGCTTCTGATAATGAATGTTGAATATTTATTAAGTTTCTAAGACCAAAACTTATTAAATAAATATCTATACTATTTGACTTAATAGGCAGGTTTTCTGCAACAGATTGTATAGCACTAACGTTTGTAAAATTTTTAAAAAATTTAGAATTCTTGTTTAGCATTTCTTTATTAGGATCTACTCTAATAATTTTTTGTTTTGGATTCTTTTTTAGTATATATTTTGATAAATCCCCTGTGCCAGACGCCACATCAATAATAACATCAGATTTATCAAAATCGATATTTTCAATCATTTTTGTTTTCCATAATCTATGAGAACCTAAAGACATTAAATCATTCATTAAGTCGTAATTACTAGACGACGACTCAAATACTTCTTGCACAATCTTTTGTTTATTCTTATTAAAGTGAATATTATTCATATTATTATTGAACATATTATATGCCAGAACTCCCAGAAGTAGAAATCACAGTAAGAACTCTAAAAAAGTATATTATTAACCAAAAAATCTATGCTGTGACAATATTAAATGGCAATTTACGATACAAAATTCCAACAAATTTGCCAAAAATATTAAAAAGTCAAACAATTAATGAAGTAAAAAGACGGTCAAAATTTATATTATTTAAAACTAATCATAATACGCTCCTATCTCATCTTGGTATGACAGGAAGGTATATTGTTAAAAAAAACTCTTTGAAATTAGACACAAGCTTTTATAATAAAAAAAACGTAATTAAAAAGCACAATCACTTACTAATACGATTTAAAAAATTTTCAATAATATATAATGACATCCGAAAATTTGGATTTATTAAGATTTATAATAATAATAATATTTCTAGGCATTTAAGTAATTTAGGCCCTGAGCCATTAAGCAAATTATTTAATTACAAATATTTCGAGCAGAAAATCAAAAAGAGAAGAATTTCAATCAAAAATATATTAATGGATCAAAAATTTGTTTCTGGATTAGGCAATATATATGTTAATGAGATATTATATGCTTCTAGAATTAACCCAAATACAAGTTGTTTTAAATTAAAAAAAAGCCAAATTTTTAGGATTTTGAAATTTACTAAATTAATTTTGCAGTCTTCTATAAAAAAAGGTGGCTCAACCATTTTAAATTATCACAACTCTGAGGGGAGAACTGGGTCTTATCAATCAGAATTTAAAGTTTATAACCGTAACAATGACTCTTGTCTTACTTCTGGTTGTAATAAAAAAATAATTATGAGTATTGTTAATGGTCGTTCTCAATTTTACTGCCCAAAATGTCAAAAGTTATAATAAAGTTGACCTATTATAAAAAGAAACATATAAAATCGTGTTTTTAAATGGCCAATATTAAATCAGCTAAAAAAAAAATAAGAGTAATAAAAAGAAAAACGTCCATTAACAGAATTAGGATTGGAAAATATAAGAGCGCTGTATCAGAAATAGAAAAAGCTATAAAATCCAAAGATTTAAATAAAGCCAAAAAGTTATTCAATAATTTGCAATCTGTATTGATGAAGACATCCAAAAAAGGATCTATTAAAAGAAAGACTGCCTCTAGAAAAATTTCTAGAATATCTAAAAAAATATTTTCTAAAAAAAATTAATCTCTGTAGTTGAACAATTTTAAGTTGCTTCACTTAATAGGCGACAATCATTTTTTTTATATATTATTTATATTCTATGATGTAAGAAAAAATAAATAATATGAATATTAAAAACTCCTCAGCCGTAAATATTTCAGATGATTTGAAAAAAAACTGGAATATTGTTCAATTAAAACTAAAAGAAAGTTACGGAGTTGACGTATACAAGAGTTGGATAGAAAATGTGGAAGCCAAGGGTGTTGAGCAAAACTCGCTAATATTGGGGGTAAAAACTAGATTTGTTAGAGATTGGATTGTATCTCATTATGCCGATAAAATTCTAGACCACTTTCAAAAACTGGACAACACAATATCGAGAATTCAATTTGAAATTAGCGAAATATTTGTAAACGAAAAAATTTCAAATATTTTTGATTTTAATACTAAGTCTAAAATTATTGATATTAAAGATACAAATTACGGTGTAAATAGAATAGATCCCAGATTAAATTTTGATAATTTTGTTACAGGTGAAAGCAATCAGCTAGCCTTTTCCGCTGCAAAAAGAATATGTGAAAATTTAGGTCATTATAATCCTTTATACATTTATGGATCAGTTGGGTTAGGCAAAACCCACATATTAAATTCAATTGGTAATCAATTAAAACAACTGCAGAAGAAAATTATATACTTATCAGCAGAGAGATTTATGTATCAATTCGTAAAATCTATAAAGAATAAGGATACATATAAATTTAAAGATATTTTTAGAAACGCAGATGTATTAATTTTAGATGATATACAATTTATAAGTGGAAAAGATGTTACCCAGGAGGAATTTTTTTACACTTTTAATAGTTTAATAGAAAATCAGTCGCAAGTAGTAATATCATCTGATCGCTCGCCTAATGACCTCGACAGGATTCAGGACCGAATAAAGTCAAGATTATCAGGTGGCCTTGTTGTAGATATACAGCAGCCTGACATTTCTTTGAGGCTAGAAATTTTGAAAAAACGTTGTTTGTTTGAAAAAGATCAGTATTCCAAAGATCTTGTTATTAGTGATGAAATTTTAACTTTCATAGCAAACGAATTTAAATCTAGTATAAGAGACATGCTAGGAGTTTTAAATAGAATTATTGCTTCATCAAGAATTCAAAATAGAAATCCTTCTCTTCAAGATGCAAAACTAATTTTAAAAGATTTATTTAGCAATATGAATACTACTGTTAGTATTGAGGATATTCAAAAAATTGTAGTAAATTTTTATGATATTTCTATTACTGATTTCTTATCAGCTAGACGTTCAAGACACATTGCACGTCCTAGACAAATAGCCATGTATTTATCAAAGAAATTAACTACTAAATCGCTTCCAGAGATAGGTCGTAAGTTTACCGGACGAGATCATACAACTGTAATACATGCCATAAAAAAAATTGAAGATTTAATGCATAATGATAAAAAATTTGCTTTAGAAGTACAAGAAATTAGTAATAGAATTTTAAAAAAATGATATGGAATTTCATGTTGAAAGAGATGTTCTACTTCGCTCTTTAACGCATATTCAAGGTGTTGTTGAAAAGAAAAATACTCTCCCAATCTTGTCAAATGTATTAATTCAAGCCACAGAGGAAGGGCTGCTAGTTACAGCTACAGATATGGACATGATAATAAGTGAAAGAATCAATGCCAATGTAAAAGTAAATGGTTCAACAACAACTGGAGCCCAAGCATTGTATGATGTCGTAAGGAAGTTACCATCTAATTCACAATTAAATTTTGCATTAAAAGACGAGTCAAAACTAAAACTTATTTCTGGAATGTCTGACTATGAATTAACTTGTTTGTCTTCAAATGAATTTCCTATCTTAGAGGATAATATAGAGGAGGAACCAACAGTTATAGGATCAAAGCAGTTTCTAAAATTATTAAATAAAACCAAATTTGCAATATCTAATGACGAAACACGCCATTATTTAAATGGAATATATCTTGGCACCGATCAAAATGACAAATCAAAACTTATTGCAGTAGCTACGGATGGACATAGACTTTGTAAAACATTAATAGAAGTTCAAGATATGAAAAACTTTCAGTCAATTATACTTCCAAAAAAAACTATTTTTGAGTTATTGACTATCATTGGAGATGAAAATAAGGATTTGAAAATAATCTCTACTAAATCTAAAATAAAATTCATAATAGATAATATTATACTTATATCAAAAGTGATTGATGGGAAATTTCCAGATTATGAAAAAGTCATACCAAAAGATGAGAGAGATGAGATAAAAGCTGATGCAATTAAATTTTCTAATGCATTAGATAGACTAAGAGCATTATCTTCTGATAGAAAAGGGGTAGTAAAGATCAAAATTGAAAATAACAATATAACTTTTAATATAAAAGATATAACACACGGAGGAGGCATTGAGAAAATAGAGGCAATGTATACTGGCAAGGAATTAGAAATAGGATTTAACTCAAATTATCTAATTGATGTAGCGGGGGTTTTAGAGTCAAAAGAGATTATATTAAAAGCCAAAGACTCTTCATCTCCGATTTTAATAAGAGATAATAATGACAAGTCCAGTACCTATGTTGTGATGCCAATGCGCGTAGTATAAATATTTGGATGGCATATATATCCAAATTAAATATTGTAAATTTTAAAAGTCATTCAAATTTTAAAGAAAATTTTAAGAACAATAAAAATATTGTTGTAATTGGACCAAATGGTTCAGGAAAAACAAATTTAATAGAGTCACTAAATTTTTTTTCTAGTTCAAAAAGTATTAAAGGAGAAAAATTGACTAATTTGATAAAGTTAGAGTCAGAAGGAAGAGCAAAGGTCGGCATTGAGATATCAAGTAATAAGAGCACATTTTTCTTGGAGTATAACTTATCTAAAAATAATGAAGATGTTACTAAAAAATTTCTTGTAGATGATAAAGCAGTAAAAAGTCTTAAATCCATAAATGAAATCATTAAATTTATCTGGTTATCTCCTCCTATGGAAAAGATAATGTATGAAGGAAAATCAATAAAGAGAAAATTTATCGATAAATTAATTGCCCAATTTGACGAAAATTTTAATTTTAGTTTAAGTGAATACAAAAAATATACGACAGAGAGGTTGATGTTATTAAAAGAAAAAGGGGACGAAAAATGGTTAAGTATATTAGAAAAAAAAATCTCTGAAACTATTTATGAAATTTTTAAAAATCGAAGATTATTTTCAAAAAGAATTAGTCTTTTATCGAAAAAAAAACTTTTAAATTTTAGAAGTTTTGAAATTATATTTAATAATCTTTATGAAAATTATTTAGATAATAAAAGCGAAGCTTTAAAAATTATAGAAAACACATTATGCAAAAATAGATTTATCGATGAAACATCTAAAAGAAATAATTTTGGCATAAATGATGACGATATTGTAATTAAAGATGAAAAAAAAAAAATTAGCAGTGATCACCTCTCAACAGGAGAACAGAAAGCTATCTTGTTATCAATTATTTTGTCAAATTGTCATCTATACAAAGATAACAACCAGGAATTTATTATGTTGTTTGATGAAATATCCTCGCACATTGACAAATCAAATTTAAAAAAATTCTTTGAAGAAATTGATAAATTTGAGACACAGACTTGGTACACCGGAAATGATAAAAATCTCTTTCAAGTCATTGAAAATAAAGCGTTTTTTATCGAAATTACATAAAACCAAGGTGCAATTTTATCGCTCAAAATGATATATTTAAGTCTTATAAAATTATCAAAATGAGCAAAAATATAGATTTAAATAACTTAAAATCAAAAAATTATAGTGCAGATTCTATAAAAGTATTAAAGGGTCTTGACGCGGTAAGAAAAAGACCTGGTATGTATATTGGTGATACAGACGACGGAACAGGTTTGCACCATATGATATTTGAAGTAGTCGACAATTCTATTGATGAAGCGCTAGCTGGATTTTGTAATAAAATTAGTGTTAAAATTAATTCTGATGACACTGTAACAGTTGAAGATAACGGCAGAGGTATTCCTGTTGAAATACATAAAACTGAGGGTATTTCTGCTGCAGAAGTTATTATGACCCAACTACATTCCGGGGGAAAGTTTGATCATAACACTTATAAGGTTTCTGGAGGGTTGCATGGTGTTGGAGTGTCAGTTGTGAATGCGCTATCTGACAACTTAAAATTAAATATTCATAAAAATGGTCATGAATATTTTGTAGAATTTAATAATGGTATCGCAACACATCCTCTAAAAAAAATAGGTAAATCGGAAAAAAATGGTTCAATTGTAAACTTTTGCCCATCAAAAACAATATTTAATAACATTAATTTTGACATTAAAGTACTCCAAAAAAGACTTAAAGAATTAGCGTATTTAAATAAAAAACTATCTATTGAATTATTCGATAATAGAAAATCTAAGTCTGAAAAATTCGAGTATAAATTTGATAAAGGATTAGAGGGTTTTGTATTAGACCTTAATAAAAAAAAAGAGAAACTTAAAAGCGATGACGATAACATTATATTAGAGAGTCCAATATATTTTACAGGAAACAAAGCAGAAATTGATATAGAATGCTCTTTAATATGGAATTCTAAATACGACGAGAATGTATATTGCTTTACAAACAACATACCTCAAAAAGATGGAGGAACGCATTTAATTGGATTTAGAAACTCAATTACAAGATTAATAAATAAATATGCCGCTGATTTAGGATACCTTAAGAAAGAAAAAATTAATATTACAGGTGATGATGTACGAGAGGGATTGATATGCGTATTATCTGTCAAAGTTCAAGATCCAAAATTCTCTTCACAAACGAAGGATAAATTAGTATCGTCGGAGGTAAGACCTGCTGTAGAAACCATAGTAAATGAAAAATTATCTTTCTGGTTTGATCAAAATCCAAAATTAGTAAAATTAATATTAGCTAAAATTATTCAATCAGCTATAGCTAGGGAAGTTGCTAGAAAAGCTAGAGAGAATGTAAGAAGAAAAAGTGCTCTCGATATAACAACTTTGCCAGGTAAACTCGCAGACTGCCAGTCTTCTGATAATGAGAATACGGAACTATTTATTGTAGAGGGTGACTCTGCTGGCGGTTCGGCTAAACAGGCACGAGATAGAAAATATCAAGCAGTGTTACCTTTAAGAGGGAAAATATTGAATACTTTTGTTGAAAATAAAAACGGAAAATCGAATGATAAAAAAACATTCTCTAAAATGCTTTCATCAAATGAAATAATAACTTTGATAAATGCATTAGGGACCGGCTTTGAGGATTTTAATATTGATAAATTAAGATACGGAAAAGTCGTCATAATGACTGATGCCGATGTTGATGGATCTCATATAAGGACATTGCTTTTGACGTTTTTTAATAACAAGCCATTTAAGGAACTAATCGAAAAAGGAAAGATTTATATTGCACAGCCTCCTCTTTATAAAGTAAAGATTGGTAAAGATATTCAATATCTTAAATCAGATGATGAATTATTAAAACTATCAATAATTAATTCTAGAAGTAAATTTGAATTTCAGAGTTCTTCTAAAAGTTTAAAGGTAGAACTAGACTCAATTCTAGATGCGTGCCTTTTACTAAAAAACATACTAAGTAATATAGAGTGTGATCAAAATTTCCTAGAGGATTTGGTAGTAGTTGGAGCTTTTAGCAAAATTAAAGACAAAATATTGATTTTAGATGACTTAGATAATAAGAAAAAATTAGGAGTTGCTAATGCTGTAGCCGAACTAAGAAATAAAAGAAATAATATTAAGGAAAATTGGAAAGCAAGTATAGATAGTAAAAATATAATTTTAAATGGTAGTGAATATAATGAGGATAAAATTTGCAAAATACCAATTAATTTTTTTAGTGAAAAAAATATTAAAATATTAGATCAACTATCAAATTTAACGCCCGAAATTCTGATTTTTAGGGACAAATGCATTTTTAACAATAAAATTAATTCTGAAAAAACAGACGTTTTATCTCCAAGAGATCTGTTAGATAAAATCATAGATATTGGAAAAGAAAGCTTATCAATTCAAAGATTTAAAGGTTTAGGGGAAATGAATCCGGAAGAACTATGGGAAACAACATTAAATAGAGAAAACAATTCTCTACTAAAAGTAACTTATTCCAAAGAGATGGATGATAAAACCACTAAACCTACGAATGACGACAATGAAATATTTTTTACTTTAATGGGCGAGGATGTTTCAAAAAGAAAAAATTTCATAGATAAAAACGCTTTAAAAGTCTCTAATTTAGATGTTTAATATCTAAATGAGCATAAAAGAATTTTTCGGTTCTAGTGAAGAAAAAATTAGTCTAGAAACAATTATTAATATTAGATGGATAGCCATTTTTGGACAGATTTTTGCGATATGTTTTGTTTATTATTATTTAAAGTTTAATTTTGAAGTTCTGTGGTGTGGGGCCTTAGTACTTGTCTCCATAGTCATTAACTCTTATTTAGAATTTAAAAAAAGTAAATTTGGTGAATTAAATAATTTTAGTGCTACTTTCAATATTTTTTACGATTTAGTTCAACTGGCATTATTACTATTTCTTACAGGTGGTCTCACAAATCCTTTTTCTATTTTGATAATTGTTCCAACTACTATTGCAACAACTTTTTTATCTAGAAATAGTAGTTTCTTTATAGCGGGGGTATCAATAATTTTGTGTTCAGTGCTTGCTCTTTTTAATTTTCCATTACCTGGTCCAGATGGAGAAACACTTAAAACTCCTCAATATTATCTATTAGGTATGTGGTTATCTACAACAATTGGAATTATCTTTTTAGGAAATTATGCATATCAACTTGCTAGATCTAATAGAAAAAGATCAAAAGCATTAGAGGGACTAGAAAAAACTTTATCTAATGAGCAAACTTTGAGTTCTGTGGGAAGTTTGGCGGCAGCAGCAGTTCATGAATTAGGAACCCCATTAGCAACAATATCATTGGTGTCAGGAGAATTAAAAAAACAACTTTCAGCAAAAAGCGAATTTAAAGAAGATATAGATTTATTAATTTCACAAGCTGATAGGTGTAGATTAATATTAAAAAATATTGGTACTGATCCAAAAAAAGAGGATGATTTTTTACAAAGAGTTTCATTAAAAAATTTGTTAAACGAAATAGTATTTTCAAATGAAAGAAAACATGACAAAAAAATTATTATTATAGATAAATTAGAACATGAACCATTAAAAATTAATAAACAAATAGAAATTACTTACGCTTTAAGAAGTTTAATTGATAATTCAATAAAATTTTCGAAATCAGAGATAAAAATATTTATTGAAAAAAATAATAATGATTTATCAATCATAATTACAGATGATGGCCCAGGTTTTGACGACGAAATTTTAAAAAAAATAGGTGAGCCATATATTAAATCTACTTCTGTAGACAAAACAAAACTAGGCCTTGGACTGGGATTATTCATATCAAAAAATTTATTAGAAAGAACAAAAGCTAAAATAGTTTTTGAAAATAAAAAAAGTGAATTAGGAGCAGTTGTAAAAATTATATGGCGTTACGAGGACCTAATTAATTAGAATACTATGCGGGTTCTTGCTGAGTCATACAATGTATTGCCCCCAAGCCCCAAATTAAATTTGAACAGTCTATTGGTATAATTTTTCTGCTTTTAAAATAACGCTTAAAAATGTTTAAAACTAATTTATCATTTTTATCTTTAAACGTTGGCAACAAAACTATTTTATTTGCGATGTAAAAATTTAGATAAGAAGCAGGCACTCTTTTTCCAAAAACATATTTAGCTTTTGGCATTGGTATTTTGACTAACTTTAAATTAAGTTTCTTATTTTGATTGTATTTTTTTATTATTTTTATATTATTTTTTAAATTTTTATAATTTAAGTCCTTTTTATTAGATTCATGAGCTATAAAAATTATGTTAGATGAAACAAACCTTGCTATATCATCAACATGCCCATTTGTATCATCACCAGCAATACCTTTATCAAGCCAAATAATTTTATCTACCCCCAAAAATTTGTTAAAGATGTATTCATAATCTTTTGACATAAAATCTTTATTTCTTATTTGTTTTCTACCTAAAAGGCACTGCTTCGTCGTTATTAATGCATTTTTACCATTCACATCAAAAGCTCCACCCTCTAAAACAATTTTTTTTCCATTAAACCTTGGAGATATTAGATGAAAATTATTACTTCTTTTTATGCATTTAAAAATCTTATCATCATAGTTAAAATCATTATATTTCGCCCATGCATTAAAACTCCAATTGCAAATTATTTTTTTTTTATTTTTTTTTATAAAAATAGGCGCTGTATCTCTAAGCCATACTCTATTAGTTTTACAGACATGAATTCTTAAATTTTTTATATTCACTTTAGTTTTTTTTAAATTAGCGGTTAAAGTGATTATTTCTTTTCGATCTCTAACCAATAAATTAACTTGTTGAACTCTTGAGAGTTCACAAATTATCTTTAAAAAGACGCTCGGTATTTTTTCAAATAAACCTGGCCAATCAGATTTATTATGAGGCCAAGCTATCCATGTAGACTTTTGTTTTTCCCATTCAGCAGGCATTCTATATTGATTTTTATTTTGCGAATTACGCATTTTTTGGATTTTTTAGAATGCCTTTATACTTATCAATTCTTCTATCTCTAAAAAAAGGCCAGTGTTGTCTTACTTTTTCAATCTTTTTTAAATCTATATTACAAATTAATACTTCCTCAGAATTTTTAGCCTTTGCTAAAATATTACCACTGGGATCAAAAATTACGGAATTTCCCCAAAATTCTAAAGTCTTTGAACCTATTTTTTCTAAACCAACACGATTAACTGCTGCAACATAAATGCCATTTGCAATCGCATGAGATCTCTGAATTGATATCCATGACTCTAATTGAGATTTACCATAAGCCTTTTTTTCTTTTGGATGCCAACCAATTGCTGTTGGATAAAAAATTATTTCTGCCCCAAGTATTGATGTTAATCTTGCGGCTTCAGGGAACCATTGATCCCAACAAATTAATGTTCCAATATTGATTTTTGAAGTTTTTACAGATTTAAATCCTAAGTCTCCTGGAGTAAAATAGAATTTTTCATAATATTGTGGGTCATCTGGAATATGCATTTTTCTATATTTACTTATAATTTTCCCAGTTTTGTCAATTACTATACATGTATTATGATAAATTCCTGCTGCTTTTTTTTCAAACAAGGAGACAAGTAGTATTATTTTTAACTCTTTACATAAAGAACAAAGTATATCTGAAGTCGGACCAGGAATTTTTTCTGCCAGTTTAAAGTTTGAGTGTTTTTCAACTTGACAAAAATAATTTGTTAAAAATAATTCTGGTAGACATATTACTTTTGCACCCTTTTGGTGTGCTTTACGTATTTTATTTATTGCATTGTTCAGGTTTTTCACTCGAGAGGAAACCATTCTCATTTGTATTATTGCAATTTTTATATTAGACATCAAAGATATTTTGAAAATTCTTTTTTTTTCGGTTTTTCCAATTTCCAGTGTGATATGCATCGCTCGCAATTAGAGGTAAGACAGATGTAGCTTCTGCAAATACCATTTGCTCTTCTTTGACATCTACTTTGCCCCAAGAACTTGCCTCTTTTAAAGTGGAAGAACTACACGCTCCGTCTCTTGAGTCAGCGACTGTTATTTGAATAGCATATTTATGCATTTCAACATTTTTTCCTAATAATTCGGCACAAATAACCGTATCCTGAATAAAATTTTTAGGTACTCCTCCACCGATCATAAATAGCCCTGAACTTTTTGATTTAAGCTTTATTTCAGTTAATTCTCTAAATTCTTTAATAGAGTCAATTGTTATATGGTTTTTGGGCCTTTCTTCTTGGTGCATTACTAATCCAAACCCAGCTGAGCTGTCTGTGAATGCCGGGCAGAATATTGGAACATTTTCCTCGTATGCTGTTTGAATTAAAGACCCCTTTTTTTTGGCATTATTTTTTAGATATTCTCCTAGATATTTTATAAATTTTCTAGATGTGTATGGACCTGGCTCTAGTTTGTTAGCAATTTCACATACTTTTTTATCACAAGCTTGAAGCTCTTCTTCGTCTATATATGTATCATATATTCTATCTATATAATTATTCCTTAATAGGTTATCGTCCTGAAACTGTGAACCTTGGTAATGCTTAAATCCAAGAGCTTCAAAAAAATCCATATCTATTATTGATGCTCCAGTAGCGACAATTGCGTCGACCATATTATTTTTTACTAATTCCGAATAAAGATTCATACACCCAGCAGCCGAAGTCGAACCCGCGATCGTTAAAAAAATAGTACAATCTTTATCTGATAGCATGTTATTATAAATTTTTGCTGCATTTGCTATCTCTCGAGATGTAAACGACATTTTGGACATCGCTTTTATTATAGGTCTAGAATCAAATGAAGTTATATCAATATGTTCTACTGGTGAATTTAGAAAACTGGATTTATTATTATCCATTAATGTTATGCGAATAATGTTTTAATATTATTATTCTCATCAGCATTATAAATTGACATTATTGGATTATCCTCAACTTCGTGTATATCTGACGAATAGAAACCGTTAAATTTTGTTCTCATACTAATACCATACGCACCTAGTTGACCAATCTCGATGTAGTCACCCTGTTTTATATTACTAGGTAAATTAAATGGACCTTTCATGTAATCTAAGCCATCGCATGTAGGGCCAAAAAAACTATAAGGTATGATACGCTTTGTAAAATTTTTATCAGGTTGAATAGCTTTTGATGGAAAAATAAATTTAGGTTGCCCTGCATCAAATAAAGATCCATACGTTCCATCATTAATATATAGACTTTGTTTTTTTCTTAATTCAACCTTAACAATTGTTGAACCACTTTCCGCAACGAGGGCTCTTCCAGGCTCGCAAATAAGTTCCACTTTTTTATTTAAATTTAGTTTTCCAATTCCTTTATTTATTTCTTTTATGTAATGTTTTAAAGGTTGAGGGTATAAATCAGGATATGTAGTTGGGAATCCTCCGCCAACATTTATTATATCTGGTGTAATTCCTGTTCTTTTAATCAGCAAACCTATATCTTTTATCGCCTTTAAATATGAAATTGGATTCATACACTGTGACCCTACATGAAAGCTTACTGCAAGTTTTTTAGCGTAACTTTGAGCTAGCTTAATCAAATGTGTAGCTTCATTAACAGTTGCACCAAATTTTTTTGATAAATCAATTTCAGCATGCTCATTAGATGTTTGCAATCTTAAGAAAAGATTTAAATCTTTAGCATTATTAGTTGACTGTAATATTTTATCCAGCTCATCTTTGCTATCGAAAGCAAAGTCCCTAACATTATATTTAAAATATGCTTCGCCAATGCTTTTTGAATTTTTAATTGTATGCATGAAGTAAATTCTAGCGTTTATTGATAATTTTTTTATGAGTTTGATTTCTTCTAGAGAAGCAGCATCAAAATTATCTATACCGCAAGAAATAATAGTTTTTAGGACTTTTTCATTTGGGTTACATTTGACAGCGTAAAGTACTTTACCTGGAAAATTTGCGTTAAACCAATTCGTAGCTGATTTAATGCTATCTTTTCTATAACAATATACAGGATCTACTGGTCGTAGTTGCTTAACCAGCTCTTCAACGGATCTAAACTTAGCCATCTCATATAACCTCTCAATAGTTACAAATAATTATTATAAAAATAATTAATAATTCCCCAATAAAGGATTTCTAAATTATGTAAAGAATAAAATATTGTGGAAAAAATATTTTATGGAAGCTGTTTTTTGACTTTGTGTCACTTGATTATGATCATTTCTTGATTATATATAAATAATGAAAATAAGCTCAAAAAAGCTAAATATAGCTGAATTTCAGGACAAATCTTTGCTGATTGTGGATGATGATGACCCGTTCAGAAATAGGCTAGGTAGGGCTATGGAAAACAAAGGGTTCAAACCTTTTCTTGCTAAAAGCGTTGAAGAAGCAATTATAATGGTTAAAAAGGCCCCACCAGCGTTTGCCGCTATAGACTTGCGCCTTTTAGATGGAAATGGATTAGATGTAGTTCAAGAAATCCATAAATTAAAACCTGACAGTAGAATCGTTATGTTAACAGGATATGGTAATTTACCCACAGCCGTTGCCGCAGTTAAAGCTGGCGCAATTGATTATATTTCTAAGCCAGCTGATGCAGAAGATGTAGAGGCAGCATTGTTAGCTGAACCAAATAAGAAGGCCGCACCGCCTGAAAATCCTATGTCAGCAGATAGAGTAAAATGGGAGCATATTCAAAGAGTATTCGAATTATGTAATCGCAATGTTTCCGAAACTGCTAGAAGATTAAAAATGCATAGAAGAACCCTTCAAAGAATTTTATCTAAAAGATCACCTAAATAATCTAAAATTAAATTTCGATATTATTACTGAAAGTAAAATTAATTTGAAAATTTCAGCATAGATAAATGGATATAACCCAAATTCCAAAACTGGTTTATCCCAACCTATAATATTACCTAACCATAAAAGTCCTAAAATATAGATTGGCAAAACTGATAGTAATAATTTAAATAAGTTAGAAAAGAAATTTCTGTTGTAATTTTGTGTACCAGCTAAAAAGGAACTTATAATAAAACCAAGTATATATCCTCCTGTCGGCCCCACAATATAACTTATCCCTATACCCTTTTCAGGTGTACCAGTAAAAACTGGAAAACCTAATACGCCCTCAAAAATATATAAAGCAACCGTTGCTAAAGCTAATTTAGGTCCTAAATAATATCCTAAAAATAAAACTATGAAAGTTTGCATAGTCATTGGTACTGGAATAAAAGGAACTTTAATTTTTGCAGATAATGTAAGTAATAAAGTTCCTACAAACACGATAAGTATTAAATTCAACTTTCGCGTATAAATATTTTTTAATAAAATTTTATCCATTTTTTGTTAAGTTTAAAAAAACTTCCTCTAAATCCGGATTATCTTTTATCAATTCTTTGGTATAATTTAAAGCAATTAGTTCACCTTGATTTATAATAGCAATTCTATCGCAAATATCTTGAGCTTCTTTTAAATAATGAGTTGTATAAATAATCGTAACTCCTTGATCATTAAGTTTTTTGATTGAGTCTAATAGTTTTCTTCTAAGTTCTACATCTACACCAGCTGTTGGTTCATCTAAAATTAAAATTGGTGGTTTATGCACCATAGCTTTAGCTACTAGCAATCTTCTTTTCATTCCTCCAGATAAACTTCTAGAATATGCATCAGCCTTGTCTTCTAAATTAACTAATTTTAAAATCTCGCTAGTTATTCTTTTGTCCTTCTCGACTCCGTACAATCCAGCCTGTATTTCAAGTAATTCTTTAGGAGAAAAGTATGCGTCCACGTTTATCTCCTGAGGAACAATACCTAAAGATGCTCTGACATGTCGTGGATTTGCATCTAAATCAAATCCCCAGACATTTACAAGACCTGACGTTTTAACTACAACTCCTGCTAAAATATTTATAAAGGTTGATTTACCAGCACCATTTGGACCAAGTAAACCAAAGATCTCTCCCTGTTTAATTGATAATGTTATATTTTTAAGCGCATCTACATTACCTGTTTTTGTGAGATATGTTTTACACACATTCTTAACTTCTAATGCAATTGAGTTATTCATAAATTAATGTTTATGATATGTTTAATTAATATTAAATCTATGTCGATACAAAATAAACATTTATATTTAATTGACGGTTCAGGTTATATTTTTAGAGCATATTATGCATTACCCCCACTAACTAGAAAAAGCGATGGATTACCTGTAGGCGCTGTAAGTGGCTTTTGCAATATGTTGCAAAAATTTCTTGAGCAAGCCAGAAACGATACTACTGATCAAAAACCAAGCCATATCGCAGTAATTTTTGATAGTGCCAGAAAAAACTTTAGAAATGAGATATACAAAGAATATAAAGCTAACAGGGAAGAAGCTCCAGAAGATTTAATTCCACAATTCGATTATATCAGAAAAGCAGTTAATGCATTTAACTTGCCATCAATAGAGATGCAAGGGTTTGAAGCAGACGACATAATTGCTACTTTTAAAAATTCTGCCAAAAAAAAAAATATTAAAGTTACTATAGTTTCATCAGATAAAGATTTGATGCAACTTGTGGACGATCAAACAAAGATGTTTGATCCAATGAAAGAAAAACTCATCGGACCAAAAGAAGTTGAAGAAAAATTCGGTGTTACACCAGATAAGGTCATAGACGTTCAATCGTTGGCAGGAGATTCAGTAGACAATATACCTGGTGTACCTGGTATCGGAGTCAAAACTGCGGCTGAGCTTATAAATAAATTTAAAAATTTAGATGGACTTTTGAAAAATATTGATAAAATTAAACAGCCAAAAAGAAGGCAGACTCTAAATGACAATAAAGATAAGGCGATAATCAGTAAAAAACTAGTAACTTTAGACGAGAATGTTCCAATTAAAAACAAAATTGAAGACTTAGTTTTAAAGCCACAAAATACTAAAAAACTATCCGATTTTTTACAAGAAATGGAATTTTCTCGTTTGTATAAAAAAATATCATCTTCTTCCGATGATATTAATCAGACTTTAAATGACTCTAAAAAAGTTGAGACACAAACTCAAAAAGGTAAAAATAATTATAATGTAATCTTAAAAATTGATGATTTAAAAAAGTACTTAAAGGTTTGTGAAGATAAGGGCTTTTTTGTTATTGATGTAGAAACAAATTCATTAAACGCAGAAACAGCAGAACTTGTCGGGGTGTCTATCTCATGTAAAGAGTTTGAAGCAATTTATGTACCTTTAAATCATAAAAGCAAAAATGATAAGTTAGTTAATTCGCAGCTCGGTAGAAATGATGTTATTAATATCTTAAAGCCTTACTTGGAGGATGAAGAAATAATTAAAATTGGTCAAAATTTTAAGTTTGATTTTAAAATTTTTAATAAGTTCGGAGTTAACGTGCGTTCAATAGAGGATACGATGCTTCAATCTTATTCTTTAGATGCAGGTAAAAACAGACATAACATGGATTTGTTATCCGATTTACATTTAAGTCACAAAACTATAAAATTTAAAGACATTGTTGGTACGGGTAAATCAGAAATAACCTTCGATTATGTTCCAATTGATATAGCTTCGGAATATGCATGCGAAGATGCAGATATCACTTTGCGGCTATATAATATTTTTAAAGAAAGACTGTTTAAAGAAAAAGTATTAAGTGTTTACGAAAATCTTGAAAAACCAATGATAAAAATCCTGGCAAGAATGGAGCAAGCTGGGATTAAAATTGATACTGATATCCTAAATGAATTATCAAATAACTTTAAAAAAGATTTAAGTCAGATTGAAAAAAAAATATTTAAAATTTCAGGGGAGGAATTTAACATTGGCTCAACCAAACAGTTAGGGGATATTTTATATCAAAAATTAAAAATTTCTGGCACAAAAAAAACAAAAAAAGGTAACTTTGCTACAAATGTTTCAGTTCTTGAGGATCTTGCAAATAAGGGACATGAATTTCCAAATTTAGTTTTACAATGGAGACAAAAGTCTAAATTAAAAAGTACTTACACTGACGCTTTACCAGAATATGTCGATGATAGTTCAAAAAGAGTTCATACATCTTTTTTACTTGCAGCAACAAATACTGGAAGGTTAGCTTCTGCAGAGCCAAATTTACAAAATATCCCAATTAAAACGAATGAGGGAAAATTAATTAGATCGGCTTTTGTATCAGAAAGAGGATATCAACTAATCTCTGCAGACTATAGTCAAATAGAAATGAGAGTGTTAGCTCATATGGCAGATGTCAAGGAATTAAAGATTGCATTTAAAAACAAAGAGGATATTCATAACATTACTGCAGGTCAAATATTCTCTAAGAAACCAGATGAAATAAATGAAGACATGAGAAGAAAAGCAAAAGCAATCAATTTTGGAATTATTTATGGAATTTCAGCATATGGTCTTGCCAAACAAATTTCAGTCTCTAACTCAGAAGCAGATGAGTTTCTTAGATCGTATTTTAAAAAATTTCCTGAAATTAAATCATACATGAATGAAACTTTAAAATTTTGTAAGAAACACGGGTACATAAAAACTTTATTTGACCGAAAATGTCATTTTCAGGGTATTAATGATAAAAATCACACAATAAGATCTTTTCAAGAAAGAGCTGCTATCAATGCACCTATACAAGGTACAGCCGCTGATATTTTGCGGTTTGCAATGATTAAAATAGATAAAAAAATTAATAAAAAGATAATTAATGCTAAATTGTTAGTTCAAATTCATGATGAATTACTTTTTGAGGTTAAATCGTCGAATACCTCCGAGGTCTGCAAATTAGTAGTTCAACAGATGGAACAAGCAACTGAACCAGAAATTAAGTTTTCAGTGCCTCTAATTGTCGACATAAATAGCGGAAAAAACTGGAATGAAGCACATTAAAATAGTCTTATTTTTGTCTATTTTTGATATTATCGCATGAATCATGACAAAAGTAATTGCGGTTGTAGACGATGACAGAAATATTTTAACAAGTGTTTCAATGGCATTGGAAAATGAAGGTTTTAAAGTACAAACTTATTTAGATGGCGAAAGTGCATTCATTGGAATTTCACGAACACCACCAGATTTAGCAATAATAGATATAAAGATGCCAAGAATGAATGGCGAAGAACTTTTAAAAAAACTAAGAAAAAAAACAGATATACCTGTTATTTTTTTAACCTCTAAAGATGATGAAGTTGATGAATTGCTTGGATTAAAATTAGGTGCAGATGATTTTATAAAGAAATCTGGTGGGTTTTCCATAAAAGTACTCATAGAAAGAATTAAGGTTCAGTTTAGAAAAAAAGATCAAAAAATAGTGCAAAATAAAAATATAATTAAACAAGGAAAATTAATGTTGGACCCTGAACAACTTGAGTGCGAATGGGACAATAAAACTTTACCTGATAAACTCACTACGACAGAATTTCAAATTGTTTATGAGCTTGCTAAGAGACCGGGTATAATTAAGGAACGTTCTCACCTAATGACAATAGCTTATAAGGAAAGTAGTGATATCGAGGACAGAACGATTGATAGTCACGTAAAAAGAATTAGAAAAAAATTTAAAAAAATTGACAAGGAATTTTCATCAATAGAAACCAGATATGGTAGTGGATATCGCTGGAATGCTAATACATGATAACTAGATTATTATCATCCAAATCATTGTTAAACCAGTTCTTGGTTTTTAATCTCATGGCTTTTTTAATTCTTGGCTTTTTTACATTTCTTTATCTTTTGGCTATCGAACCTGAATTAATAAATAAAACCTCAAAAAAACATCAAAACATAATCAGTAATATAGAAAGTAATTTAAAAATTCAAAAGATACAAAATAATTCAAATTCAATTAGAAAATTTCTAACCAAGTCTAGTTTTATTTTAGACGAAATCGACCAAATACGTTTTTTTAATATTGATAAGAAACTAATTTTAGACTCTTTAGTTTTAGACTATGATAAAAGTATATTTTTTAGTGATACCAAAATTGAAATGAGTAAACTCAACGAAGAGATTACTTCACAAAATCTATCTGAACAAAATTCAAATAAAGAAATGAATATTAATTACACGTTCTTAAAAAAAATTAATGTCGAGGATCAAAAAAATAAATTTTTAGTAGAGAAAGAAAATATAAATAACAATTTTATTATACATACATCTGCATTAGTTTCTACGTATGATAACAAAAAAATTATTATAACTATTTCAGAAATATCAAATGATATTTTTTTAGCAATTGAAGAAAGAAAAAATTTTGTTTTAAGATCAGTGTTAATTGCGGTTATAGTGATTTCAATTTTTTCATTCTTCTTAAATCAATATATTATTAACCCTATTAGATTCCTTAATTTATATGCAAAAAAAATCTCGTATGAAAATCCTAAAAATAATAGTAATGATAATATTGTGAGTAGAGATGATGAAATCGGAAATTTATCAAGATCATTAACTAACATGACCACAAAACTTTATCAAAGAATTGAAATGGCAGAAAGATTTGCATCTGATCTAACTCACGAAATTAGAAATCCTTTGGCATCGCTTAAAAGTGCTTCAGAATTATTAAATACAACAAAAGACGAAGAAAAAAAAATAAAACTTTTAAAAATACTTTCTAATGATGTCGAGAGAATTGAAAGATTAATTACTGATTACTCTCAGGTCCTAAAAGATGAGGCTAGTCAATCTAGATCAGTTGCAAAAGAATTTAACTTAAGAGAAACGATTGAAAGTGTAATAGAGGATTTTAACGTTGACCCAAAAAACTTAGAAAAAAAAATAATTATCAATTTTGATCACAAACTGCAGAATGGCTCTAAAATATTTGGCATTGAAAGTAGGATTGAGCAAGTTATTGCCAACTTATTGGAAAATGCAGTTTCCTTTAGTCCAACAGATAGCGAGGTTTCAATCCAATTAGAAGAATTAGACAATAATTATAGAATTAAAGTAAAAGATCAGGGCACAGGCTTTGAAGAGAAAAATCTAGATAAAATTTTTGACCGATTTTATAGTTACAGACCCGAAGATACTAAAGGAAAACATTCAGGCTTAGGGTTAAATATTGTTAAGAATATCATTGAGTCTCACAAGGGTACAATCAAAGCTTATAATTTAATTGAAAATAATGGAGCAGTAATTGACATCCAAATACCAAAAAATACATAATTGATTTGTATATTAATTGTTGTTAGTAACCTCGAACATGCCAGATTATAAAGTTAAAAATATAAACGATGCAGATTTTGGTAATCGGGAGATTTCCTTAGCTGAAACCGAAATGCCTGGCTTAATGGCAATCAGAAATGAGTACAAAAAAAATAAACCATTAAAGGGTGCAAAAATAATTGGTTGTCTTCATATGACAATTCAAACTGCAGTGCTAATAGAAACATTAGTAGAATTAGGTGCCGAGGTCAGATGGTCGTCATGTAATATATTTTCTACCCAAGACCACGCAGCAGCAGCGATTGCTAAAAAAGGTATACCTGTCTTTGCGTGGAAGGGTGAAACAGAGGAAGAGTATTGGTGGTGCATAAAACAAACTATTGAAGGGGAAAAAAACTGGAAGCCAAACCTTCTCTTAGATGATGGCGGAGATCTAACGGCTTTGATGCATTCAGATTATCAAGATCTACTGAAAAATATCAAAGGTGTATCAGAGGAGACTACGACTGGTGTTAAGGCTTTAAAAAAAATGGAAAACCAAAAAAAATTAATGATACCTGCATTCAATGTAAATGATTCAGTAACAAAATCTAAATTTGATAATTTGTATGGCTGTAGAGAGAGCTTAGTTGACGGAATAAGAAGAGCAACTGACGTTATGATGTCAGGTAAAGTTGCGGTTGTAGCTGGTTATGGAGATGTAGGAAAAGGGAGTGCCGCTTCTCTTAGACAAAGCGGCGCAAGAGTGATGATTACAGAAAGCGATCCCATATGTGCACTACAAGCTGCAATGGAAGGATACGAAGTAGTCTTGATGGATGAAGTTATTGAAAAAGCGGATATAGTAGTTACTGCAACTGGTAATAAAGATATAGTTACAATTGAGCATATGCGAAAAATGAAAGATAGATCAATACTGTGTAATATTGGACATTTTGATAATGAAATACAAGTTGACAGTTTAAAAAATTATAAATGGAACGAAGTCAAACCCCAAGTTCATGAAATAGAGTTTCCAGACAAAAAAAGAATTATTCTGTTAGCTGAGGGAAGGTTAGTAAATTTAGGATGTGCAACTGGACACCCAAGCTTTGTTATGAGTGCTTCTTTTACAAATCAAGTAATGGCACAAATTGAACTTTGGAATAACTCCAGCAACTATGAAAATAAAGTTTATGTATTACCAAAAAAATTAGATGAAAAAGTTGCAGAACTTCACCTCGATAAACTTGGCGCTAAGGTTACAAAACTAAGTGATGATCAAGCAAGTTATATAGGAGTTTCAAAATCTGGTCCTTTCAAAAATGATGATTATAGATACTAATTTGAATGCAACAAATTACAGAAAAAGATTTATCAAAAATAGCAAAAAAACTATCTAATAAAGTAAAAAAAGGCGACTATATTTTTTTAGAGGGAGAGCTAGGTGTTGGAAAAACGACATTTGCAAAATACTTTATAAATCACTTTAATCAAAAATTTAAAAAAAAAATCGTAGAAGTGTTAAGTCCCACATTTAATATAGTGCAGTATTATGATGTTAATAAAAAAATTTCTATTGCTCATTATGATCTGTATAAATTAAAATCAAAAAAAGATTTAGAAAATATTGGAATATTTGATTTTGAAGATCAGTTTATAAATTTAGTTGAGTGGCCAGAATTGTTAAACAAAAAAAAAATTAATAAAATAACTGTTAAATTGAAATATACGAATAATGAGAAAAGTAGAAAAATTTATATCAAAAATTTCGGAAGATTTAAAAATTAATCCACGAAAAATTGTGGGTGATGCATCTTTTCGATCATTTTACCGTTTTAATAAAAAGGGTAAAAAATTTATATTAATTTATTGTACAAAAAATAAAAAATCGAATTTATACAATTACATCAAAATAAACAAAATTCTCATAAAATCAGGTTTCACCGCACCCAAGCTTATAGATAAAAAAATCAAGAAAAATTATGTAATCGTAGAAGATTTAGGTTTAAAAAGTTTTAAGACTTTATTATGTGGAAAGAAAAAACTAAAAAATTATAAAAAAATAATTAATTTGCTTATAAAAATTCAAAATAAAAATATGCTAAAAAAGGCACATATTCCTCCGTACTCAAAAAATTTTCTAAATAATGAAACCAACATATTTTTTGATTGGTTCTTAACTATGAACTACAGCAATAAAAAAGCCAAATTAATTAAAAATAAAATTAATAAAGAGATAAATAAGCTTTATAGCGGGTTAGAACTGAAGGACTCAGTTTTTGTTCATAGAGATTTTCATGCAGAGAATTTATTAATTAGTAAAAACAAAATTGGTATTATTGACAGCCAAGATGCAGTAAAAGGACACAAAAGTTATGATCTGACTTCATTGATAGATGATGTAAGGATAAAATCATCAGAGTCTTTAAGGTTAAATTTATTAAATTTTTATATAAAAAAAAACATCTCAAAAAATGATATTAAAAATTTTAAAAAATGTTACTATTTTTTTTCAGTACAAAGGTTATTAAAAATTATTGGTATATTTATAAGATTGTACAAAAGAGATGGAAAATCTAAATATATTAAGTATATACCCAATACCTGGAAAATTCTCGATGAGAAATTAAAATATGATTATTTGGATGATTTGAAAAATATTTTAAATCAATATTGTAATAAAAAGAAAAGAAGAATTAAAATATGAATATTCAGAATGGCATTATTTTATGTGCGGGATTTGGCAGAAGGGTTATGCCATTAACAAAGAACACTCCCAAACCATTATTAAAAATTTCCGACACACATTTATTAAACTACTCAATAAAATTTTTAAAAGAGATAGGGGTAAAAAATATCGCTATTAATACGCACTACTTAGCTAACCAAATTTCAGATTATGTAAACAAATTTGATAATAAAATTAAAATTTTTTACGAAGAAAAAATACTAGATACAGGCGGAGCTTTAGTAAATGCTAAGACCTTTTTTAAAGACGAACACTTTATAGTAGTGAATAGCGACACAATTTGGCAAAAAAAATATGTTACAAGTTTTAATATAATGAAAAAGAAATATTTTGATACTAAAGCTGAGGGAGCCTTATTGCTTACTACAAACGAGCTAAGTTTTGATAAAAGATTACCATGTGACTTTGGTCTAGACGAAAAAGATTTATTATTGAACAATCCTAAGAACTATATTTTTACTGGTTGTCAAATTCTTAATAAAAAAGTACTTGAAAACAAGAGTAAATCTTTCTTTTCAGTAAGAGAAATATGGAACGATTTGATTGTTAAACATAAAATTATAGGCCAAAAGCATGATGATAGTTTTTTACATGTTACTGATTTTGAAATTTATAATAAATTATTAAAACAGAAAATTACTTATTAAAATAAATTTCTTTTGCTCTCGTTATGTCCATGTAAGAGTAATCAATTACTTTTAACTTATTATCTAAATTTATTTCAATAGGATTGCCAGTCGGTATCTCCAACTTAACGATCATCTCATCGGAAATATTAAACAAATATTTACAAATAGCCCTCAAACTATTTCCATGGGCTGCAATCAAAACATTTTGTTCTGATTTTAAAACTGGTTCAATATTAGACTTAAAATACGGAACAGATCTTTCGTAGGTATTTTTTAAAGACTCTGTGTCTGGAATATCATTTGGATTTATTGAGGAATAGATTTTCATGTTTCTTGGATGATTTGGGTCCTTTTTATCTAATGGAGGAGGGGCCGTGTCGAAACTTCTTCTCCATATCATAATTTGTTTCTCGCCATGTTTGGTTGCCATTTCTGCTTTATTCAGTCCTTGTAAAGCTCCATAATGCCTCTCATTAAGTTGCCAAGCTTTAGTTACATTTTTTATAGGTTTATCAAACTCTTCTATAAGATTTAATAATGTCTTAATTGCTCTTTTTTGAAAAGAGGTGAATGCAAAATTGAAAATTATATTTTTCTTCTTTATTAAATATCCTGCCTTTTTTGCTTCGCTTATCCCTTGTTCTGTTAAATCTGCATCACACCAACCAGTGAATCTATTTTCTAGATTCCACTGACTTTGTCCGTGACGCAAAAGAATTAATTTAATCATTTTTAATTAATATGTTAAATTTCTAAATATGAGCAACCATGTAATTTTATATATAACATGTAAGAACAATAAAGAAGCTATTTTAATATCAAATAAACTCATTAGTTCTAAATTGATTGCTTGTGCTAACATTATTAAAAACGTCTCATCAATATTTCGTTGGAAAAAAAAATTAAATAATAATAAGGAAGTAATTTTACTTGCTAAAACGGCACAAAAAAATATCAAAAGAATAGAAAAGACCGTTAAAAAATTACATTCATATGATACACCTTGTATTCTATTTTTAGAAATCAAACACGGCAACAAAGAGTTTTTAAAATGGGTTACAATAAACAGTTAAAATTTGTCAAATATATTTTCTTCTTGCTATTAATTCTTTTGATAGCAGTTTCAGTTTTCCCAGGCAATTTAGTAAACTTAATTTTAATAGGTGATGCATCAACTTCACCATCAAGTGATAAGTTTAGTCATTTTATTTCTTATTTTGTTTTATCTATTTTTGCATATTTAACTTTTTACAATACTAAAAAACTTAAAAAGATTTTTATATTTTTGATACTTCTTAGTATTATACTTGAAGTTGTGCATTTAATCATCCCAAATAGGTATTATGAAAATTTAGATTTATTAATGAATGTTTGCGGAGTTGTTGCGGTATCAATATTCTTTTATTATAATAAAAAATATGAGTGAATTTGACAAAAGACAAAAAGGTTTTGAAAAAAAACATGTAATGGATGAGGAAAAGAAATTTAAAATTGAGTCGAGAAGAAATAAATATATTGGAGAATGGGTTTCAGATATTTTAGATTATAACGAAGATCAAAAAAAAAATTATATTCAAGAAGTAATCAAAGCAGATTTTAAAGAGGCTGGTGACCAGGACGTTTTCAGAAAATTAAAAGAAGATCTAAAGAGTAAAAATATACCCGATGACGAAATCAGGAAAAAGATGGATGACTTTAATGAAAAAGCTAAAACTGATTTTAGCTAACTTTATTATAACCTATTTTATTATTATAAATCCTACCAAAGCTCTGGAAACTATTTCTGGAAAGGTAAGAGTAATAGATGGGGATACAATCGTTATAAACGGATTTTTTCAAAAAGCCGGGACACCTGGAAAAAAAATTAAGAATCAAAAGATAAGACTTTTTGGTATAGATGCACCAGAAATGAAACAAATTTGCAAAGATAATTTTGCAAAAAAATACGAGTGTGGGGTAAAAAGTAAAGAGTTTTTAAAAAAATTAATTTTAAAAAAACTTATGACTCCAAAAAAATTTGGTGAGGAAGTTCAGAATAATTACAATGTTACTTGCATTAGTAAAGGCAAGGATAGATATGGCCGAATATTGGGAATTTGTGGGTATGATTATCTTAACGCAAATAGTTTAACATATAGTTTAAATGGTTACATGGTGAAAATGGGACATGCAGTAGCTTACAAAAAATACTCTAAGATGTTTGAGCATCTAGAAAATGAGGCTAAAGAAAAAAGTAGAGGTATTTGGTCGGGTAAATTCGAAAGACCTCAAAATTGGAGAAAAAAAAATAAAACAAAAAAAAGTAAAATCCAAATATCACTACCTCCTTTTGTAATTATAAGATAGACACTTATTAATGAAAAAAAATATTATCATTTGTTCACTATTTTTTTTTATTTCATCTTGTACATCAATTCCAAAAAACACATTAAATGTATGCAACATTTTTTCTGAAAAATACTTATGGTATAAATTTGCCAAGAAAACAGAGAGAAAATGGGGTGCCCCAATAGAGCTTCAAATGGCAATTATCAAAAAAGAGAGTGGATTTGATTGGTTAGCAAAGCCTGAAAGAACAAAAATTTTTAAGGTTATACCATGGAAAAGGCCATCAAGTTCATTTGGATACTCCCAGGCTGTAGTTGGTACTTGGGATATGTATAAGAAATCTACAGGAAATACCTTAGCCTCTAGAGTATTATTCAAGGACTCTTCAGATTTTATAGGATGGTATGTTAATCAAACTTATAAAAGACTAAAAATCAGCAAAAAAAATTATTTTAGACAGTATTTAGCTTATCACGAGGGTTGGAAAAATTATAAGCACTATAATAAAAAGTCTAATGTTGTAGGTTACGCAAAGCAAGTGAGTATTCAAGCCAAAAAATATAGGTCTCAATTAAATCGATGTAAGAGAAAATTAAATAAGAAGAAGTATATTATATTTTAATCTGTTTTTTTAACTCGACTTCAACAGCATCAATTCTATCTGTATTTTTTCCAATCACTAAATACATGCTAGGAATAATATACAAAGTAAAAAAAGTTGTAAAAATCATCCCCATAAAAATAACCACCCCGATTGTTAGTCTGCTAGCCTCGCCTGGTCCACTACCTAAAATTAAAGGCAATACTCCAACGATAGTTGACAATGACGTCATCAGTATCGGTCTAAACCTGATTTTCGACGCTTCAAGAACTGCTTCTTGAATTTTTTTACCAGAGACTCTTAATTGATTTGCAAACTCAACAATTAATATTCCATTTTTTGCAGATAAACCAATTAGTATTATTAATCCAATTTGACTGTAGATATTTAATGAGCTACCTGCAACTAGCAAACCAATTAAACCGCCAAATATTGCAAATGGAACGCTCAACATAATTGTTAAAGGATGTCTCCAACTTTCAAATTGCGCTGCCATTGCAAGATAAGCTGTAATTAAGGCTAAAACAAAAATTATATACAAGTCAAAGTTTGTTTTCTTATATTCTTCTGATGCACCTTTGTAAGAAACTCTTGCATCCTCTGGAAGTTTATCACTAACTATATTGTTCAAGAATTTTAATGCCTCATCTATTGAATAGTTTTCCGAAATCCTTGCAGAAATTGTTACTGCTCGCTGTCTATCATATCGACTTAGCAGAGGAGCCGTTGCTTTTTCTGATATACTTACAATATTTGAGATTGGAATTAATTTTCCAGAGGTATTTGACCTCACATAAATTTTATTTAAATTCGACGGTTCTTGTCTATTTTTAATATCGCTTTGTAGAACGATCGAGTATTCTTTGCCTTGCTTTGTGAATTTGGTAACTTTTCTTGAACCAAACATTGTTTCAATCGATCTTCCGATTGCTTGAATACTCACTCCAAGATCTGCAGCTTTTTCGTTATTAATTTCAATATTCAGTTCCGGTTTATTGAGATTATAATCATCCTCTACACTTAATAAATTTGGATTTTTCAAAGCTTCGTTTTTTATAATATTTTTCCAGTTCTCTAATTCTTCATAAGTATTTCCAAGAATCACAAATTGAATTGGCTTTTCAACGCCTCCAGCTCTAATTGCTTGTGGCATTACCGGGAAAGCTATGACCCCAGATACTTTACTTATTTTTTGAAATGAATTCCTTAGTATAACCTTGCCATCTCTTTTTCTATCACTCCAATTTTCAAGTAAAACTAAAATAAACGATGAATTAACTTGCTTACTACTTCTACCAAATCCAGGGACTCTTAAAAGAAGTCTTCTTATCTCCCCTTTACCAACCTCTGGTAAAAACATTTTTTCTATTTCTTCTGCTTTTGATGCCGTATAGTTAAAACCGGACCCTTCAGGAGCTTTAACAATAATAAAGAAAACGCCCCTATCTTCTTTTGGCAACAGTTCTTTCTTAGTAATAAAGAAAAGTGATGACGTAATAATCAATATCAAAACTAAAAATGTAATTATACTTTTAGATTTTGAAATAACGTATTCTAAACTATCAAAATATAATTTTTCTAAATTTTTAAAAAAATTGTTAAATTTTATGACTATATTTGATTTACTTTTTTTAACTTTTAGGTATTTCGAACCAATCATCGGTGACAATGAAAGAGCAACGAAACTCGATATACAGACAGCAAAAGACAAAGTCACAGCCATTTCAAGAAATAATTTACCTATTAAACCTTTGATGAAAACTAACGGTAAAAACACTGACACTAAAACAACAGTTGTTGCAATAATTGGAAATGCTACCTGTTTTGAACCTTTATAAGCAGCTACTAACCTATTTTCACCCTTTTCCATTCTTCTCGATATATTTTCGCCCATAACTATTGCGTCATCCACGACAATTCCAATTGCAAGGACTAATGCCATTAACGTAAATAAATTTAATGAGAAACCAGCAAGATATATTGCGAGAAATGTTGAAATTAACCCTACTGGGATTGTTACAGCCGGGATAATAACACCAGTCAAGTTTCCCAAAAAAAGGTAAATTATAATTATGACGAGAACTATTGATATAAGAATTGTTTTATATACTTCAAATATAGCACTCTGAATGTACTCTGATCTATCGAATGAGATAGCTAAATCAGATCCTGGAGGCAGGGTTGGCCTTATCTTTTCTACTTTTTTCTTTATGCTTTGGGCAACCTCAATCGTGTTTGCAGTCGATTGTTGATAAATTCCTATTCCTACTGTTTGATTACCGTTGCCTTTAAAAAGAGTATTGGTAGTTAGTGCACCAAACTCAACACGGGCTATATCTTTTAATTTTATAATAGATCCGTCAGGCGCTCTTTTAAGAACAAGTTCATTATAATCATTTAAATTTTTGTATGCTTTTTGCACTTTTATAACTAGATCGACGTCTTTAGACTCAATTTTTCCAGCTGGAAACTCCACATTTTCAGTTTTTAATACGTCCTCTAATTCATCAGTAGTTATATTTCTTGCAGCCATTGCTACAGGATCTAACCAAAGTCTAAGTGACAATTGTCTTTCACCACCTAACCTAATTAATCCCACACCTGGAATATTCGCGAATTGATCTTTTAAATAACGATCAGCATAATCTGTTAATTCTAAATCTGACATTCTGCTACTTTGGAATGCAAGCCACATAGTTGTACGTCTATTTGCTGAGGACTTATAAACTTGTGGTGGCTCAGCTTGGTCTGGCAGTTCATCGCTAATTCTTGCAACCCTATCTCTTACGTCATTAGCAGCTACATCTAAGTCAATACCTAAATCGAACTCAAGAGTGATAGATGATCTGCCGTCTTCACTAATAGAGTCTATAGAAATTACCCCCGGCGTTCCTCCAATTCTCTCTTCAATTTTTTGTGTAATTTGTTTATCTATAATTTTAGCTGACGCTCCGTCGTAATCAGTCCTAATATTAATTTTTGCTGTATCTATATCTGGTAGTTCACGAAGCGGAATCTTATTAAAGGTAAATACTCCAAATAAAACCAATACCAAACTCATTACAGTAGCAATTACTGGTCTTTTAATTGAAAGTTCAGTTAAAAACATTATTGAAATTTATTTATTCTTATTTTTGTACCAGTTCTAACCTTATTTGTGCCCTCTGCTAAAATTACATCACCCTCATTTAGCCCTTCTAAAATTTCTACTTTACCATAGTTTCTTTTACCGATCATTACTTTCGTCCTAATGATTTTATCATCTACAATTTTGTAAACAAACTTATCTGTACTTTGAATAATCAGTGCCTGTTCCGGTACCCCTAACGATTGTGTTTCATTAAAAATTAAATTTATGTTTATTAGCATACCAGGGATTAATTTTTGTGACTTGTTATCAATTTTTGCTTGTACAAGTATTGATCTCGTGGTCGGATCGACTCTAGAACTAATCGTCTCAATCTTACCGAAAAACTTTTCATCGAAAGCTGAAGTTGTAGCTTCAACCTTTAAATTTCTTTTTAGGATTTTAATATAATTCTCAGGTACTTTAATATCGACTTTCAATATCTTAATATCATCTAATGTTGCTATTATAGTTTGATCACCTCCCAAAATTCCAGGAGTTATTTCTCTTTTACCAATCTTACCGTCAAACGGAGCTACCACTTTCCCAGAGGTTAACACCGCAATAGTAGATCCTTTTTTAATATTTTTGTAATTATTTAAATCTATTAATTTAATCAATTCATTTTTTTTTATTCTTATGGAGTAACTTCTGTTTGCTATTGCTGTACCGAACGTTTCAAGTTTATCGAAGAAATTTGCTTTGCTAACTTTAGTAGCCACAATCCCAATTGGTTTTGATCGGGCCTCCTGAATTTTTTTTGATATAATGTTCGACATCACCGCGCGACCTACTATTATCGAAGTGATAATAAAAATGATTACGGATAATATCGTAATAAATTTTGTTTTAGTTTTCATTTTATGATTTTAACATTTCAACGTATAATTGAATACTTAAATATTTAAAACACGTAAAATTGTCTTAAAAAAATAATTATTTATTAATTAAACCCTCTCTAATGGCCCATTCAGTCCAAGAACCATCAAAAATTTTAAACTCTTTATTAGTTACAATTTCATATGCCTTTCCTATTAGACATGCTGTTACACCTGAACCACAGGAGAATACAACGTTTGTCTTTTCATCGATTTTATTTTTGTTAAAAATTTTCTGTAATTCCTCTTTTTTTTTATAACACCCAGTTACCTGATCCACTAGGTCGGTATATGGTATATTAATACTATTGGGTATAGATCCACTTTTTATTTCTTTACGTGGTTCAGGACTAGTTCCATCGAACCTTCCACTCGGCCGTGCATCAACCAATACAAATTTTTGTTTAGTGATATTTTTTTTTACATCATCGTAACTGACAATATTTTCTCTTCTTAAATTAGCTTTATAAAATGTTGGAGATATTATTTTAGGATTTCCTTTTTCTATTGGTAGCTTATCTAATTTCCATTTTTTCAAACCACCATCTAAAATTGAAACTTTTTTGTGCCCATAAGATTTAAACATCCACCACGCACGTGATGATGAAAAAATACCAAATGCATCATAAACAATTAAATGATTATTATTTTGTACTCCCAGTTTACCAAGTTTTTCACTGAATTTTTCATTACTTAAAAGTGTATGAGGATATGGGCAGTCTATATCAGAAAATTCATCAATATCGAAATAGATTGAATCTGGTATTCGTTCTTTAATGTATTCTTCTTTACCGTTTTTACCTAAATTAGGTAAGTACCAGCTACAATCTAAAATTTTTAAATCTTTATTATTTAGACTTGTGTATAACCATTGTGTATTTACTAAGCTCATTTCAATTTAAATTTTTTAGTATTATAATAAATCATATGCTCACTCAAAATCAACAAGGTATTATATTTATGTTGCTAAGTGTCATATGCTTTTCAACGATGGATATATTAGTTAAATTTTTATCTGCATCCTATCCTACATTTCAGCTAGTTCTTTTCAGAGGTGTATTTGGTCTAATACCAATTTTTTTTATTATTCCTAAAAATCGCTATAAAAATTTATTTTATACTTCTAAAATTAAATTACATTCGGTTAGAGCTATTGCAGGAGCATTTGCAATGATATTCTTATTTCTAGGATTAAAATACTTGCCAATTGCAGATGCAATAGCTATTAGTTTTGCTGCACCAGTATTTGCAACGATCTTCTCAATTATATTTTTAAAAGAAACAGTAAGAATTTTTAGATGGATAGCGATTATTACAGGTCTTGGAGGAGTATTAATAATTTTAAAACCAGGTACAGATTTATTTTCTTTTTATGCTATTTATCCAATATTATTTTGCATTGGTTTCGGCATAATATCTATTGCAATAAAAAAACTCTCATCTACTGAGCCTGATTACTTAATAGCTCTATATTTTACCGTAGTGTTAATTATTATCGGATCAATCAGTTGCTTTTTTCAATGGGAGACAATTAAGCAACCAGATTTGATATTTTTGATTTTGATTGGTATATCAGGATCTCTTGGAAATATATTTCTGACAAAATCAATAAGGTACGCCGAAGTATCAAAAGTTACACCAATTAAATATTTAAGTTTAATTTTCGCAACAATATCAGGTATTTTTATTTTTAATGAAATTCCGTCTTCATATACCCTTTTAGGATCTCTACTCATAATTACTAGCACAGCAATTATAATAAGAAGAGAAGCTATAAGAAAAATTAAAACAACACCTCTTAGACAAGTCTGATGGCAAAACCTTTATATTGGAAAAAAGCCAAAATGCATTTATCAAAAAAAGATAAAATTTTGAGAAAACTTATTGCAAAATATAAAGGATCTTTAGTTTCAAGAGATGATGCGTATTACTCACTTTTAAAATCCATAGTTGGTCAGCAGATATCAGTTGCAGCTGCAAATTCGGTTTGGAAAAAACTAGAGAATAAAGCAAATAAAATTAGACCATTAAAAATTAGTAAATTAAGTAAACGTCAATTATCGTCATGCGGATTATCAAGACAAAAAATTGAATATATTAAAATTATAACCAAAAAATTCATTGATAAATCAATTTCTGTTCAAAAATTAAAACAATTAAGTGATGAAGATGCTATTAAATATTTAACTACAATTAAAGGAGTGGGAAAGTGGACAGCAGAAATGTTCTTATTTTTCAATCAATTACGACCGAATATATTTCCCGTGCAAGATATTGGATTGTTAAGGGCCATATCAATTCACTATAAAACAAAATATCCACCCAACTCTAGTCAATTAAATTATTTTAGGAATAAATGGAGCCCATATTGTACTGTTGCAACCTGGTATTTATGGCGAAGTATTGATCCAGTTCCAGTAAAGTATTAGATTGTTTTATGGCAGAAAAACTTATTATAAGTTGGGATGAATACAATAAAACTGTTGAAGAATTAGCGGTTAAAATTCATAGTAGTGGTTTCAAAGTTAATTTATTAATTGGCATTATGAGAGGTGGTGCGCCCATTATAGATGTTTTAAGTAGAATATTTAAAATTAAATGTGCATATTTAGCTGTTGAATCTTATACAGGAAAAAGTATCGAGGATAATCAAGGAGATATAGTATTTTCAAGAGAACTAAGCTCTACTGCAAAAAATTTAGGGGGGAATATTCTACTGTGTGATGACTTATCCGATACCGGGGTGACTCTCACTGAGAGTATTAAATGGCTAAAAAAATACGATCCTATCAAAAATAATATCAATGAAATAAAAACTGCAGTTTTATGGAAAAAAAAACATTCTACTTTTGAGCCAGATTTTTGTGCCAAGAAGCTTGATACAAATCCTTGGATTGTTCAACCATTTGAAAAGTACGAAGAAATTAGAATTGAAGATATAAAAAAAGGCACCACATAAAATATGTGGTGCCTTTAAATCAAATTTTTAAACTGCAAAACTTAGTACACTTAAAAGAGCAACTAACCATATCGCTGGGTTCACTCCTGCAAATTTACCAGTTAAAATTTTAATTGCTGCGTAAGAAATAAATGCAAGCGCTATACCATGGCTGATACTGTATGTTAAAGGCATAGTGATCATAGCTAATACTGCCGGTGCTGATTCTGAAATATCATCCCATTCAATGTCGACAATATTTCTAACAAACAACACAGCTACATACACTAAGGCTGCACCATCAATTTGTTTTGGAAGTGATGTAGCAAGTGGCGCAAAAAATAAACAAGAAAGAAATAAAACACCTATTACTAATGATGTCATACCCGTTCTTCCTCCTGCTTTTATACCTGAGCCTGACTCGATGTAACTTGTGACTGTAGTAGTTCCCAACATGGATCCTGCAACTGTTCCTACACTGTCCGATAACATTGCTTTCTCGATGTCTTTTACTTTACCTTTAGAGTCAACTTTTCCTGCTACATTAGCTACTGAAGTTAATGTTCCTGCAGTATCGAAAAAGTCCACAAAGAAAAGTGTAAATACTACGGTTACCATACCTGCTGATAAAGCTGCACCCATATCGAATGTAAGAAGATGCTTCATAGGAGGTATAGATCCGACTACTCCATTAAATTTAGCAAGCCCTAAAACCCAAGCTATTATACTAAATACTAATATACCTATTATGATATTGCCTTTAATTTTTAGCTTTTCTAAAACAATCATTGTTACAAATGCTAAACACGCCAATAAAACAATTGGATCCTTTAAGTTTCCAAGCGTAACTAATGTTACAGGGTGATTTGCAGACACGCCCATAATTTGTAAGCCAATAATTGCTAAAAATAATCCTATACCTGCACCAATTCCTAATTTTAGACTTTTTGGAATTGAATTAATTATCCAAGCTCTTAAAGGTGTTAAAGAAATTAATAAAAAGGCAATACCTGCAACGAACACTGCACCTAACGCTTGATCAGGAGTATAACCCATACCTTTACAAACTCCATAAGCAATAAATGCATTTAAACCCATTCCAGGAGCTAATCCTACTGGCCAAGTTTTTCCATACGCTGCCATTATAAAGCAAGCAATTGCGGAAGCTAAAATTGTGGCTGTATAGACGCCGCCAAAATCAAATCCACCATCTTTTAGAATAATAGGATTTAAAAACATTATATAAGCCATGGTCAAAAAAGTTGTAACCCCAGCTGTAACCTCTGTTTTTAAATCTGTTTTATTTTGTTTAAATTTAAAATAATTTTCGAACATAAATCTCCTTATTTAAGGACTTTATAGTTATTGATTCTAAAATTTTAAACTTAAAACAACTTTAGATGTGGATTAAATTTCAAACTTAAAATAAAATTCTGGTATAAGTTGAAAATTATGAAAATAGACAAAAATGATTTAATTAATTTTTTTAATAATGGCTGTAAAAAGCCTGAGAATAGAATGATTGGCACAGAGCATGAAAAGTTCTTATTTAATTTAACGACATGCAAACCTGTAAACATCAGCGGACCCGAGCCCAACTTAGAAAGCATTTTTCAAAAATTAAAAGCTAATAATTGGAATGAGGTAAAAGAAAATGGTGTAACAATCGGATTTAAAAAGGAAAAGTTAAATATTACTTTTGAACCTGGTTATCAAATTGAGTTATCAGGAGATACTCAGTCTAATATCCATCAGACCTGTATTGAAGTAAATTCCTATTTAAAAGAACTTAAAAATATTTGTACTTCTATGGGTGTTGGAATAATTGGCATAGGCTTTATCCCTAATGTAAAAATTGAAGAGATTCCTAAATTAGAAAAAAAAAGATATCAAATCATGAGAGATTATATGCCAAATGTTGGAACTTTAGGATTAGATATGATGCATAGAACTGCTGCTACTCAAATCAATATAGATTATACATCCGAAAACGATTTTAAAAAAAAATGCAAAGTAGCTAGTTGTATAGTTCCAATTGCAGCTACGTTATTCTCAAATTCTCCATTTAAAGACAACAAATTAAATAAATTTTTATCTAATAGGTCTTATATTTGGCAGGATACAGATAAAAAGAGATCGGGATTATTACCTTTCTTTTTTGAGAACAATTCTTTTGAAAAATATTGTGATTTTGCCTTAGATGTACCAATGTATTTTATACAAAGAGGGAAAGAAATAATTGATTGCAAAGGGTTAAGTTTTAAAAAATTTTTAGTAAACTCTGAGAAATCTTTAGAAAAATATGAGCCAACTTTAGATGATTGGAAAAATCATTTATCAACAATTTTTACTGAAGTTAGATTAAAACAATATTTGGAAATTCGATCCGCAGACTCTTGTTCTTGGTCGGGTATATGTTCTATACCTGCCTTTTGGACTGGTATTTTATATAGCGACCTAGCACTTGACGAAGCTTTTGATTACGTGAAGAACTGGAAATATGAAGAAGTTAATGAAGCTTACCATGGGTTCGTATCAAAAGGTTTCAAAACCGAATTAGACAAAAAAAATATTAAAAAGCATGCTGAATATTTTCTTAATTTATCGAGAAAAGGGTTGGAATTAAGAAACAAACTTAACGCAAATAATGAGGATGAAAGTTGTTTTTTAAATGAGATCGAGAATATTATTAATAAATCTGAAACGCCTTCTGAAAAATTGGCTTCAAGGTATAAAAATGTTTATAACAATAATTTAAATAATTTATTAAAAAATGAAGCTTTTTAAAATTGCGTTTCAAATGGATCCTTTGAAAAACATTAATCAGAAGACTGATAGTACTTTAATGCTTATGTTTGAGGCGCATCTTAGAGGTTTTAAATTATTTCATTATCAACCGAAAGATTTGTATCTTGAAAATAATAAGGTTAAAGCTTCTGGTTATTTTTTTACGATTAAGAAAAGCGGCTCAAAATATTTATTTAAAAGGAAGACTGTACAACATATCGATCTAGAAAACTTCAAAGTTGTTCTGATAAGACAAGATCCCCCATTTGACTTAAATTATATAACTTCAACATACTTTTTAGAAAAATTAAGTAATAAAGTTTTAGTTATAAATAAACCAAACTCTATCAGAAACCACCCAGAAAAACTTTCTATGTTTGAATTTAAACAATATATTGTAAACACGCTTATATCTTCTGATGTTAAAAATATTCTAAAATTTCACAAAAAAAATAAGATTTCAATTATCAAGCCTTTATATGGAAATGGGGGCGAGGGTATTCAAAAAATCTCTAATAATATTTCTAAAAGCAGAAAAATAATAAATGCTACCTTAAAAAAATACAAATATCCTCTGATATGTCAAAAATTTATCAAAGATATTAAATTTGGCGATAGAAGAATAATCTTTATTAATGGAAATTACGAAGGTAGCGTTGCGAGAATGCCAAAAAAAAATTCAATTAAAGCAAATTTTCACGCTGGCGGAATTGCAAAAAAAACTGGACTAGTTTTTAGAGATAGAAAGATTGTTAAATCTGTATCAAAATTTTTAAAAAAAAATAACATTTTTTTCGCTGGCATAGATGTTATCGGTAATTATCTAACTGAGATAAATGTAACATCTCCTACAGGAATACAGGAAATAAATAGATTAAATAATTCGAAATTAGAAAAAATATTTTGGAACAAAATTGAAGCGAAAATTAAATAAATAGAGGCGGATTACCGCCCCTATCTATATTATATTTTATTGTATTTTAATTACTTTTGGTTTTTTGGCTTCAGGAATTATTCTTTCCAGAGACACCTTCAAAAGTCCATCTTTTAATTCTGCACTTTTTACTTCAGTATCGTCAGCAATTGTAAAGGTTTTGCTAAAAAACCTTTTTGATATACCTTTGTGTAATACACCACTCTCGCTATCTTTTTTTGCAGAATTACTAGCTTTTACCGATTTAATAGTTAAAAGATTATCAGCATATTCAATGTTAATATCTTTTTTATTATAACCAGCTAAAGCTACCTCAACATCATATTTGTTTTCACCTGTTTTAACGATATTGTAAGGCGGATAATTTACTGTTGGCGCGTTAAAATAATCATCTTCAAACATTTTTTCAAAATGATCAAACACGTTATCAAATCCAACCGAAACCGGTCGTAATTGATTAAATATAGATAAAGCATTCTTGTTCATAATTTCCTCCTTTGTATAAGCAAGTACTTTAGAAGATCCCTGCAAGGCAATCTTCAATATTTCAATATTTTATATGGTTATGATTTTATTTTTTTCAAGTGCTAAGCAATTTACAAATCTTAAGAATAAAGGAGTAATCGAATGCTATTTCTTTTATACTTGCATCTCTTCCTGATTTGCCTCCGTGACCTGCTTCCATTTCAGTTTTTAGTAAAAGAAGATTTTGATCAGTTTTAAAATCTCTAAGTTTAGCAGTGAATTTGAGTGGTTCGTCGAAGAGTACTCTACTATCATTTAAAGATGTTGTAATTAACATATTTGGATAATTTTGTTTTTTTATATTATGATACGGGGTGTAGGAAAGGATATATTCAAAATGCTGTTTATTTTCTTTTGCATTTCCAAATTCAAAGAACTCTCCAGCAGTAAGGGGCAGTGTATGATCAAGATTTGTTGTTAATGAATCAACAAACGGTACAGCCAGTATCATGCCTAAAAATAAATTTGGTTTCTCATTTACTACAGCACCCATTAATAACCCCCCAGCAGAACCCCCATAGCCAATAATATTGCCATCACTAGTGTATTTCTCTTTTATTAAAAATTCGGCCGAATCTATATAATCATTAAACGTATTTTTTTTATTCATCATTTTCCCATCTAACCACCATGACATTCCTCTCTCTGATCCTCCTCTAATATGAGCAGTTACCCAAATGATACCCCTATTTATGAGACTTAATGCCGATGTTGAAAAAGAGGGGTACATTGAAGATCCATAACTACCGTAACCGTATAATAATAATTTTGCATCACCATTCAAAAGTGTATCCTTATGATAAGTAATTGTTAAAGGTATACTTTTGTTGTCTCTAGATTTTGCATTAAGTCTTTTTACAATATAGTTTTTTGAATTATGACCTGAAGGAATTATTTTTTCTTTAACAAGCTTTTTTTCTTGGGTAGCAATATTATATTTATATATTCTTGCGGGGGTTTTTGGTGACTCATAACCGATATAAATATTATCAGTATTTTTATCTCTTTGGTATAAAGCAATACTTGGGCTAATCACGGTTTCATCTGTAATCGATAATTCACTTTCTTTCTCTGTTTCAAGGTCTCTTATTAAAACCCTAGATAAGGCATCTTTTACCTCTGAACGTATCATCCATTTCTTAAGAAAAGTACACCCTCCAATGATTACCTGTTCTTTGGCGGGTATATAGTCTATCCATTTTCCAGGCTCTGAATGTTTTGATTTACATATTTTAAAATCTAATGCATCTAAATTTGTTCTTATAATTAATTCATTATTCCATGAATTTGCGGAATATAAAATATCTCTTTGTCTTTTTCTTATAATCTTTGGTTTCGGAATGTCTTCATCTCTTGAAAAAAACAAGACTTCAGATGTCGTATGATCCGAGGTTGAAATAAAATAATATTTTTCATCGGACGAACTATCAATTGAGCATGAAAAAGATTTATCCATTTCTTCATATATCAATATATCTTCTTTTTCTTTGGTTCCAATTTTATGCCTATATATCTGTCTCGGCCTATGATTCTTATCTCTCTTAGAATAAAAGATAAATTTAGAGTCATATGACCACGTAATAGATCCAGATGTATGTGTTATCTCATCATCAAGGTCTTTATTATTATCTAAATTTCTAATTTTAATTTTATAAAGTTCGCTACCTTTATCATCGACTGAATATGCTAATAATTTATCGTTATCTGAAACTTCAATATCGCCAAGACTAAAAAAAGCCTTTCCTTTAGCTTCTTCATCACCATTCCAATAAACTTCAATTTTATTGTTAGTGTGGCTTTGTCTTAGATAATTGGTATAATTATTTCCTTTTTCATATTTTGACCAGTAGGTGTAATCTCTATCTATAAATTTTAAACTTTCGTCATCAAGTTTTATCCTACCTTTAATTTCGTTAAATAATATATCTTGAGTCTTTTTTGTGTCTCTTAAATTAAATGCTGTATAATCATTTTCTTTTTCGAGATAGTCTCTTACCTCAGGTAAAAGCTTCTTCTTATCAGTTAAAACCTCAAGAATATCTTTTTGGTGTACCCATGAATAATCATCTATGATTTCATATCCATGCAAATTTGTTACATTTCTTTTTTTTTCAAGTTTAGGTATCTTCATTATTAATGAATATTATAATATTTGGTTTTTTATTATTCGCTCTAATATACGGATTTCTGTGGCTAATGGCCAATGCCAAAAGTGAGACCTTTTCAACTTTTTTTAGATTAAGTACAATAATAACAGCAATAGTAATAATTGCAGGGTTATTTATTGCGGGAAAATATTTACTCTCACTCCCATTTTTTGCAATTCTATCTGGAGCTATAAAGAAAAGATTATTGAATATTTTTAATATCATTTATTTATATAGACTGATATCAACAATCCTATTTTATAGCAGGACCAGACCTAATCAAAATTTTTCAAATTCCTATAAAGAGGTAAATAATGCTTATTCAATTTTAGGATTATCTCGTAATTGTACAAAAAAAGACATAATAGAAGCACATAGGAAACTAATTAAAGAGGAACATCCAGATAAAAAAGGAAGCACAGAAAAAGCTAGTAAAATAAATCGTGCAAGAGATATACTATTAAAGATACATAGATGAAAATTACGAAAATTTTGTATGGTATAATAATTTATTTCTTTATTAAAAATAAGATTATTGGTTTTACAATTTTACTCCCACTTATTTTCTTTTTTTTAATTTTACTGTGTTTTTAAATTAAAAAGATCTTTAAAATCTTTTTCAACATTATTAAAAACATGTTCAACGGTTATCTTGTCCATCGCTTTACTTTGATGAGTGACGAATTTGTAACCCTCTGGAATAATTGCATGAATATTTTCAGTGTAAGAAGCATATAAGTTTGGTGTATCTCCAAATATTCCGTAACTTTTTAAACCATATCCAGCTGCAAGATGCATGAAAGAAGTATCATTTCCAATGTATAATTTTCCATCTTGAATGTAATCTAGGCATGAAGTTAACTTTAAATCACATAACGAAATAACGTTTTTAATATTTAAACCTTTTTCTATTTCTGTTGCATCAATTTTATCATCTGGACCACCTGCTAATATCAATCTGAAATCATATTTTTTATTCAACTCACTAATCAAACGAATATACTTTGAAATACTCCATTTTTTTTGATAGCCACTACCGCCGATACCAATTACTAAATCATTTTTTTTTTCTGACGAAACTTTAGAAACTAACTTAAAGCGGTTCTCTATAGTTTTTTTATTTAAGCATCTAAGAGTAAAATTGTAACCATCCTTAACGATATCGCTTTTTTTCTTAAAAAAACCATAAAATCTGACCTGTTTTGAGCCTGCGATTTTACATATTAATGGATATTTGATTCCGTAATGAAAAATAAATATTTTGTTAAATTTATTCTCTCTTACCCATTTAAAAAGTTGGAAATTACTCTGACCCAATTCTTCAAAATATTTAATTTGTTTTAAGTGAACATCATTGCTTAAAAAATCTTTTGCACAACTTCTTGCCTTAGTAAGTAATGTGATTTTTGAGTTAAACGATTGCGAGATTTCATGTAAATATTTTAAATACAGGCATTGATCGCCTATTCCTGGTCTATTTTGTATGATAAGAATATTCACGTTATTATTATAAAGAGTTTTATGGTTAAAAAAAAGAAAAAAAGAAATAAGAAGAAAAAAAATATTTTAAAAAGAAAAAAGATAAAAAATTATATAAAGAGAAAAAATAAGTCAAAATTTAAAAGACCTAAAAATAAAAATAAAACTAAAGAAAGCCTAAAAAGTAAATTTAAGTTTTTTATTAACAAAATTTTAACTAAGTTTAAAATTTATGTAGAAAAAATAAATATTAGAATAGCAATATCGAAACTAAAAAAGATAGAAAAACTTCAAATAAAAGAAAAACAATTTCTTGAGTCAAAAGAGAGAAAAATACAAGATAGAAGGGATTTACTTTTAAAACAGATTAAGCAAGAGGAAAGATCTAAAATAGTTGAGCAAAAAGATCACTTATGGAAACTTGGTGATAGATTTAAATTAATTCGTGACAGGTATAAAGCTTATAAACAAAAACTTAGAGATCAGCAATTAGAAGAATTAGAAATTAGAAGAAAATCACGTGAAGAAGCAAAAGCAATACTAGAGCAACAAAAAGCAGAAAACGAAGTAAAGAAAAAAGTTGAAGAGAGACTGGAGAGATATTCGAGAAATATGAAATCAATAGTATTTCAAATTAATAAGAGATATTTAGCTAGAAAAAGATCGCCCTTAAGATTTGTTGATAATATTGCTGAAAATGGAGAGTGTTTTATAAAAAATGAAGACGCACCAACAGATAAAGATTACTTAATATTACTATTTATAAATGGTGACAGCGCCGTTGAAAGACTTTCTAACCCAATATCAATTGAAGATAAAACCGATATGGGAAATATCAAAAAATTTGAGCCGAAAGATATTTTTGATGCTTCTGACTTTATAATCGAGAGACTTGCTATAATGTTTGATAACGAACGTAAGCTTCAAAAATCTATTTGAATTAACTTATTCTTGTTTTAACTTTACCTAATTTTTCAATATTTCCACTAAATAAACCTTTATATTTTATTGGTACAACACCCACGGTTGACCCGGTAAAAACATAAAAATTTTTATTGATAGACTTTCTTCTTCTGATTTTATTTATCAACCATACTAAAGATTTAATTGGACTATCATACACCGACTTTGTGTTACCTTGTGTTTTTGAACCAGATTTTACATGCATAAGTTCAGTTTTAAGATTTGCAAAATTTAATTTTTTATATTTTTTTTTAGATCCATTTATAAATTTTACGTTTGCTCCAAAATCACTTATTAAATCACCTAAAGTTTTTAATCCCCTTTTTTTTTGACGATATCCTACAACCTCAATACAAGGACCCATAGATATAATATATTTGCCTATATTTTTTTCAGTCATTTTATTTTTTGATAATAGAATTGATTTTTTTAAATAGAAAAAAACTTCAAGCTCAATTCCTAAATTGTACTTGTTTATTTTAACTCTTGAATTAGATTTTAATAAATTTCTTTTATAAATCGAAGCAAAAAATGGTTCTTTTTCACCCCATTTTTTTAACATTGCTTTACCAGTTCCTCCAGCTTTAAACCCGACAATTTCAGATTTTATTTGTTCTTCACAGAGGCTTCTTAAGATGTTAGCTTGTTTCGAGCTATTGCAGAATTTCCTATTAATTGGACTGATTAATTTTCCTTTTATAAAAGCATTAGATAACTTTTTTGCAGTTTTTTGAAGTTCTGTACCCATACTTAATCATCTCATTAAAATATTAATTAATCAATAAATAAATATTTTAAGATCAATTTTTTGAGGTAATATAAAAATTATGAAAAATATTGTTTGGTCTAAAGTTCCATGCGGTTTTTGTGAAGCAGCAAAGACATTACTAAAATCAAAAAATATAGAGTTTGAAGAGAGAATGATTGGCAAGGAATGGACAATGGAACAATTCTTAGAGGCTGTTCCGGGCGCAAAAACTGTACCTCAAATTATTTTAGATGGTAAATTGATTGGAACTTACGAGGATCTCAAAAATCACTTAAAATAATCTATTTCGCAGTAATTAGTGTATTACACGTTCTATGAAGAAATGAATGAAGTAGTACTAGTTTATCGAATGACTTGTTATATCCACCTCCCAGAACCCCACAAAGTGGAATTTTTTTGTTTACAAAATTTCTGATAACTAAATCTTCCCTTTTTTGTATTCCCTCCGTTGAAATATTCATTTTGCCTATACGATCATCAGTATGAATATCTACGCCTGCAACGTAAAATACGAAGTCGAATTTCTTTCTATTAACAGTATTTAAAGCATTTTTTATAATTTCTAAATATTCATTATCCTCAATATTATTTTCAATTTCGATATCAAGATTGCTTTTTTGTTTCTTTAATGGATAATTTTTTTTTGAATGTATACTAACTGTATAAATATCATCGTATTTTTCTAAAATTTTAGCAGTACCATCTCCTTGATGAACATCTAAATCAAAAATAAGAATATTTTTTAAATTAAATTTATTTTTTAAATATAATGCTGCTACGGCGACATCATTAAAGACACAATAACCGTTTCCTTGACCAGCAAAAGCGTGATGAGAACCACCAGCCGTATTACACGCCAATGAATATTTTAATGCCAATTTAGATGCAAGAACTGTACCACCAGTAGCAACAAACGATCTTCTCCTTACACTAGGAACCAATGGAAATCCCAGTTTCCTAATTTCATCTTTTGATAAATTTAATTTTAGAATTTTTTCCACATAATCGTAACTATGTGCCCTACGAAGAGTATCTAAAGATACCTCTTTAGGTTCAAATATATTTTTTTCGTTTGCAATTCCATCTTTTTTAAGAAGTTTTATTAATTCACCAAATTTTTTGATAGGAAACCTATGATCATCACCAATTTGAGCAACATAATCAGGATGATTTATAATTGGAACTTTCATTGACTTAGGTTATTTTAAAATATCTGTAGTTATTTAATATGTTCAATAAACAATATAACAATATCATAGATAAACTATGCGTCAGATTATTGCATATAAAAAAAAAGAATCGAAAAGTATTTATAGTTTTATCAGGGGCACAAGGATCGGGAAAAACTACATTAACGAGGAATCTTAAATACAAGTTAGCTAAAAACTATAAAGTTTTGAGTCTATCGATTGATGACTTTTACTTATCAAAAAGGGATAGAGCAATTTTAAGTAGTAGCAGTAGCCAATTATTTAAAACAAGAGGAGTTCCAGGTACCCATAATATTAAAAACTTAGAAAAAGTTCTTAAAATATTCAAATCTGGTAAAAGCAGAGCTTTTAGTATTCCTATTTTTTCAAAAGCAAAAGATGATATAGAAAAAAGAAGAAAAAATTTATTAAAGTTTCCTTATGACTTTTTTTTATTAGAAGGGTGGTGCAACGGGTATAGAGGAGAGATAAATAAAAATTTAAATAAACCAATTAATTTGCTCGAGAAGAGATTTGATAAGAGTAGAATCTGGAGAAAAAATGTTAATATTTTTAGTAAAATTTATTATTTAAAAATTTATAAAAAAGCAGATTTTTCAATTTTTTTAAAAGTACCTAGTTTTAACAAAGTATTCTATTGGAGAAAAAAGCAAGAAATGCAAATACCTAAAAAGTACAGAATGTCACCAAGGAAAATAAAAGAATTTATTTGTTTCTATGAAAGGATAACAAAAAATTTACTTTTTAATTTTAAGAAATATTTTGATTGTTATATTACTATTGACAAATTTCATAATTACAAAAGTTTGACTTACAAAAATGCCAAAAAAAGCTAAGGTTCTCTCAGATGATGGAGTTTATTTGGAAGTTGAAATAGAAAAATTTTATAATCACCTTCAAAGGTATCATGCAAATGGAACATCAATTCATGAGGAAAAAGGGCACTTTTTCACCGTAAATAATAATTTTAGAAAAAAGATTAAAAGGCTTGTTGAAAAGTAATTCATCATATATATTTAAAAGGTCGATTTGATACAGCTTGCGGACTAAGTAACAGCTAAAGCGGAACTTCCCAAAAGCTTAGGTAATTCATTTCGGACAGAAAAATGATAATTAACTAAGGAGTAAAAAATGACAACAAATAGTCAAAACCCAGAGACCATTGGTCTTCATGGTGGTACGTTTAGGAGAGACGAAAGTCAAACTTCTGTTGCAGTACCAATACATCAAACCACTTCATATCAGTTTAATTCTGCTGAGCATGCAGGAAATTTATTTGGATTGAAGGAGTTTGGAAATATTTACACCAGAATTATGAACCCAACTACTAATGTATTAGAGGAAAGAGTGGCTGCATTAGAAGGTGGAGTTGCTGGACTGTGTGTAAGTTCAGGTCAAGCGGCATCAGCTTTTACGGTTCAAAATCTTTGTAATGCCGGAGATAATATAGTGGCATCAACCGATCTATACGGTGGAACTGTAAACTTATTTAATAATACCTTAAAACAAATGGGTATTGAGGTTCGTTATGCTGATCCAGTTGATCCAAAAAATTTTGAGAAGGTAAGTGACGATAAAACTAGAGCATATTATGCTGAAACTCTACCTAACCCTTCTCTTAGAGTTTTTCCTATTAGTGAGGTTGCTGAAATTGGAAAAAGTAAAGGGATACCGCTAATTATGGATAATACTGCGTGCCCTGTGATCTGCAAACCAATAGAACACGGTGCAGCAATTGTTATGCATTCATTAACAAAATTTATTGGCGGTCATGGTACCAGCATTGGAGGAATAATCGTTGATTCCGGAAAATTTGACTGGTCAAAAAATAAAAAAAGGCATCCAAATATTTGGGAACCAGATCCATCATACCATGGTGCCGTATGGGGTGATGCTGTTCCTCAGCTTACTGGAGCAAATATTCCATATATAATAAGAGCAAGAGTAGTTTTACTTCGAGATCTTGGATCAGCAATTAGCCCTTTCAATGCATTTCAAATCATTCAAGGACTTGAGACTGTTACATTAAGAATGAAACAACATTGTTCAAATGCTGAGAAGGTTAAAGACTTTTTATCGAAACACGATAAGGTTCAAAAAGTTATTTATTCAACATTACATAAAGGTGAGGTTGGACAAAGAGCAAAAAAATACTTTAATGGCGGCAATGGTGCTCTCATCGGCTTTGAATTAAAGGGAGGTCTTGAAGCAGGTAAAAAGTTTATCGATAATTTAAAGATGCTTTATCATGTAGCAAATATAGGTGATGCAAGATCACTAGCAATACATCCTGCAAGCACGACTCACTCTCAGCTATCTGAAAAAGACCAAATAGCTGCTGGGGTAACACCAGGGTATGTGAGACTATCAATTGGAATTGAGCATCCAGACGATATTATTGCAGATATAGACCAAGCACTAAGTGCATAACTTTTAAAAACAAGCCACAAGATAATTGTGGCTTGTTAAAATATTTATGAATAAAGAAAATTTAGCAGTTGTTATTGGCGGCACAGGCTCAATTGGAGGAGCAATTTCTGAACAAATTAGAAGTTTAGGTTTCAAAGAAATTATTAAAATTGGCAGAATGACCAACCCATCAATTGACTTTAATGATGAGCAAACAATTAAAAATGCAGCTGAATTTATAAAAAATAAAAAAAAAGCTATTTCAATTTTATTTGATGCTACTGGAATTTTACATGATGAAGAAAATAATCAAATGCCAGAGAAGACTTTAAAAAATATTAATTTAAAATTTGCGCAGAAAAATTTTTTAATCAATACAATTGGTCCGTCCTTATTGATTAAACACTTTGCTCCATTATTAGATAGTGAGCAGAAATCTGTGTTTGCTACATTGTCCGCAAAAGTTGGTTCAATATCAGATAATGGATTTGGTGGATGGTACTCTTATAGAGCTTCAAAGGCAGCTCTTAATCAATTAATAAAAACAGCTTCAATTGAAATGAAAATTAAAAATAAAAATTCGATTTTTATAGCTCTTCATCCAGGTACAGTTAAATCTAAATTATCAAAACCTTTTCAGAAAAGTAATCTTAAAATACAGACACCTGAAGAATCTGCTGCTCATTTAATTACAATCATAAAAGAATTAAAGACATCAGAAACTGGAAAATTTTTTAATTGGGACGGTACGGAGCTACCGTGGTGAACTACTTAAAATAATTTTTTATATTTTTTACCAGAGATATAACCTTCTAATCTTGAATATTCTTTACATTTGCAACCTGCTAATTTTGCTAGAATTTGATTAGCCTGCTCTATTCTACCAGTATTAACGTATAATTCCCCTAAATACTCTAAAGCTCCTTTATGTTTAGGATCTATATCCAACGCAATTTTGTATTGTTTTTCAGATTTTTCAAAGTTGTTATTTTTTCTTAAACTAAATGCATATAAATTTATAATATCGGGATCATTTTGAAACTTCTTTGTAGAAAGTATTTCTTCTAATTTTTCTATAGCTTCACTATAGTTTTCTTTTTTAATTAATTTTTTTACTTTTGAGTAATTTTTTGGTTTTACAACTGTGTCATCACTATCACTGCCTGCGGCAAATACCGTATTTGTTAGACTAATTAGTAATAAAAATGTTAAAAGTGTTTTCATTGAACGTTGCTATATATATAAATAAATAAATTATGGAAAGTATTTATAAATCAGATGTTGTTATTGTTGGGTCTGGAATATCTGGACTTACTGTCGCAATATCCTTGTATCCAAGGAAAGTAACTCTTGTTACTAAGCGCAAGCTTGGAGAGATGTCCTCAAGTGCTTGGGCTCAAGGTGGAATAGCCGCGGCAGTAAGTGAGGAGGATTCGCCACAAAAACATTTTGAAGATACAATTAAAGTAAGTGCAGGATTGAGTGATGAAAATTCTGTTAAAGAAATAACTGAGAAAGCAGCAAGTGTAGTTAATTTTTTAGAAAAAATAGGAGTTATATTTGATAGGGAAAAAGGAGAATTATCTTTATCAAAAGAAGCAGCCCACTCTCAGAGAAGAGTTTTAAAAGTTAACGGCGATCAATCAGGTAAATTTATTGTAGAAAAATTAATTAATTATGCAAGAAAACTTGGTCATATTACATTCGTTGAGAATGTTTCAATCGATCATATTACAAAAAATAATAACAATGAGTGCACTGGAGTGATCGGTCACATTCATCAAGATCAAATAGTAGATAACATAGTTTTTTTTCAAGCTCCAAATGTCATTTTAGCTACAGGCGGCATTGGAAGTATTTATGCATACACCACAAATCCGAGAGATGTTTATGGAGAAGGTATATCATTAGCAGCCACAGCAGGTGCAGAACTGGTAGATTTAGAATTTGTGCAGTTTCATCCAACAGCACTTGATATAGGTGTAGATCCCAATCCACTTCTTACAGAGGCAATTAGAGGGGAGGGCGCAACTTTGGTAGATGAAAATAACAATAGGTTTATGAAAAAAATTCACGCCTTATCTGATCTAGCTCCAAGAGACATTGTTTCAAGAGCAATACATGATCTTAAAATGCAAGGTCATTCCACATTTTTAGATTGTAGAAAATTTAATTCAAATACATTTAAAAAATTATTTCCAACAGCTGATAAATATTTAAAAAATGCAAATATTAATGTTGAAAAAGAATTAATACCCATAGTACCTGCTGCTCATTATCATATGGGGGGAACTAAAGTAAACATGGACGGAATGACATCTATTAATGGATTGTGGGCGTGTGGCGAAACAAGTTCAACTGGAGCACACGGGGCGAATCGATTAGCTAGCAATTCTCTTTTGGAAGCTTTCGTTTATGCCATTCGAATAGCAAGAAAGATTAATTCATTACCTATTAAAAACTATGCTATCAGATCAATAAACATTAAAAATTACTTACCAAAAGAAAAAACTATAAGTAAAGTAAGAGCTAAAAAATATATTTGGCAATTAAGATCTACAATGAATAAATTTGTAGGTGTTGAAAGATCAGATAAGACTTTAAATAATGCTTTTGTTGAATTTGACAAAATTGAAAGGGAAGCTAAAAACTTATCTGCAAAGTTAAAAGATATGCTGTTAGTTTCAAGATTAATAACATTTGCTGCTAAACTGAGAAAAGAAAGTAGAGGGACGCATTATAGAACTGACTTTCCAAATATGAATACAAACTATAATCAAAGAAAAGTCCTTAATATAAATGACCTAAATAGTTTTTTAAGTGAAAAAGAATACGACAAGAAAGTTGTAAATGAATAGAATTGTTTATTTGAATGGTCATTTTAGTGATGAAAAAGATGCTAAGATTTCAATTTTTGATAGGTCGTTTCTTTTCAGTGATTCCGTATATGAGGTCACAACAGTACTTGATGGAAAAATGATAGATTTTGATAATCACATGAAAAGACTGGATAGATCAATGTCTGAATTAAAATTTCCAAAAATGTTAAATCATGACTCTATAAAAAAATTTCATAAAGATTTAATTGTAAAAAATGAATTAAAAGAGGGTATTATATACTTGCATGTCAGCAGAGGCATCGCAGATAGAAGCTTTAATTTTCCTCCAAAAAATATTGATTTAACCGTAGCTGCTTTTACACAAGAAAAAAAACTTTTGAAAAACGATGAAGTTGCTAATGGTATTCGAGTTATGACAGTAGAAGATAAAAGATGGAAAAGATGCGATATTAAAACAACTCAATTGTTATATCCATCTTTTGCCAAAGCACAGGCATCCGAAAAAGGATTCGATGATGCCTGGATGTTGCGTGATGGATATATATCTGAAGGGACCTCAAATAACGCTTGGATAATAAAATCAGGAAATATATTAACAAGAGAAGCGGATGAATTAATTTTAAATGGTATTACAAGGCAATCAGTTATCAATTGTGCAAAATTACTTGGTTATAAAATTAGTTATAAGGGTTTTACATTAGATGATGCTATAACAGCTGATGAAGCCTTTATTACGAGCGCTACAACCTTTGTTACACCTGTAGTAAACATTAACGGAAAGCAAATTAAAGATGGAAAACCTGGTAAATTTACAGGTCAATTAAGAGAAGAATATATCAAAAACTCTTTAAAAACTGCAATTTAAGGTAATAAATAATTGTTAATAATTTTTTTTTATCTGGTCTTCAATAGCGAATATTTATAGGAGTTGAAATGTGTGCTTTAATTTGCTCATTTCTGTCCCCTGTTAGTTAAATTAAAGCACACCAAAATTATCTGTTTAATAAAATTATTATAACGCCACTTACAAACACTAAGATTCCAAATAATTCTATTTTATTTGTTTTTTCTTTAAAAAAATATTTCGAAGAAAAATAACTAAATAATAGCTCAATCTGACCAATAGCTCTTACCATAGATCCCTGAATCAAAGTAAATGCATAAAACCAAGATAAAGTAGCAAAAAAACCACATAAACCTGCTGATAAACACTGAAATTTATTTTGTGATAATTTTTTGAATTGTTTCTTTTCAAAAATTACCAAATAGACTGTTAAGATAAGAGATTGAATACAAAGTCCAAAAAACAATGTGATTAACGCTTTATCAAAATTTGATTGTATATTATCTAAACTTAGTGCAGCGCCCCTAAAAAGAACTACACTTAAACCTAGTAAGAAACCACTTAAAAGACCAACCAATGTGGTTTTTGAGGTTAGTCCTTTAAAAAACAATTTCACATCCTTTACACTAAAAATAATTATTCCAATTGTAGAGATTAAAATACCCATAACAACAATAGGACTCAATTTATCTCCCAATATTAAAAACTCTAACAAAACAATTTGAATTACTTCAGTTTTGCTTAAAGATGTACCAATTACAAAATTTGAAAATTGAAATAAATAAAGTAAAAAAAATGTAAATATGATTTGCGTTACAGAAGCCAAAATAGCAAAAACCATAAATTTATCATTCTCTAAAAATGATTTTATTAAGTCAAAATCGTTAAAAAAATAAAAAAATAATATTGCAGCAAATGGCAAAGCAAATATAAATCTTACATATGTTGATGCTACTGTAGATATGCTCTTATTTAAATTTTTTTGTAATGAAAACCTTAAGTTTTGAAAAAAGGCTGCTATGATGGTTGCTGCTATCCAGTTCATTTATTTTATATTTTAGTAAACTAATGTAATATATAAATTTACTAAATTTTACTATGATTAAAAATATTAATAAAAATTCTGATATTCCAAAAAAAATATCAATTTGTGAAAAATGTGGAAATACTTGCGAAGAGGTTGAAAGTAACTTTATATTATATGGATTCAAACTATGTAGATCTTGTAAACTAGCCGAGACCATTTTTCCTATTTTTTAAATTTTTCCTCTTCTGATATGAAAAAAAGATAATATTAAAAATAACATAATAGAAATCGGATATACTATTTCTTTTTTAGGGCGATTTAAATTTTCAATTTTAATTTCATTAATAATATCTCCAGTCTCAATACCCATTTTCTTTGCTTCACCATTCCATTTCAAAGTGTCAATAATCAATTGACTATTTTTGCTCGCTAAATTTATTCCAACATCTTCAAGCGAATAATTTTTATCGTATTCATTTTTTTTAAACTCAAAAAGTTTATATCTTGGTCCATAGGCTGTCTCTCTTGTTATTTTAATTTGTAAATCTTTTTCTTTTTGAATATTTAAGCTGTTTAAATTTTCTATAGATAATCTTTGATAGTTGTACTTAGGATAAAATTTATCCATAATATAATCGGGTCGGAATAAACTCATTGAAATCACTAAAAATAATATAACTTCATACCATTTAAGTTTTTTTATAAACCATCCTTGGCTTGCTGCAGTAAAAATTAATATTGCTATTAAAGATGTTATCATTACGATTAACGCATGAAACCAACTTTCAATACCTATTAAGAGAAGCTCGTTATTAAATATAAAAACAATAGGTAAAATTCCAGTTCTTAAACTATACCAAAAGGCTTGTATTCCTGTTTTGATCGGATCAGCTTTCGAAATCGCAGACGCTGCATACGACGCTAAGCCAACAGGTGGAGTAACATCGGCCATCAACCCGTAATAAAAAACAAATAAATGAATTGCTATCAAAGGAAATATATAGCCAGATGCATTACCGACTTCCACGACGACGTTTGCCATTAGAGCAGCTACAACAAGGTAATTTGCTGTTGTTGGAAGCCCCATGCCCAAAATAATACAAAGAAAGGCTGTTAGACCTAATAAATAAATAATATTTCCACCTGAAATCGCTTCGACTATAATAATCAAATTATTACTTAAGCCAGTTGAGGAAACAGCACCAACAATTATTCCAGCAGTTGCAATTGCAACAGCAAGACTTATCATATTTATTGCTCCTTTTTCAAAGCCCGCCAGTATTTGGTTTAGACCTGATTTAATAGAGTTAAATAAATTTAAATTATTTTTATCTCTATCCAGAATTTGCTTGAAAATAATAATAAGTAGTAAAGAAATTATTGAATAAAAGACCGAGGATGCAGCAGTCCAACGTTGAAATAATAATAAATAAATTAAAATAAATATAGGTATCAAAAAATGTATCCCGCCAAAAAAAGTTTTTTTCAAATTTGGAACTTCCTTTTCAGGAAGCCCTTTAATATTTAATTTTAAAGACTCCAGATGTGATATGTAAAATAAAGCAATGTAAGATATTACTGCTGGTAAAAAGGCGTGCGTGACGACAGTAAAATATGGAATTCCCAAAAGTTCAGCCATCACAAAAGCAGCAGCACCCATTATCGGAGGCATAATCTGACCGTTTACTGAAGCTGCAACTTCTACTGCACCAGCTTTAATTGCTGGCAAACCTGTTTTCTTCATAATCGGTATTGTAAAAGTTCCAGTTGTAACTGTATTTGCAACTGAGGACCCAGAAATCATACCTGTTAACCCTGATGCTAATATAGCTGCTTTAGCAGGCCCTCCTCTCATTCGTCCCACTAATGCGAAAGCTAAGTTTAAAAAATATTTACCTCCGCCTGCAGTATCCAATATGGCTCCAAAAAGAACAAATAAAAATATAAAACTAACAGAAACACTTATTGGTATCCCAAATATAGCCTCACCGCCTAACCAGTGATAACCAACAAGTCTTTTTAAAGATAAACCAGCATGAGAAATTAATTCTGGCATTTGTCTTCCAAAATACGAAAAGAGTAAAAAAATTATCGCGATGATTACTAACGGCAATCCAATCGCTCTTCTTGTGGCTTCTAATAATAAGACAATACCAATCCCTCCAATAATTAATTCATATTGAATGTTGAAGCCAAAAATTTTTAATTCTGCTAAAATACCTTGTCTATTTACCAATCCTTCATAATCAAAAACTAAATATAATGTCACTACTATTGATAGAAAAACAAAAATGAAATCTTTTATACTGATACTACTATTTACCAATTTCTTTTTCGATGGATATATTAAGAAACACAATGTTAAACCAAAGCATAAATGAATAGCCCGAGCAGGTACATCTATAAACTGACCAAAATTAAATATAAAAGGGAACGGACTAGCATACCATAATTGAAACAACGTCCATGATATGGCAACAATACCTACTAACTTTAAGTTCCAGCCTGATAAATATCTTTTGGAACTGCTTTCTTCTTCAAAGTTTTTTAAATCTTGATTTTCTGTTGATGAATTATCACTCATAGAAACAAAAAAAAAGGCCCAGATTTACTGGGCCTTTTTTATGAATGACTTACATTAAGCCTTTTTCTTTATAATATTTTACTGCTCCAGGATGTAATGGCGCAGACAAACCATCTTTGATCATTTTTTTTGGATCAAGATTTGCAAAAGCAGGATGTTGCTTTTTGAAATCGTCTAAGTTTTCAAAAACTGCTCTTACTACGTTGTAAACCATTTCATCTGAAACTTTTGCACTAGTTACGACTGATGCCATAACTCCAAAAGTAGTTACATTTTTTTTAGAAGTTTTGTAAGTACCTTTTGGAATAGTTGCAAATGCGTAGAATGGATTATTAGCTACTAATTTTTTAACTTCAGGAGTCTGAAGATCAATTATGTAAGCTCCACATCCATCTGTAGCTTGAGCTACTCCAGCATTTGGCACACCTACAGTATATCCATAAGCATCAATTTTTTTATCACAAAGTGCTCCAGATTGTTCAGAAGAGGTAAGTTCAGATGTAGCACCAAAGTAACTTTTGTTTACTCCATGAGACTCCATTAAAACTTCAAATGTTCCTCTTTGACCCGATCCAGGGTTTCCGATATTAACTTTTTTTCCTTTTAATGATTTCCAGTCTTTTACTTTTGACCCTTTTCTAGCAATAATTTGAAAAGGTTCCGGATGAGCAGAAAAAACTGCTCTTAAATCTTTAAAAGGTTTGACTTTTTCTGGCTTACTTGCGTTATACGCATGATATTGCCAGTCTGATTGAGCAACTCCAAATTGGAATTCTCCTTGTTGTATCTGACCTATATTGTAAGTAGATCCACCTGTTGATGGAGCGGAACAACGATAAGCTTTATCGCCACCTTTTTTTCTACCGTGATCAGAAGATTGAAGCTTTGCAACCATTTTACAAATTGCGTTACCAACTTGGAAATAAACGCCAGTTGGTCCACCAGTACCTATAGTAAAAAATTCAGCTGACTTAGCAGCAAAATTTAGAGGTAAACTGAATGCAAAAAGTATTAAAGCACTAGATAATGAAGATATTATTTTTTTCATTAATCCCCCTTTGTTTTTTGAATAGGAAAAGTACTATATTATACAATTCTTGACTAATACTATTTTAACTTAAATTTATAGTTATTTTGACATTTTATTTGACCAATTAATAATTTTATCAATCCCTTCTATAATCTTTGGTGCAAATTTCCTCAAATGCTCATCATTAATGTTTACATCTTTGCTAACTGAATTTAAAAATTTTTTTCCATCAAAATCTACGTAACTAAGCCTAAACACTAATTTATCTTTTGGAAATCCAAAGTCACATCCTGGAAGCACTGCAACACCTGTATCTTTTAATAATTGATTACACATATCCACCGAGCTTTTAAATCTGTTTTTTAATAATTCTGAAAAATCTGGCATTATATAAAATCCTCCATCTGGCATGATAACTTTAATTTTATTGGTATTAAATTTTTTATAAGCTTCTAATGCAATTTTTTTCAAAATATTTTTTGATTTAGAGAGATAATCATCTTGATTACTATTGTAAGCTTTAATTGCAGCATATTGTATCGGTGCCGATACAGCACTAAATGTTTCAGTGGCTAAATTTGAAATTGTTGTATTTAATTTTTTAAATTGATTAGGTATTGCAAAAAAGCCTAGTCTCCAACCTCCTGCACCACACCATTTACTTAATCCATTACTTACAATTGTTCCTTCAGGATAAAAGTGGGAAATAGATGAATAATTATCTTGAAAATTTAAATCACTGTAAATTTCGTCAGCCAAAACTATAAAATTATTTTTTTTTAGCCAATTCGATAGCTCTTCTATTTTTTTTGGATTTGTGCCAGATGGATTATTAGGATAATTCATAATAATCAATTTTTTTTTATTACCTATTTTGTCTGAAATTTCTTTTAGTTTATTTTCTGTTAAGTGCCATTTATCTTCAAAATTTGTTTCAAGAAAATGAACTTTATTTTTATTTATTATTGCCTGTGGGAAATATGAAACCCAACTTGGAATAGGTAAAATGATTTCTCCATCAAAAGCTATTTGAAGTAAAAACATTAATTCTTTTGTTCCGGGTCCAATAATAATGTCATTTTGGTCAAACGAATATTTTTTACCTTTAAGATTTTTTGCAATTGCTATTCGCAATTCTAATAAACCCTTTGATGGTAAATACTCTTTCTTACTAGCATTATAAGCAAGCTCCTCGACTATGTCTGATGGTATAGGAAATGGTGACTGTCCGAAACCAAACTTATAAACCTTAGAACCTTTGCTTTCCAGTTCTTTTGTTTTCTCATTAATGGCTAACGTTGATGAAGGCTGTAAATTTAAGAGGTGGTTTTTTATATCCATCAATATATTTATAATATTTATTTAAATTACACTAAAAACTAAATTAAATAACTAAAAATTAATTACCTTAAATATAGACAATTGGCAGATATTTATTAATTGTGATATTTAATTGAACTATGCGCCCGTAGATCAACTGGATAGATCGTTTGGCTACGGACCAAAAGGTTGGGAGTTCGAATCTTCCCGGGCGCGCCAAAAAATATCTTTAACAAACTTTGTTATAAGATAAGATATTCATATGAGCTTAAAAAGATCATCTAGTTTAATATTTTTTACGTTTATAATTTTAATTTTATCTAATTCAAATTCTATCTCTTTAGAGAAAAAAATATTTAATTTTAACGATGGAAATCTAAAAAAATTTAAAAAACACAGCATCAAAGGCGAAACAAACTATGAAATTATTAAAGAAAATAATAATGCTTATTTAAAGGCTCAAGCCAATGGAACTGCTTCAGGACTTGGGGTAGAGAAAAAGATAGATTTAAATGAAACACCTTTTTTAAATATTAGTTGGAAGCTAGAAAAAGGCTTAATTGGAATAAACGAAAAATCAAAAAAAGGACATGACTTTGCCCTCAGGGTTTTTGTTATAAAATCGACAGGTAAGTTACCGTGGAAAAAAAAAGTAATAAACTATGTTTTTTCTAGCAATGAAATTAAGCAAAGTTCTTGGACAAGCCCTTATACAAAGCAGTCTGTTGACTATGTTTTATCAAGTTTGAAGGATGACAAGCAAAATAAATGGATTAGCGTTAAAACAAATGTAAAAGAGGATTTTCAAACTATTCACAAACTAAATGTTAATAAGATTGACGGTATTGCAATAATGACCGACACTGATAATAGTAAACAAGAAGCAATTGGATACTATAAAGATATATATTTTTCGTCAAAATAATAAAATTTAAAATATGAAGTTTTCGGCCGTCATACCCATCAAAGATTATAATATAAAATTTTTTGAAGATTTAAAAAATAAAATTCCTGAAATAGAGATAATTTGTGTAACCGAAAATGACTTTAGTAGTGCTGAGCAGCTGAGTAATCATACCCAAAAAATTATTAAGATAGATCAAATGTCAAAAATGAATGCTTTTAATGCTGGCGTTGAAGAAGCTCAAAACCAAAATATAATATTTCTAAACGAAAACGATGATATTAATAAAATACATTTTGAACTTTTAAGTAAAATCAAAAAAAATTCAGTTAATTATTTAGATATTAATCCGGATAAACTCTTGTCACTGGTGATCGATAAAAACCTTTTTTATATGCTAAATAAATTTGAAAGCGATAATGCTGATGACATTATACTAAATTTTATTAATAAGTGTAAAATACTAGAAATTGAAGTAAACGAAATTACAAAACAAATAAAATCTCAAGATTTTAAAGATGACAGTTTTATTAAACGTTCAATTAATGCAATTAAGAACAAAATATTTAAAGGGGGGGATTATAAAAAATATGAAAATATTATTTGTTTTGTTTGTTCTGATCCAAAATCGAATGAGAATAAAACTAAAATTAGACAGGAATTAAATAACAACACGCTGATAGACAAATATAATGATATCTGTTTAAAAATTACTTCTGAAAATATAAAGAATTGCAAATCATCAAATAATAAAATTGTGGTTATAAATACAAGTTTTACTAACACTTATTTAAATGACTATGGACTAAGTGATAATAGTATAATTAATTACCACGGAGAAAGTATTAATAAACTTTTAAGCAATGCTTACGATCTTTGTAAAATTTTTGGAAAAAAAATAACAATATGCATTTCGGACTCACCTGAAATTAATCATTTAAACATTCAGGATTGCATAAAAAACCTAAATAAATTTGATACTTATTTAATAGAGTCCGATAATGGAAGTATTTGTTGTTTTTCGACAAAATTAAAAACACTAGCTCCAGTTTTAAGCAAAATTACATTTAATATTTCCACTACAAAAGACAATTTTATTAAGCAGCTATACAACTATGGTTTGTCTGAAGAGAAAGTGGTAAATGTAGATACAATTTATTCACTTAGAAGAGCTTACGATAATTTACGCGAAAAAAGAAATTTGACTACTTCACAAAAAGAATTAATAGATTTTATTAATCGTAATAAATATGCTTGAAATTTTTTTAAAATGAAATAAATTTATTACCATGATACAAGTCTCAAGAACATCAAGATATTTCAGTAGAAGATTTGAGGAAATTTATGAACTTCTAAAACCTTTTTCCTATCCACTAATTAGAGTTTCTGCAGGGGCCATGATGATACCTCATGGTTACGGTAAAGTATTTGGTGGTATTGATGGGACTGCTGGTTTTTTTAAGAGCGTGGGTATTGAACCTGCATTATATTTTGCCTGGTACGTGGGTCTAGCCGAATTTGTTGGAGGAATATGTGTAGCATTAGGGCTTTTAACTCGAGTTTTTTCTATTCAGTTAGTCATAATACTTGCTGTAGCTACATTTTATATACATCTTCCCAACGGCTTTTTATGGATCAAAGGTGGATATGAATATCCTTTACTGTGGATGCTCATCATGATTGCAATTACGTTTAGAGGAGGAGGAGCGTTTTCATTAGATTCTCAATTACCAAAAGAATTTTAATGAGCCTTTCAAATTTACCCTTAATTAAAGCAGTTCCTGTATTGCTCATAATTGTTGGTATAGTTTTATTGGCAATTACTTTAATTGTTTAAGCGGTTAAAAGATTAACACTCTCCGAAGAAAAATTTATCTCAATAGGTAAATTCCCATATTTTTCACCATCACATTGTACGTTTATTTTTTCCTTAGATGAGATTTTGATATTTTTTGAGATAATTTTAGTTATTTTTGTAGATCTGCCTAAATCTCCGTAAAACAAAATAAGAAAAATATAATATAAAAAACCAAGGCGACTTAGATCGTTAAAAACATAACAAACAATGCTATTATCAAAAATACTTGTGGATTTTGTTATGCTATAAGGCCCTGCGTAATGTTTTGAATTCGTTACTAAAACCCAGTTTCCAAATGCAGTCTCATGTTCTGTCTCAACTTTAATATTATATTTTTTTAATTTAAAAAATTCGAGCAACCCTAAAAAACCAAACATTGCCTTTCCAAACATTTTTTTAAGAGATGGATGCATTTTATGTACAATGTCGCCGTCATATCCAATTCCCGCCATTAAAAAAAATTTCTTATTATTAATATTTGAAATATAAATTTTTTTAGTGACGCCCTTTTCAATAGACTTACAAATTGATTTTATGTCATTTTTGATACCAGCTTCTATGGCAAGAATATTCGCAGTCCCAAGAGGAATTATGCCTAGTATAGTATCTTTTTGAATTCCATTTATAACTTCATTAATGGTTCCATCTCCACCAGCAGCTACAATAATGTCAAAGTTTTTACATTCTCTTTTAGCAATACTAGTTGCATCACCAGGTTTTTGAGTATCATAAATAGTAACGGAGCTTTTAAGACTAAGCCTCTCTTTAATTTTTAAAAGCTTTTTTATTTTTGCGCTACCCGCATTCGGATTGTAAATAATTGCTATTTTGTTCATATATTATTTTTTTTTTAAAAAAATTTTAACACTTCTGTAACATAATTATGATTCAACTCAAAGTAGAGATTCGTTTATGATAAAAAAAACAGCATTAAAAGCAGTTGACGGAAAGTTACTACAGTACAAATCCATCTGGATTTCAGACATTCATTTAGGAACAAAAGGTTGTCAGGCAGATATGGTTTTAGAATTTATTAAATATACTCGCTCAGAAAATTTATATTTAGTCGGCGATATTGTCGATGGATGGGCAATTAAAAATAAATGGTATTGGCCCCAGCAACATAATGATGTTGTTCAAAAAATATTAAGAAAAGCAAGACATGGCACAAGAGTTTTTTATATTGCTGGAAATCATGACGAGATATTAAGAAAATTTATTCCTATTAATCTTGGAAATGTCGAAATTCTAAACCAATTAATTCATGAAGGAATTAATGGAAAAAAGTATTGGGTGGTACACGGTGATCAATTTGATGGAATTATAAGATATGCAAAATGGTTATCAAGATTAGGATCTACTGCTTATGAGGGGTTAATCGCTTTTAATAGATATTTAAATTATTTTAGAAGACGCCTTGGTAAGGAATACTGGTCCTTATCAAAATATTTAAAATTTAAAGTTAAAAATGCTGTAAAATTTATCAGTGAATTTGAAGAATTAGTTGTTAATTCTGCAAAAAAACAAAAAGCAGATGGAGTGATCTGTGGTCATATTCATCATCCAGCAATGGAAAATATGAAAGCAATTGAATATAAAAATTGTGGTGACTGGGTTGAAAGTTGTACAGCGTTAGTTGAACATTTTGATGGGACATTTGAACTTATTTACTGGTTAGATAAAAGAAAAGAAATTTTGACTGACACTTATGTCGAGGAACAATTCGAAGAGATTAGACAAGATAAAATTAGGGTTGTGTCGTAATTTAAGTGAGTCTTCTTAAAATTTTAATTATTACTGACGCTTGGTATCCACAAACGAATGGAGTAGTTCGCACTATGGATAACCTTGGACAACAACTTCGAAAAAGAGGCCATGAAGTAAAATATATTACTCCTAAAGAATTTTTTACTGTCCCGATGCCAACCTATCCCGAAATTCGATTAGCTTTAAATGCATGGCCAAAAATTAATAAAATGATTAAAGATTATAATCCCCAGGTCATTCATATTTCAACTGAAGGACCCCTTGGTTTTTTTGGAAGAAAATATTGTCTTAAACACAATATTAAATTTACAACTTCATATCATACAAAGTTTCCAGAATACGTTAATGCAAGAGTTAAAATTCCAGTGAGTTTTTCTTATCGTTTTATGAGATATTTCCATAAATATTCTCAAAGTATTCTTGTTACAACTAATACAATGAAAAATGAATTGGTATCAAATGGATTTAATATTGATAAGCTTAAAGTCTGGACTAGAGGAGTAAAGCATGAAGTTTTCGGCAATGGTGAAAAAATAAAGGATTTTAAAGGTCCTGTATGGATTTATGTAGGACGTGTCGCTATTGAAAAAAATATTAAAGCATTTTTAAATTTAGATATTGATGGAACTAAAATAGTAGTTGGAGACGGACCACAAATGAGTGAGGTTAAAAAAAAATATCCAGATGTTATTTTTACTGGAATGTTAAATGATAAGGATATTTCTAACTACTTGGCTTCTAGTGATGTATTTGTTTTTCCAAGCAAAACCGACACGTTTGGTATAGTATTGATAGAAGCACTCGCAGCAGGTTTACCAATAGCTGCGTATAAAGTTCCTGGCCCAATTGATATTACTGGAGGCACAGAAATTGATACTTTAGATGATGATTTAAAAACTTCAGCTTTAAAAGCATTAAAAATTGATAAACAAAAATGTAGGAAATTAGCAAAACAATATACTTGGGAAGAATGTGCTAAAATATTTGAGTCAGTTTGTGTACCTAATTATTAAAAGACTCTTTGCCTCTTAAGGTATATTCTCTCAACTCATTTGAAATTTCAGAGTTACCCTTACCTATAAATTGAGAAGTATGATAGGTTGGTAAGCATATTGCTTTAAAAAATTTATTTTTTTTATTAATTAGTTCCCTCGCAAAAAGAATTCTTCTTAACGGGTAATGCATCATTCCTAATAGGTGAAATAAAAAACTATTTTCACCATGAAAATAAACAGGACATATTGCTGCTTCGGTTTTTCTAATTATTGCACCTAAAATAGATTGCCACCTCTTTTCAATTGCTTTTTCAAATATTTTTTGTCTAGTTGCCACTTCACCAGATGGAAAAATGATTAAAGCACCGCCATTTTGAACATATTGGATAGCATCATTTTTTGATTTTAAGTTAAACTTTATAGATTCTCTTTTTTCATCAAGTTTAAGAGGAAACAAATAAGGTCTTATGAGATCAACTTGTGATATTTCGTCGTTAATAAGTATTCGGTAATCTCCCCTTTTCTTAGAAACAGTATCAGCAATAATTAATCCATCTACTAGTCCAAATGGGTGGTTACATACAATAATTACAGGACCAGTCTTAGGAATTTTTTCAGTATTTAATATCGAGTATTTTATGTTGAAAAGTTCTAATGTTTTATTCCAAAAATTATTTTTAAGTTCAGAGTTGTTATAATGTTTTTGGTATAATTTTTTTAAATACAAAAAACCAAATAACCAAGCTATTAATGATTTCACTCTTAAAGTTTATATAAATTTTTTAAGATAAGTCTTGCTAATATTTTTGTAAGGTAAATAAATAAAAATATCTGTTGTTTTGACTACATAATCAATCACAGCTCCATCACCAATTTTAGCTCCCAATCTTAAATATGCCTTCACTAAAGTTGGTAGATTTTTTACAATTGATAGTTCAGAAACATTATCTAAATTTGCGATATTCATATCTGTTTTGTGTTTATTTAATGCAGAAACTCTAATTGACTCTTCCATTAGGAATTTTTGATAAAGATAAGTTAACTCTGTTTTTATTTCTTGAGGTTTATCATTTAAAAAACTTGCCATGCCAAATAAGACATCAATATTATGATTTAAAATATAATGATGAATTTTTTTCCACATAAATTGTAATACATTTTTTTTTCTAAAATTTTTATGAATGCACGAACGACTTAATTCTAAAAGATTTTGGTTATCATGATTATTTAACATTCGATCAATGTCAAATTCTTCCTTTGAATAAAATCCACATCGTTGAGCAGATTTACTATTTAACAATCGATATGTTCCAACGACTTTCGTTTTAGAAAACTTACCGTTTTGATGCGTAACTATTAAATGATCTGCGAATTGGTCATATTTATCAGAATCTCTTTTAAAATATTTTAAACTTACAATCTTTTTATCTCGTTCTGAAAAAAAAACTTTATATCGCAGTCGTTGTGCAGCCTTAATATCTTTTTGGTTTTCAGCAAAATAATAACTTAATTTAGGAGCAAAAAAGGCAGAGGTTATAATATTAACTTTTTTTGCAAAAGGTAATTTAGTTAGTTGTTCAGCAGACATGGGACGTTGTTAAAGTGATTTGGTTTCAGTAAAATGAAAGTAATGTTTCAGTATTATGACTTTTTGCGAAATAATGTTAAAAGTTAGTTGATATGCTAATGATTCCAATTTTTAATTTCATTTTACTAGTTCTGTTGTTTTTTTTTGAAAAGTTAGAACTAATTTCATTAGTAATTTTGTGCATATCAAATGGCACATTAATGTATTTCGCCTCCAAGATTGAAGATCAAAAAACAAAAATAAAGAAAAATACAGCAGATTTTAATGTCACAAATTCTTCTAAAGCATTCACTTCTGAGGATTTAGAAAATCAATTAATCAATGAAATTGAGGATTATATTTTATTTATAAACTCCTTTAATGCGATTTCTGCAGCAAATCAGGCTGCAAAAAATTACTATGGTGATGTTATTGGTAAAGATTTATCTGGTTTTATCAGAGTTCCTGATCTTTTGGATAAAATTGAAATTTCAAGAAACAAAAGAATTAACCAATATCTTGAGTTTGACATTAATTTGCCAACATATAGTTTTTTTAGACTGACTATTGTGCCGCTTAGTCAGAAAAATGTTTTATTAGTCGTAAAAGATTATACCGATGTTAAAAAAGCTGAAAGGTTAAGATCTGACTTTGTTGCAAACGTTAGCCATGAACTTAAAACACCATTAGTTTCTATTAAAGGATTTTTAGAGACAATTTATTCATCAGCTAAAGATGATCCAATAGCTCAACAGAAATTTATTAAAATTATGCAAGAGCAAGCAAATAAAATGGAAATATTAATTTCCGATTTGATGTCTCTAAGTCGTATAGAGATGCAAGAACATGTTCAGCCTAATTCAAAAGTAAATGTTAATGAGATTTTAGAAAGTTTACAAAAGGTACCAAATAAAATGGCTGAGAAAAAAGGGTTAGATATTAAAATTATTAAAAACAAAACGACACCTTTTGTAAGAGGTAATTATGATAAAATTTTTGAGGTAGTTCAAAATCTTTATGATAATGCAATTAAATATACAAAAGATAATTCAGTGGTCGAAATATTTTTAAAAAATAATGAGGATAAATTAACAAAAGGATCAGTAAGCATTCATGTGAAAGATCAGGGTATTGGAATACCAAAAAATGAAATACATCGGGTGACAGAAAGGTTTTATAGAACCGCTAATGCAAAAAAAAATCTTATTCAAGGAACGGGTCTTGGTTTAGCGATAGTTAAACACATTATTAATCAACATAGAGGAGATTTAGAAATTAACAGTAGACTAAACGAGGGAAGTGAGTTTATAGTTCATTTACCGATTTATGAAAAAAAAAACTAGTATTTTTGTTTTACTATTGTCGTTTTTTTTATTTCCTAATATTTCAGTGTCAGATCAAAAAGAAGTTGTTACAAATTTAATGCAACGTCCATTAAATTATCTAGATTTAGGTATTATTAACTTAGAAAGAGATATGGAACGATCAATTGATCGAATTATAAGCAGATATACTTCAAGATTATTAAAAAATTTAATAGGAGATAGAAAAGAAGAGGTTGAGATGTCGGTTATATATAATTGGAGAAAAACTGCAGTTATAGCTTCAATTTCTATACCAATGAGTAAAGGTCTAAGTGAAAATGATTATTTAAGCTCGAGCAATAAATGTAGAGAGATTTTCGATGATGTGAGACATAGCCTTTTAAGGAGTCAGCCAGAGTCAACGCTATCTGAGTCTCAAGTTGCATCATATTTAGTTGAAAAATTTTATCCACCTTCCAACCAACCTTGGACACTACAGGAAAATTACCGAAAAGCTTTGGTCAAATTAGTTGTCTTAGAGGTTGTTTTGAGACCGACAAACAAATATGCGTTATCAAAAGCCGTATTGCCATTTTCATGTAGTGGCAACTTATCTGACGAAAAAAGCGATGTAAAAATTGTTCATAACTCAACCATTCGGTGAGCTTTTTTACAAAACTGTAATATTTGTTTAATATTAGTGCCACGCCGTATCAGTAAACCGTCAAAACATTTTAACTTTAATTAAAGGACATAATAAAATGAAAAAACTAAACTTTGTATTATCTCTGTTAGTTGCAATTGCTATTTCAGGTGTTGCATCTGCAAGAGATCAAATCAAAATCGTTGGTTCATCTACAGTATATCCATACGCGACTATCGTTGCTGAAAAATTTGGTAAGTCTGGTTTTAAAACTCCAGTTATCGAATCGACTGGAACTGGTGGAGGAATGAAACTATTTTGTGCAGGTGTTGGAACAAAACATCCTGATATCACTAATGCATCAAGAGCAATCAAATCAAAAGAAAAAGCTCTTTGTGCAAAAAATGGTGTAAAAGATATTGTTGAAATAGTAGTTGGTAACGACGGTATTTCTTTTGCTCATTCAGTGAAAGCAAAAGAAATGAATTTTACTAAAGAACAACTTTGGAGAGCTTTAGCTCACGATGTTGAGATCGATGGTAAAATGGTTAAAAACCCTTACAAAAAATGGAGTGATATTGATAAGTCTTTACCCAATAAAGGTATTAAGATTTTAGTACCCCCACCAACATCAGGAACTAGAGATGCTTGGAACTCATTAGTAATGAAAAAAGGTTGTACGAAAGCTGCAAAAGCTGCGTACAAAGCACAAGGTATTAAACCTAAAAAGGGTTGTAGAAAGCTTAGAGAAGATGGTTTGGCGGTAGAAGCTGGTGAAAACGATACTTTAATCGTTAATAAACTAGCTGCTGATCCAGATATGTTTGGTTTATTTGGTTATTCTTACTTAGTAGCTAACAAAGATAAAATCAAAGCAACTAAAATTGAAGGTAAAAAACCTTCTTTAGCATCTATTCAAGATTATTCGTACCCAATCGCGAGACCTTTATTCTTTTATGTAAAGAAGGCTCATATTGGAACTGTACCGGGTATCAAAGAATACTTGAAAGAGTTCACATCTAAAGGAACTATGGGTCCAAAAGGTTATTTAACTGACGTTGGATTAGTACCTCTAGATAACAAATCTTACAAAAAAACAAGAACTGCTGGAACTAAGTTAACAACAATCAAGTTAAACTAGTCTAGCTTTAATTTTAAGGGCCTATATGATGTAGGCCCTTAATGAAATTAAATTCTAAAAAGGGGACACGATGAACTCAATACTTTTAACTTCGTTAGTTCTTTTTGGAATTTCAAGTTTTTTTTTCGGTAAATCAAGAATTAAAAAAATTGCCACATCAGGTTCTTTTAAACCAAAGGCCCTTCCACATTTTTATGGATATTATCAAGCTTTATGGTGTGCACTTCCAGCATTTTTAATTTTAATACTTTGGACAATTTTAGAACCTATTATTGTAAAAAATTTAATAGAAAACAAGTTACAATTGTCATCGATAAATGAGTTAACAAAAAATGAATTAAATTTAATATATTCTCAGATTGTATCCTTGGCTCAAGGTAATTTTTCTGGTCAAGTTACGGAAGCAATAAAATCTGGAGCGTTAACATATAAAAATTTGTTATCTATTTCTCATGGTGCAAAGGCAGTACTTTTCTTTTGTGCAATAATTGCTACATTCTTATTTGCTTATAATAAAATTAATAAAAATGTTCACGCAAGAGATGGTGTAGAGAAGATATTTACAACAGTATTATTTTTATCATCTGTTGCAGCTATTTTAACAACAGCTGGAATTATATTTTCTTTATTATTTGAGACAATTCAATTTTTTACAAAAATAAATCCTTTAGATTTTTTCTTTGGATTGGGTTGGTCGCCACAAAAAGCATTTGTCAGTGACCCAACTAACCTAACACCACAGGAGGCAAAAGATTTAGCTGAAGCGTTTGGGGCAGTTCCATTATTTGCTGGTACAGCCTTTATCGCATTTATTGCAATGTGTGTAGCGGTTCCTGTCGGTCTTTTTTCTGGAATTTACTTAGCAGAATACGCAAATTATAGACAAAGAAAATGGGGCAAACCAATAATTGAAATTCTTGCTGGAGTTCCAACCGTAGTTTATGGTTTCTTTGCAGCGCTCACAGTTGGACCATTTTTTAGGGTCGTTGGAGAGAGTCTAGGTTTGGAAGTATCTTCAGAAAGTGCGTTAGCAGCCGGTTTAGTCATGGGTGTCATGATTATTCCATTTGTTTCCTCTTTGTCTGATGATGTAATTAATGCAGTACCGCAATCATTAAGAGAGGGTTCTTATGCTATGGGAGCAACAAAATCTGAAACAATCAAAAAAGTTGTTTTTCCTGCAGCATTGCCAGGAATTGTTGGATCAGTTCTGCTTGCAGTTTCCAGGGCAGTCGGCGAAACTATGATTGTTGTGATGGCCGCAGGCCTAGCTGCAAATTTAACGATCAATCCTTTAGACTCGACAACAACCATTACAACACAGATTGTCATGATATTAGTAGGCGATCAAGAATTTACCAGTGCAAAAACTCAATCTGCTTTTGCATTAGGTTTAACACTTTTCGTTCTTACATTAATTTTAAATTTCATTGCATTGAGAATTGTTAAAAAATATAGAGAGAAGTATGATTAGAGAACAAAGAATGAAAAAAAGATACGCTGCGGAAAAGCGCTTTCAATTTCTCGGTGTAGTATCAATAGGTATTTCAATATTTTTTGTATGTTTATTGTTATTTAAAGTTTTTTCAACTGGAAGTACCGCATTCTTTAAAACAACTATTCAGACCGAAGTCGATTTTGATAAAAAATTATTAGAATTAGAAGATATAAAAAATCCTACATTAAAACAAATTAAAGAAGCAGAGTTTTTTGATGTTACATATAAAGCTGCAACAAGTTTGTATCCGTACAAAAATGATGAGGAAGAAAAAAGTGTTAAATTATTATTAGGCGGAAATTATGAATATGAAATTAAAAGTTATTTATTAAAAAATCCAAAAATGCTCGGAAAAAAGGTTATAATTGAATTAACCGCGTCCGATGATTTAGATCAGTTACACAAAGGTAATTTTCCAAGAAATATTCCAGAAGACAGAAGACGATTAAATAACTTTCAACTAAATGTATATGATAACTTAGTAGAACAGGGAAAAATCGGGTCTTCTATTAGTGATTACTTCTTGTTTAGCGGAGATTCAAGAGATCCTGAAATTGCGGGTGTTGCTGGAGCAGTAATTGGTTCATTTTTTTCAATTATCATATGTTTAATAATTTCATTTCCAATTGCTCTGATGGCTGCGGTTTATCTTGAAGAATTTGCACCTAAAAATGTAATCACAGATATAATCGAAATTAACATAAACAACCTCGCAGCTGTACCATCAATAGTTTTTGGACTATTAGGCCTTGGTATGCTTTTGGGTGTATTTGGGATGCCAAGATCTACAGCACTTGTTGGAGGTATGACATTATCATTAATGACTTTACCAACAATTATTATCGCTTGCCGCGCATCGTTAAAAGCTGTTCCTCCATCAATTCGTGAGGGTGCATTAGCTATTGGCGCATCAAAGGTTCAAACTGTATGTCATCATGTTGTACCGCTTGCAATGCCAGGGACTTTGTCTGGAACAATCATTGGATTAGCACAAGCTTTAGGTGAAACAGCTCCATTATTATTAATAGGAATGGTTGCATTTGTTGTAGACGTACCAAGCGTTCCAACAGACCCCTCAACATCCTTGCCAGTTCAAATTTATTTGTGGTCTGAGTCTGCTGAGCGAGGTTTCGTAGAAAAAACTTCAGCAACAATTATGTTGCTAATTGGATTTTTAGTAATTATGAATTCCTTAGCAGTATGGTCAAGGCAAAAATTTGAAAGGAAATGGTAATCAGGAGCAACATGAGTAATAAAAATAAGATAACAGCAAAACAGGTTTCAGTTTTTTATGGATCAAAACAAGCTTTATTTGATGTTGATTTAAATATAGCTGAAAAAGAGGTTACTGCTTTAATTGGTCCATCGGGGTGTGGAAAATCAACCTTCATAAGATGTTTAAATCGCATGAATGATGTAATTGATATTTGTAAAGTTGAAGGCAATATAGAAATTGACGGTCAAGATATTTATGACAATTCTGTTGATGTTGTGCAACTCAGAGAAAAGGTTGGAATGGTTTTCCAAAAACCCAATCCATTCCCAAAAAGTATTTACGAAAACATTTCCTACGGTCCAAATATTCATGGGATTGCGAAAGATAAAACCCATATGGATGAGATTGTTGAAACAAGTTTAAAAAGAGCGGCATTGTGGGATGAAGTTAAAGATCGTTTAGATCAACCTGGAACAGGTTTATCTGGTGGACAGCAACAAAGACTTTGTATAGCAAGAGCTATTTCAATTAATCCAGAAGTAATATTAATGGACGAACCTTGTTCAGCGCTTGATCCAATTGCAACAGCGAAAATCGAAAGCTTAATTGATGAGTTAAAATCATTATACACGATTGCAATTGTAACTCATTCTATGGCTCAAGCAGCTCGAGTTTCTCAACATACTGGTTTTTTTCATTTAGGAAAATTAATAGAATTTGATTCTACTGAAAAAATATTTAAGAATCCAGAAGATAAAATGACACAAGATTATATAACAGGAAGGTTTGGATAAATTTATGAGTGAGCACATTGTAAAATCATATGACGAGCAATTAAACATTTTAAAAAATACAATTGCAAAGATGGGTTCATTAGCTGAAAAACAAATTAAAGATGCTACGGAGGCAGCGATCAAGCAAGATCAAGAATTTGCAGATAAAATTGTTGGAAAAGACGACCGTATTGATGACTTAGAAAAAAGTATAGAAGAACAGGTTGTAAATTTATTAACTATGCGTCAGCCACTAGCAATCGATTTACGAGAGACCGTTTCTGCAATGAAGATTTCTTCTGATTTGGAAAGAATTGGGGATTTATCCAAAAATATTGCAAAAAGATCTCGTTATCTCGATAAAAGCATTGGACATGAAATAAATAAAAATTTTTCATTGGTTTCTGAAAAAGTTCAAAAGAGTGTAAAGACAGTTTTGGATGCTTTTTTAAACCGCGACACTAAGTTAGCAGAGCAAGTTTGGAATGCAGATCAAGAAATAGATAGATTAGTCGATATATGCATGAATTCAATTTTAAAATGTATTGAGGAGAAAAAAGACGCAGCGGCACCTTTTTCGCAATTAATGTTTATGTCTAAAAATTTAGAGAGGATTGGTGATCATGCAACTAATATTGCTGAAACAGTTTATTTTTTGGTTTCAGGGAAATATATAGAGGGTGATAGACCCAAAGGCGAATCAGGTATAGTATCTGGTCAATAATTTCTATGAATGCAACGATAATAGTTGTTGAAGACGAAAAACCAATATCGACTTTAATTCAGTATAATTTAGAAAAAGAAGGTTTCAAAGTTCATATATCAGAAAATGGAGAAGACGGACTTACTTTTATAAAAAAAAATAATCCAGATCTAGTTCTACTTGATTGGATGCTACCAGATTTATCAGGAATTGAAATTTGTAATCAAATTAAAAAGGACAGTAAACTGAAATCAATACCTGTAATCATGTTAACTGCAAAAGCAGAAGAGTCTGATAAAATTAGAGGGTTTGAGACAGGAGCCGATGATTACGTTACAAAACCATTTAGTACAAAAGAGCTTAATCTACGAATTCGAGCATTATTAAAAAGAGTGAAGCCATCCTTAACTGAAGACATAGTTATATTTAAGGATATTAAAATTGATCGTTTGGCAAGACGTGTTTATCGAGGCGGTAAAGAAATTAAATTAGGTCCGACCGAATATAATTTGTTAAACTTTTTTATCAAAAATCCAAAACGCGTTTACTCTAGGGAGCAGTTACTGAATCATGTTTGGGGTAATGATATTTATGTAGAAACTCGTACTGTTGATGTTCATATTAGAAGATTAAGGAAAGCTATTAATATAGATAACCAATGTGATTTGATAAGAACTGTACGATCAGTCGGCTATTCAATAGATGGTTAGTAAAAATCTTTAGGTTTAATAAATTCATCAAGCAAACCATCACCAAATTTTATTTCTGACCAAGATCTTTTTTTAAAAATAATTGTTGCAATGCCTGCAGTGCTAAATTTTTGGATTAAAATTTTTCCCTCATTACTTAAATCTGAACATAATTGCATTGTTAAATTTTTTACTGCTGGTTCGTGATTTAGAATTAGAATACTTTTATACTTATCCTTTGTAGACTGAATTGTTTCGAGCAAAATTTTTGGTGAAGCCAAATAATGATCTTTTTTTATTTTTTTTTTCCTTAAATTTAAATCTTTTATATATTTAAATGTCTCCATTGTTCTTTGAGACCCAGAAATATAAGCAAAATCAAAAAACATTACCTTATTTTTCATAATTTTTTTCATCAATTTTGCATTATGTCTTCCTCTTTTATTAAGTGGTCTTTGATAGTCAGATAAATCAGGATTTTCCCAACTAGATTTTGCGTGTCTCATGACATATAAAATTAACATTTCTAGATTATATTATTAAATAATTAAAAATTTATGACAAAAAGATATAATAATAGGGAGCTATCCTGGTTAGAATTTAATTCAAGGGTATTATCCGAAGCAGGCAATACTGATCTGCCACTTTTTGAAAGACTAAGATTTTTATCAATTGCCTCTAATAACTTAGATGAATTTTATATGGTTCGTGTGGCAGGTGTATATGCACAGATTAAAGAAAAAATTAAACACGAAACAATAGATGGATTATCTCCTAAGGAGCAATTGAAAAAAATAAAAATCAAATCATCCGAGTTATTAAAAAAATCAAATTATATTTGGTCAAAATTAAAAAAAGATTTATCAAAACAAAGAATATTTTTTAAAAGTTTTGTAGAAATTAATCAGGATGAGAAATCAAATCTTTTAAATATTTTCAATACTAATATAGCACCAGTCTTAACACCTCAAGCCATTGATCCTTCGCATCCCTTTCCATTTCTTTTTAACCAAGGACACTTTTTGCTTATGGAAATGCAAAAAAAAGGAAAAAAAAGATCAATTTATTCAATTATTATTTTACCTAAAAATTTAAAGCGATTTTACAATGTCAGCAACATTGAAGCTGTAAAAAATTATGTATCATTAGAAGAAACCGTAAGCTCATATGGCTCAAATCTTTTTCCAGGTTATGAAATCAAAAATTATATATCTGCACGTGTAACAAGAGATAGCGATATTGAAGTTGAAGATGAGGCGGAAGATCTGGTGGTTTTCTATGAGAAAGCTTTGAAAAAAAGAAAAAGAGGCAGAATTGTGAGGTTGGAATTAAGGAAAGGATCTGAACGTCATTTAAAAAAATTCTTGATAAAAAAAATTAAAGCAGACCCAGATACAGTGGATGAGATTGAGGAGTTTGTTGGAACTTACGAAATCTCACAAATCCTTGAACAAGGCAAAAAAGAGTTCTATTTCAAAAAATTTAATTCAAGACAAGTTGAAAGAGTAAATCAATTTAATGGTGATTATTTTAAAGCAATTAAATCTAAGGATATGATTGTACATCATCCTTATGAAACTTTTGATGCAGTTATAGAATTTTTAAATCAGGCGGTAAATGATCCAAATGTTCAAGCAATTAAACAGACTTTGTATAGAACAACTTTAGACTCACCAATTGTAAAAGCTCTCAAAATTGCCGCAGAAAATGGAAAGTCAGTCACAGCAATAGTTGAAATCAAAGCAAGATTTGATGAAGAAGCAAATATAAGTTTAGCAAAATCTTTAGAAAGATCAGGTGTTCAGGTTGTTTATGGTTTTGTTCATTTAAAAACACATGCCAAATCTAGTTTGGTTGTGCGGTTAGAAAATGGAGTCTTAAATAAATACGTTCATATAGGAACAGGAAACTACCATCCCATAAACGCAAAAATTTATACTGACCTGTCATTATTTAGTGCAGACCCCGATTATGCAAATGATATTGAAAAGTTTTTTAATTTTGTAACTGGTTATGGAGATCCTGGAGAATTAGAAAATGTGATACTTGCCCCAAGATTTTTGAGACCAAAATTAAATGACTTAATTGACAATGAAATTGAAAACGCAAAATCTGGAAAGCCCGCAGAAATTTGGGCAAAAATGAATTCATTAGTAGATCCTAAAATAATAGATAGATTTTATTTAGCCTCAAAACATGGTGTTAAAATTCATTTATTTGTCAGAGGAATTTGTTGCTTAAAACCTGGAATAAAAAATATGTCAGAAAATATTTATGTTAAAAGTATTGTAGGAAGATTTTTAGAGCACTCAAGAATTTACTGTTTTGCGAATGGTAAAGAAATGCCATCAAGACAAAATAAAGTTTTTATTTCATCAGCTGATTTAATGCCGCGAAATTTGGATCGCAGATTAGAGATTATGTTGCCAATAAAAAATGAAACAGTACACGCCCAGGTTTTAGACCAAATCATGATGGCAAATTTTAAAGATATTAAGTCGAGCTGGGAGTTAAAAGATAAAAAATATTATAAAATATTAAAAGCAGGTGACGACGTATTTTCAGCACATGAATACTTCATGAAAAATCCAAGCTTGTCTGGTCAGGGCAAATCAATTATCAAAGAAGAAATAATGAATTTAAAAATTTAAATGTTGTTAAAAAAAGTTATTAAACAAAAAATTTTTTCAGCAAAAAAAGAAGCAGTTATAGATCTTGGCTCCAACTCAATAAGAATGCTTATATATGAAGATTTTGAAAAATCCCAAATTCCAATATTTAATGAAAAAGCGGTTTGTTCTCTGGGTAGTTCATTGGAACTGACAGGAAAATTAGATCCTATAGGTGTTGAATATTCCATAAGCGTTTTAGAAAGATTTAAAAATATCTTAGGTAACTCAAGGGTAAGTAATATAAATATTTTTGCAACAGCAGCTGTTCGAGATGCCAAAGATGGACCATATTTTAAAAGCGTAGTTGAAAAAATTTTTGACAATCAGGTAGAAATATTAACTGGTGAGCAAGAGGCTGAACGATCCGCGTTAGGAGTAATCTTAGGATTTGAAAAGGTTGATGGTATTGTAGCTGATCTTGGGGGTGGAAGCTTAGAGATTGCAAAAGTAAAAAATGGATTGATTGAAAAAAAAGCCTCTTTGCCCATAGGTGTTCTGAGATTATTTAATAGACCAAAAAAGAAAAAAACAAAAAAAATAAGTCAAATAATTAGTGAAAACTTATCAAGCATTGGTTGGTTAAAAAAAACTAAAGCTAAAAATTTATATGTTGTTGGTGGGGTTTGGAGAACATTGCTAAAGGCAGATATTTTTTTAAAAAAATATCCACTCAATGTTTTGCATCAATATCAAATTACCAGGGAAGAAGCTTTGGATCTTTGTTTAAGTTTAGATGATAAAAAAAAGCTAAGATCTTTAAAAGTTGATCATATTACTAAATCAAGAACAAATTATATTCCTATTGCAACAAACATTTTAAAACAGCTCTTACTGATGATAGCACCAGAAAAATTACAGTGCTCAATATCTGGCGTAAGAGAAGGAACATTGATCGTCAAATCAGGATATAAGTTGACTGCGCATGATCTACTAAATAATTTTATTGATTATTCCGCATTTAGAACAGGCGACTATGGAGAAAACTATTTAAAATACTATAATTTTATAAAAGATATTTTTAAGGATAATGAAAATTTTCCAATAAGGTTATTAAAACCAACATGCTCTTTAAGTAATATAGATTGGGGGCTTGGAGCTTTTCAAAAGGCAGAACTTGTTTTTGCACAAATCTTAAATACACCTGCATTATCTCTAAGTCATAGTGACCGTGTAAAAGTAGCTTTGGCAGGGTTTTGGCGACATTGCTCTGTCAAACATTATCCAGATCGCGATTATTTAGGCTTGCTTTCAAATAATGAAATTTTGATTTCAAGACAAGTTGGTGCAGCATTAAGATTGGCTTCTGGTATAGCTGCAATGTCAACTATATTTCTTGATAATTTATCATTATCTAAAAAGGGGAATACAATTGTACTTTCAGTATCTAATCAACATAGTCAGATTGTAACTAAATCTGTTCAAAAAAGATTAAAGTCCTTGTCCAGGGAAATGGAGTCGGACTTCAAAATTATTTATTCTTAAAAATTAATTATTTAATTGTGTTGAAAATGTTTGTGCAGAAGCTGACTTAGCTAGTTTTTTGTTTTTTTTTTCAGCTGCTTTTTTTTCTAGTTTAGCTATTTTCGCTTCAATTTTAGAAATCTTTTTTTCTTGAGCTATAATCTTACTTTTAAGTTTGCTTACTTTTTTTAAAACTTTGTGTTTTTTATTCTCTTGTTTTTTTATTTTTTTTTTCATTTATGCCCCCATATTTATATTAAAAATATTTATTATTTTATAATAAAGTTAAATTTTGTAAATTCTTTTTAGGACAATCATACATAAAAATGCACCTATAAGTTGTGCAATAATAAAGTAAATAATATTTGAATAATGTATGCCAGTGAAAGTATTGGTCAGCGCTCTAGCAATCGAAACGGCTGGGTTTGCAAATGCAGTTGATGACATAAACCAAATTGCAGCTCCAATGTAAAGCCCTACTAAACCCGCAACCACCTCGATTTTATTTTTAAGATTTAATAAAATAATCATTAATAATCCAAATGTTGCAATGATCTCAGATATTAAAATATTTGATCCATTTCGATATTTTGTTGATAGTTCCACTGCATCAAAGCCAAAAATGATATTTGCAATTATAACACCTGTACACGCACCCATAATCTGCATTAAAACATAAATGGAAGCTATTTGTGTTTTAATTTTTCTCAGTAATAACATAACTAATGTAACCGCAGGATTAAAATGAGCACCTGATTTCTTACCAAAAGTAATAATTAAAAAAACAAGAGTAAATCCAATGGCCAAAGAGTTTGCTAATAAGATTACTGCCCCATTTTCTGTCATGGATTGTCCCATCATACCAGATCCTACAATTGATAGTAATAAAATTAATGTCCCTAAAAATTCTGAGAAATATTTGTCTAAATTTTTCATTTATTTATAAATTCTTTTTTAATATATTTATGAATTTGATCAAACGTTCTTTGAAATTGATTTAATTTCTCTTCATCATTTCCATTAAAAGCAGCAGGATCCTCTAGATCCCAATGTAATTTATTTGGCGATCCAGGATAAACAGGGCATGTTTCATTTGCTGCATTGTTACAAACTGTAACAATAGTATCAAACTTTGTATCTGAAAAATCATCCCAGCTTTTACTTGAAACCTTTTCATAATTTATATTATTTTTTTCTAAAATTTTTATTGAATAGGGATTCACTTTACCCACTGGTTTTGATCCAGCACTAAATGCTTGATATCTATTTTTACCCATTTGATTTAATAGACATTCTGATATAATAGATCTTGCTGAATTTCCTGTACATAAAAATAAAACTTTTTTCATTTTTAAAAAATATGCCGGAATTATTACAATAATGTTACAAACCATTATTAAGTGACTTTGAGTGTCACGACTTACGCTGATTTAACTCGTTTTTTTACTTTCTTCTCAATAAAATTGGGTAGTTCCTCTGGACCTTTGTCTTCATCACCCTTAAAGCCTTTAGGTTGATAAGCATGTAAAACATGTAATTTGCAATAAACCCTATCTTCCATGGGTGTCCTACCGCAGAAATAAAAGCCTTTTTCGTTTGGGTGTCCTATTGGCCATCTACATGTTTTATCTGTCAGATTTTCTAATGTAGTTGGTTTTTCCGCTTCAAAATCTTTCTCAATAACTATAGCTCTAAGTCCTCTTGGTCTTCTTATCCTCTTTTGACCTTGAATTTTATTTTGATTGTTAAAGTTATTAATCCTTGGAGAAGATATCATTCTAGACTGAGTTCTTCCGCCTAAACTTAAACGGTGGGCCTTGCCTATAACAGCATTACGAGAAATACCTCCGCCCAACATTTTTGAAATCTGACTAGCAGTATGACCTTCGGCCCATAATTTCTTAAGTTTTTCTGTAGTTTCAGTATCCCAAGGCATTTATATGCATTTATATAAGCACATTTAGTTGGTTTGAATTAAATTCAATACTATATGTTGATATAAAAACCCTTGAAAATTAACGATTTATTAAAAAAACTCCGAATATCCACAATAATTATACATTTTTTTAAATTTATTGATATTTATCAATATGAGCACATTTGAACAAAAACACAAATTCGGCGAAAGAAGATTTGGTTCAGTTAATTGGGTAGGATTTTATACTCTTTATTATAAAGAGGTAATGAGATTTGTAACGGTTTGGATTCAAACAATCGTATCGCCAATTATTACTTATTTGCTTTTTTTATACGTATTTAGTTTAGCAATTGGAACTGACAGAGCACCAGTATTAGGACATGTTTTTACAACTTTTTTGGTACCAGGATTAATAGCAATGCAAATCATTCAAAATGCTTTTGCAAATACCTCTTCATCATTGATTATTTCCAAGGTTCAAGGAAATATTGTAGATTTTCTATATCCACCCTTGTCCCCCGGAGAGGTAACTTCAGCAATGCTTTTAGGGGGCACGACCAGAGGGCTTGTAGTTGGTTTTTTTTCAATATTAGTTTCAATTTTATTCATTAAAGTGCCAATATTTAGCATTTTCTATATTTTTATTTTCGCATTGCTAGGATCTTTGCTTTTGGCATGCATTGGATTTATTGCTGGGTTATGGGCTGATAGATTTGATAATTTAGCTGCTGTTACGAATTTTATAGTAATACCATTATCTTTCTTGTCTGGTACTTTTTTTTCTATAGCTAATCTAAATTCAACACTTGCAATAATTAGTAAATTTAATCCGTTTTTTTATGTCATAGATGGATTTAGATATGGGTTTCTGGGTTCATCAGACAGCAATGTATTGCACGGTCTTATTATTGTCACAGTATGTAATATAATAGCTGTATATATTAGTTATAAATTATTTAAAAACGGTTATAAAATTAAATATTAAATGAGTGCAATTTTAGGAACATACAACAGAAAAAAAATATCTTTTAAAAAAGGTAAGGGAGCATATTTATATGCCCATAACGGAAAAAAGTATTTAGATTTTGTATCTGGAATTGCTGTTAATTCATTGGGACATTGCCATAGCCATATGGTCAGAGCAATTCAAAAACAATCAAAAAAATTAATACATGTTTCGAATGCTTTTGAGATACCTGAGCAAGAAAAACTAGCCAAAAGACTAACCAAGAATTCATTTGCAGATTTTGTTGTTTTTGTTAATTCAGGTGCCGAAGCCACAGAAGCAAGTATTAAAATTGCAAGAAAATATTTTTTTGAAAAGGGTATGCCCGAAAAAAATAGAATTATAACGTTCAAAGGAGCTTTTCATGGAAGAACTCTTGCTGCTTTATTTGCAGCTAACAATAAAGATCATACAAAGGGATTTGGGCCAAGAGTTGAAGGCTTTGATCAAGTACCGTTTGGAGACCATGAAGCTTTGAACAAAGCAATTACTAATAAAACTGCAGCTATAATGGTTGAAACTATTTTAGGAGAGGGAGGAATAAAAGTCATTCCGAATGAATGTTTAGTAGGATTAAGAAAAATTTGTGATGAAAAAAAAATACTTCTAATATTGGATGAAGTTCAATGTGGGATTGGGAGATCAGGAAAATTATTTGCTTTTGATTATGCAAAGATAAAACCAGATATAGTACCTATTGCAAAAGGTATTGGTGGGGGTTTTCCTCTAGGAGCTTGCTTAGTAAATAAAAAAGCATCTGAAGGTATGAAGCCAGGTACACACGGAAGTACATTTGGTGGAAATCCATTAGCAATGTCAGTCGGTAATGCAGTTTTAGATATTATTTTGAAAAAAGGTTTTCTTAAAAATGTAGAGAGAAACGGGCAATTTTTTAAAGATGAATTAGTTAAATTAAAACACAAATATAAAAACAAAATATTAGATGTAAGAGGCAAGGGACTATTGGTTGGCATAAAGTTATCGATTAATAATAATAAATTTTTAGAACATATGTTTAAAAATAAATTATTAGCAGTAAAAGCTGCGGATAACGTAATTAGATTATTGCCACCATTAATTGTGAAAAAAGAGGAAATTAAAAAAGCAATTAATATAATTGACAAATCCTTAAAGGAATTTAAATGAAACATTTCTTAGATCTTTCACAAATCGATAAAACTGAATTAAAAAATATTGTTAACGAAGCAAAAAGAATTAAGTCAAATTACATAAAAGATAAAAAGGTTTCTGTATCTCAAAATTCAAATGCAGCTGACAAATTGTTATTGATGATATTTGAGAAACCTTCAACTAGAACAAGATTATCTTTTGATTTAGCTATGAGACAATTGGGTGGTCAAACTATAGTGATTAACTCAAGTGATATGCATTTAGGTAAAGGTGAAGAGACTATCGATGACACAGCCAAGGTTGTATCGGGTTTTTCTGATATTGTTATGCTAAGAACATTTGAGCATAAAACATTGGTAGAGTTATCTAAATTAATTCAGGTTCCACTAATTAATGGATTAACAAATCACAGTCATCCATGTCAGCTACTAAGTGATATTTTGACTTTTGAAGAAAAAAAAGGATCAATTGAAGGTGCTAAAATTGCATGGATTGGTGATGGAAATAATGTATCGAATTCCGCGATTGAGGCAGCAGTACAATTTAATTTTTCTTTAAATTTATGTGTTCCAAAAAACTATATGCCTTCAAAAAAGATTATGAGTTGGGCTAAATCTCAAAAAGGAAATATTAATGTTTTTAATGACCCAAAAAAGGGGATTAAAGATGTTGATTGTATTATGACAGACAAATGGATTTCAATGGGTGATAAAGTTAATATAAAGAAAAAAAAGAGTATTTTAAAAAAATATCAGACAAATGATAAGCTTCTTAAACTTGCTAAAAGTGATTGTTTGTTCATGCATGTACTTCCTGCCGCAAGAGGTGATGAGGTTACAGACTCGGTTATAGATGGAAAAAATTCTGTAGTATGGGACCAAGCTGAAAATAGATTACACTGTCAGAAGGCAATTATAGAATGGTGCTTAAGTTAAATTAGTTTTTCCAAAACGATGGAAGAAAAAGAATTAAAACTGTAAATAATTCCAACCTTCCTAATAACATTCCAACTATTAAAAACCATTTAGCAACATTTGATATGTATGCAAAATTTTCACTAGGTCCTATTGTATCTCCAAGACCTGGGCCAACATTTGATAAAGATGTTGCAGCACCTGATATAGATGTTATCAAATCTAAACCAGTCAAAGATAAAAGCAAAGACAATAAGAGAAATAAACCAATGTAAAGACAAACAAAAGTCAGAACAGACGACAAAAACTTTTCATCAATTGCATGTTTATTATATTTAACAGGAAATACTCCATGAGGATAAAAAATATTTTTAATTTGTTTTTTTATGAATTGACCAATGATTTGAAATCTAAATATTTTTATACCGCAGGTGGTTGATCCAGCACATCCTCCTACTAACATCAATAAAAGAAAATAAAAAACAGCGAAATTACCCCATCCACTATAGTTATTAGTTGTATACCCTGTGCCTGAAATAATCGACGTAACATTAAATAAGGTTGTTCTGATAGCAGTTACTAAATCACTTTTTAGATAAAGCATTGAGTAAATTAATATTGTTAAAATAGATAAAATAAGAAAAAATATAAAACCTTGAATTTGTTTATCAGAAAAAAATATTAATCTATCACCCTTAATAAATTTTATATAAGATAAAAATGGGATGCTTCCCATTATAATAAATATTATAGCAACCAATTCAATTTCAAAACTATCGAAGTGACCAAAAGAATTTGTGTAAGTTGAGAATCCGCCTGTTGCAATAGTCGTCATTGAATGCGCGATTGAATCAAACACGCTCATTCCAAATAAAAAATAGAACGACGCGCAAGCTATAGTTAGGACAAAGTATATTTTAAATATGGCTAAAGCAATTTCTCTAGATCGAGGAAGTATTTTTTCAGAATTGTCAGAACTTTCGGCTCTAAAAACTTGCATCCCTCCAACATTGAGTAATGGTAAAATTGTAATAGCCATCACAATTATTCCAATTCCGCCAAGCCATTGCAATAGAGCTCTCCAAATTAAAATCCCTTTTGAAGATCGCTCGACATCAATTAAAATTGTTGATCCCGTGGTAGTTATACCCGACATAGTTTCAAAATATGCGTCTGTAAAATTTAAGTTAAGAGTAGAGAACATAAAGGGTAGTGATCCAAACAAAGATATAAATAACCAGGCTAAAGTGGTCATTAAAAAAGCGTGTTGTATATTTAATTTCTTATTTTTTGTCTGATTCGTAATTATTAATAAGATACCTATGAATGCTGTTAACACAGAACAGATTGCAAATACGTGTGAACCATCACCCATAAATTGCTCCACAACATAAGGGATAATCATCACACAGCTTAGTATGATTAATAAATAACCAGATATTAAAAAGACCGTTTTTATTCCAGAATTCATTTTGATAACAACCAAAAATATAACAATATTCGCTTTTGACTTACAGTCTTTACAACTTATACCAATTTAACTTTATTCAATTTTGGCCTATAAGAAAAAGATGAATAATGATTATTTAAACAGTAAATCATGGCCATTTGTAGAGGCAAAAAATCTTCTCAAAAAAAGAAAAAAACAAATTGAAGATAAAGGTTATGCTCTGTTTCAAACAGGCTACGGACCTAGCGGATTACCGCATATCGGGACGTTCGGCGAGGTGTGCAGAACAACAATGGTAATACAAGCCTTTCAAAAGATTTCTAAGATACCTACAAAGTTATTTACATTTTCAGATGATTTGGATGGATTAAGAAAAATTCCAGAAAATATTACAAATTCGGAAATTTTAAAAAATCATCTCGGAAAACCACTGACATCAATACCTGACCCCTTTAATAAATTTTCTAGTTACGGTGAGCACAACAATGAAATGCTAAAAAAGTTTCTTAATGATTTTAAATTTAAATATGATTTCAAAAGTTCTACAAGACTCTATCAAAAGGGTGAATTTGACAAATCATTATTAAAGGTTTTGGAGAATTATGAAAAAGTTATGGACCTAATTTTACCTACATTAGGACCAGAGAGAAGAAAAACTTATAGTCCGTTTTTGCCTATTTGTAACACTACTGGTAAGGTTTTAGAAGTTCCAATAGTTGAAGTGTTAAAAGAAAAAGGAGAAATTGTCTACGAAGTTGACGGAAAAAAAATAAAGACCCAGGTAACCAAAGGTAAATGTAAACTTCAATGGAAAGTCGATTGGGCAATGAGATGGTATGCATTAAATGTCGACTTTGAAATGTACGGAAAAGATCTTATCCCAAGTGCAGAGCTCTCGTCAAAAATTTGTAAGTTATTAGGAGCTCAACCACCTAATGGTTTTTTTTATGAACTTTTTTTAGATGACAAAGGAGAAAAAATCTCTAAATCAAAAGGAAATGGAATCTTAATTGAGGATTGGCTTAAGTACGCATCACATGAAAGTCTTGCATTCTATATGTATCAAAATCCACAAAGAGCAAAGAAACTTTATCCTGAGGTAATACCAAAAGCAGTGGATGAGTATTTAAATTTTTTAGAAAAATTCATTGATCAAGATACAAAAGAAAAATTAGGTAACCCAGTATGGCATGTTCATAATGGGAAGCCACCAGTAGAAAAAATTATTATCTCATTTGCTGTACTTTTAAATCTTGTCAGTGCTAGCAATGCTGAAGATCAGGATATTATTTGGAAATTTATTAAAAATTATAATGCGAAGTTAAATAAAGATGAATTTCCTATTTTGAAAACTTTAATTGGCAAAGCTATAGTTTACTATAAGGATATAGTGAAGCCAAAAAAAATATATAGAAAACCAAATGAGACTGAAAGGAATGCTTTAAATGATTTGGTTTCATTACTTAGTTCATTAGACGAAAAATTAACACCATCTGAAATTCAAACTGAAGTATTCACGATCGGAAAAAAATATTATCCTAAAGAAAAACTTAGGGATTGGTTTAAAGCTATTTACGAAATAGTTTTTGGTGACCAGCAAGGACCAAGAATGGGATCGTTTATTAAATTTTATGGGACAAAAGAAACAAAAGAATTAATAGAGTCAAAAATAAAATAGTTATGATATATGATTTAATTAATACATTTTTAAAAAAAACAGACCCTGAGATTGCCCATTCAATTGCTATAAAAGCTTTAAAAAGTAATATACTTCCACTTAATCTTTTAGTTTCTAAACCAAAATTGAATCTTGCTACAAAATTATTTAATAAAGAATTTAAATCTCCTATAGGTCTTGCAGCCGGCTTTGACAAAAATGCAGAAGTTTATAATAAATTTTTAAAACTTGGCTTTGGTTTCGTGGAGGTTGGTACAGTAACTCCTAAACCACAAAATGGAAATGCTAAACCTAGAGTATTTCGTTTATCAGAAGATAAAGCAATTATTAACAGACTCGGATTTCCAAATGATGGTTTTGATAAATTAAAAAGCAGAATATTAAATGACAAACCACAAGGAATTTTAGGAATAAATGTTGGTCCAAATAAAAGTAATGCTCAAAAAATAGAAGATTATTTATATCTAATTAGAGAACTTAAGGACTTAGCTGATTATATAACAATAAATATATCTTCGCCAAATACTGAGGGTTTAAGAGATTTCCATGACCTTGATAAATTAGGAGATTTATTAAGTGAAATTAATAATATTAATAGTAATAATTCAAAAATTCCGATTTTAATTAAATTATCTCCAGACTTTGAAAACAAAAATATAGAGAAGATGTGTGAACTTCTTTTAAAGGAAAGCGTGAATGGTATAATTTTAACAAATACATCAGTTTTAAATCGTGAGAAATTGATTAATAAAAATAGGCAAGAGAGTGGGGGTCTATCAGGATTTCCTATTTTTAAAATTTCTAATGATAAAATAAAAATATTTTATAAGTTTATTGGTAAAAAAATCCCCATAATTGGAGTGGGAGGTGTATTTGATGGTGAAACAGCTTACGAAAAAATCAAGTGTGGAGCATCACTGTTACAGCTTTATACATCACTAGTTTATCAAGGTCCTTTAATAGCATCATCAATAAATGAAGAACTAAGTAATCTTTTAGATAGAGATGGCTTTAAAAATTTATCCGAGGTTGTTGGCATAAATAACAATTAGCATTATAATTTGAGACAGCATTACTAAATAAGTTAAATTTCTTCTCATAAAAATATAATCTGGTGAGTAAGTGATATATTTTTTATCAATGAAAAAAATTAAATAATAAAATATAAGATATAGTACTCCTTTAAGGTATGAACTAAGGAATATTTCAGCAACTAAATTTAATATTGGTGTAAAAATAGTCACTATAATTAAAGATATTTTACTGGTTTCGATAAGCTTAACCCATGAGCAACCTGATAAGAAAGTTATGATAACTAAAGAATAGTAAAAAAATATATCTATTAAATAGAAATTTTTATTAAAAAAATAAAAAATTAATATTACATAGAATGGGATTAAACCTAAATAAGACAAGGTATTAATTAGTTTTTTATTTACCATTAAAATAATTTCTTAAAACTGTATGCTACGATAATGCCTAATACGATTGCTACAGTTATAGAGAAAATCGCATAAATTTCAGGATTTTGATTTGAAATGTTTATCAGACCCTGAGAGAAAGAATTTAACTCAATTGGACCTTTTAAATTTGTAATGTTAACTGCCGGTATAATTTTCTGCTGAAATAAATCATAACCAAATTTTAATCCACAACCAAGCACGACAACTGATAATATAGCTCTAAGTTGTTCACCTTTCATTTTAATATTAATATATGTGCCTATTTGTGCACCAGTAACAGATCCTAAAACCAAAATTAAAACAAGATAAAAATCAATTGTATTATTTTGTAATGCGTGTAGCAGTGTAACTCCTATCATTACAAATATCATTGCCAACAATGAAGTTCCTGGTACCAATTTTGCAGGCATACCTATTATATAAATTAAAATTGGAACTAATAAAAAAGCTCCACCTACACCAAGAATTGAGGATAATAATCCTATTAATATTCCAAAAAATATTGGAGGTATTACACTTATGTAAAGTTTAGAGGATCTGATTCTAGTTTTAAAAGGTAAATTATGTATCCAATAATGTTTATGTAGCTTTCGTCTTATAAATCTTCTATTTTTAATTCTTCTAATCTCACTCAGGCTTTCAAAAAGCATTGACAGACCCACCAGAGTTAATAACCCAAAAAAAAGTATTGAAATTATATTATTTATTGAACCCTCATTCAAAAAATAATTAAAAATTTCAATACCGATTATTGATCCAACTATACCCCCAACCAATATTAGGGCACCCATTTTTAAATCTAGTTGTCCTTTAAAATAATGTGCTAAAGTTCCCGAGACAGAGGCTGCTAAAATATTATTGGCTCCATTCGCCACAGCATATATCGGAGGTATTCCAAAAAAAATTAAAATTGGAGTCATTAAAAATCCTCCTCCTATACCAAGCATTCCCGTTAAAAGACCAACAATTGTGCTAATTAAAAGCAATAATGGCGCGTTTATAAATACTTCTGCTATTGGAAGATAAATATCAAACATTTATTTATTTTATTATTAATCAATTATTCCTTGGTTAATGAAATGTCAAATAGGATAAATTAAACCTTGACCCACATATTTTATCAAAATATACCTCTACGAATTATGGCGAATTTTTGTGAATTAACTGGTAAAAAACCTATGAGCGGCAATAATGTTAGTCACTCAAACAACAAGACTAAAAGAAAATTTTATCCGAATATAAAAGAAGTTTCTTTGAAAAGTGAAATCTTAAAAAGAAATATTAAGGTTAAATTGTCTGCTAGAGCGTTAAAAGCGGTCGATTTTAAGGGAGGATTAGATGAGTACTTACTTAAGGCAAAAAATAAAAACTTATCTCCTAAAATTAAAAAATTAAGAAAAATTATCATTTCGAAAAATAAATAAATTGAAAAAGAACTTAAAAATTGTTCCTTTTGTAGTAGCAATGATGTTAATAGTATTAGCATCAAACTACCTTGTGCAGTTTCAATTTAATTTTTTAAATTTACAAAATATTTTAACTTGGGGAGCTTTTACTTATCCCATAGCATTTCTAGTAACCGATATTGCAAATAGAATTTATGGACTTAGTTTTGCAAAAAAAATTATTATTATTGGATTTATCTGGGGTGTCTTTATATCTTCATTGTTTTCATTAAAAGCTATTGATCTCATATCTATCAGAATTGTTGTTGGTTCTGGGATTGCATTTCTCGTTGCGCAAACAATGGACGCTAAGATTTTCGATAAACTTAGAAATCTTAAGAGTTGGTTTATTCCTCCAATTGTATCATCATCAATCGCGTCATTTTTCGATACACTGATATTTTTCTCTATAGCCTTTTACAATACAGGTGTTCCTTGGATTACTTTATCAATAGGCGATTTTTGTGTAAAAATGTTAATGGCGTTATTGCTTTTAATACCATTTAGATTAATTATTTTAAATTTATTTCTAGTTAATCGACCTTTTTCTAATTGATTTTTTAGAAAAAAGATCAACCAGTCTATCAACGATAGCATCTCCTAGCTCTGACACATCCGCAATTTTCAATGCATTATCGTAATAATTTGTTACGTCATGTCCGATTCCAATTGCATTAATTTCTATGTCTGAATGATTTTCAATCCATTTTATAACTTTTTTTAAATGAAGTTCTAAATAATTCCCGGGATTGACAGATAATGTAGAGTCGTCAACAGGCGCGCCATCTGAAATTACCATTAATATTTTCCTTTCTTCTTTCCTTTTTTTTAAGCGGCTATGAGCCCACAAAATTGCTTCACCATCGATATTTTCTTTTAATATGCCCTCTTTTAGCATTAAACCTAAATTACTTTTTGCTCGTCTCCAAGGTAAATCAGCTGATTTGTAAATTATATGACACAAATCATTAAGTCTCCCAGGGTTTTCAATTTTATTTTTCATCCAAATCTCTCTACTTTTTCCGCCCTTCCAATTCATAGTAGTAAAGCCTAATATTTCTACTTTAACAGAACATCTTTCGAGTGTTCTTGATAGTATGTCAGCACATATTGCGGCTATGGTTATTGGTCGACCGCGCATAGATCCGGAATTATCTATTAGGAGAGTTACAACAGTGTCTTTAAAATCAATATCTTTCTCTTTTTTATAGGATAATGAATTAAAAGGGTCCATGATAACTCTCGGTAGCTTTGAAGAATCTAATAAACCTTCTTCAAGATCAAAGTTCCATGACCTGTTTTGTTTTGCTAGTAGCTTTCTTTGAAGTTTATTGGCTAGTCTTGATATAAAAGTTTGAAGATTTGACATCTGTAAATCTAAATTATTTCTAAGTTTAAATATTTCATCACCTGTTATTAGATCTTTTGCATCGATAATTTTGTCAAACTTATTTGTGAAAATTTTATATTTATTAATTCCTCCATCTTTTGATGATTTTCGTTGCATATTTTGCATATCATTATCATCACTATCTTCTAAGAATACCTCTGTATTATTCATCTCAGGATCGAATTCAATTTCAGGCACAATACTTTCCATATCTATATTTTGTTCATCAGAGTTTTGATCCTGCTCATTTTCTAACTGTTGTTGCTGATTTTCATTTTGATCATTATTGTCCTCATTTTCATCATTTTGAACATTTTGTGGGTTTGTATCTTGATCTTTTAAATCCAAATCTTGAATAATAGAATTAATATTGTCGGAATATTGTTTTTGGTCATTTATATTTTTGCTTAGATTTAATACTTTATTCATTATTTTTTCATTAAAAAATTCATCCCATCGATCAAAATCTTTTTTTTTATTACTAGGTACTTTAAAATTCATTAGTTTTTTTCTTAAATATGCTTCAAATGCATCAGCAATAAAATTTTGAGAGTGGATTTCGCTATTTGTAATTTTTTTCGTATAAAAATCATTAATATTTTTTTTTACTCCATCGTACTGTTCGCTACCAATTTTTTCGTATCTAATTTTTTCAGCAATCTTATATAAACTTTTGCTTATTTGTCCGACAGGTTCATTTTTTTTGGAAATTTTCTCATCATTATATTTAATTTTTAAAGCCTGACTATCTAACGTGACTCTAGCTTCAATAATTTCTTCTTTGTTCTTTAATGAAAAAAGTTGAGGAGGACTTATCGTATTGAACTTTTCTTTTTTTTCTTTAATATTCTTCCTAGCTAAAGCTTTAGCTGTGGACTGTAGTGCATTCTTTATCTTTTCTAGATTATTATCCATCTTTATCAGACGATTGATTATCCGATATATTGTCTTTTATTTCCTGACCAAAACATCTTTGATAATACTCTGATACTATTGCTCTTTCTAATTCATCGCACTTGTTTAAAAAAGATATTTTAAATGCGTGCGAAAGATCTTTAAAAATTTTATAGTTATCTGCCCATGTAATAACAGTTCGAGGGCTCATTACCGTTGATATATCTCCATTAGCAAAACCATTTCTTGTAAGATTAGCGGTTTTCACCATATTGCTTATTATTTTTTTTCCTTCTGCATTATTTAAATGATTGCATTTAGCTAATATAATTTCTTCCTCCTTCTCTTGTTTCAAATAATTTAGTGCTGTTACAATATTCCATCTATCCATTTGTCCTTGATTGATTTGTTGGGTTCCGTGATATAATCCAGTTGTATCACCTAATCCGATCGTATTCGTGGTTGCGAATAGTCTAAAAAAATTGTGTTGTTTAATTACTTTGTTTTTATCGAGAAGAGTAAATTTTCCATCACTTTCTAAAACTCTTTGAATTACAAACATAACATCAGGTCTACCAGCATCATATTCGTCAAATACTAAAGCAACTGGGTTTTGCAACGACCAAGGAATAATACCTTCTTTGAATTCTGTAATCTGCTTGTTCTCTTTAATTACAATGGCGTCTTTACCTATCAAATCTATTCTACTAATATGACTGTCGAGGTTAACCCTAATACATGGCCAGTTAAGTCTTGCAGCTACTTGTTCTATATGTGTTGATTTTCCTGTTCCGTGAAAACCCTGTATTAAAACCCTTCTATTGTTTGAAAATCCAGCGAGTATCGCTAAAGTAGTATCTTTATCAAAAATATAATTTTCATCAATTTCAGGAACATACATATTTTTCTTCGAGAACGCTTTCACTTCCATGTCTGTATCAATATTGAAAGTCTGTTTAACAGATATTTTTAAATCAGGTTGGTTTTCGAATGTTACTTGGCTCATGCTATATTTTTTTGTTCCTCAATTGTTGTTTTTAAGTATGTATATGCAATTGTTATATCTTTTAATTTTTCTTCATATTCTTTATTCCCAGAGTTCATATCAGGATGGTATCTTTTAACAAGTTTTTTAAATTGTTCTCTAATCCCATACCAATCAACATTAGCATCTAAATTCATTTTTTTTAATGCTGATAACTGTTTCTCGTTATATTTGGACTTATTTTTATTTAAATTATTTTTAAATTTTGAAAAAATCAACAATTCGTCTTCAATTGCATTACTCCACAACTTTTGAAAAAAATTGTCTCTTGATCCAAATTTTTGTGTTTTTCTATGGCCCACGATGTCATCGTACATAAAATTTTCAATTTCTGTTTGTGACATACCATCAAAGAAATCCCATTTTTTATTATAATCTGTAATATGTTTTTCGCAAAACCAGAGATAATGTAAGCTATTTTTTGATGGCGCTTTGAATTCACCAATTTGATCACAGTTTTCCCAATCGCAACAAATATTTTTATTTTCTTTAAGATGAAGATTATAGTGGTCGTAACACAAATTTTTATATTCTTTATTCTTTTTATCGCGAATCAAAACTTTTTTGTACGAAGGCTCTGTACAATTAATATTTTCACATTTTTTTTTCATTTAATATATATTATAAATAATTTCATGAGATTAGAAGAAAATATTAAAAAAAAACTTGTAAAAAGTTTAAATATTGAAGATATAGAAGTTATAAATAATTCACATTACCATCAAGGCCACAAAGATTCTCCTAACAATAATAATAGTCATTTTTTAATTAAAATAAAAAGCAAAACTTTGTCCAAAGAAAATAAATTAAAAATTCATAGAATGATTTACTCTTCGTTAGTAGAAGAAATGTCAATTATTCATGCACTAGAAATAAAAATTAATGAGTAATTTTATTCTTTTCAGGTAAAGTAACTTTTAATTGTGTTATTTGATTATTTTTTTTATTTAATATTTCAAATAAAATATTGTTGAATTTAAAAGTTTGTCCAACATCGGGAAACGTTTCAGTTTCATAAATTAAAAATCCTGCTACAGTAGATGAATTCTTTTCATTTAAGTTTAGGTCGAGCGTTCTGTTCATGTCTCTAATATTGACGTCTCCTCTAACTCTAAAAATGTTTTTTCCAATTTTTCTAATGCCTATTGTTGATAAGTCGCTCTCATCGAAAATATTTCCAACAATTTCCTCTATGATATCCTCTAAAGATATTAGCCCCATTAATTCACCGTACTCATCCACAACAAATGCAATTTTTTCGTGACGGTCAATGAATGCATTTAACTGATCTTTAACTTTAGTTGTTTCAGGAATGAACCATGGATCTAATGTACTATCGTTAATATTTTTTAAATCTATTTTTCCACTTTCATTTATATTTGCGAGAAGTTTTTTAGCATGAACAACTCCTAAAATATTATTTGGACTTTCTTTCCAAACAGGTATTCTGCTAAAAGAGCTTTGTGAGATTTTTTTAAAATATTCCTCTGGCTGATCTATATTAATAGAGTAAATATTTTTCCTGTGTGTCATAATTTTTTCTACTGTCATTTCCTTTAAATCTAGTATTCCATTTAGCATATCTCTTTCATCCTTAAGAAGAATTCCCTCATCTTCGTGCATATTTATAATATTTCTAATATCTTCTCTTACAGAAGCATCTGTAACTTTTTGTTTTTCAATATTAAATATTTTAAAAATTAGCAGGTTAAATTTCTTTATGATGTAAACGAAAGGACTAAAAAACTTTAAAAAAAGTGTTAGTATAAATGACAAGGTTAGGGCGTATCTATCTGGTTTTAACAAAGCGATATTTTTTGGAAGTATTTCAGCAAAAATTACAATTAGGACAGACATAACGATGGTTGAATAAATTACACCATCATCACCATAAAACTTTATTAGTATAGCGGTTGCCAAAGCAGAGGCTAAAATATTTACAAAATTATTACCAACTAAAATTGAACTGACAAGATCATTCTTTTTTTCAATGAGTTTTAAAACTCTCAAAGCATTTTTGTCTCCTTTATTTGCTAACTTATGGATTTTACTTTTTCGAATTGAAGTTATGGATGTTTCCGATCCTGATAATATAGCAGAAATTACAATTAAGCAGATAATATATATTACAGAGACAAGATTAAGATTTTCCATTTTATTTCACTAATGGCATGAAGCTATTATTAATATCTGAACTTCTTATAATTGATTGCCCTATTTTTTTTAATAAAATCAAATTAATTTTTTTTCCTTTAAATTTTTTATCGTTTTTTATAATTTTTAAAAATATTTTAATATTTTTTTTATTCATAAAGGTTTTATAATTATAATTAAGCTTATTTACTTTGTAAAAATTTATAATTCTTTCAAAGTCTTGTATTGAAAGAAATTTTTTATTTAATGATATTTTGCAAGCTACTATCATTCCTATTAAAACAGCCTCTCCATGTATTATTTTAGATGAATAATTAAATTTTGTTTCTAAGGCATGTGCAAATGTATGACCGAAATTTAAAATTGCTCTAATATTTTTTTCTTTTTCGTCTTTTTTAACAATAATAGCTTTACATTTACAACTTTCAATAATTGCTTTTGAAATAATATTAGTATCCCTTCTTTTTAAAATTGACTTAGTATTTTTTTCTAACCAAGAGAAAAACTTTGAATTCATTATAAGTGAATATTTTAATATTTCCGCGAAACCAGCAACTATATGCCTCTGGGGTAACGTTTTAAGTGTTTCTAAATCTATGATTACTAAATCTGGTTGGAAAAAAGTTCCAATTAGATTTTTTCCATATTTATTATTTATTCCGGTTTTACCACCAATAGAGGAGTCAACTTGAGATAACAATGTAGTAGGAATTTGAATAAATTTTATTCCTCTCTTAAATATACTGGCTGCAAAACCAGACAAATCCCCAACAACACCGCCGCCAAGTGATACTATTAGATCATCTCTTGAAAAATTATTTTTAGATAACTTATTATTAATATTAATAATATTTTTAATGTTTTTTGATTTTTCGCCGTCTTTTATATCTAAACTTATAAAATTTTTCTTCGCAAATGATTTTTTAACCATTAGTTTATATTTTTTGGGTACTTTATTAGTGGATATTAAAATTACATTTTTAACTCCTGAAAGTTTCTGTTTGTACAAAATTTGAATCTTTTGTAACAAGTTGGATCCAACATAAATTGGATATTTACTAGACTTTACTCTTACGTATATTTTTTTCATAAAAGTTTTATAATTTTATTTGCAATATTTTCTTTGTTAGTTTTATATACCTTAATTTTTACGTCAGCTTTTGCATAGGTGCTTTTTCTTTGTTTGATAATATCATCTATAGATTTTTTTAAATTACTATAGTCAAGTAGAGGTCTTAAATTTTTAGATTTTTTAAGACGATCAAACAAAATATCTTTGTTAACATCAATCCAAAACGATTTTCCAACTTTTGAGATAATAGCTCTAATATTTTTATTCATAAACGCCCCACCACCTATTGATACAATCTTTTTTTCACCATTTATAAATTTTTTACAAATTATTTCTTCAATATTTCTAAAATACACTTCACCTTTCTTTTTAAAAATATCTTTAATTTTACTCTTAGTTTTTTTTTCAATTTCTTCATCAATATCAATGTAACAAAGACCGGTTTTTTTTGATATTTGACGCCCAATTGAGCTTTTACCCGATCCCATCATTCCAACTAATACAATTGTTTTGACCATTGCTAAAATTTTAATAATAATTTAATAACACAATTTTGACTAAAATGTTTATATACTTAATAATAATATATGTTTAAAACAAAGTTTTTTTTAAAATCAGCATTTCTATTATCTGTTATATTTGGTTTTATGTATTTTGTAAATTACCTAGACTTATCTCCTGAAACAAAAGACGTAATAAAAAAAATAAAAAATGATGTCATTGTCAAAATTAAATAATATTTGGATAATTTTTTTAATTCTTTCTTGTTTTTATTTTTCTAATCTCGCCTATTCTGAACCAAAAGATATTTGGCAGAGCTCAAAGGAAATAAAAAATCAAAAAAAAAATAATAAAAATGAAAATAAAACTTTATCAAAACCTGAGTTACCAGAAACAGTTTTTACAAAAGATAAAAATTTAAATTTAAAGACGACATCGATAAATGAGACTAAAATTACAGAAGAAGATGAGGTAATTTTTGGAATATTTGAGCCTGAGGAAACTCAGGTAGATATAAACTTTTGGTCAGGAATACAGACAACTGCTTTATCTAAGTCATTAAATGAAATTATTTCGAGTAAAAAGAATCTTGTTGAATTAAAGCAAAAAATATTTTTTTCGAAAATTAATTTAAAAAGTTTTGACGACGATGGCGAATTATACCTATCTTTTTTGTCAAAATGGTTAATAAAAAATAAAAAAATGGAATTAATTGATGAAGTTATTTACCAAAATAAAATACTTAATAAGAATACAGAGTTATTAGAATTTTTATTTAATCATTATTTATCAAACTATAAAATTAATAAAGCATGCAGTTATACGAATCTCATGACATCTGATTTGAATAGTAAAAAGTTAGATAAATATAAGATTTTTTGCCATCTGCATAAAAAGGAGTATAAAATTGCTTTAAGCAAATTAGACTTGGGCATCGAAAATAACAGGTTTGATAAATTTTTTATAAAAAAAGTGAATTCAATAACTGGAATAGAAAATTCTAATCAAGTAAATTATAGTAATTTATTAAACGCTCACTTGTCTGTAATTTCTTCTCCTGCAGATCAGATCAATTATAATAATTTTTCAAAGAAGAGTGAATTAAGAAATTATTATTTTAAAAGCAACTTATATAAAAATTTTTTAGATGAAAATTTCATAAATAAAGTCGAAGAAAATAACTTAAATAAAATAATAATTTTTTTAGAAAGATCCGCAAACGATAATTTAATTGATAAAAAAATTCTATTAAGCCTTTATAAGAAGTTAACTTTTTCAATTGATGACTTGATTAATCCTAAAACAGCTAGCAAAAAGTATCAGAGGCCAGTTTCGCATGCTTTATTATATCAAGCATTCATTTTATCTCAGGATGACTTTATAAAATATGAAATTTTACAGAGCTTTTATAATAAGTTGAAACTTAACGGATTAATTAGTCTTGCAGATGTTTTTTATAATGAAAAATTAACAGAGATAAATCAGGATATTTTAACTGATAAAGATAAAGCTTTAATAAAAAAAAATACGAGTAATGCAAAAGTAACAGATGAATTTTTGTATAAATCGGATGCTGTCAATTTAATTAATAATAGAAAAGACAAAAATGCCATTAAAAGTTTTAAATTATTTTCCAAAAAAATAAAAGATAAAGAATATAAACTAACAAATAAGGATTTAGGCTTAATAAACTATATTTATCAAGAAAAAATTAAACTGCCAGACAATTTAAAGAGAAATGTTTTCTCAGGCGAAATTTATATACCTAATAATATTTTTAATTTAATAGAGAAAAAGCAAAAAAATCTGGCTTTATTAGAAACTCTAAATTTTATAAATAAATTAGAAAATAATGAGAATTATTTAAAAAATTTTTTAATAGTTCTTAAGATATTTGATAAACTTGAAATGAGAAATTTAAAAAATATATTTGTTTTAAATGAATTAAGCTTCACTTAATTTTTTTTTTTCAATTCTTCTTTTGTGTAAAATAGGCTCTGTATAACCACAGATTTGATCTTTTCCATCAAAGATTAACTCGCATGCAGCTTTGAAAGCAATAGATTTTTCAAAGTTTTCACAGATTGGTTTATAGTTTTTATCATTAGCATTTTGTTGATCTACAACTTTTGCCATTTTTTTTAAGATCTCTAAAACTTTTTCTTTTTTTACAATTTTATGGTGAAGCCAGTTTGCAATATGTTGGGATGAAATTCTTAGAGTTGCTCTATCTTCCATTAATCCAATATTATTTATATCTGGTACTTTTGAGCAGCCAACGCCTTGATCAATCCATCTAACAACATATCCTAGTATACCTTGAGCATTATTTGCGATTTCAGAATTTATATCCTCTTTAGACCAGTTTTGCCTATCTGAAACGGGAATTGTAAGTAAATCAGAAATATTTGCTCGCTTCCTTTTTGAAAGTTCCTTTTGTCTCTCAAAAACATTAATTTTATGATAATGTGTTGAGTGAAGAGTTGCAGCAGTTGGAGAAGGCACCCAGGCACAATTTGCTCCTGCAAGTGGATGTGAAGCTTTTTGATCTAACATATCTTGCATTTTATCAGGCATAGCCCACATACCCTTTCCTATTTGTGCTTTACCTGTAAACCCACATAACAATCCAATATCAACATTCCAATTTTCATATGCTAGAAGCCATTTTGATTTTTTCATGTCTCCCTTAAAAATCATTGCACCCATTTCAAAAGAAGTATGCATTTCATCTCCAGTTCTATCTAAAAATCCAGTATTAATGAAAACAATTCTTTTTTTTACATTTCTTATACATTCTTTTAAGTTTACAGTTGTTCTTCTCTCTTCATCCATTATGCCAATTTTGATTGTATTAGGTTTAAGCTTTAAGACATTTTCAACCTTCAAAAAAGTTGTGTTTGCAAAAGCCACTTCTTTTGGACCATGCATTTTTGGCTTTACTATATAAATTGAGCCTTTTTTTGAATTTTTTTTAATTCTTAAATCGTGTAAAGCACATAACACAGTTGTAAATGCATCTAAAATACCCTCAGGTATTTCTTCTCCATTATCTAAGATAATTGTATTGTTCCTCATTAAATGTCCAACATTTCTGATTAACAATAAAGATCTGCCATTTAGAAATTTTTCGTTTCCATTAATATCAATAAATTTTTTGTCCTCATTCAGTTTACGATCAAAGCTATTGCCATTTTTGTTTACAGTAGTCTTTAGTTCATTCTTCATTATGCCTAGCCAATTTCGATAACACTTAACCTTATCTTCAGCATCTACGGCAGCTACAGAGTCTTCTAAGTCCATAATAGTTGAAATTGCTGACTCGATTAGAATATCTGATATATGGGCTTTATCATTTTTCCCTACCTGACTTTTGGGGTCAATTATAATTTCTATGTGAAGATTGTTATTTTTTAAAATGATACTAATCGGATTTTCTTTATTTCCATTGTAACCAATAAACTGTTTTATGTTTTTAAGTTTATCATGTGAATTATTTTGACATTTAAACGATAAGTTTTCTTTATCTACGAAAATTTTTTCTACATCACTCCACTTTTGTTTTTCTAATGGGAAAATTTGATCCAAAAAATCCCGACCTTTTTCAATTACTTTTAAACCTCTTTTTGGATTATATTTAGTTGATTTCTGTAAACCATCAGTTTCTTTAATAGCATCTGTTCCATAGTATGCATCATATAAACTACCCCACCTTGCATTAGCAGCATTTAATGCATATCTAGCATTATCTATGGGCACAACTAATTGCGGACCAGCAATAATACTAATTTCATCATCAACGTTTTCAGTTTCGATTTTAAAATCTGGACCTTCTTTTACAATATATTTTATTTCCTTTAGAAACTCTAAATAGTTATTATAATCAAAGTTGCCCTTATTATCTATCATCCATTTATCAATCTTATTCTGGATGTCTTTTCTCTCATTAATTAAATCATTATTTTCAGGTACCAAATCATTTGCTGCAGAAATAAAATTTTGCCAAAAGTCTGACTTGTCTAAACCTGTTTCAGGTAATACTTCGTCATTTACAAAATCATAGAAATTAGTATTGATTTTAGATTTTCCTATAAGAGTGTATTTCATATCGTACTGTTTATTTTATTAAAATATAAGATTTTCTTCGATTTTGTTTTACTTTAATTTTACGACCAGGTGATATATATAATAGTTTAATCTGGCAAGGTATAATAATGACTTACTTAGATTTTGAAAAGGAAATTGAACAATTAGATAAAAACCTTGATGCCTTAAAAAATCCTTATGAAAGCGAGGGTATCTCGTCAATAAATCAAGACAAAATAACAGATCTGCAATCAACAATTGATAAAAAAATAATTGAAATATATTCTAATTTAAATAGTTGGCAAAAAACAAAAGTGGCGAGACACGAAAAGAGACCAAGATCTGATTATTATATAAAAAATATATTTACGAATTTTCAATTAATCTCTGGTGACAGATATTATGCCGAAGATGAGTCTGTAATCACAGGATTTGCCAAATTAGATAACATGTCAGTATTAGTTATCGGCCAAGAAAAAGGCTATGACACTGAGAGTAGAATAAAAAGAAATTTTGGGATGATGAGACCTGAAGGGTATCGAAAATGTATGAGATTAATGAAAACAGCAGATAAGTTTAATATTCCAATAATTTCGTTTATCGATACACCTGGAGCGTACCCAGGAAAAGGAGCTGAAGAGAGGGGACAAGCTGAAGCTATTGCCTCTTCAATTGACTGTTGTTTATCTTTAAACGTACCTACAATCTCAATAATAATTGGTGAGGGGGGTTCAGGAGGAGCAATAGCCCTTGCTACATCAAACAAAGTTTTGATGTTGGAGCATTCTATATATTCTGTAATTTCTCCAGAGGGATGTGCATCAATTCTTTGGAAAGATGTATCTAAATCAAACGAAGCCGCTGAAGCTATGAAAATTACTGCTCAAGATTTATTTAAGTTTAATATAATTGATGAAATTATTAACGAACCAACCGGAGGAGCACATAGAGATCCGATCGGATGTGCTAATTCTATCAAGTCTTCTTTATTGAAATATTTAGAATTTTATAACAATAGAAATGATATAAATATTAGAGCCGACAGAAAAGAGAAGTTTATGAAGATAGGTAAAGATTTACCCGCAGATATATCTTTTGGAAAATTCAACAAAGATGAAATTATGCAGATGTCTAAAAATAAGAAAATTATTTTAATCTCTTTTTTGATAATTACGATTTTAGGTTTATTATTTTACTTAAGCTAGGGCCCCGCAACAATTTTTATATTTTTTTCCAGATCCACAAGGACATTTTTCATTCCTTGAGACTTTTGGTATCTCATCACGATTAATTTTTTTAATATTAATGTTTTCTTTTGATAAATCTTCTTGAATATTGTCCTCAATATTTAAATTTATATTTGATAAAAAAATTATTATATTTTCTTTAATTCGTAACAATAATTCTTGGAATAAATCAAAGCTTTCTTTCTTGTACTCATCTATAGGATTTCTTTGCCCATATCCTCTTAGACCAATTACTTGTCTAAGTTGCTCTAAATTTTGTAAGTGGTTTCTCCATTCAAAATCAAGATTCTGAAGAAAAATCTTTTTTTCTACGTCTCGATTAATATCATCACCGACCATTTGAATTCTATCTTTTCTTTTATTAAGATATTTTTGATTGAGTTTTTTGAGTTTATCTGTTCTGGGCATTTGATGAAATTCTTCAAAACTTTCATTAGATAATTTTTCTTTTAAGAATCTATTCAATTTTGCTATTTGGATTTTTTTGTTAGTATCGTTATTTGTGTTTTTTATATTTTCATCCATAATTTCTGAATTAATTTCATCAATTATATTGTAAATGTTTTTATCACTTAATATTTTATGTCTTTGTTCATATATTACATTTCTCTGGTCATTCATTACATCATCAAATTGTAATAGAGTTTTCCTTATTTCAAAGTTTCTAGACTCCACTTTTTGTTGAGCCTTCTCAAGCGCCTTATTTATCCATGGATGATCTAATGCCTCGTTTGGTTTTAGGCCTAGCTTTTGCAACATAAAATCAATTTTTTCAGAGCCAAAAATTCTCATCAAGTCATCTTCTAAGCTTAAATAAAAAATTGATTTTCCTTTATCACCTTGTCTACCAGATCTTCCTCTAAGTTGATTATCTATTCTTCTGCTTTCATGTCTTTCAGTACCAATCACAAATAAACCGCCAGCATTTATCACTTTTTGTTTGTCTTCTTCATGTTTTCTTATAGTTTCACTTTGATTTTCTGAATTCTCTAACCTTTTTTCTAAATTACCACCAAGCTGAATGTCAGTTCCTCTACCAGCCATATTAGTTGCGATTGTTATTGCCCCTGGTTCACCAGCTTTTGAAATTATATTAGCTTCCTTTTCATGATGTTTTGCATTTAGAACCTCATGACTAACTTTTTTTTCATTTAAAATTTTTGATATTTGTTCAGACTTTTCGATACTTGTTGTTCCAACTAGAACAGGCTGCAAATTTTTTTTTGCGTCTAAAATGTCTTCTAAAATTGCATTTAACTTTTCTTTTTCGGTCCTATAAATTTTATCGTTTAAATCCTCTCTAATCATATTTTGATTAGTTGGTATCTCCAATACATCTAATTTATATATATCGTAAAATTCTTCTGCTTCTGTGATGGCTGTACCAGTCATTCCAGAAAGTTTTTTGTATAATCTAAAATAATTTTGATATGTAATAGAAGCGAACGTTTGATTTTCATTTTGTATTGGAACACCCTCTTTAGCCTCTATCGCTTGATGCAACCCATCAGAATATCTTCTGCCTTCTAGTACTCTGCCTGTAAACTCATCAATAATTTCAATTTTATTTTCTCTAACTATATAATCTTTATCTTTTGAAAATATGAGGTTTGCTTTCAAGGCTTGATTTATGTGGTGAACTAAAGACAAATTTCTAGGATCATAAAACCCATCTCCTTTTAATTTGTTGAGTGATTTAAGTTTTCTTTCGACTTCATCTATCCCAACTTCAGTCAGACTTACATTTTTGTCCTTTTCATCTAATTGGTAATGTTGCTTATTAAGCTCATTTACAACTTGTGTACAAAGATAATATTGATTTGAATTATCATCACTAGGACCTGATATAATTAAAGGGGTTCTCGCTTCGTCTATTAAAATACTATCAACCTCATCTACAATACAAAATGAGAATTTATTTTGTACCATTTCTTTTAAGGATAGTTTCATATTGTCTCTTAAGTAGTCAAATGCAAATTCATTATTTGTTCCATAAACTATATCAGATCTATAAATTAACTTTCTTTCATCATCACCTACCTCGCTTGTTAAACAACCAACCGACAAACCCAAGAATTTATAAATTTGACCCATCCACACTGAGTCTCTTTTAGCCAAGTAATCGTTTACAGTTACAATATGAACCCCGCCTCCATCTAATGAGTTTAGATAGGCTGCAAGCGTAGAAACTAAGGTTTTCCCTTCGCCAGTTTTCATTTCAGCTATTTTACCTTGATGAAGACAAACTCCACCAATTAATTGAACGTCAAAATGTCTTTGACCTATAGTCCTTTTTGCTGCTTCCCGTACCACCGCAAATGCTTCAACTAGGATGTCGTTTAAGTTTTTACCGTTTTTCAATTTTTCTTTAAAATAGGTTGTTTTATCTTTAAGCTGACCATCGCTTAATTTTTCTATTTGACTTTCTAAATTATTGATATGATTGATTATTGGATTAATTTCAGCCAATTTTCTATCATTTGAAGATCCAAATATCTTTTTTAAAAATTTAATTTTTTTTAGCATTTTTTTTGTTTTAAATTTGTCATAGTAAAAATGGTATTTCTATCTTATAAACCTCCAAGTTATCAATTAATAAAATGACTGATAAAAATAACATTTATAATGAAGAATATTTATCTGGTAAATCGTTAGATTTCCCGGAATTACCAAATATTGAAGGATTGCAAGCTTCATCATTAAGTGCCAATTTATATAATGATATAAATAGAGATGATTTGACGTTATTTACCCTGCCACAAAATTCAATTTTTTCTGCGGTCTATACAAAATCCAAAGTATGTTCTGAATGTATAAAATGGAATAACAATCAAAAAATTAAAAATATTAGGGCATTATTTGTTAATACAAAAAATGCAAATACTTTAACTGGAAAACAAGGTTATAGTTCTATCAGTGAATTAGCAGATGAATTATCAAAAAAATTAAAATTTAAAAAGAATGAATTACTATTTTCATCAACAGGTGTTATCGGAGAGAAATTTCCTTTAGATAAAATAAAGAATAAAATTCAAGAATTGACCGAAAATCTTGGATCTATGAATAAATTAAAGTGGATAAAATCTGCAAGAGCAATCATGACTACTGATACCACTCCTAAAATGACTTACTCACAATTTAAAATAAATAAACAAATTTGCTCTATTTCGGGAATTGCAAAAGGTTCTGGAATGGTATTTCCCAACATGGGTACTATGTTAGGATTTATTTTTACAGATATTAAAATTAGTCAAAAGTTATTAGGTAATGCTTTAAAAGATAATTTATATTCAACTTTTAATGCCATAAGTGTGGATGGTGATACATCTACAAATGATATGGTAATTGTTTTTTCGACACAAAGGGCAAAGAACAAAATAATAAACAAAATAAATAGTAAAGAATTTATTAATTTTAAAAAAAATCTGCACGAAGTTATGCTTAATCTTTCAAAACAAATCATTATGGACGGAGAAGGCGCTAAAAAATTTATTGAGATAAATGTAAGTAAGGCGAAAAGCGAAAACTCTGCAAGGAAAATAGCTTTCACGATTGCTAACTCACAACTCGTAAAAACTGCAATCGCAGGTGAGGATCCAAATTGGGGAAGAATCTTAATGGCTGCAGGTAAAAGTGGTGAAAATATAAAAGTAAACAAGATAAATTTAAAAATAGGAAATTACTTAATTTTCTCTAATGGAACAATAAATAAGAATTACAAGGAGGAGGATGTTAAAAAATATATGAAGAATAAATTTTTAAATATAGAAATTTCAATTGGTACAGGTAATAAAACATTCAAGGCTTACACATGTGACCTTACGCATGATTACATCTCAATCAATGCAGATTATAGAAATTAAATGCGTAGAATTCTGAAATATTTTGTCTTGTTTGTTTCTTTCATTTATCTTAACAATTGTTCAACAATGAATTTAGAAGATTATAAGAATAATGAACCTAAGTTAATATTGGAGGACTTTTTTTCAGGAAAAACTGTAGCCAGGGGAGTCTTTGAGGATAGATTTGGTAATATAAAAAAATACTTTAAGGTTGATATTGTAGGTAAATGGGATGGAAGCACACTTATTTTAGAGGAAAATTTTTTTTATAATGACGGAACAAAAGAGTTTAGAAAGTGGACAATAAAAAAAGATAAAGCTAAAAGTAATTTCTATTCCGGTTATGCTGACGGAGTTGTAGGTTTAGCAGAAGGTTCTACAAATGGTAATGCATTTAATTGGAAATATAAGTTTAATTTAAAAATAGGTGATAAAACTGTTAAGGTCGATTTTGATGATTGGATGTTTCTTCAAGAAAAAAATTATCTTATAAATATAGCAAGGGTAAAAAAGTTTGGAATTACTTTAGGGAGGGTAATTTTATTTTTTGAAAAAGAATAACTTTAGAACTTGAAAAAATATATTCCATGATTATTCTATAAGATATGATAAAATACAACTTAAAGTGTGAATGCGGGCAAAATTTTGAAAGTTGGTTTGCTAGTTCAAGTGAATATGAAAAACTTGAAAAAAAAGGTTCGCTAAATTGTGTTTGCGGAAAATCTAATAATGTTTCGAAAGCGCTTATGTCCCCGCAGGTTAGGTCAAAAAGAGAAAATGTTGATTTTAAGAAAAAAGTTAATTTTTATAAAAATTTACAAAAAAAAATAAGAGAACTAAACAACCTTATTAAAGAAAATGCCGAATACGTAGGTGATAATTTTGCCTCCGAGGCAAGATCGATTCATTATGATAAAAAAAATGTAAGAAGTATATATGGCAAGGCTACAGAGGAGGAAACTCATGAGTTAATTGAGGAAGGTATCGAGGTGAATTCTGTTCCTTGGGTAAATAAAAATCATAATTAATTTCTTTTAAAATAGCTCATATAGTTAACATCTAAATCCTTACTTAATTTCCATTTATTTATTAAAGGATTAAATATAACACCAATAATGTCTTTATGAGATAATCCTATTTGGGATAATGAATTAATCATGTGTGAAGGCTTTACAAATTTTTTCCAATCGTGTGTCCCAATTGGTAACCATCTTAATACATATTCTGCTCCTAAAATTGCAAGGAAATATGACTTAATAGTTTTATTAATTGTTGCAAAAAATATTAATCCATTTTTTTTCAATAATTTTGAACAACTTTTATAAAAGAAATCTAGATCTTCAACGTGTTCAACGACTTCCATGCATAATATGACGTCATAACTTTCATTCACTTTTTCTGGGCTAGTACAAATATAATTAACATTTATGTTGCCTTTTCGCGCATGAGCCTTTGCAATTTCTATATTTCTTTTTGAAGCATCAATTCCTGTAACTTCCGCTCCAAGCCTTGCCAATGGTTCACATAGCAAGCCGCCACCACATCCTACATCTAATATTTTTAGTTTTTCTAATGAACTGGGATTGTCAATATTAATGTCAAAATTTTTTGAAATCTCATTTATAATGTATTCTTGTCTTATAGGGTTAAACTTATGCAATGGAGCGAATTTGCCACTCGGATCCCACCATTCATCTGCAAGTTTTGAAAATTTATCTATTTCTTCTTTATTAACTGTGTTTTTTATATTCATAATTAAGACTTAGTATTGTTTAATTCACTTCTCAAGAGTATTTATGTAACAAAAAAAAATTATGAGCATTATAATAATGAAATTTGGTGGTACGTCAGTTGGAAATATTGACCGTATTAAAAATGTAGCGAAAATAGTAAAAAAAAACGTTGATGAAGGCAATTCTATTGTAGTTGTAGTTTCAGCGATGGCCGGTATAACAAATGAATTACAAAAAAAGGCTGAAAATATTTCCAAAAACTTTAATGAAGAAGATTACGATTTATTGTTATCTTCGGGTGAACAGGTATCCACAGCTCTCCTGTCAGGCGCTTTAAATGATATTAAAATTAAAGCTAAAACATTAATGAGTTGGCAAATACCAATTGTAACAGAAGGCAAACACACTAATAGCAGAATTATATCTGTGAATACAGATATTATTAAGAAAATCTTAAATCAAAACTTTGTAGTTGTTATACCTGGATTTCAAGGTATCAACGAACAATTAAGAATTAATACTTTAGGCAGAGGTGGATCGGATGCTTCAGCTGTAGCATTAGCAAAATGTCTAAATGCTGATAGATGTGAAATATTTACTGATGTTGATGGAGTATTTACTACAAACCCTCAAGTAAATTCTAAAGCAAAAAAAATAGATAAAATTTCTTATGATGAAATGTTAGAGATGTCCTCCTTGGGAGCAAAAGTTATGCAAAGTTCTTCTGTTCAATCTGCGATGCTTAATAATATTGAGGTTTATGTAAAATCAAGTTTTAAAGAGACCGATGGAACATCAATAATTAACCATAATAAAATTTCATACGATAAGGTTATAACCGGAGTTGCTTTTACAAAAGACGATGCAAAAATAACTTTACAGGGAGTAAAAGATAAACCAGGTGTAGCATCCAGCATATTTAAACCATTATATGAAAACAATATTGTTGTTGATATGATAGTACAAAATATATCTGCAGATAAATTGAAAACTGATATTACTTTTACGGTTAAAAGAAGAGATTTTGAAAGAACAAATTCAATTATGAAAAATCTAATTAAAAATTTAGATTATGAAAAAATTATATCTAATGATAAGGTCTCAAAAGTATCAGTAATAGGAGCGGGAATGATTACTTATCCTGGAGTTGCTTATAAAATGTTTGATTCACTTTATAAAGAGAATATAAATATTTTAGCAATCACAACTTCTGAAATTAAAATTTCAGTATTGATTGATGAAAATAATGTAGACAATGCTGTAAAAAAATTGCATTCAGTCTTTGATTTAGATTGATTATGGATAATATTCGACCATTTAGAAACATTAAAAGAAGAAAATCAAAAACTATTTATGTTGGAAAAGTAGCTATAGGTGGTGACAATCCTATATCTGTTCAGTCAATGACAAATACTCTTACGACAGATGTAAAGGGTACTATTACTCAGATTTCAGAACTAGCTGAAGCAGGAGCAGATATAGTAAGAGTATCTTGTCCAGATAAAGACTCCACTTTGGCTCTTAAGGAAATCGTTAAACATTCGAGTGTTCCAATAATCGCCGATATTCATTTTCATTATGAGAGAGCAATTGAAGCAGCAAAATCTGGGGCTTCGTGTTTAAGAATAAATCCAGGTAATATTGGATCGATTACTAGAGTTAGAGAAGTTATCAAAGCAGCGAATGATTATAATTGTTCCATTAGGATTGGTGTCAATGGAGGATCATTGGAGAAAGATATTTTAGAAAAATATAAAGAACCCTGCCCAGAAGCTTTAGTAGAAAGTGCTTTAAAAAATATAAAAATCTTGGAAGATAATAATTTTTTTAATTTCAAAATTAGCGTTAAAGCATCCGACATTTTTTTAGCAGTTAACTCTTATAGAAAACTAGCTGAGTCATGTAACTATCCTTTGCATTTAGGAATTACTGAAGCTGGCGGTTATTTCCCAGGTACCGTTAAATCTTCAATTGGCTTAGGTTTGCTTTTAATGGAGGGGATTGGAGATACAATAAGAGTTTCTTTATCAGCAAATCCAGTCGAGGAAGTTAAAGCAGGTTTAGAGATACTAAAAAGTTTAAATTTAAAAAACAGAGGAGTAAAAATTATTTCGTGCCCATCATGTGCAAGACAAGCATTTGAAGTTATAAAAACAGTAGAAATTTTAGAACAAAGATTATCTCATATTAAAGAGTCATTAACTTTATCAATAATAGGTTGCGTGGTTAATGGACCAGGAGAAGCTTCCCAAACTGATATTGGCCTAACTGGAGGAGGCAAGGGCAATAATATGGTTTATTTATCCGGCCTACAAAATCACAAAGTCCCTTCTGAAAATATTATCGATCATATCGTTGAGTTAGTAGAAAAAAAAGCGGAAGAATTAAGAAATTCATAAATATGATTCCGTTAGAGAAAGTAAACAGTATTATTTTAAGATATGACGAACTTGAAAAACTCTTATCAAAAACAAATATCGATAAAAAAGAATTTGTAAAAAACTCCAAGGAGTATTCATCAATAGGATCAATAATAAAAGAAGCTAAAGAGTACCAAAAAATTTTAAAAGATAAAGATGAACTAAGATTAATCTTAAATGATCAAAAATCAGATAAAGATTTGAAAATGATGGCTGAAAGTGAACTTAACGAGGCAAAAAAAAAGGAGCTCATTTTAGAAAAGAAAATTAAATATTTTATGTTACCAAAGGATGAAGCAGATGAAAAAAATGCCATTATTGAAATCCGAGCTGGAACTGGAGGGCTAGAGGCATCATTATTTGCATCTGATTTATTTTCTATGTACCAGAAGGTATCATCAAAAAATAATTGGAAAATAGAAATATTAAATACTTCCCAGAGTGATGCAGGCGGATTTAAAGAGATCATTTTTCTGGTAAACGGTAAAAATGTTTTTTCAAAATTAAAATTTGAGTCTGGTGTTCATAGAGTTCAAAGAGTCCCAGATACTGAGACACAAGGAAGAGTGCATACTTCGGCTGCGACTGTTGCCGTACTACCGGAGGCAGAGGATGTTGATATCAAAATAGATGATAATGATTTGAGAATAGATGTTTTTAGGTCTAGTGGTCCTGGGGGTCAGTCAGTAAATACTACAGATAGTGCAGTAAGAATTACACATTTACCTACTGGCATTGTTGTTTCTCAACAAGATGAAAAATCACAACACAAGAACAAGGCAAAAGCACTTAAAATTTTAAGATCAAAGTTATATGATTTCGAAAGGTTAAGACTAGAAAAAGAAAGAGCAGTTGCTCGCAAAAGTCAAATTGGTTCTGGAGATCGATCTGAGAGGATCAGAACATATAATTTTCCTCAAGGGAGAGTTACTGATCATAGAATTAATTTAACATTACATAAATTAAATGAATTTTTGTCGGGTGATATATTTGATGAAATATCAGATCAGCTACAATTACAATTTCAAGAAGAATTATTAAAGGCAGTAGAATGACAAATATTAAAATAGCTTTAGAACTAGGGGCTAAAAAACTGAAAAACTCTTCACCTACTCCAATGCTAGATGCTGAAATATTATTGTGCTTAGTTCTTAATAAGAACAGACTTGATTTGATTAACATTGAAAATAAGACTTTAACTAATGACCAACATCTTAAATTTATGAGCTCGATAATAAGAAGATCCAACTTTGAACCGATAGCTTATATAATTAAACAAAAAGAGTTTTGGAGCAAAAACATACATACAAATAAAAATACTTTAATACCTAGGCCAGAAACAGAAGTGCTCGTTGATATGACATTAACTTTTTTGAAAAATAAGAAAAGACCAACTTTTTTGGACTTAGGAGCAGGTACAGGGTGCATATCAATAGCTCTAGCATCAGAAATTAAACATATTAAGGGTGTTGCAATAGATAATTGTAATAAGACTTTAAAAATTTGTAAGCAAAACTTAATACATAACAAATTATCAGACAGAGTTATTGTAAAAAAAAGGGACATTCTTAATAACAAATTCACTCAAAAATTTGATCTTTTGATATCTAACCCCCCTTATTTAAGAGAAAGAGAATTTATAAACATTTGTAAATCAATCAAATATTTTGAGCCTAAAAAAACACTTGTTGCAGACAAATATGATGGACTGAAATATTTGAATTTTATAATAAAAAACTATCGAAATAATTTAAAAAAAAATGGAATTTTAGCGTTAGAGATCGGTAACTATCAGTTTAAAAAAGTAGGTTTTATGTTAAAAAATTATCGTTTTAGGCTTCTTAAATCATTTAATCTTATAAACAATGATATACGTTGCATTATAGCAACAAAAATATAAAATTTTCTTTTGACTTTTAAAATAATCTATGTTCTTTAACCATATTCAATTTATAAATTATATTATTATTAATTAAATCTAAATGCCAGGTTTTGATAGAAGACAAAGAACTCGTAATGGTTCTAGAAGGAATGGAAGAAGAAATTACTCAGGATCAAGGAATGGATCTCAAGTAATAAATTTAAGTACTCCAAATAATTCTTTTAACCGTGGAGCAAGAAGATCAAATGGTAATGCTACTAAGTTGTACGAAAAATATTCTAAACTTGCATCCGATGCACTTGCTGCAGGAGATAAAGTGCTTGCTGAAAGTTATTATCAGCATGCCGACCATTTTGCCAGAGTAATGCCAGACACGAAGGTGGTTGATGACAACTCTTTAAATGTAAATACTAAAGACGAGACGCAGCAAACTAAAGACACAAGTAATACTGAAGATTAAATTAAATTAGTTACTTACTAAACTCGATCTCATAACATCAATTTTTATTCTAGCAACTTCGAAATTTTCTCTGTCTTTTCCTTTTAAGATTTTACCTGCTGGTAATTTTAATTTTTGAGAATTAACGCGTTTATTTCTAATTAAAACTTCATAATGCAAGTGGGGACCCGTAGATCTGCCTGTTGATCCAACATAGCCAATAATCTGTCCTTGTCTAACTTTTTTACCTTCTTTAATACCTCTTCCAAATTTACTTAGATGAGCGTACGCAGTTTTATATGTCGAGTTATGTCTAATCCTAATATATTTTCCATAAGCTCCAAACCATCTAGCCTTTTCCACAACACCCGATCCAGATGCCATAATAGGAGTACCTCTTCTAGCTGCAAAATCTGTACCTTTATGCATTTTGTTATAACCAAGAATTGGATGTTTTCTCATACCAAACTTTGAAGAAAGTCTTGCACCATTGATTGGAGTTTTCATCAGAGCTTTCTCTACACTTTTTCCATCTGGAAAAAAGTATCCAATTTTATTATTTTTATCTTTAAAATAGTATAAAGAATAATCTTTACCGTTATTTTTCATGTATGCATAAATAATTCTACCATTTTTTTGCAACTCTCCATCGTCATCTACAAATTTTTCATAAACTATTTGAAATATATCATTTTTACGAATGTCTCTTTGAAAATCTATTTCAAACCCAAAAACTCTGGCAAACTCAACGATTACCTCATCGTCAATATCAGCTTTTTTAGCAGAATGATAAAGACTACGGGTTATCATTCCTTCAGCTAAGTGATTTTTTTTGTACAAAACTTTTTCTATTTTTTTTACAATAAATTTATCGCCATCTTTTATTAAGTGAATTGTGTTTATGTTATCAATTTGCAGGGAGATTCTTTGGATTGTATTATTTTTGTCGTCAATTTTGGATGTTATAAATTCAAACGTCTGATCAATACTTACTTTTTTTGGGTTTATATATGTATTTAAACTATCCAAAATTTTTGCAACTTCTTGGTTTTCAATTTTTTGAACTGTTAATAATTTTTCTAAAGTATCGTTTTTCTTTACTTTTACCCTGGATTTGAAATTGGCTTTATTATTAAAAATAAAAATGTTTAATTTATCGGCTTTCTCTAGAAGACTTATATTATTGTTTTTACTCGAAAGTTTTTGTGACGATAATGGCTTGTAAATAAATGAATACGCCAAATATGCAAAAAGAGTAAAACTAGCAACAAATATAATCTTTTTTAAGGAATTTTGTGACTTTTCAAAAACTTTCATTTAAATTCAGACTAATATCAATTTATGGTTGTTATTAAGTTATATTGAAGAAAAATACAGTAAATTGGGGCATTTTTAAACAGTATAAATCTTGACTTGGAGGTGATTTATCAATAATTATCACCTTCCTGACGCTGATTAATTTATATTATTTAGGCGAAAGTTAACAATATTAAACAAAACTGAAAAAAACCCTTAAACAAGGTTTTTTGCAGTTTTTGTTGAGCTCTAGAAAACGTAAATTTAGAAGAGAAGCGTGGACGGTTATATTTGTAACTAAAATTTGTCGTACACGCTTATAAACTTATACAAATAGTAATTTGTACAAGTAATGTATTTAAATACATTAAAGCTTGTGTACGCCGTTATTAAACTTGAGAGTTTGATCATGGCTCAGAACGTACGCTGGCGGCACGCCTAACACATGCAAGTCGAACGAGGTAGCAATACCAAGTGGCAGACGGGTGCGTAACATGTGGGAATCTGCCTTTTGGTTCGGAACAACATGGGGAAACCTGTGCTAATACCGGATAAGTCCTAACGGAGAAAGTTTTAACGCCGAAAGATGAGCCCGCATTTGATTAGCTTGTTGGTGAGGTAAAAGCTCACCAAGGCAATGATCAATAGCTGATTTGAGAGGATGATCAGCCACACTGGGACTGAGACACGGCCCAGACTCCTACGGGAGGCAGCAGTGGGGAATCTTGCACAATGGAGGAAACTCTGATGCAGCGATGCCGCGTGAGTGAAGAAGGCCTTTGGGTTGTAAAGCTCTTTTGTCGGGAAAGATAATGACTGTACCCGAAGAATAAGGTCCGGCTAACTTCGTGCCAGCAGCCGCGGTAATACGAAGGGACCTAGCGTAGTTCGGAATTACTGGGCGTAAAGCGCGCGTAGGCGGTTATGTAAGTTAATTGTGAAAGCCCAAAGCTCAACTTTGGAACTGCAATTAAAACTATTTAGCTAGAGTTTGATAGAGGAAAGCGGAATACATAGTGTAGAGGTGAAATTCGTAGATATTATGTAGAACACCAGTTGCGAAGGCGGCTTTCTGGATCATTACTGACGCTGAGGTGCGAAAGTATGGGTAGCGAAGAGGATTAGATACCCTCGTAGTCCATACTGTAAACAATGATTGTTAGATGTAAGAAATTTATTTTTTGTATCACAGCTAACGCGTTAAACAATCCGCCTGGGGAGTACGACCGCAAGGTTAAAACTCAAATGAATTGACGGGGACCCGCACAAGCGGTGGAGCATGTGGTTTAATTCGAAGCAACGCGCAGAACCTTACCAACACTTGACATGTTCGTCGCGAGAATAAGAAATTATTCTTTTCGGTTCGGCCGGACGAAACACAGGTGCTGCATGGCTGTCGTCAGCTCGTGTCGTGAGATGTTGGGTTAAGTCCCGCAACGAGCGCAACCCTTACTTTTAGTTGCCAGCAGGTTAAGCTGGGCACTCTAATAGGACTGCCTGTGATAAGCAGGAGGAAGGTGGGGATGACGTCAAGTCCTCATGGCCCTTACGTGTTGGGCTACACACGTGCTACAATGGTAATTACAATGAGATGCGAGACGGTAACGTTAAGCCAAACTCAAAAAATTACCTCAGTTCGGATTGCACTCTGTAACTCGGGTGCATGAAGCTGGAATCGCTAGTAATCGCGGATCAGCGCGCCGCGGTGAATACGTTCCCGGGTCTTGTACACACCGCCCGTCACACCATGGAAGTTGGTTTTACCTTAAGGCAAGTTATTAACCCTCGGGGAATGCTTGACCACGGTAAAATTAGCGACTGGGGTGAAGTCGTAACAAGGTAGCCGTAGGGGAACCTGCGGCTGGATTACCTCCTTTCTAAGGATAACTTAATTTATATTAAGTTTCACTTAACAATAACAAGTTAACCGTCCTCGTTTCTCTTCTAAACTCTGGAATTTGAATAGAGCTTAATGTAGGGGCCGGTAGCTCAGGTGGTTAGAGCGCACCCCTGATAAGGGTGAGGTCGGTAGTTCGAGTCTACCTCGGCCCACCATTTTTTGGGGGATTAGCTCAGCTGGGAGAGCGCCTGATTTGCATTCAGGAGGTCAGCGGTTCGATCCCGCTATCCTCCACCAAACCAAGAGAAATTCTAAAACACAGTTAATAAGAAAAAGTTTTATATCCTTGTAAAAAATTTTATTTTTTACAATTTTAAAAATTCAATAACACAGAAATTTTTTCTGTGCATATATCAAGCGTTTAAGAGCATTTAATGGATGCCTTGGCACTGAAAGTCGATGAAGGACGTGGTATACTGCGATAAGTCTCGGGGAGTTGTATGCAAGCTTTGATCCGAGAATTTCCGAATGGGAAAACCCAACTCTTCGGAGTTACTTTAAACTGAATACATAGGTTTAAAGAGAGAACCTAGGGAACTGAAACATCTAAGTACCTAGAGGAAAAGAAATCAATTGAGATTCCGTTAGTAGTGGCGAGCGAAAGCGGACTAGGCCAGCAACTAAAGATAAACAACTAGAATAAATTGGAAAGTTTAACCATAGAGGGTGATAGTCCCGTAAAGGTAAAATTATTTTTAGTTCACGAGTAAAACGAAACACGCGAAATTTTGTTTGAAGATAGGGGGACCACCCTCTAAGCCTAAATACTCTTCAGTGACCGATAGTGAACAAGTACCGTGAGGGAAAGGTGAAAAGAACCCCTATTAGGGGAGTGAAATAGAATCTGAAATTGAATGCTTACAAACAGTCGGAGCTCCTTGTGAGTGACGACGTACCTTTTGTATAATGGGTCAGTGACTTAATTTATGTAGCAAGCTTAAGCCGTTAGGTGTAGGCCAAGCGAAAGCGAGTCTGATAAGGGCGTTAGTTGCATGAATTACAACCCGAAACCGATTGATCTAGCTATGAGCAGGTTGAAGGTAAGGTAACACTTACTGGAGGACCGAACCAGTTGACGTTGAAAAGTCTTTGGATGACTTGTTGCTAGGGGTGAAAGGCCAATCAAAATCGGAGATAGCTGGTTTTCCGCGAAAACTATTTAGGTAGTGCGTTGAGTTTAGATTGTGAGGGGTAGAGCACTAAATAGGCTAGGGGGAAGAAATTCTTACCAAACCTAATAAAACTCCGAATACTCATAATTATTACTCAGCAGACAGACTGTGAATGCTAACGTCCATAGTCGAGAGGGAAACAACCCAGATCACCAACTAAGGTCCCTAAATCGCAATTAAGTGTGAAAGGATGTGAAGACTCCAAAACAGCCGGGAGGTTGGCTTAGAAGCAGCCATCCTTTAAAGATAGCGTAACAGCTCACCGGTCTAATCAAGAGACTTTGCGCCGAAGATGTAACGGGGCTCAAATTGCGTACCGAAGTTGTGAATTTAAAAAGTTTTCGAACTTTTTATCTGGTAGCGGAACGTTCTGTAAGCCGTTGAAGAAAGACCCGTGAGGGCTTTTGGAGGTATCAGAAGTGCGAATGCTGACATAAGTAGCGATAAACAGAGTGAAAGACTCTGTCGCCGAGAGTACAAGGGTTCCTGCGTAAAGTTAATCTTCGCAGGGTTAGTCGGCCCCTAAGACGAGGGCGAAAGCCGTAGTCGATGGGAATCAGGCGAATATTCCTGAACCTGATGGTAGTGACGGATCAAGTAAATTGTGACTTCTTAATGGATTGAAGTTGCTGTGAATTGGTCCCAGGAAATAGCTCCATCATATAGACCGTACCCGAAACGGACACACGTGTACCGGTAGAGTATACCTAGGCGCTTGAGAGAATGATGTTGAAGGAACTCGGCAAATTGCTTCCGTAACTTCGGAATAAGGAAGACCTATTTTTGGGCAACCATTTGTAGGTGGCACAAGCCAGGGAGAAGCGACTGTTTATCAAAAACACAGGACTCTGCTAACACGTAAGTGGATGTATAGGGTCTGACGCCTGCCCGGTGCTGGAAGGTTAAGGCAAGATGTGCAAGCATTGAACCGAAGCCCCAGTGAACGGCGGCCGTAACTATAACGGTCCTAAGGTAGCGAAATTCCTTGTCGGGTAAGTTCCGACCTGCATGAATGGCGTAACGATTTCTCCGCTGTCTCCAACATCAACTCAGCGAAATTGAATTCTCCGTGAAGATGCGGAGTTCCCGTGGTTAGACGGAAAGACCCCGTGCACCTTTACTACAACTTTACATTGGTATTAGAAATGACATGTGTAGCATAGGAGGGAGACTTTGAAGTCTGGGCGCCAGCTTAGACAGAGTCATCAGTGAAATACCTCTCTTGTTATTTTTGATATCTAACTACAAGCCGTTATCCGGCTGTAAGACACTGTATGGTGGGTAGTTTGACTGGGGCGGTCGCCTCCCAAAGAGTAACGGAGGCGTGCGAAGGTAGGCTCAGATCGGTCAGAAATCGATCGTTGAGTGCAATGGCATAAGCCTGCCTGACTGCGAGACTGACAAGTCGAGCAGAGTCGAAAGACGGTCATAGTGATCCGGTGGTTCTGAGTGGAAGGGCCATCGCTCAACGGATAAAAGGTACGCCGGGGATAACAGGCTGATACCCTCCAAGAGTTCATATCGACGAGGGTGTTTGGCACCTCGATGTCGGCTCATCACATCCTGGGGCTGGAGCAGGTCCCAAGGGTTTGGCTGTTCGCCAATTAAAGTGGTACGTGAGCTGGGTTCAGAACGTCGTGAGACAGTTCGGTCCCTATCTGCCATGGGTGTAGAAGAATTGAGAGGAGTTGCCCCTAGTACGAGAGGACCGGGGTGAACATACCTCTGGTGGACCGATTGTAGCGCCAGCTGCAGTGTCGGGTAGCTAAGTATGGAAGAGATAACCGCTGAAAGCATCTAAGCGGGAAACTCACCTCAAAACTAGTTCTTCCTTTAGGGTCGTTGTAGACTACAACGTTGATAGGCTGGGTGTGGAAGCGTGGTAACGCGTGCAGCTAACCAGTACTAATAACCCAATTGGCTTGATTTATGCACTGAAAAAATTTACTTTTTTTGAATTAAAAAATTATCATTTAAATATAAATATTTTAAACCGCTTTTTTTAAAAGTTAAAATAACATCATTTAATTTTGAGGATATTGGATTTCCATGAAGATTTAAGCTTGTATTAAGTAATGCAGGTACACCAGTAATCTTATAGAATTCTTTAATTAAAGAATAATAGTTTTTGTTGTAATTTTTACTTAAGATTTGTGGTCTAACTGATTTATCGTAAGGGTGGGTTCCATTTTTTATATCCTTATATCTTGATTTTACAGTATCAAAACCAATAGTCATGAACTCGCTCTGAATAGACTTTTTATTAATTAGATATTTTTTGTGATACTCATTTAATATTGTTAAAGCAAATGGCATCCAAAAATCTCTATTTTTAATTTGATCATTAATTTTTTGTACAACACCATCAATATAGGGATTTGCTAAAATACTTCTATTGCCCAAAGCGCGGGCTCCGAACTCCTCCCTATCTCTTGCAACTGCTATAATTTCACCATTTGAAAGTAATTTTGCAATATATTTGTGATTAATATTTTTTTTTAATATATATTTTTTTTTATCTTTAAAATAAATTTTTATTTTATTTTTTGTTAATATTCCATCATATAGTTGTCGTCCTAAATATATATTCTTAAAAGGTTTGTTATTACCTTTTCTATTTAAATAATAACAAGCACCTAATGATAATGACTCATCAGTACCTGTAGAAGCTACGTACAATTTGTCGACACATTTAAGTTCTGATAAAACTTTATTCATTTTAATATTCATACTTACTCCACCACTAATAGAAAATATTTTGATTTTGTGCTTCTTAGAAATCTGAATTATTAATTTTGACACTATTTTTTCTACTAAAATTTGAACCGCACCAGCTAAAGAGTCAAATCTACAACCTCTAGTTTTTTCATATAGGTACTTAAATAAATCTTTAGGCCTGTGTTTGTGAACGACTTTGCAATTTTTAACATGTAAAATATCTTTAAAAATTTCATTGTAAACTTTCATTGAATATTCTTTTTTTGAATAAGGAGCTAATCCCATTACTTTAAATTCGTGCTCGTTTGGTTTCATTTTCAATATTAGAGTAATAAATCTATAGATTCTTGCTAAATCACATTCGTCATTCTCATATACATTTTTTAATATATTTTTGTTTTTATCAAATGTCCAAAGAGTTTGATTTAAACCATCACCTTCACTATCAATTGTTAGTATCGCTGATTTTTTTTCATTAATTTCTGGCGCAAAAGCTGCATAGTAAGCGTGACAAGTATGATGATCAATAAAGGTTATTTTTTTTACAACTTTACCACACTGCTTTTTGCAATAATCATAATAAATTTTACGATTAAATTCATAATTAAAATATTTATCTTTTTTGATTTTTTTATAGTTGATGTAACCATCAATCCTTTTATTTTTTTTTAATTCTTTAATGCTTTGAATGGTGTAATCAATTTTTTTTTGTTTCGAATAAAAATTTAAGTAATACTCTATCCAATTTTCAATAGTAAAATAGTTATCTAATGGGTATTTTAAAACAAATATTGGTCTATTTATTGTTGCTATACCGCAATGATTAATTAATAATTTTTTTTTTTTTGCAATATTTAAACAAGCCTGCACAGATTTTTTTGGGTATCCAACAAAGTTTTTTACTTTTGTAAACCTTTCCTCTTGATATGTCGATATTACTTCACCGTTTATCATCAACGCTGCGCTTGCCCCGTGTCCAATATTAATGCCAAGATAAATCATTTACGCAGTATATAAATTGAGTGTAACAACATTTTAACTATAGCTAAATTTCTATATTAAGCGATTAAATTATTAATTTCTTAGCTTTTTAATATACTTAAATCTAAATATTGTCTAGTTTCATTTCTATATTTTGAAAATAGTAAATAAAATATTATTTTTAAAATAAGAATAAAATATTTACTTAGAATAAAAAACTATTATTTCAGTAACGAAAGTTGTTAAATTAATTTATGATATTAAAAAAAATATTAGTTGTTGTAAAAGTTTTATTTAAGTTAAAAATTTATTTTCATGAGCCCAAAAAAAGCGAATTAATAATATTTGATGGGGAAAGCTTTAAACAGCTAGAAAAAGTTGTAAAAGATTTTGATTTTTTTTTACTTGAAACAAGATTTAGTAGGGTAAAAAGTATTTATATAACAAAAAACATATTATTTCGAACATTTGAAAATTATAAAAAAAATCTTTTTAGCTCTTATCTATTGACTATTATAGATATAATTAATCCTAAAATAGTTTTTACTTATATTGATAATAGCCATCGTTTTAACGAAATATCAAAATTAAGAAAAAATAAATATAAGTTTGTAGCATTACAAAACGGAGCGAGATATGAGCACAAAATTATAAATAAGCTAAAGGATAAAAATAAAAGCTGTGAATTAAGTAAATTCAATATACCTTATTTTCTATGTTTTGGAGATTATGAAATTAATGATTATAAAAATAGTAAACAGTCAATTAAAAAATTTACAAAGGTTGGCAGTTTAAAACTTGCTAATTATTTATTAAGCAAAAAAAAAAATAAAACTAAAAAAATTAATGATATACTTTTAATTTCAGATGTATATTGCTGGGACTCAATACTAAATGAATTAAATTTGCCTATAGCACAAGGCGTGATTCAATTAATAAAATTTACCATTAGCTTCGCAATTAAAAATAGATTGAAGATAAAAATTGCAGTAAGAAGTTACAAGGATAATTTTCAGAAAGAAAATAATTTTTACAAAAGATACTTAAGTGAAAATGAATATAATTTTTTAATAAAAAATATGTTTTTTAGACCAACAAATTATAAAACTTACGAAATTATGTGCAAAAGCAAAGTTGTGGTTGGTACAATGTCGACAATGTTAAGAGAAAATTTAATACTAAACGGAAAAACTCTCGCATGCAACTTTACAAAAACAGAAATATTTGACTTTCCTATAAAGGGAATATGTTATTTAAAGAATAATAATTATTTTATATTTGAGAAAAGATTAAAACATATTTTAAAGATTGATAAAAAAAAATATATAAAGTTACTAAATAAAAAACCCACATATTTAGTGCGATACGATAGTGAAAGAAATACGATAGATTTAGTTAAAGAAAAACTTAAGTTTCTATCGAAATAAAATAATGATAAAAAACATTATTTTTGATTTAGACGGAACTCTGGCAAATACTTCAAAAGATATAATTGATTCTTTAAATTATTCCTTAAAAAAACTAGGATTTAAAAAAAAAGTAAATCATAATTTATTCAAACAAATAGCTAATAGGGGATCGTTATATATGATTAAATCATTAGTAAAGAAAGATAGAGTTATTATCAGAAACTTAAATAATAATTTTTTAATTCATTACAAAAAAAATATTTGTAAAAAAACTAAATTGAAGAAAAATATTATTCAATTCTTAAAAATTTGCAAAAAAAAAAATATAAGTTTATTTGTATCAACTAATAAAAATAAAAAAAATGCAATATTAATTTTAAGAAAATTAAAAATTCTACACTTTTTTAAGTTTATAGCAGGTTCAGATACTTTTAAATATCGAAAACCAAATCCACTTCATTTAGAGCTTTTGAAGAACAAGTTCTCGATTATAAAAAAAGAAACAGTGTTTATAGGTGATAGTGAAATTGACTCATTAATGGCCAACAAATTTAAAATTAAGTTTATTCTTATTAAATACGGTTATACTTTACTAAAACCCCATCAAATTAAATCAGACCTCGTCATTAAAGATTATTCGAATATAATAAGAATTTTTAAAATATTATCATCTTTTTAGTACTAATGTTCAATATTTGAACAAATTGATGGACTTTGATAGTCAAATTTACTATAAGTATTCAATTTTAAATTATGAAAAAAGTAATTAAGATTAAAACTGACAAATTGTTCACTGATATTACAGACCAAGTCTCTACTTTATCTAAAAGTTGGGGACAATCAGGATTGGTAAATATTTTTTCAAAACATACAACTTTTTGTATTTGGTGCACAGAAAACGAAATTTTACATAAGACTGACGTAAGATTCTTTTTGGATAAAGTTGCACCAAGATGGAAAAGTCCAGAGGGAGACCACCAAAATATCAAATATTTGCATGACTTAATTTCATTACGAAATGAGACACCTCAAGACGAAAGAATAAATGGACATTCTCACATACGAAGCATGTTTTTTAATTCTTCAGAAACAATACCTATTGAAAAAGGACAACTCATACTTGGAGATTGGAAACGAGTTTTTGGTATTGAGCTTGACCCAGTAAGACCGAGAGAAATAGTTTGCACATTTATTAAATCTTAGAATAAATGCATATTTTTATAATAATTAAACATACATCATCGAGAATAAAAAAAAAAAATTTTAGAAAAATTGGAAAATTTCAAATGTGGGAACATTTGATCAGAACATTAAAGGGCCAAAAAGTTTTTATAGATACAGATAGTGATTATATTTTAAAAAAGTGCACTAAATATTTTCCATGGGTAAAAGCTTATAAAAGGAATAAAAAATTTATTAAATTAGAAAAAAGCCAAGATAGTAGCCCAACACTATTAATGATAAAAAATTTTCTAAATAAATATATAAAAAATAATAATGAAATTATTGTAACAACGCATGTAACATCGCCTTTTTTGAGAATAAAGACTATAAAAAATGCAATTAAAAAATTAAAAAATCACGACAGTGTTGCTGCTGTTACGAAAGATTATAATTTTGCATGGTTAAAAAAAAACAAAAAATATAGGCCAATAAATTTTAATCCAAAAAAAATCACTAAAACTCAAAATTTAAATCCTGTATTAATGTCAAATGGCGCTTTTTTTATATTTAAAAAAAAAACTTTTTTAAAATATAACAATAGAGTTGGCAAAAAACCATTTTTTTACGAAATAACTTTTCCTGAATCTATAGAAATCGATACAATTGAGGACCTAAAACTGGCTCAAAAGATATGCAAGTAATTGATGTAACATTAAGAGATGGAGGACACGTAAGGCAATTTAATTGGCCTTTAAAATTTGCACAAGATCATTATGAGGCGTTATGTAAAGTACCTGAGATCAAATTAATTGAGCTCGGATATTGGAAGCAAACATCAAAAAGTAAAAATCCATTTTATAATTTAGATTTTAATAAAGTAAAAAAAATAACGAAGGGAAGAAGATTAAATAATGTTTCGATTATGATTGATTATCATTATTGTTTAAAAGATCTAAACGAATACCCAAAAAATAATCAGAAAGAAATTGCCATGATTAGAATATGCTCTAGAAAAGAAGATATCCCAAATGCTTTGAAATTTGCCGAGAAGTTGAAGAAATATTCTGGTCTTAATGTTAGTTTTAATATTTTCAATACTACAAATTATAAAAGTAACGAACTTATTAAAGTTTGTAAGCTTGTATCAAAATACAATATAGACTTTATTTACTTTGCTGATACTCACGGAGATATGGATTTAGAAAAAGCATTCACTAAATTCAAAAAACCCCTTTCAATTCTTGCTAAATCAGGAAAGAAAGTAGGGATGCATTTACACGACCATAGTGGAAAAGGATATTTTAATTATAGGAACTTAAAAAAATATAAAATTAATAAATGCGACTCATCACTTAGAGGTATGGGCAAAGGCTTTGGCAATCTAAGAACAGAGCAAATAATAAAACCAAAATATTTTAACATATTGGCTACATTAATTAAAAAATACGACAACTTGCTCACTATGCCCCAAAATATATTTACATTAATAACCGCGCAATATGGAATTAGTGATAATTATGCGTCACAAGCAAAAAAGATAAATATGAAAATAAATGAATTTTCAAAATTATGCAAAAAAGTAAAGGGTGAGGATAAAGATAATTTTAACTTGGGATATTTTAAAAGATTTGATAAAAAATAAAATTTTTTTAATTACGGGTGCATCATCAGGGTTAGGTAACTCATTATTGTTACATTTATCTGAAAATGGAAATAAAATATACTGCTTAGGAAGATCCAATGTCAAAAATAAAAACGTAAAATCTGTAAAATGTGACTTTAAGAATTTGCAAAATATTAAAATAAAACTTAATAAATTACTTGATACTAACAAAATAGATTATGTTATTTTAAATGCAGGTATACTTGGAAAAATAAAAAAGATTGAGACTATTAAAGCTTCAGAATTAATAGATATTTTAAAAATAAATGTGCTAGCTAATAAAGAAATAATAGATTTTATTATTAAAAAAAAAATTAAGACTAAATTAATTATTGCAATTTCATCGGGAGCTGCACTTTCACCAAAAATAGGCTGGTACCCATATTGCAGTTCTAAATCAGCCTTTAAATTTTTAATTGAGTCTTACGCTCATGAAAATAAAGGAAGACACTTTATCAATGTGTCTCCTGGGCTAATAAAGACTAAAATGCAGACTCAAATTTGTAAAGTCGATAGCAAAAAAATGCCATCTGTAAAAAGATTTAAGCTCCTTAATAAAACAAATCAAGTTCCTTCACCGGCAGAAGTTGCTCAAAATATCATAGAAAACTTAAGAAAATTTGAAAGAAAAGATAGCGGTAGTTATATAGATATTAGAAAAAAATGACAAAATTCACTTTACTGTTCATTAAATGAACGGTAAGATGTTCAACAAATGAACATCAAAAAAAATAACCTTAACAAAGATCAGTTTGAAGTTTTAAGAAAAATACAAGATAAACCCATCACTAATCAAAGAGAGTTGGCGAACAAACTTGGATTTAGTCTAGGTAAAATTAATTATTGTCTTAAAGCACTACACTCTAAAGGATTAGTAAAAATAAATAATTTCAAAAAAAATCCAGAAAAAATCAACTATCTCTATATTTTAACTCCTAGAGGTATAGCAGCCAAAACTCAACTAACAATCATGTTCATGAAGAGAAAAATGCAGGAGTATGATGAGTTAAAAAAAGAGTTAAAAAAATTAAAAAAAAATTAATCTAAAAAATTTATATGAACATTCCTTTTACATTGCGAAAAAACTTAATGTTAAAGCACAATTCAATATTAGAAGCGATTAAAAGATTGAATGATATTAAATTCAAAACTTTAATTATAATAGACAATCATAAAAAAATTTGCGGAACATTAACCGATGGCGATATTAGAAGAGGTTTATTAAAAGGTTATAATGTTAATAGCTCAGTTGACTTGGTTTTAAATAAACATCCAGTTATTAATTTAATTGATAGAAAAAAAAAGCAAAAAGTAAATTATAAAAACCATGATATTATTCCAAGCGTTGATAAATATGGAAAAATAAAAAAAATTGAAATTGCTAATTCTGTAAAATTTCCTAGTACTTACGAACATACTTTAGAAATTGTTTTGATGGCTGGGGGATTTGGAAAAAGATTAATGCCTTTAACACGCAATACTCCGAAACCATTACTTAAAATTAAAAATAAAAGTATTCTTGAAATGGCCATGGAAAACTTTAAGAAATATGGATTTAAAATATTTAACATTTCTACTTATTACAAATCATGCATTGTTAAAAAATATTTTAAGAAGAAGATATTTAGTAGTTTTAAAATAGTTTACCTTGAAGAAAAAAAACCTCTTGGAACAGCTGGTTGCTTGTCCTTATTAAATTATAAAAATGTAAAAGATAATATTTTAGTTTTTAATGGTGACGTTATAACTGATTTAAATATCATTAATCTAATAAAATTTCATCAAGATACAAAATCTGATATTACGGTATGTGCTAAACAGTATTCTAATTCTTCACTCTATGGAGAAATATGTTTTAAAGGGCACAAAATTAATGAAATAATTGAGAAGCCGAAAAAGCAAAATTTCATAAATGCGGGTATTTATTTAATAAAAAAAAAAATGATAAAAAATATGCGAGTGAAATATATCGATATGCCAAATTTCATAGATAATAAAATTAAAAGAGGATGCAGTGTAAATATATATCCTATTTATGAATATTGGGCCGAAATTGGTAGCAAAGATATTTTTAAAAAATTAATAAATAAAAAATGACAACAAAAATAGATAAATTCATAAGTTATTTAGATCTGCAAAGAGCAAAATTACGTAAAAGCTATTTACCTTTGCATGAACCAATTATTGATCGAAGTGATCAAAAGCAGTTAATTAAAGTTCTAAAATCTGGCTATGTATCATCTGTTGGAAAAGATGTTTTAAAATTTGAAAAAAAATTAAGTCAAATTACAAAGTCCAAGTTTGTAATACCAACCATTAATGGAACCTCAGCATTACATATTGCTCTAAAAGTCATTGGTGTAAGATCGCAAGATGAAGTTTTGGTGCCATCATTAAGCTTTGTAGCACCTGTAAACGCTATTTTATATAATAACGCAATACCACATTTCATAGACTCGGAAATTAACCATTTTGGTGTTGATACTAAAAAATTAGAAAATTATTTGGAAAAGAATACTTTTGTGAGAAAAAATTTGTGCATTAACAAAAAAACAAATAAAATTATCAGAGCACTAATATTAGTTCATGTATTTGGCCATCCAGCAAAAATTGCAGATACACTATCAATTTGCAGAAAGTATAAAATAAAAATTGTTGAAGATGCAGCAGAGGCGCTGGGTAGCAAATATGCAGGAAGGCACGTAGGGACTTTTGGTGATGTGGGCATCTTAAGTTTTAACGGTAACAAAATAGTCACCACTGGATTTGGAGGGGCAATTTTAACAAATTCGGCAAAATTAGCTAAGGATTCAAAGCATCTTACAACTACCGCTAAGATAGCACATCCATGGGATTTTATTCATGATACTATTGGTTACAATTATAGATTAGCAAATATAAATGCATCACTTGGTATTTCTCAATTAAAAAAGTTATCAAAATACCTTTCACGCAAAAGAAAATTATTTTTCAAATATAATAAGATGTTAAAAAATTGCAAAGATTATTATATTTTAAATGAACCAAAAAATTGTAAAAGCAACTTTTGGCTACAAACCCTTGTAATAAAAAAATCATCAAAATTTAAGAAAAATAATATTCTTAAAAAATTACACAAGAAAAAAATATTAGCTAGACCAGTATGGAAACCTTTGCATAAAATGAAATACTTAAAAAAATTTCCTAAAATGAATTTGGCAAATACAAATATTTTAGAAAATAAAATTATTAATTTACCAAGTAGTTATTATTTATAATATGAAAAAAATAAAAGTTGCAATAATTGGATCAGGTGGCCATGCAAAATCATGTATTGAAGTAATAAATAGTTTAAAAAATTTTAATATTATTGGTTTAATAGACCATGATCTAAATAAAAAAATAGGAAAATATAAAGTACTCTATAATGAGAAAAATATATTAAAATTGAAAAAAATTACTAACAATTTAATTATTGGAATTGGCAGTATCAAAGATAGTTCAAAACGTTCTAAAATTTTTAGAAAATTTAAAGGACTAGGTTTTAATTTTCCAGTTGTAATCTCAAAATACGCGAATGTTTCAAAACAATCGACAATAGGAGAAGGAACAATTATTTTTAATTATGTTTATGTGAACGCCGGAAGTGTAGTAGGAAAAAATTGTATAATTAATAATAAAGTATTAATTGAACACGATGTAAAAATACATGATCATTGTCATATATCTACTGGCGCTATAATAAATGGAAATTGTGAAATTGAAGAGGAGTCTTTTATAGGTTCTGGATCTATTATATCAAATAATTTAAAAGTAAAAAAAAATTCCTTTTTAAAAATTGGAACTGTTAAGAAAAAATAAAATATGAAAACTATAATAATTGCCGAGGCAGGAATAAACCATAATGGTAAAATTCAAATTGCTAAAAAATTAATTCAAGCGGCTGCCAACTCAGGCGCGGATTATATAAAGTTTCAGACTTATAAAACCGAAAATATGATAACACCAAAAGCAAGATTAGCAAATTATCAAAGAAGAAATTTAAATAATTCGATCTCTCAATATAACATGCTTAAAAAATATGAATTAAAAAAGCATTCATACAAAATACTGAAGAGACACGCTCACAAAAAAAAAATAAAATTCTTGTCGTCTCCATTTGACAATGAAAGCTTATCTTTATTAAGTAAACTAAATTTAGATTTTATCAAAGTACCATCAGGAGAGATTGATAATTATCCTTTTCTTAAAGAATTGGGCAAATTAAAAAAAAAGGTAATTTTATCTACAGGTATGTCAAATTTAAGCGAGATCAGTAATGCCATAAGTATTTTATGCAGGTACGGCACAAAAAGAAAGGATATTTCAATACTTCACTGTCATACAGAGTATCCATCTAGTCCAGATAATTTAAATTTAAATGCTATAATTACCTTAAAAAATAAATTTAAATTAAGAGTAGGACTTTCTGATCATAGTAACAACATAAACGCCGGTTCTTTAGCAGTAGCTTTAGGAGCTAAAATAATAGAAAAGCATATCACATTAAATAAAAGGATGGCAGGTCCTGATCATAGAGCAAGCGCCAATCCAAATGAGTTTAAAGAAATGGTAAAATTAATTAGATTAACTGAAAAAATGCTAGGAAATGGAAAAAAAATTCCAACACATATTGAAGTAAAAAATAAAATTTTTGCTCGAAAATCGTTGGTAGCAAAAAGGGATATTAAAAAAGGTGAAAAATTCTCTGAAAGTAATTTAACAACGAAAAGACCGGGTTTTGGAATATCGCCGACTAAATTTAACTATTATTTAAAAAAAAAAGCAAAAAAAAAGTATTTAAAGGATGATTTAATTTAATGAAAAAAATTTGTTTTATTTCAAGCTCGAGAGCAGACTATGGTTTAATGATGAACCTTATGAAATTAGTAAAAAATGAGCAGAGATTTAAGTTTCAATTAATAGTGACTGGTACACATTTATCCTATCAGCATGGAGAAACCTATAAAGAAATTTTAAATGATGGATTTTCCATTGATCGAAAAATAAATTTAAATATTAAGAAATATAATCCTAATGATATTTGCAAGTATATGGGATTGACTATTCAAAAAATATCAAATGAGATAAATGAATTAAAACCAGATTTAATAGTTCTTCTAGGTGATAGATATGAAATTTTCGCCGCAACATCAGCAGCACTTGTGAATAGAATTCCTATTTGTCATTTACATGGTGGTGAGCTTACAACTGGATCTATAGACGACTCTCTCAGGCACTCTATAACTAAAATGTCTAACTTGCATTTTGTATCAAATTATAATTACAAAAAAAGAGTGAGACAACTAGGAGAAAACCCAAAAAATATTTATGTTGTAGGTGGATTTGGAATTGATTTAATAAAAAATACAAAATTTTTAACAAAAAAAGAAATTGAAAATAAACTTAATTTTAAATTTAAAAAAAATAATTTATTGGTTGTTTATCATCCTGAAACAGCAAATAGAAAAAATCTTATCAGAGATTTTTCTGAATTACTGAAGTCATTGGACAAATTTGAAAATATACAAATTATTTTTACAAATGCAAATGCAGATGTAGATGGAGATATTATTAATAAAATGATTAAAAATTATGTTAAAAATAATAAATCTAGAGCTTGCGTCTTTAGTTCTATGGGTCAAGTAAATTACCTATCTACTTTAAAGATAGTGGATGCAATCATTGGCAATTCATCCAGCGGTATACTGGAAGCACCTTATTTAAATAAACCAACTATTAATATTGGCAAAAGACAAAATGGTAGGCTTAGAGCAAAAACTATATTAGATGTACCTCCTAAATCTAAATTTATAATTAATAGTATAAAAAAAATATACTCAAAAAAATTCAAGAATAAATTGCTTAAAGATAAAAATCCATACGGTACTTCTGGAGCTTCATTTAAAGCTTTTAAAGTTTTAAAAAAAATTGAAAATAGGAAATTTAATGAAAAAACTTTTTTTGATATTAATTTATGAGTAAAAAAATATTTATAACTGGAGCTACTGGATTTATTGGATCTCATTTGTGCGAGATGAGTATAAGAAAGGGTTATAAAGTAATCGGTTTCGATCGTTATAATTCAACCAATAGCCTCGGGTGTTTGAAAAATAGTAAATATTTAAATCATATGAAGATAATATTAGGTGATGTTAGAGATTATGATTCTGTTCATAAAGCAATGAAAGGATGTAGCAAAGTTTTTCATCTTGCTGCTTTAATAGGAATTCCTTACTCCTATATTTCACCTCTTGCTTATTTAAAAACAAATGTTGAAGGAACTTATAACGTATTAGAATCTGCAAAAAATTTAAATTTAAAAGATATTATAATTACTTCCACAAGCGAAGTATATGGATCGGCAAAATATTTACCAATAGATGAGTTGCATCCATTAAATGCTCAATCGCCTTATGCAGCTTCGAAAATTTCTGCAGACCAATTATCTTTAAGTTACTATAAATCATTTAATTTACCAATAAAGATAATTAGACCTTTTAATACTTACGGGCCTAGACAATCAAGTAGAGCAGTGATCCCTAGGATAATTTTACAATGCCTTGACAAAAAAAGTAAAAAAATGATTTTAGGTAATTTAAATCCAACTCGAGATTTTAATTATGTTGAAGATACATGCGCAGCATATTTCAGTGTTTTAAAAAATAAAAAGTTAATAGGAAAAACAATAAATATTGGAAGTAATACAAATATTTCCATAGAAAATTTAGCAAAAAAAATTATGAGAATAACTGGAAGAAATCTAAAATTTCAAAAAAATAAATACATTGTTAGACCCAAATTAAGTGAAGTCGATAATTTAACCTGCGATAATTATCAAATTAAAAATTTAACTAATTGGGATTTAAAAATAAATTTAAATCAAGGATTAAAAAAAACTATTAAATGGATTAAGGAAAATTATACAGAATACTCAGATAGATATGAGATATAATAAATCAAATAATATACTTTGTACTATATGTGCCAGAGGCGGTTCAAAAGGTGTAAATAATAAAGCATTAAAAAAAATTAATGGAAAACACTTAATAGAAATAACAATAAAACAAGCACTTGCATCAAAAGTTTTTGATGAAATTGTTGTTTCAACGGACTCAAAGAAAATCCAAAAAATTGCTGTTAAAAGAGGGGTAAAATGCTGGTTTTTACGATCAAAAAAACTTTCTAGTGATAAGTCCCCTAAAGTGCCTGTAATTAGAGATGCATTGTTAAGAGCAGAACACAAATTTAAAAAACAATACAATGTTTGTGTAGACTTAGATATTACATCACCTTTAAGAAAAATAGAAGATATTAAAAATGCATTAAAATTATTTTTTAAAAAAAAAAAAACCCAAAATTTATTTTCTGTGAACAAATCACGAAAGAATCCATATTATAATATGATCGAAGTTAAGAATAAAAAAATATCTATTGTAAAAAAATCTGATCGCAACTTTCCAATAATGAGAAGACAAGATGCACCCAGGGTATATGATATGAATGCTTCTATATATATATGGAAAAGATCTCGGCTTTTAAAATCTTCACAATTATTTTCAAAAAATACAAATATTTATGTAATGCCCCAGAGTAGATCTATTGATATCGATAATCACTTTGATTTAAATTTAATTAAACATATCGAGAGAAATAAAAATGCTTAATTTCAAAAATAAATTAGCTTTCGTATTAGGTGGTTCAGGTTTAATTGGAAACATGGTAATAAACAAATTAGAAAAACTTGGATGCAAAACCTTAAATCTTGATATAAAAAAACCTATAAAACTGAGATATGATTATTTAAAATTTAATTGCACTAAAATTAAAGAGATACGGAACTATTCACAAATAACAAATAAATATGGAGTTCCTGATATTTTTATTAATTGCGCATATCCAAAAACAAAAGATTGGGATAAAAATAATTTCGAAAAAGTAAAATTTATATCATTAAAGGAAAATATTGAAAAACAACTAATAACTTCATCATTTTTAATAAAGGAAGTAGCTGAAAAAAATAGAAAAAAGAAAAAAAAATGTAGTATAATTTTATTAAATTCAATTTATGGGTTGGTTGGACAAGATAAATCAATTTATAAAGGAACCAACGTTTACGAAAATATATCTTACTCCATAACAAAAGGAGCTTTATCAAATTTGACAAAGCAGATGTGCTCACACTATTCAAAATATGGAATAAGAGTTAATAATGTGTGTCCTGGGGGTGTATTAGATTTAAAGAGTAAAAAAAAGTCAAAGATTTATAATAAACTTTTAAGGAACTATTCAAGGAGATGCCCAATGGGTAGAATGGCTACACCTGAGGAAATCGCAGATCCAATTATTTTTTTAGCTTCTGATAATGCAAATTACATATCTGGCATAAGCTTAATAGTTGATGGCGGTTGGACATCGATATAATGAAGAAAGTTTTAATTATTGGATATGGATCTGCTGGTAGGCGCCATGCTAAAATTTTAAAAAAATATTTTAAAAACTTTAAGGTGTTTATTTTCACTAAACAAAAAATTAAAACAATAAGAACAATAAAAAAATTAAACGATGCTATAAAAATTAATCCAGATTATTTCATTATTGCAAGTGAAACTTCCAAGCATTTTAACCAGCTTAAATTTTTAGAAAAAAATTTTACAAAGAAAAAAATATTAGTTGAGAAACCGCTATTTCATGAATTTAAATATATTAAAAGCATTAAAAATGACGTTTACGTTAATTACAATCTTAGGTTTCATCCTTATGTTCAATTCATGAAAAAAATTATAAACATGGAAAAAGTATACGATATAAAATTAATAACTAATTCTTATCTTCCAGACTGGAGGAAGAAACACGATTTCAAGAAAAATTATGCAGTTTTTAAGTCAAAAGGTGGAGGTATTATTTTAGACCTAAGCCATGAATTAGATTTTATATATAATTTATTTAAAAAAATAAAAATTTATTATGTAGATTTTGGAAAGAAATCGAATTTAACAAAAGATACAGAGGATTATTTTAAACTTTCAGCCAAAAATAAAAAAATTAGTATTAGCCTAGATTTAAATTACTTTTCAAAAAATGAGTTAAGGCTATTTTTAGTAGACGGCATGAATTTTTCGCTATGTATTGATTTAAAAAAAAATATTTTATCGTACTTCAAAAATGGAAAAAGATTAAAAAAAAATACAAATTATTCTCAAGATTTTACATATTTAAAAACTCATCGTGCATTCATTAATGGTCAAAATAAAAATCAATTATGCAAATTTAAGGACGCTTTGAATGTCTTGAAAATGATTAAACAAATAAAAAATAAAAGTTATTAATGCTTATACTTCTTGCGCCATATAAATTTACTAAATATCATTATATTCATTATGAATTAGATATATTTGAAAAAAAACTTAAAGATAAATTTGAAATTCATGATTTGTCAAATATAGTAAATCCAAATACTGACAAAATATTTAAATCAAAAAGGCATAAAAGCGCAAAGATTTTTTTTTCAATAAATGAATGGAAAGTCTATTTTAATCAAATAAATAATAAATATAAAAACCTTGTTATATTAAATTTATTAGATTTAGGTAGTTTTAAATCTTTATTTATACATTTTTTAATTAGTAAATCTAACAAAACTATTATTCAGTTAAAGTCACCAGGTTTACCAAATGCTTACACTGAACCACAAAAAAAAAATAATTTTTTTAATAATCTACGCAAAAAAATTAGATTATTTCAAATTAAATATTTAATTTTTCACTTTAAAACGAAATTAATTAAATCGTTAGTAAAATTTATATACTTTTATAAAGTGTATTACCTTGTTCGTGGAAATAAAATTAATTTTGAAATTGATTTAAATTCAAAACATAAAAGTTTTGTGAAATATCATTCCCATGATTTCTCTAGAGTTAATTATATTTGTAAAAATAATAAATTTCAAAAACCTATAGGAGTTTATTTAGACTCTCCCAACCCTTATTTTAGCGATGATTATTCAATATTTGGTTTAAAAATTAATTATAATAAAACAAAATGGTACACGGATTTGAATACCTTTCTCCATAAAATCGAAAAGATTTATTCATGTAAGGTAATTATTATTCCTCATCCAAAAGTTAAAGGATTAAGAAATCCATATTATGACAAAAATTTTAAAGTTGACCATAATATTGACGCGATACATAAATTAATACCTATTTCGAAAGTTGTAATATCATCAGGGGCAAGTACAGCAATTGGATTAGCAGTTGCATATAACAAAAAACTTATACTAACTTACAATGACCAAATCGAAAAATTTAATTCTCCGTCTATTGATAGAGCAAAATTTATAGCAGAAAAATGTAATGCTAATTTTGTAAATTTAAATAATTATAGTCCAAAAAAATTAAAGAAATCTATAGATAAAAAAAAATACCAAAACTATTTTTATAATTATATAACATCAAAAAATATTAAAACAAAAAAAAACTACGAAATTTTAAATGGACTTTTACAAAAAATAAATCAATGAGAGAAATAAAAACTGCAATTATTTTATGTGGCGGAAAAGGCACAAGGTTAGGTGAATTAGGAAAAAAAATACCTAAGACACTAGTAAAAATTCATAATAAACCGATATTATGGTACATATTAAAAATATTAAAAAAAAACAAATACAATCAGGTGATACTGCCACTAGGTTTTAAAGGTAAATCAATAAGGAAATTTTTAGATAGAAACAGAATTATAGAAGATACAGAGCTTGTTAATACTGGCATAAATAGCAATATTGGAAAAAGACTATTTAAAGTAAGTAGTAAAATAAAATCAAAAAATTTTTTACTTTTAAATGGCGATGCAATTTTTGATTTTAATTTAATTAATATTACAAAAAAACATGCAAAAAAAAATAATGATATTACTTTCATAGTAAGTGAAATTACATATCCATATGGAACTATAGGAATTGAAAATAATAAAATTATAGACTTTAAAAGAAATCTTAATTATGAAGCTTTAAAAATTAGAGGAAAGAAAAAATATACAGCATTCAATTACTCTGGCATGACAATAATTAATAAAAAAAAATTTATTGCAAAAATAAAAAATTTTAAGAACTCGTATAATTTTGAAAAAGACTTTTTTCCGTTTTTTATAAAAAATTATTCTTCAAATTATGTTGGTTTAAAGGGATTTTGGCATTCTGTTGATAACAAAAAAGATATTGATATGGTAAACAATAAAAAATATTCATCTCATAAATATAAAATGATCAATATAATAAAAAATAAATGTTTAAAAATAGATAAAAATGAATAAAAATTTTTGGAAGAATAAGAAAGTATTTGTAACTGGTCACACTGGTTTTAAAGGTAGCTGGCTGGTTCTGATGTTAAATCAATTGGGAGCTAAAGTTTACGGTTATGCACTAAACCCTATATCAAAGCCTAATTTTTTTGATAATGCAAATTTAACTCAATTTTTAGAAAAAGATCATAGAAAAGATATTTTAAAAAGCGAATATTTGTTAAAAACAGTTAAATCAGTTAAGCCATCAATTATTTTTCATTTAGCAGCTCAATCAAGTGTATTAGTTAGTTATAAAAATCCAAGATCTACATTAGAGACAAATTTAAATGGGACTTTTAATATTTTAGAAACGGCAAAAAAAGTTAAATCTGTAAAATCATTAATTATAGTGACTACAGATAAAGTGTATAAAAATTTAGAACAAAAAATTTCTTTTTCTGAAGAATCTCAGCTCGGCGGACATGATTTGTATAGTTCAAGTAAAGCAGTGTGCGAATTAATAGTTGAAAGTTATAAGAAATCATTTCTTCACGATAGTCACTGCAATGTAGCCACTGTCAGATCTGGAAATTGCATTGGTGGAGGCGATTGGACAAAAGATAGGATAGTAAAGGATTGTGTAGAAGCGTTTATAAAAAATAAAAAATTAATTATCAGAAATCCTAGCGCAACACGACCATGGCAACACGTAATTGAACCATTATTTGGATATTTAATTTTAGCCGAAAAATTATATTTGGATAAAAATAAGAAATTTTCTACCTCGTGGAATTTTGGTCCAAAATCAAAAAATTTAACAGTCTCTCAATTGTCTAAGATAGGAAAAAAAATAATGAACTCAAATTCAAAAATCTATTTGAATAGAAAAAAAAGTAATAATTATGAAGCTACTTTTTTGTCTCTTAACTCAAATAAAGCTAGAAGGTTACTAGGTTGGAAAACAATTTTATCTTCTAAATTAGCTTTAAACATGACATTTGAGTGGTTTGAGTATTTTTACTCACTTAAATCAAAAGAAAAAATTATAGATTTTTCTTATCGGCAAATTAATAACTATATTGAAAAGTTAAAAAAAAATAAATGAAATGTAAAATATGCAGATCACCTAACAATGTAAGTTTTAGATCGGATTATAAGTTTGAAATAGATACAGATAAAAAATATTTCGGTGATTTAAAAATTTATACTTGCAAAAGCTGCGATTTAAGTTTTGCTGACCCATTGCCAAAAGAAGATGAGTTAAATTTTTTTTATGAAAATATATATCGCTCTTTGAATAGGCCGCCATATTGGCTAAATGAATTTTCAAAAGATTTAGAAACTAAATATTTAGATGATAGGCAACTTAACTATTTGTTATATATTACAACCCTTGTAGATTTTAAAAAAATTAATTCAATTTACGATTTTGGTGCTGGAAACGGAGACCTTGGTTTTTTATTAAAACACAAATTTAAAAATTTAGAGTTGTATTGTACTGAGCATGATAAACATTGTTCAAGCATATTAAAAAAAAGGGGATATACAAACTTTAAAGATATTAATGATATAAATAAAAAATTTGATTTAATAGTTACTATTCATACTTTAGAACACCTTACTGATTTGGAAATATTTAATACTTTCCATAATTTATTAAATAAAAATGGCCTTGTATTCTTTGAGGTACCAAATTGTGAAGAAAGATATTTTGAAGGAAGGCCGTATGATGGTCCACACTTACTATTTTATACAAAAAAAAGTATAGAAAAAATATGCAATCAATACAGTTTTGAAATTCTTAAGTTTGATTACTCGTCCTACTCTTTTCAAGAAGACCATAAATATCAAAGACATTCTCAAAATCTTTATAAAAAAATATCATCAGGAGATATTTACGAGAATGTTAAAAGAAAAATACGAAAATTCTTACCATACAAAATTTATGAAATTAGACAATTTTTTAATTTAGCTTTGAGTTTAAAGAATCAACACAGAGTAAATATGTTTTCAAATAATGTTGGTAATAATTGTTATATTAGGGGAATACTTAAAAAGAAAAACATATGACTTGTTTAAACTGTAAAAATTTAAACCTTAAAAAAATTGTAAGCATGGGTAAACAACCATTAAGTGGAATTTTTTTAAATAAAAAAACATACAATTTAAAAAAATACCCTTTAGATTTGCATATTTGCAAGAAATGCAATCTTGTTCAGCTTAAAAAATATGCAAAACTTGAGTTAATGTATGGCTCTCAATATGGTTATAAAACATCAATAAGTAAATTGATGATTAAGCACTTAAAAAAAAAAATACCGAGATTAAATCGATATTACAAAATCAAGAAATCTACCAGAATACTCGACATTGGGAGTAATGATGGTTCATTTCTTAACCTTTTTAAAAATACAAAAAATTTATTTGGAATAGATCCATCATGCGCAAAACATAAAAAAAATTATAAAAAATATATTCATACAATAAGTAATTTTTTTTCAATATTAAATATAGAAAAATATTTTAAATTAAAAAAAATTAATAAATTAAAATTCGATTTAATAACTTCATTTGCTATTTTTTATGATGTAAAAAACCCTAATAAATTTTGTAATGAAATCTATAAACTACTGAGTGACAATGGTATATGGATGTGCGAATTTTCATATTTGCCACTTATGTTAAAGAATTTAACTTTTGATCAAATTTGTCATGAACATTTAGCTTATTACAATCTAAGTGTTTTTAAAAAAATAATAGAAAATAATAATTTAAAGGTAATAGACGTTAGTGTAAATGAGATTAATGGCGGTAGCATTGAAGTGTTATGTGGAAAAAATAACTGTAAACATAACATCAATAAAAGCAAAATAAATAAATTATTAAGCGATGAAAAGAAAATTACAAGCACATCTTACAAAAATTTTTCAAAAAGAATAAAACAAAGCAAAGACAATTTAACTGGATTTATAAAAAATAATAAAAGTAAAAGATTTATTGGATATGGAGCATCTACAAAAGGAAATGTAGTACTTAATCATTTTAAAATATCTAATAAATCACTACCATACATATGTGACGGTAACAAAACGAAAATAAAAAAATATACCCCAGGCGGCAATATCAAAATTATTTCTAAAGATGAAATGAGAAAATTAAAACCTAATTATCTAATCGTTTTAATTTGGTCTTTTAGAAGTGAAATCATTAAAGAGGAAATTGATTATATTAAGAAGGGAGGATCGTTAATTTTTCACTTACCTCGTTTTCACATCATTAACAAACTTAATTATAAAAAATATATAAAAAAGGATTTTAAAGATTTATCATACTCGTACTAAAATGTTATTATCAATCTGCATACCTACTTATAATAGAATTCAATGTTTGGATAATTGTTTAAATTCTATTTATATTTCAAAAAAAAATGTTAAAAATTTAAATTTTGAAGTTTGTATTTCTGATAACTGCTCAAACGAAGATACTAGTAAAATTATACACAAATATCATTCAAAATTACCAATTGTGTTTAAGAAAAATAAACAAAACATTGGCTTTGCAAAAAATGCAATTCAAACTGTATCGATGGCTAAAGGAAAATTTGCTTGGTTAATTGGTAATGACGACTTAATTTTACCTAGAACTCTTTTAATTTTACAAGATCTACTGGAGAATAATAAAAATATAGACTATTTCTTTATTAACTCTTATTACCTGAATTCCAGTTTCTTAAAATATTACAATTCACCATTTGATACAACGCATTTAGATTATCGCAGTATGTCATCAATTTCTAAAGCTAAAGAAAATAAGGTTGTTAAATTTTGGGATATAATAGATCCAAAAGTATCTTGGGAATTTTTAATAGGTATATTTTTAAGTTTGTTTAATAGAGAAAAGTGGTTAGAAGGGCTTAAATTTGTTGATGCTAAAAATCTTGAGGATAACCGACTATGGTCAAATTTTGATAATACTTGTTTAAATGCTAAAATTATATCCTCAGTATTTAAAGATTCAAATTGTTATATTCAAGCGGATCCATTAAGTGTCAATTTAATTGGTGAAAGAGAGTGGATTAATTTATATGATTTTGTTGAAATTGTACGTATTCCGGAACTTATTGATTACTATAGAAGTCAGGGAATGGGTTTAATTAAATACATAAAATGTAAAAATTATGCTTTAAGAAATTTTTTTAATTTTTTTTTCAAAATATATATTCACGGTGATAAGGCTGGAAAATCTTACGTCAAAATATATCAACATTTTTTTAAAAATTTAATTTTTCCAAATGCCTGGCTTTCATTAATATACTTCGCCTATAGAAAGACAAAACTATTAATTAAATAAATTATGATACAAGATATTAAAATTACTCCTCTGAAAATTCTCTCTGATAATAGAGGAAGTGTTATGCATATGTTAAGAGCTGATAGTAAAGTATTTAAAAGATTTGGAGAAATATATTTTTCTACTATATCCAAAAATGCAATAAAAGCTTGGCATTTACACAAAGAAGCAACATTAAATTATGTGTGCGTGCGAGGTAGTGTAAAATTGGTTCTGTACGATGATAGAGCTTCAAGCTCTACGAAAGGAAAATATCAAGAATTTGTTCTTTCGCCAAAAGAATATTTTTTAATAACGATTCCACCTAATATTTGGAATGGATTTAAAAACATAAGTGATGAAGAAAGTATTATTGCTAATTGCCTTGATATTCCACATAACGAAAAAGAAATGGTAAGGGAAAGTTACGATAGTAAAAAATTTAATTTTGATTGGAAAAAGTAGTAATGAAAATTGTAATTTTAGCTGGGGGATTAGGAACTAGATTGCCTGAATATACGAAAAAAGTTCCAAAACCCATGGTAAAAATAAATAATAAACCTATTTTAATACACATAATGAATCATTATATAAAATTTGGTTTTAATGATTTTATAATTGCAGCAGGATACAAAAGTAGCATTATAAAAAGATATTTTAATTCGAATTTATTAAAAAAATATAAAGTTAATATTGTCGATACTGGTAACAAATCAATGACTGGAGGTAGGCTTAAAAGATTAAAAAATTATTTAGGAAATGATACATTCATGATGACATATGGAGATGGTCTTTCTAATGTTAATTTAAAAAAATTATTAAATTTTCATAAAAAACACGATAAATTAGTAACATTAACTGCAGTAAGGCCTCCTGCTCGATTTGGAGCAATAAAATTAATTGGTAAATTTGCTAAAACTTTTAAAGAAAAGTCTAGACTTGATGAAGGATGGATTAATGGTGGTTATTTTGTAATGGAGCCAAAATTTTTAAATTTTATTAAGAATGATTACACCTTTCTGGAAAAAGAACCGCTGGAAGCTATTGCGAAAAAGAGACAGCTATTAGCATTTAAACATAACGGATTTTGGCAATGCATGGATACAAAAAGGGATAAAGAAAATTTAGAAAAATTCTTTAAAAAAGGAAAATTGTTTTGAAAAAGCAAATATTAATAACCGGAGGCACAGGTTTTATAGGATATCATCTCGCTAAAAAGTGCTTGAAAATGGGATGGAATGTAACCAGTTTTTCTAAAAGAAAACCAATTTTGATTAGAAAACTTACAAAAGTAAAATATTTGACAGGCGATCTAACAAAAAAAAAAGATTTAGAAGTATTAAAAAAAAATTATGATTATGTTGTGAATGCAGCAGGAGTTGTTGATCACTCAGCAGATAAAAAAGTATTTAAAGCGCATTACTTAGGATGTAAGAATTTAGCAAATTTTTTTTTAAAAAAAAAAATAAAACTGTTTCTTCAAATCGGAAGTTGTGTTGAGTATGGACCACAGAAATCACCTCAAAAAGAAGCTTATAAAATAAAAAAGAAAAAATTAAAAAGTATGTATAGCAAAGGAAAATTTGAAGCTTCAAAATACTTAATTCAGTTATACAAGAAGCACAAATTTCCAGTAATTGTTTTTAGATTGTATTTAAACTACGGTCCTAACCAAGATTTTAATAGATTTTTACCAGTTATTATTGACGGCTGTTTAAAAAATAAAAGATTTCCTTGTTCTAGTGGCATGCAATATCGAAGCTTTACTTACATTGATGATTTAGTACGAGCGATGATGATTGCTTTAAAAAAACCTGATCTTAGTGGTAATATTTTTAACATTGGTAATAATAAGCCAGTAAAAATAAAAAAAATAATTGAATATATTAAAAAGCATCTAAATAAAGGAGTGCCATTATATGGTAAGGTAAAATTTCGAAAAGATGAAATTAATCGTTTGTATCCAAATATATCTAAGGCGAAGTCATTATTGAACTGGCAACCAAAAATCAGCTTTTCAAAGGGGCTAACTAAAACAATAAGTTATTATAAATCAACTATAAAATTATAAAAACTAATGTTACCATTAATTAGTGTTATTGTTAATTGTAGAAATGGATCTAAGTATCTTGAGGAGTGCCTACAAAGTGTTAAAAAACAACAATATACTAATTGGGAATTAATTTTTTACGATAATCAGTCAACCGACGAAAGTAAAAAAATTTTTGAAAAAAATTTTTGTAATAAGTTTAAATATTATAAGTCTACAAAACTAGAAACTTTATATGCTGCCAGAAATATTGCGTGTTCTTATGCAAAAGGTGAGTATATAGCTTTTTTAGATACAGACGATTTTTGGCTAGAAAATTATTTATCATTACGTGAAGAATTTTTTAAAAATAATGTTCAAAAATTTTCTTTCTCCAATTGTTTACATAAATTTGAATTCAGTAAAAAAATAAACATATTTACAAAATTAAAAATACCAAATGGCTATATAATTAATTTTTTGTCTAAAAATTATTTAGTGAAAATAAGCTGTTTAATAGTGGAAAAAAAAATATTTGAGGATATAGGGAAGTTCAATCCAAATTATAACATAATTGGTGACTATGATTTAGTTATGAAGCTAGCGTCTAATTATCAAGCTCATGCAGTACAAAAACCCTCTGCAGTAATAAGATTTCACGGAAAAAATTTTTTGGATTTAAATAGAAAGATGTTTTATCAGGAGTATAGACAGTGGTTTTTGAACTTAGATAACAGAAATCAAAATATATACAAAAATAAAAAACACTTTTTTATAAAATTACTATATTTGTGGTTCGTTAGTTTAATACCGAAAAAAATTGTAAATTTATTAAAAAAGAAGTGAAAACAAATTTGTATATAGTTTCAAATGATAACTTTTTTTTACAAAATAAAAATATTTATGGAGCAAATAAAAATACACACACAATACTAAATTTT
>CACIPP010000003.1:0-123081 GCA_902588515.1 uncultured Pelagibacteraceae bacterium
AGACAATATTGTCATATTGAGATTTTCTCTCAATTTAGTAAATTTAGATTAATATTTTTTTAGGGGAGAACATGAAATCAATAAACATAACCATAAACGGTAAAAAAGTTTCGAAAGAAGTTGAAGATTATACTTTATTATCAACATTTATAAGAGAAAATTTAAATTTAACTGGCACACATATTGGATGCGATACAAGTCAGTGTGGTGCGTGTGTTGTCCACGTAGATGGGAAATCAATGAAAAGTTGTGCATTGTTAGCTGCTGACGTTAACGGAGCTAAAGTAACGACCATAGAAGGTTTAGCAGAAAATGGTAAACTTCACCCAATGCAAGAAGCTTTTAAAAAGCATCACGGCTTACAGTGCGGCTATTGTACACCAGGTATGGTAATGAGCGCAGTTGATTTATTGAAAAATAAAAAGAATCCTAGTGATAAGGAGATTCGTGAATGGTTAGAAGGTAACATTTGCCGATGTACTGGATACCAAAACATCGTTGCAGCAGTTAAAGATGCTGCATCAAAAATGTAAATAAAAAACTAAAAAGGAGAAAAAAATGGCAGCAAGCATGATAGGATCTAAAGTTGAAAGAAAAGAAGATAAAAAATTTTTAACAGGTAAAGGACGATATACGGCTGATATTACATTAGCTAATCAAACATTTGGATATTTTATTAGATCGCCACACGCTCGCGCAAAAATAAAAAATATTGACATCTCTAAAGCAAAAAAAGCCAACGGTGTAATTGATGTATTAACTGCGAAAGAATTAAATGAAGATAAAATCGGCGGGTTAATTGCTGGTTGGAAAATTGTTAGCAAAGACGGAACAGATATGAAAATCCCTCCGCATCCAGCTCTAGCAAGTGACAGCGTTAACTACGTTGGAGATCACGTAGCACTTGTAGTTGCAGAAACATTGCAACAAGCCAGGGATGCAGCCGAACTAGTTAAAGTTGATTACAAAGTTTTAAAAGCAGTTGTAAACACTGGTGATGCGATGAATTCAGAGTCAATTCATGACGGAATAGATAAAAATTTATCATTTGATTGGGAACTTGGAGATAAAGCAAAAACTGACGAAGCTTTTGCAAGTGCTGACAAAATTGTAAAAATGACTTTGACAAATAACAGATTAGTTCCAAACGCTATGGAGCCAAGAGCATCGATCGGTGATTTTAATCCATCATCAGAAGAATTAACTCTATATACAACAAGCCAAAACCCACATTTATCTAGACTTGTAATGTCAGCTTTCAACGCTATTCATCCTGAACATAAATTTAGGATCATTGCACCAGATGTAGGCGGAGGATTTGGTTCTAAAATTTATCCTTACGCAGAAGATGTTGTAATTGCTTGGGCTGCTAAAAGATTACAAAGACCGGTCAAATGGGTTTGTGAAAGAACTGATTCATTTTTATCAGACTGTCATGGAAGAGATCACATAACTAATTGTGAACTTGCAATTAAAAATGATGGAACAGTTACAGGATTAAAAGTTGATACAATTGCCAATTTAGGGGGCTATGCTTCGTTATTTTCAACTGTTACTCCAACTTATTTATATGGACCATTGGTTTTAGGACTATACAATATAGCTTCTGCTTATTGTAATGTGAAAGCTGTATATACTAATACAGCACCAGTAGATGCTTATCGTGGTGCAGGTCGACCAGAAGCTACATACATGATTGAGAGATTAATGGATAAGGCTGCTAAAGAAATGGGAATGGATAGAGCTGAATTTAGAAAGAAAAACTTTATTAGACAATTTCCACACCAGCAGTGCTTAGTTCATAATATTGACTCAGGGGATTATGAAGCGCACTTCAATAGAGCATTAGAACTTTCTGATTATTCTAACTTTGAAAAAAGAAAAGCAGAGTCTGCTGCAAAAGGAAAGTTAAGAGGAATTGGTTTCTCAACTTATATTGAAGCTTGTGGTATTGCACCATCTGCTGCAGTAATGTCTTTAGGAGCTGGAGTAGGACTTTGGGAGTCTGCAGAAATTAGATTTAACGCGACTGGCAATATTTCAGTTATGACGGGTACTCACAGCCATGGACAAGGGCATGACACAACATTTACACAAATCGTGGCCGACAAACTTGGTGTACCAATAGAAAATATTGATTTAGTCCACGGTGATACAGACAAAGGGCCGTTCGGTATGGGGACTTATGGTTCAAGATCACTTGCGGTTGGTGGTTCAGCTATTTCAAAAGCTTGCGATAAAATTGTAGAAAAAGGAAAAAAAGTTGCAGCTCACATGCTTGAAGCCAATCCAGATGAGATTGAGTTTAAAGATGGTGAGTTTATTGTTCCAAACTCTAATAAGAAGAAAACTATTGGTGAAATAGCCTTTGCTTGTTATTTACCAGGAACTTACGGCGAAATTAAATCTCCTCTACCTGAGGGGGTTGAACCAGGGTTAAAAGAAACTGCATTTTATGATCCAGTTAACTTTTCATTCCCAGCAGGTTCACATGTTTGTGAAGTAGAAGTAGATCCAACAACAGGGGAAACAAAAGTGGATACTTATACTTGTGTTGACGATTTTGGAAATTTAATTAATCCAATGATTGTTGAAGGGCAAATTCACGGTGGATTAGCGCAGGGTATTGGTCAAGCTTTATATGAAAATGCTTATTATGACGAGACTGGTCAATTGGTGACAGCTTCATACATGGATTACACTATGCCAAGAGCTGACAATTTTCCAGAGTTCAGAATTGACTATACTTGCACTCCAGCAACATCCAATCCTTTAGGTGTAAAAGGTTGCGGAGAAGCAGGTGCTATTGCTTCACCACCAGCTGTGATGAATGCAGTAATTGATGCAATTGGAACAGAAGTTTCAATGCCAGCAACTTCTGAAAAAGTTTGGAAAGCTTTAAAAGATAAGTCAGATTCAAAGAAAAAAGCTGCTTAACTTTTAATAAAAAAAAGGGGGACATATGAAGGCATTTAATTTTCACGAAGTTAAGAGCGTGAAGGAAGCTACTAAACTAGCATCTAATAAATCGACTTTTCTTGCAGGTGGTATGACATTAATTCCTTCAATGAAAATGAGATTATCAAGTTTTTCAGATGTCATCGATATAAAAGAGATAAAAGAACTTTACGGGATCAAGGTTAAAGGCAAATCGGTAATAATAGGGGCAAATACTAAACATGCTGATGTTGCGGCTTCTAAGGAAGTACGAAAAGCTTTACACTCTTTAGCAGGCTTAGCTGAAGGAATAGGTGACCCCCAAGTTAGAAATTGCGGAACATTAGGTGGCTCTATTTCAAATAATGATCCAACAGCGTGTTATCCATCAGCTTGTATTGCGTTAGATGCAATAATTCATACATCAAGTCGAAAAGTCGAGGCTGAAAAATTTTTTACAGGCATGTTCGAAACATCATTAAAAAAAGGTGAATTAGTTACTGCAGTTGAATTTCAAATACCAGAAAAATCTTGTTACATTAAATTTCCAAATCCAGCATCAAGATATGCTATGGTTGGAGTTTATATTGCAAAATTTAAAAAAGAAGTACGCTGCGCAGTAACAGGCGCACAATCAGTTGTTTACCGTTGTAAAGAAATAGAAAAAGCATTGAATAATAATTTTTCAGAAAGCGCCTTAGATAGCGTAAGTTTAAAATCATCGAACTTAAACTCTGATATTCATGCTTCTGCTGAATACCGTGCTAGTTTAATCGTATCTTGCGCACAAAAAGCAGTAGCTGGCTCAAAGTAGTGATATTAAGAACTATAATTGGTTTAAAAATAATTAAATATTCGTTTTTAACAGGAATATTGACAGGTATTTGTTTAAATCATTGCAATAAAAACAAAAAAAACTCAAAAAAAGTTACCGTTTCAAAAAAGAATTAGTATTATCCTAGTCATGAAAAATTCTTTTGATGAGAAAATCTTAGATGAGGCACATCAATGGATACAACAGAAGCGTAATGTTGTCCTAGCTACTGTTATTCAAACATGGGGCTCTTCACCAAGGCCCATTGGAAGTCGGATGATAATTAATGATAAGGGTGATTTTTCCGGATCAGTTTCGGGTGGTTGTGTTGAGGGGGATGTTGTTAGACAATCTATTGAATTATTATCTAAACCAGAAAATTTTAAAAAAATTGAATACAAAGTTTCTAATGAAAGTGCCTGGGAAGTAGGTCTTGCTTGCGGTGGAGAAATTGCAATATTTTTGGAAAAGATTCACTAATAAATGAAAATAGATCTTTTATCTAAAGTAATTGAATTAAAAAGTAAAAAAAAAGAATTCTCCATTATTACTGATTTACAAACTGCAAAAAACTACGTTTATGATCCTGATTGCAAACTAGATAAAGATTTAGAAGATTTTAAAATAAATATAAAAGAATCTTTCACTAATCGCAAAGATGGCATGATAAAAGACACAAATCTCTTTATAAAAAATTATTTCAGACCAATACAAGTTGTAATTGTTGGAGCAGTACATATCGCCCAGTACTTTGTAGAATTTGCCAAAAATTTAAATATTGAAATTAACATCATTGATCCTAGAGGATACTTTGCATCTGAAAAAAGATTTCCAGATACAAATATAATAAATCAATGGCCAAAAGATGCATTTAAAAAAATTTCACTGAATGAAAGAACTGCATTAATTGCATTAACTCATGATCCAAAAATTGACGACCCTGCAATTCAAGAAGCCCTTAAAAAAAAATGCTTTTATATTGGCGCCTTGGGTAGCAAAAATACTCATAAAAACCGATGTGAAAGGTTAAAAGAAAATGGCTTTAAAGACGATGAAATTCAAAAAATTTTTGGTCCAATCGGAATTAAGTTTGGTGGACGATCGGCCCCAGAAATAGCCTTATCAATAATTTTTCAACTAATGACTGAGATTTATAGAAAATGATTTCAGCTATTTTGCTAGCTGCAGGACAATCAAAACGTTTTGGAAATAACAATAAGTTAATAACTAAATATAAAAACAAAAATTTAATACAATTGTCTCTTACAAATATTATAAATAGTAATATTGATAATGTGATCGTTGTTTTGGGACATGATCAAGATTTAATAAAAAATAAAATTAACAAAAATAGAAAAATTAAATTTGTTATTAATAAAAAATTTCGTTCAGGCATGGCCTCATCAATTAAATCAGGTTTAAAAAAAATTAATATAAAAACAAAAGGTTTTTTTGTCTGTCTTGGGGATATGCCAAAAGTAAATAAAAACATCTACAACAAAATAATAAAAAGTTTTAACAAGCATAATCAGATAATAGTTCCGTATTTTAATAACAAAAGAGGTAACCCCGTGATTTTTCCAATAAAATATAAGAAAAAATTTTTTAAATTAAAAGGTGATAATGGCGCTAAAAAATTAATCAAAAATAATTGTCAAAAAATTATTTTTAAAAATAACGCAGTTGTGTTTGATATTGATTATAAGAAAGATCTCAAATAAAATTTTGAATATAGTCTTTTAATTTACTTGGGTCGTCTAAGGTAATTATATTAATACCAAGGTTTTGTGCAGCTTCAGTATTTTCTGGTCTATCGTCAATAAACAATGTTTTACTAGGATTACAATCAAATTTTTTAATTGCCAATTCATAAATCTTTTTATCCGGTTTTTTCAGCCCAACTTTTCCAGAAATAATCATATCATCGAATTCATTTAAAAATTTATTTTGTTTCATAAAATTATCAAATTGATCTCCAGGAAAATTACTTAATATATAAATTTTTTTTCCCTTTTTTTTTAGATTTAACGCTATTTTTAAATTTTCTTCATATATTCCATCGATCATTTCTAAAAATCTCCCATAAAAAGCTTCAATAGGAACTTTATAGTCTGGATATTTCTTTACAAGTGAGTCAGCAGCTTGAGATGTATCATACTTTGTATCTTGTTTAATGTGCCAATCCCAAGTACAGATATTATTTAAAAAATATTTAATTTCTTTATCGGTTTTAAAAAACTTTTTAAAAAGATTTTCTACTTTGAATTTTACAATTACTTTTCCAAGATCAAAAATATATTTGTCTATGACCATTAGTTAATCTTGGGCGCTACAAAAAATATAAATGTGGTAAATGCAAATATTATAATTAAGAAAATAAATAAATCGTCGTTCATGATAAATCAATAGCATACTTTTTTAAAACATCTAAATCTATAATTTCTAATGTTTTTATATTTGTGCTCTTCAAAAATATTTTACATGGATGCCCAGAATCTACCGCTCTTTTAAACCAAGTAGCGCACACGCACCAGCAATCACCATCTTTCAAACCTTCAAAATTAAACTCTGGTCTTGGTGTTACAAGATCATTACCGTTCTCTTTGCACCAGTTTAAGAAATCAGAATTAACTTTGGCACAAACGGTATGAGTACCTTTGTCATTTTCATCGGTATTGCAACATCCGTCTCTATACCAACCTGTAACAGGATTTAATGAGCATAATTCAAGTTTATCATTTAAAACATTCTTTTGATTTGAACTCATAATTTTGTTGGGTTTGGCATTCCTTTATAAACTTTTTCTGGATCAAATTTTTTTTCTTTTTCTTCAAACTTTAAAGTTGTATCATTATTTTTACTATCACTATCGATTGAGCGATAAAAACATGATTTGTATCCAACGTGACAGCTGGCGCCATCTCCTATATCTACTGCAATCCAAATAGAGTCTTGATCATCATCAATCCTGATTGATTTTACCTTTTGTATAAACCCACTTGTTTTACCTTTGTGCCAAATTTCATTTCTTGATCTACTAAAGTAGTGTACTTCTTTTGTTTCAATAGTTTTTTTTAATGCTTCCTCATTCATAAAACCATGCATTAGCACCTCTTTTGTATTAAAGTCAGTTGTAATAACAGGAATTAAACCTCTTTCGTCAAATTTAGGTGATAAATTTTTACCCTCTTCAACTTCTTTTACCGATATTCGTTTTTTAAACATTGTCATGTAGCTCTTCTCTTGTATACTGCATTTTCAAAAATTTATTAGGGGTTTTTTTTAAAAAATGAAAAATGTAGCAGATTTTAAAGCAAAAGTGCTTGAAAAAGTTTCAAAAGATGAAGCAGAAAAAGCAATCAAGGTAGTGTTGAAATATATTGGGGAAAATCCTAGCAGGGAAGGACTAATTGAAACCCCAAAAAGAGTCATAAAAGCATTCGATGAATATTTTAGCGGTTACAGCGAAAATCCTGAAGAATACTTGTCAAAAACTTTTGGAGATGTTGAAGGATACGATGATATGGTTATTCAAAAAAATATCTCAGTTCAAAGTCATTGTGAGCATCATATGGCTCCAATATTAGGTACAGCACATGTTGCCTATATTCCAGCAGAAAAAGTGGTAGGTTTGAGTAAACTCGCTAGAGTGGTTGATCTTTACTCACGTAGACTTCAAACGCAAGAAAGATTAACAATGCAAATAGCAAATTCTATCTTCAAAGGATTAAAAGCACATGGATCAGCTGTCAGTATTGATGCTGTACACCAGTGCATGACGACAAGAGGTGTAAAGAAAGAAGAAGCCAGGACAGTAACCAATTATTTTACAGGTGTTTTTAGAGATAGCCACAATCTTCAGGAAAGATTTCTTCATTATATCAAAAAATAATTTTATGGTTGTAATACCAGAAAAATATAATCATTTGAAAAAAATTTATGTTGATACTACACGTATTGCTACACAGCTTGATAGTCCTAAGGTGTATTACACTATCAAACCTGAAATTGGTTATGTAGTTTGTGGCTATTGTAATATATGTTTTGTATTAAAAGAAAATGCAGACATAGATACTGAAAGAGTATATTTCTATAACGAAAGGGAGAGTAAAAAATATGAGCAAGTTTAAAGCAATAGTTTTAAATCAAGATGGGGAAAACTTTACTAGAGATATAAAGGAAATAGACAAGTCATTTTTGAAACACGGTAATGTACTTGTAAAAATAGACTTCTCCTCACTAAACTACAAAGATGGAATGATTTTAAAAAATGGTGGAAAACTAGTGAAAGAATACCCACATATTCCAGGAATCGATTTTTCAGGTACAGTGGAGGAAAGCGAAAGTAATAATTTTAAAACTGGCGATAAAGTAATTCTTACAGGTTGGAGAGTTGGAGAAATATACTATGGTGGTTATTCACAATATGCAAAAGTCCAAGATAGTTTTTTAGTTAAGTTACCTAAGGATTTAGATACTAAAAAAGCAATGATCCTTGGAACCGCGGGTTTAACAGCGCTAATGTGTGTTTTAATAATTCAGGCCAGAGAAACAATTTTAAAAGGTGATCCTATTAAGGATGTTTTAGTAACTGGTGCAACGGGAGGTGTAGGCAGTGTTGCCGTCTTAGCACTAAGCAAATTAGGTTATAATGTTCACGCTGTAACTGGTAAAAAAGACAAATCTGAATTTTTGAAATCTATTGGAGCAAGTAATATTGTTGATAGATCGGAACTTGACCAGGAAGCAAGACCATTAGATAAGGCTTTGTACGATGGAGTTGTCGATACAGTTGGAGGTAAAATTTTAGCTAAAGCTTTATCTCATACAAGGCCAAATGGGATGGTTGCAGCATGCGGTTTAGCAAGTAGTTACAAGTTAGATACAACTGTAATGCCATTTATAATTAGGGGTATTAAATTATGGGGGGTTGATTCAGTAACAGCACCGACAGTTAGAAGACAATTTTTATGGTCACAAGCTACAAGTTATGTCGATTTTGATAAATTAATTAAGGGAGTAAGTATTTGGGGTTTGAAAGATTTAATAGACTCTTCATCCAAAATATTAAAAGGTGAAATTTCTGGAAGAGTCCTAATAGACGTTAATAAATAATGGATTGGGATAAACTTAAAATATTTCATGCTGTTACCCAAGCAGGCAGTTTTACAAAAGCATCTGATATACTTAATTTAAGCCAGTCTGCAATTAGCAGGCAAATACAGTCGTTAGAATATGAACTCAAGACTAGCTTATTTGAAAGACATGCTAGAGGCTTAGTTTTAACAGATAGTGGTCATAAACTTTACTCAACTGCGAATGAGGTAATCTCTAAAATTAAAGAAGTTGAAACAGACTTTACCGAACAAAAACATAAGCCATCCGGAAAATTAGTTGTTACTACTGTTGTAGGTTTTGGTGGAATTTGGCTTACACCTCGCATAAAGGAATTTAGAGATAAAAATCCAGACATTGAAGTTGAATTAATTGTAACAAATGAGGAGCTTGATTTGAGCACGAGAGAAGCTGATGTTGCCATATGGATGAGAGCTCCAAAACAAAAAAATTATATTCAAAAAAAGATTATAGATATAAATTACCATATATACGGATCATCAAAATATTGCGAGGAGCATGGACTACCAAGAACATTACATGATCTAGATAAGCATAATTTAATTACTTATGGGAAGGGATCCCCATCCCCATTATCCGAAAAAGAATGGATTTTGAAAGTGGGTAATAAAGATAAACACAAAAGAAAATCAGTTATGAAAGTAAATAATATTTATTCATTATTATTAGCTGTCGAGAGCGGTGTAGGATTAGCAGCATTACCAGATTATATGGTTGCAAATAAACCTGGATTAGTAAAAGTTTTGGGTGACCACAGTGGTCCAAAATATGAAGCTCATTTTGTGTACCCACAATCTTTAAAAAATGTTGCTAGAGTTAGAACATTCAGAGACTTTATATTAAACAAAGTCTCTGAATGGAAATTTTAGTTATCTTCTTCTTTTTTTAGATTTTCTTGAAGGTCTTCTAGATGATTTTCTTCTTTTTCTTAACGATGCTTCCCACTTTCTTAGACTCTTTTTTCTTTTGCTTAATTGTTTTTGCTGTTCTTTATAAGCATTCTTTAGATTTTTTTGATAAAAGTCCAATCTAAAGTGAAGCAAAAATAATAGAAAAAAGTAGATAGCAAGTACACCTAATCCTTGGCTGGCTAATTGTCCCATTTTACACTCCCTTTTTTGTTAAAGCTTGTATTTTTAACTTTGCTCCATCTTCTATGGACAAACTCTCTGTTATTAAATCGCCCTCAACATCAGCATTTTGTTTAATAGATAATTGTTTTGAAGTTACTGCGCCTTTTACTTTTCCTTCTATAGTAACCTTATTTGCATTTACGTCTCCTGTAATATTTGCTCTATCTGAGAATGTTACATCTTCAGCAGTAACGTTTCCTTCAAAATTACATCCAATGATAATATTATCTTTCTCGGTGATTTTACCTTTTAAATCAACATCATCTAATAGAATTGAATTTGATGAAGATGGCATAGCTAATGTTTATATTAGTTTTCTTCTGATTTGGTTGTACCGAAGAAACCGCCAGATTTCTTCTTGTCTTCATCATCCTTGACTAATTTAATCTTAGATTTGCTTGCTTCATCATCACTCATTTCAGCAATGGTTCCGCTAATTTTTCCGCCAAGTGCTATTTCTAAATCTTTATATCTGATTTCTCCCTTTGCAACTCCTGAGGAAGTAACCGAAAGCGTACCAGCAACAGCTAAATTACCGTCGTAAGACCCTTCGATTTCTGCAGTTTCTACACTAGACTCTCCGTCTACTTTTCCACCATTTTTAACAGTGATTTTACTAGAAACAACTTTTCCAGTGTGCTTCCCGTTTACTGAAACCTCGTTTGGTGCATCTATGTCTCCTGTAACTGATACTCCTGCACCAATTACAATACTACCTTCTTTGGTATCTAGAGTTGATCTTGAGGTAGTTGATCTTCCAAATGGTGTTGAAGATCCACCCTCTTTTTTTTGGTTTTCATCATCAAAAATTGCCATAATTAATCCCTTTTTTATAATGTTATAGATCAACTAGACGTAAGAATCTAGACAAAATAACCTTAAAATATGCTATCTTTTTTCAAAAATATTAATGATTTATTTGGTCTTAGGCCTATTAATCGGTTTCTTTGTGGCATTACCAGTGGGAGCAGTAGCTGTTTTGTGCATAAATAGGACTTTACAATATGGTATTAAATCAGGTTTTTACACGGGTGTTGGGGTTGCTGCAGCTGATTTTTTTTATGGAACGTTAGCAGTTTTTGGACTTGTTGCTGTTTCAGGAGAGAGTTTGCAAAATCAGCCTGTTTTGAGATTAGTTGGCGGATTATGTATAATGTTTATAGGAGCTCAAATGATGGCAAAAAAAATCGATAAAATAAAACTAGCAGACTTACAAAGGCAGGATAATTTTAAGAACGTAGTAACTGGAGCATTATTAACTATAAGCAACCCAGTTACAGTATTAGCTTTTATTTCAGTTTTGTCATATTTAAATTTTCTTTTACATCAAGTTACTTGGATAGATTCAATTTTTATAGTGGTAGGTATTTTTTTTGGCTCTCTTATTTGGTGGGTAACTATATGTTGCTTTGCATTGAAATTAAAAGATAACCTTAATTTAAGAAAGTTAAAAAAAATTAATTTATTTTCTGGTTTTTTAATATTTTCTTTTGGTGTACTATTGATATTAAGTACTTATAAACTTTGATGACTTATATTTTATCATTTGTAATATTAATATCGGTTGTAGTATTTGTCCACGAATACGGACATTATTACTATGCAAAAAAGTTCGGCGTTGGAGTTACAGATTTTTCAATTGGTTTCGGGAAAGAAATCTTTGGATATAATGATAAGCATGGCACTAGATGGAAATTGTGTTTAATACCCCTTGGAGGCTATGTAAAGTTTTACGGCGATACAAATGTATCATCTGTGCCGAATAGTGATGAGCAGAATGACGATTTAGAAAAATCAAAATTACTAAATTATAAACCTCTTCATCAAAGAGCAATAATTGTGTCAGCGGGACCTATTGCAAATTTTGTTTTAGCTATAGTTATTTTTGCAATTATATTTTTGACAATTGGAAAAGATAAAAGTATACCAATTATAAGTAGTGTGGTTGAGAATTCGCCTGCCCAAAGAGCTGGTTTGCAATCTGATGACCAAATAACTTTTGTAAATAATAAAAAAATAAATAGCATTAATGAAGTAGCCAAATATATTGCCTTGTCCGATACTGACGTCGTGAGAATAGAGGTTTTAAGGCAAAATAAACCTTTGGCTTTTAGTATCAAAACTGAGACCAAAAGCGTAAAAGACAATTTTGGAAATAATATAAAACGTAAAATGATAGGTATCAAAATTTCTCCTTTAAAAAATAAATTAACAAGAGAAAAACTAGGGCCTGTTAAGTCTATATATTTTGCATTTCTTGAAACTTATAATACGATCGCTATTACTCTTTCCTACATTGGAAAAATAATAGCAGGATCAGAGTCAGCAGATCAACTAGGTGGTCCTATTAAAATTGCCCAAGTGTCAGGGCAGGTAGCAGAACATGGACTAGTTCCTTTTTTGAGTATAATGGCTTATATTTCAATAAGTCTTGGTCTAATCAATCTTTTTCCTATTCCGTTACTTGATGGAGGACACCTATTCTTTTATTTTATTGAGTTTATTAGAGGCAAACCCCTAAGTGGAAAAGTTCAATTAATATTTTATAAATTTGGAGTATTTGTTCTTTTTTCTTTAATGTTTTTTGCTACTTTTAATGATTTAAAGAGCCTTGGTTTATTTTAATTAATAATTTCAAATACTTAAATTTCTAAACTTTAAGTTGAATTTTTAAATTGTTGAAAAACCTAAGTTTTCATTGATTTTTTAATAATTTAATTGAGTATTATATTAACGATTCGAGAAAGGGCCTAAAATGAATAAAAAACAACTAGTTGCTAAAATATCAAGCAATATGAACTTGAGCAAGGCTGATGCTGAGAGAACATTTGATAGCATTACCAACATTATTTTAGATGCGCTAAAAAATGATGATCAAGTAAAAATTGCTGGATTTGGCACATACAAAGTGGCTAAAAGAAAAGCTAGAACAGGAAGAAATCCAAGAACTGGTGAAAGTATTCAAATCTCAGCTTCTCAAAAAGTCAAGTTTTTACCCGCAAAAGCACTTAAGGAAATGTTTAACAAATAAATTACTAAAAACAGCTCTATTTTACTAAAAAATAGGGCTGTTTGCCGTTTTGCGTTGTTGCAAAATCCTTCTGAAAAATTATAAGTAATTATAGGTGAATCAATGTTTTCAAAAGATTTAAGCGAAAAATTAGATGAATTTCATTTGTTAAAACATCCTTTTTATATTGCATGGAATAAAGGGGAATTATCAAGGGAAATTATCAAAGACTATGCAGAGCAATATTATAATCATGTTAAAGCTTTCCCACGTTACATAAGTGCCACTCATTCTTTGTGTGAGGATATATCTAAAAGAAAAGTTTTATTAGAAAATCTTCAGGAGGAAGAAGATTTTGAAAATGATCATCCAAAATTATGGAAAAAGTTTGCAATAGCCCTGGGTTCAGATGCAGAGGAAATAGAGAGTATTAAACAAGAAAACTTTACGATGGATATGATAAATAATTTCTTTAAGCAAGCCCGCTCAAGTTTCGCTGAAGGCCTTGGTTCATTTTACACTTACGAGAGGCAAGTTCCAGAGATAGCTGTAACAAAAATCAAGGGACTAAAAAAATTTTATGGTATTGATTCTAAAGAGGGTTTGATGTTTTTTGAAGTACATAAAGAAGCAGATATTTTGCACAGGTCAGAATGCGAAAAACTTTTAGATACATTAAATGATGACGAAAAGGAATTAGCTGAAAAAGCAGCTTTAACTACCGCAAAGTTCATGTGGAATTTTTTATCGGGACTTGCAATTAAACATAAATTACCTCTTCAAACTGCCGCTTAAATCATTATTAGGATTAAGGTAATTTATAATTAATTATGTCTCAGCCCCAGCAAAAACCTGTTAATCCCTTTTTTTCATCTGGACCATGCAAAAAAAGACCTGGATGGAATATAAGTAATTTATCGACAGAAGCATTGGGTAGATCACATAGAGCAAAGAATGCTAAATCAAAGCTAAATCTCATAATTGAAAAATCAAAATTTATTTTAAATCTTCCAAAAAATTATAAAGTAGGCATCGTAGCTGGATCGGATACTGGAGCTATCGAAGCTGCGATGTGGAGTATGCTAGGTGAAAGAAAAGTAGAAATTTTGGGCTGGGAGAATTTTGGTTACGATTGGATAATTGACGTTAAAGAGCAATTAAAATTAGAAAATTTAATTGTTCACAAAACTGATTACGGAATCTTACCAGACTTAAAAAAAATAAATTTTGAAAATGATATAATTTTTAACTGGAATGGTACAAGTTCTGGAGTTTGTGTCCCAGATGGAGAATGGATATCAAAAGAAAGAAAAGGACTTACTTTTTGTGACGCTACTTCAGCTGTGTTTGCAATGAAAATGGACTTTGAAAAACTCGATGTGATTACTTGGTCGTGGCAAAAAGTATTAGGAGGAGAAGCCGCACATGGAATGATAGCTTTGTCACCCAGAGCCTTAGATAGACTAACCAGTTATGAACCCCCTTGGCCTATCCCGAAAATTTTTAGACTTGCAAATAAGAAAAAAGTTTCTGAGGGTGTTTTTAAAGGCGAAACAATTAATACTCCTTCAATGCTATGTGCTGAGGATGTACTGGATTCTTTAAACTGGATAGAAAGTATAGGTGGAGAAAAAGAGGCAATAAAAAGATCAAAAAAAAATCTTCAAGTTGTCAAAGATTGGTTGAAAAATAAAAATTGGATAGAGTTTCTTGCAAAAGATCAAAACACAATTTCATCTACGAGTATTTGTTTAAAAATAGTAGACCCAACCTTTATAAAGCTTTCAGACAAAGATCAAAAAACAAAATTGAAAAAAATGAGTGAATTATTAGAGAATGAAAATGTCGCTTATGATATTAACTCTTACAGGACTGCACCTCCTGGCTTTAGAATTTGGGGTGGGGCTACAGTTGAAAGTGATGATATAGCTAATTTATTGCCTTGGATTGAGTGGGCTTACACTGTAATACATAAGTAAATGTTCAAAGTACTAATAGCAGATAAACTTAGCACAGAAGCTGAAAAAATTTTTACTGATAATGGTTTAAAAGTTAAAACAAAAACTGGTCTAAAAGAAGATGAATTAATTCAAGAATTAAACGATTGTGACGCCTTAGTTGTAAGGTCTGCAACAAAAGCTACCAAAAAAGTTATTGAAAAATCTAAAAAACTAAAAGTTATTGGAAGAGCAGGTATTGGGGTAGATAATATTGATATATCGTCTGCAACAGACTATGGAAAAGTCGTGATGAACACACCATTTGGAAATTCTATAACTACGGCTGAGCACGCTATTACCTTAATTCTTTCGACTGCGAGACAAATTCCCTTTGCAGACAAAACAACACATGAAGGAAAATGGGAAAAATCATCAATAAAAGGAACAGAAGTTACAGGAAAAAACCTTGGAATTATTGGCTGTGGCAACATTGGTACGATAGTTGCAAAGAGAGCTTTAGGATTGGAGTTTAAAGTAAGTGTTTACGATCCTTTTTTACAAGAAGAAAAAGCAAGAGAACTAGGTGTTAAAAAAATTTCTCTAGATAAATTATTTTCTCAATCAGATTTTATAACTTTACATACACCTTTAAATGAAAAAACAAAAAATATTATTAATAAGGAGTCCTTTTTAAAAATGAAGAACGGAGTGAGAATTATTAATTGTGCGAGAGGTGGATTAGTTGATGAGATTGCATTAAAAGAAAACCTAGACAACGGAAAAGTTGCTAGTGCGGCACTAGATGTTTTTGTTAATGAGCCACCTACAGATAGCAAATTACTCGGAACAAAAAATTTAATATTAACTCCCCATCTTGGAGCTTCTACAACTGAAGCTCAAGAAAAAGTTGCTATACAAATTGCAGAACAAATTTGTAATTTTTTAAAGACCGGTGCTATTTCAAATGCGGTAAATACTTTTTCTCTATCAGCTAAAGAGTACAACTTAGTTAAACCTTATTTGAGACTGTCAAATTTATTAGGTAGTTTTGCTGGACAACTTACTGAAAACGCTATTAAAAAAATTGAGTTGGAATTTGAAGGTCAAGCTTCAAAAGTCAACACACAACCATTACTTCAAACATTGATATGCTCTTTGTTAAAACCTACGTTTGATAACGTTAATATAATTAACGCTATGAGCGTTGTAAAAGACAAATCTATTGACGTTACGGAGATTAAACATGATAGAGTTTGTGAATATCAGTCTTGCATAACGTTATCTATCACTACAGATAAACAAAAGCGTTCAGTTAAAGGTACATTATTTGGAAATAAACCTAGAATAGTTTCTATAAAAGGTATCAAAATTGAAGCTGAGCTTCTTAAGCACAATTTATATATAAGTAATGAAGATAAACCGGGATTTGTAAGTAATCTTTCAAAAATTCTTGCGGATAATAATATTAATATTGCAACTTTCCATTTGGGCAGAAAGGATAGTGGAGGTGAGGCGGTCGCATTAATTTCGACAGATAATTTTATTGATAACTCGGTTATTGAGAAAATTAAAAAATTACCTTTGGTAATTCAAGCCAAATATATAACATTTAATGACTAATACATTTCTCACAATAGTAGCAAATCAAAATTTTAAACATGAAGAGAGTATCAATTTTTTAAAAAATCATTTTTATTTGGACATAGCAAACTCTACAGTTTTATCAACTAATGCAATTTCTTTTGAAATAAGAGATTTTGATGAGACAAAAAAAACACATATGAAAAAAGTGTTTACACAAAAAAAAATAGATTTTTGTTTTCTTGACAAATTTAAAATTCCAAACAAAATTTTTTTATGTGATATGGACTCTACAATTATTAAAAACGAGACGTTAGATGATTTAGTTAAAATGTGTGGTGCAGAAGCAAAGGTTATTGATGAAACTAGTAGATTAGCAATGGAGGGCAAAATAGATATTAAGACTACTTTGTCATCGAGAGTATCTTTATTGAAAGGCAAGCCTAAATCTATGATTGAGGATGTTATTAAAGGTATAAAATACAATCAAGGATCCAATACATTAATCAAAACTCTTAATAGTAATAACTTCAACACTTACTTAATAACCGGAGGCTTTAAACCTATATCAACTTATGTTGGTGAACGATTGGAATTTCAAAATATTATAAGCAATGAATTCGAGTTTGAAAATGATAATACCTTCAAAGGTACTTATGTACCTATAGCTGGTGAAAAAAATTCTAAATTGGAATTTATGAGAAAACTATCCGCTGAAAAAGATATTGAATTTAAGGATTTTGTGGCATTGGGAGATGGTGCAAATGATCTTGGCATGTTAAAAAACTCTGGACTTGGGATTGGATATAATTCACATAAAATTATTAAAGATAATATAGAAACTCAAATAAACTTTACTGATTTGACAAGTGTGCTTTATTTTTTACAAATTAAAAAAGTAGACTTTATTCGTTAATATTTTTAACAAAATCAAGCACTCTTTCTACATGGCCTTTAACTTTTACGTTATTCCAAACTTTTAAAATCTTTAATTTTTTATCAACTAATATAGTAGTTCTTTTAACGCCCATAAACTTTTTTCCATATAATCTTTTTTCTCCCCAGGCTTTTAACATTTTAATAACTTTAATATTTTCATCAGATAAAAGCTCAAACGGGAAGTTATATTTATTTTGAAATTTTTTGTGACTTTCAATACTGTCTTTTGATATACCGACAATATCTGTTTTATATTTTTTAAATTGACTATATTTTTTTTTAAAATCTAAAGATTCTAAAGTGCATCCGGGTGTATTATCCTTTGGGTAAATAAAAATGATCAAATTATTTTTAATATTATTTAATTTAAAAGTTTTATTTGCAGTTGAATTCAAGGAAAATTTTTTAAGTTTTGTATTTTCTCTCATTATGATAATTGATATAGATATTATATGATTATAAAAACATCAAAACAATTAGTAGATGAAGCTATGAAGGATATTGTCACACTAGATGCAGAACAAACTAAAAAAAATTTAGAAACTGATTCAGAAACCTTGCTAATCGATATTAGAGATATTAGAGAATTAAAAAAATTAGGAACAATAGAAAATTCAACTCATATTCCGAGGGGCATGTTAGAATTTTGGTTAGATCCCGAAAGTCCATATTATAAAACGGAACTTGCACCAGAAAAACCTAAAATATTATTCTGTGCGTCAAATTGGAGAAGCGCTTTAGCTGTGAAATCGTTGAATGAAATGGGTTTTAAAAATGTCAGTCATGTAGCTGGTGGATATGAAGCTCTTTTAAAATCAGGTTTTAAAATTAAGAATATTTAATTATTTTAAGGCTTCTCTAAAAACAAATTCCAATCTGTCTTGTCCAAAATAAATTTTTGAACCCACTACAAAAGTTGGACATCCAAATATCCCCTTTTTAAACGCATTGTCAGTCCTATTTTTAAGATCATCTTTTATTTTTGGATCATTTAACTTTTGAATAAAACTTTCTGGATTTAAATCCATGTTTTTCAAAAATTTTTCAAAAATTTTTTCATCATTTAGGTTTAGAGAATCAACCCACGCAGCTTTAAAGAACTTATCAACATATTGACTTAAGAAACCCTCTTTAATTGCAACAACAGATCCTCTCATTATATGTATTGTTTTTACAGGAAAATATCTGTTAAATTGATACTTAATTTTATACCAGTCAGCGCACATTTTTAAATCCTTTATCATGTGTTTAGCTTTTTGAGGATGTAATCCAGCAGGTGTAATATCAGCAGTTCTATGCAGTCCGGCTAAAAACACAGGACAATAATTTACTTTTATTTTTTTGTCTTTTTCAAACTTTCTTATTTGGGTATGAGCCAGATACGAGTAAGGACTACTAATATCGAAGTAAAAATCAATTTTTTTTATTTTACTCATGTAATTTAAACTTTTGAACTACTAACAATCTAAGTATTAGGTAAAAACATAATCCAACAGGCCCTGTAAAATAAGTAAGTACTAATGGAAAAAACACAATTGATTTATGCATATTATATTTTAAAGCATCTTTTGATATCCAATGACCTAAAAATAAACTTAAACTCAAAAAATGTATCCAAAAAATAAGAACAAATAATTCATTTTTCATTAGTTCAATTAAGTAGCTTAAGCCTAAATATAGGTTGAAGTTATCAATGACTGTGTCAAAATTTATTTCTTCATTCAAACCCAGTGGATAAAGTTGTTGATACACTATATAACCGTATGTGAAGGCTAAAACTGTAGGTATAAAAAGATTATTTATAAGCGCGTTAGTAAACTTAGATGCTGGCGCAAAAAGCACAATCAGCCACAATGGTATAACACCAATATTGACAAACTGATAAATCATTTCAATCGTAAAAAATTCTTTGATTGTTTCTAACATATGGTAAATGAATATATATGAAACAGATCAAATCAACCAATCAAAAAATTGAAACGGAGCAAGATATTAAAGAGCTAGCTTTAAGATACCTTGATAAATATCAGCCATCTAAAAAAGATTTGAAATTGTACCTTTTTAGGAAAATACAGGCTAATCCATTTCAACTTATACCAAAAAATGAGATAATGACTAAAATTCAAAGTGTTGTCGATGATTTAGAAAACCTTAATGTCTTAAACGACGAGTTATACAGCGAACTGAAATCAAAAAATTTTTTAAAAAGAGGATATTCAATTAATAAAATTAGAATGCACTTAATAAACAAAGGTATTGATGACAAGTTATTAAAAGAAACTATTCACAAAATTACCAAAGATGACAACAACCCTGACTTCTATTCGGCAATCCGAATTTGTAAAAAGCGAAGAATTGGACCTTACAGACCAGAGGCAAATAGGACTATTTTTTATAAGAAAGACATAGGAGTGTTGGCTAGAAATGGTTTTTCTTATGATCTATCAAAAGATATACTTTCATTAGACAAAAAAGAATTGAAAGTATTTGAAAAAAAATTATAGTTTTTTTTTCTTTTTTTCGTTTTTAACTAATTCTTCGATTTTATTCTTCATAGCTCTTCTTACAATACTAAAAATCAAAATACCTAAAATAGAAACTGATATTATAATTATTAATATTGTTTTTAACATTGGAGGTCCTTTTTTCTTACTAGCAAAGATGGATTACTAAAGTCTGATTTACCGTATCGAATCGGCTCATTGTCGTGAGTTGATACAATTGCACCGGCATTTTCTGCAATTGCATGACCTGCAGCTATATCCCACTCTTTAGCTCTCGGATTTGCAGCATATAAATCGAACTCACCATTAGCTATCAAACAAAATTTAAGGGAACTTCTCATGCTTTTAAATTTAACTACTTTATAATTATCTAAAATTCTCATGATCTTGTCGGAAGGTGAAGATGAGTTAGATAAAGCTATAGTCTTATCATTTAATTTTTGGCAATCAATTTTAATTTTTTTATTATTTTTAATTTCATAAGCATTATTAGTGCCATATGAAAAAAATAGCCTATTTTTTTTTGGAGCATATATAATTCCTGCAACAGCTTTTTTGTTTATTACAAGACCTGCATTTAATGTATACTCGTCTCCACCATTTATATATGAATTAGTCCCATCGATTGGATCAATTAACCACAAATCCTTCCGCTCTTTAGTTTCAACATCCCCAATATTCTCTTCTGATACAATTTCAATATTTGGTGATATGGTTTTTAATTTTTCTATAATCATTTCATTTACGGCTAAGTCACCATTAGTGACAGGTGTATTATCATCTTTTGTATTGATTTTGAGTTTTTTGTTAAAAAGATCTATTGACTCTTCGCCGGCCTTTAAAAAAGTAGGTATAAGCTCTAAAATAATTTTCTGAATTTCATCTTGTTTCATCTTCGTACTTTTCTAATGAGACTATACTTATATTGATTGTTTTTTTTCCAGCATTTTCAAAATTAACTGTTACCTTGTTTTTTATGACTGATTGAACTTGCCCTATACCCCATTCCTTTTTATTCGGGTTAATAACAAAATCTCCGGGGTCAAAGTCATAAATCATAATTTAATAATTAATAATAACGTGCTATAAAAAATATATGTTTACACCATTATTAGAAAAAAATGAAACAGATTTGATTGGCTCTGGAAAGTCAAATGAAAAAACAAAGGTTGTAGTGGCTATGTCAGGTGGAGTGGACTCTTCTGTTGCCGCATCAATTATTAAAGAACATGGTTATGATGTCGTTGGAATAACACTTCAATTATTTGATTATGGAAAAATTGGTAAAACAAAAGGTACGTGCTGTGCTGGTAAAGACATTTATGATGCAAAAAAAGTGTGCGATAAAATTAAAATAGAACACCAAGTAATGAATTATGAAGACATTTTTAATGATGAGGTCATTGAAAAATTTGCAGATAGTTATATCAAAGGCGAAACCCCAATTCCATGTATTGACTGCAACCAAACAGTAAAATTTAGAGACCTTTTTAAATTTGCAAAAAAATTAAATGCAGATGCTCTTGTAACCGGTCATTATGTTAAACGTATTGATAAAGAATATCCAAAAATGTATCGCCCAAATGATTTAGATAGAGATCAAAGTTATTTTTTATTCTCGACTACCCAGGAACAACTTGAATATTTAAGATTTCCATTAGCTAATCTATCTAAAAAAGAGACTAGAGAAATTGCAAAAAAAATGAACTTAATAGTTGCCAACAAACCAGACAGCCAAGATATTTGTTTTGTACCAAGTGGAAATTATAAAAAAATTATAGAAAAATTAAGACCAGAGTCTTTTAAAAAGGGAAATATCGTAGACAAAAATGGAAAAATTCTCGGATATCATAATGGAATAGTCAATTACACAATTGGACAAAGAAAAGGTATTAAGATTTCTAATTCAGAGCCATTATTTGTAATGAAGTTAGATACTAACAAAAACGAGGTTGTAGTAGGTAATAAAAAAGATTTGTTAGTAAATAAAATATTTTTAAGAGATTTAAACTTTTTGACACGTAATAAGGAAGATTTGAATAATGATATAATGGTAAAAGTTCGTTCCACTGGCAAATTATTAAATTGTAAGTTTAACAATGTCAGAAATGAAATATTATTAGACAAAGGTGAGGAGGGCGTATCTCCGGGTCAAGCTTGTGTATTTTACAAAGAAGATAGTGACGGGACACGCGTCTTAGGAGGCGGATGGATTAAAAAAACAGAGAATTAATTATTTCTTTTTGTTTTTTCTTCTGTTTCTTCTTCTCTTTGATCCGATTTTTCTTCTTCCTCTATGTTTTTTTGGATATCCCATTTTTTTAAAATTGTTTGTTGAAAAATACCAAAATTTACTGTTTAATCAATTAATTTTTAAAATATGCCGCCAAAAAAAAACATGAATTTTGTATCTGAAACCAGCGAAGACAGCAGATCAATAGATATTTTTAAATTACAATCAGAAAGAAAATTAGAGGAAAAAAAAGAAAAAAAATCTAATACAATTTACGTAGTTTCTATTGCAATTTTAGTAGTTTGCATCATTTCACTTGTATATATTTAATTATCTAAATGATAGATGTTGAATTAACTATTGGGTTAATTACTTTCTATTTTATTATGTTTGTAACTCCAGGGCCAAACAATGTGATGTTAACAGCTTCTGGTATAAAGTTTGGTTTTAAAAGAACAATTCCCCATTTGCTCGGAATACCATTAGGCCATACTATTCAAATTACCCTAGTCACTCTTGGCTTAGGTGTAATTTTCGAGAAATATCCGTCAATACAAATCGTACTCAAATTTTTAGGATGTGGTTATCTGTTTTTTTTAGCTTATAAAATGTTTGGCTCTCTAGATATTAAGGGCATTAAAAATTCAGGAAGACCATTAAAATTTTATGAAGCGTCTCTTTTTCAATTTTTAAATCCAAAAGCATGGTTAGTAGCAACTACTGCAGCATCTGTTTTTTTTCCAGAAAATATTAATTTTATGACTGGATTAATTTTTATTGTGTTTCTAGCACCAATTGTTTGTTTACCATCAATAACTATTTGGGCTATATTTGGTAGTACTATTAAAAACTTTATATCAAATTATAAAATAAAAAAAATAATTGAAATAATTTTGGCAATTTTATTAGTAATAACAGGATTATTAATATTGGTATGATTCAAGAAACAAATGAAATATCCTTAGAGACAAAAGGACAGAGACTTTTTAATATTACAAATTTAATTGAAAACGTTATTACACTATCAAAATTAAACACAGGATTAGTAAATATAAGTATACTGCATACTAGTGCTTCATTACTAATTCAAGAAAATGCAGATACAAATGTGCAAAAAGATCTATTAAACTTTTTTGACAAAATCGCTCCAATGAATGAGAATTTGTATATACATAATGACGAAGGAAAAGATGACATGCCCGCCCATATTAAATCAGCTCTTACACAAACAAATCTATCGCTTAGTTTTGGAAATAAAAAGTTAAAATTGGGCACCTGGCAGGGTATTTATTTGTTCGAACACAGAATAAAGCCTCAAAAAAGAACAGTTTTAGTACATTTGATTGGCGAATAGCTTTGACAAAAAAAAAACTTTAAATTAAAAGCTAGTTACTTATGGCAAAAAAAAGAAAGATTCGTAGAACAAAAAAAAGTAAATCTAATAATATGTTATTAATTGGTGGTGCAGCAGTACTATTGGCTGTTGTTGCATTATCTCAAATTAATACAGGACCAGTTGTCAAAGTTAAGGACAGCAATGTATCTGATATTAAGAAAACCAAAGAAGCATCTAAGCCACTAAATATACCGAAAAAAGAAAAGGCAATAAATAAAAAAAGCATAAACGAAAGAGAATTGATGATTAGATTTGCCGAGCTTGACTGGAACAGTAATAAACTAGTTTCTAAATCAGAGTATTTATATTACTTCAAAGATAAATCGACTGGAAAAAAACAATTTAAAATTATTGATAAAGATAAATCTGGATCTATAAGTTATAAAGAATATAAAGCTTACAGAACAAGATAACCAAGTTGTTTTAATATCTAAACTATTGTAAATTAAATTTTTGTGGCGGGATAGCTCAGTTGGTTAGAGCACGGGACTCATAAGCCCGGGGTCGGCAGTTCAACTCTGCCTCCCGCTACCATTTGACTAATAGCGGCAAAATTTTTAAAAATTATAGTTTATAAAAATGAGGATATATTTATCTTTAATTATAATTTTTTTTACAACTGATAGTTTATCATTAAATCACAATATTGTAGGAACAATTAAAAAATCATCGATTAAAACAACACAATTTAACGAAGGTAAAGCTCTTTATTTAAAGAACTGCGCGTCCTGTCATAAAAAAAATTTATCAGGTCAAATAAATTGGGATGCAAAACTAGATAAGGATGGTCACAGACTTGCTCCTCCAATGAATGGAGATGGACACACCTGGCATCATGACGATAGTACACTTTTTTACATCACAAAATATGGATTAGGTAGATATGTAAAAAATTACAAAGGTAAAATGGGGGGGGTTTTCAGATAAGCTGACTGATAACCAAATTAAGAATGTTTTAGCTTATGTTAAATCGTATTGGCCAGAAAAAAAATATCGATATCAACTCAAACTGAATGAAAGGTAATATAATGAATAAATTAATTTTACTAACTATATTTATGCAGATATCTTTTAATGTAATTGCAGCACCAATGAAAATGATTGGTACAAAAGGTAAAGTTTCTGAAGTAAATAAAACGATTAAAATTTCAATGTACGATAACTATTACGAACCCAAAATTATTAATGTTAAGAAAAATGAAACAATAAAATTTATTGTAGAAAATAAAGGTATGCTAGTGCATGAATTTAATATCGCTACAATGAAAATGCATAAAAAACACGGTCCAGAAATGCTTGAAATGATGAAAAAAGGTATTTTGCTTCCCACTAAAATTAATAAAATAAAAATGAAAGAAATGTCTAAGCATGATAAAAAAATGGCACATAGTCATTCGAATAGCGTTTTACTTGAACCAAATAAATCTGGAGAGTTAATCTGGAAATTCTCAACAAGCGCCGAGTTATACGTAGGATGTAATGTGCCAGGTCATTTAGAGGCTGGGATGATTTCAAAAATTAATATTAACTAAATAATGGACTTAGCACTAAAAAACTTTCACTGGAAATGTAAAAATACTTGGATTAAAAGTGCGAAGAATACACTTTGGTGCGTTTTTGGATGTTCAATAGGTGATTTTGGAACAATTCTTTTTTTCCAACTCACAAAAATACCTTTCCCTGTACTTGGTATTATGACATTGGCTATAATTAATGGGTTAATTACTAGCATTTTATTAGAAACTTTTATTCTTTTAAAACAAAACTTTAGTCTTAAAGATGCAATTAAAACTGCATTTGGAATGAGCTTTATATCTATGTTATCAATGGAAATCGCGATGAATTTGACTGACTATCTCTTAACTGGAGGAGCAATTTTGACATGGTGGGTGATACCTATCATGTTATTAGTAGGCTTTTTAACACCTTGGCCATATAATTATTGGAGATTAAAAAAATTTAATGAGTCTTGTCATTAAAAATATTTAATGTCCTGGAAACTTTATTAAACTAAAAGATTTATAATCTTTTTTCTCTAATTTTTCATTACCAGGTAAATCGAATAAATTAATTAAAAATATATATCCCGCGACTTTCCCTTTGCATTTTTCAATTAGTTTCGCTGCAGCAAGAGCTGTACCCCCTGTTGCTATCAAGTCATCAACAATTAATATTCTATCATTTTTTTTGACTGATCTTTTATGTACCTCAATTGTTGCTTTTCCATATTCTAAGGTAAATTTTTGTGAAATTCTTTTATCTGGAAGTTTATTTTTCTTTCTTAACAATATTAGAGGTTTTTTTTCTAAATACGCAAGCACAGAAGCAAAAATAAAACCCCTAGACTCAATAGCCGCAAGCTTATTATGAGGTATTTTTTTTGTAATTTTATACATTCTTTTTATAGTTGTATTAAATGCTTTCTTATTTTCTAATAGAGATGTGATATCTCTAAAAAGAATACCTTTTTTAGGATAATCAGGAATTGATTTAATTGTTTTTTCTAATTTCATTATAAGAATAATTAATATAATTAAGTTAATTAGTCATGAGTAAATTAGGAATAATCGGTGGTAGTGGTTTATATAATATAGAGGGTTTATCTAACGAAAAGTGGATAAAAGTTAAAACTCCATGGGGTGAACCATCTGACCAAATTCTAGAGGCAAAATTTGCAAAACAAAGCTTTTGTTTTATTCCAAGACATGGAAGGGGACATTTGATATCCCCATCTAATATAAATTTCCGAGCCAATATAGATGCACTTAAACAAAGGGGAGTGACCGATATAATTTCAGTATCCGCAGTTGGCTCTTTGAAAGAAGAACTTGAACCTGGTAAATTTGTTATAATCGATCAATTTATTGATAGAACCTTCGCGAGAAAGAAAACTTTTTTTGACAATGAAATAGTTGCGCATGTTTCAATGGCTCATCCAACGTCGAAATCTTTGATGGACGCATGCGAGTCATCTATTAAAAAATTAAAAATTCCCTTTCAAAGAGGAGGTACATATGTAGCCATGGAGGGACCGCAATTTTCCTCATTAGCAGAGTCGCAATTATACAGATCATGGAAAGCTGACGTTATAGGCATGACAAATATGCCAGAAGCAAAACTAGCAAGAGAGGCAGAAATTCGTTATGCCTCAATATCAATGGTAACAGATTACGATTGCTGGCATCCAGACCACGAGAATGTAGATGTTCAACAAGTTATTAAAGTGTTGCTAGAAAACGCATCGAAAGCAAAAGATATGATAAAAGATATTATAGAAAATTACACAAAGTATGTTGATGATAAAGATCCTGCAACAAAATGCTTAGACATTGCGATCATTACTGATCCAAAAAAAAGAACAAAAAAAACAATAAAAAAGTTAGCAACTATTGCAGGCAGGGTTTTAAAAAAATGAAAATTGCAGGTGAGAATTATAGAACTATATGGTTTGAGCCTTCAGAAAAAGTTGTTAAAATTATTGATCAAACAAAATTACCTTTCAATTTTGAAGTTATTTCCCTAAATAATTTTATTGATGCATTTAATGCTATTAAGGAAATGAAAGTAAGAGGAGCGCCACTTATTGGAGCGACAGCAGCTTATGGTTTATATTTAGCTTCCAAAGAAAAAGAAGATATTAATTTTGTGAAGGAAAAGGCCAAAGAGATAAAAAAAGCGAGACCGACAGCTGTAAATTTATCTTGGGCTGTAAATAGAATTTTAAATAAAGTGAACGCTCAAAACATTACACACTCTATACTGGAGGAGTGTATTAAAATATGCGAAGAAGATATAAAGATCTGTGAACAAATTGGAGAACATGGATTACAAATATTACAGAAAATTAAAAAGAAACAAATTAATATCCTTACGCATTGTAATGCAGGATGGTTAGCTACGATTGATTGGGGAACTGCTACAGCGCCAATTTATAAAGCAAGAGACGAGGGCATTGATCTTAATATTTGGGTAGATGAGACTAGACCTAGAAACCAGGGTTCATCTTTAACATCTTACGAATTAATTCACGAAAAAATAAATCATAAAGTGATAGCAGATAATACAGGAGGTTTATTAATGCAAAGAGGTGAAGTGGATTTGTGTATAGTTGGCACAGATAGGGTTAGCAAAAATGGTGATGTTGCAAATAAAATCGGAACTTATTTAAAAGCTTTGGCAGCCAAAGATAACAATATCCCGTTTTATGTAGCTCTTCCTAGCACAACTTATGATCCAAATATAGAGAATGGAGGTCTCATTCCAATTGAAGAAAGATCTGATGATGAGCTAAAGCAAGTCGTTGGTGTAGATGAAGATAATACTATCAGAAAAGTAAATATTTATCCAAAAAATACAAAAGGTCTTAATTTGGGGTTTGATATTACCCCAGCAAATTTAATTAGTGGATTTATAACTGAAAAAGGAGTCTTTAAGCCCGAGGATATAAAAAAAATATTACAATGAATTCACTAAAAATTAAAAAGGAAATTATAAGATATTCAAAATTGCTTAATACCACCAATCTTTCTCCTCTTAGATCAGGCAATATATCAGTTAGATATAAAAATGGTTTTTTTATTACTCCTAGTGGTAAAAAATATTCAAGCTTAAGATCTAGTGATATTGTTTTTGTTTCTTTAGAAGGACGCTACTTAAAGAAACATACCCCTTCATCGGAATGGAGGTTCCACAGAGATATATATAAGGCAAAAAAATACTCAGGTTCAATTGTTCATTGTCACTCACATAATGCCTTAATATTATCATGTTTAAGAAAAAAAATTCCGCCCTTTCACTATATGGTTGCAGTGGCAGGTGGTGAGGATATTAGATGCGCAAAATACGATACCTTCGGTACTTCAAAATTATCTAAAAATATTATTATATCGTTAAAAGATCGGAAGGCTTGTCTGATAGAGAACCACGGGCAAGTGGCATTTGATATTAATTTATCAACAGCCTTTGAGCTAGCACAAGAGGTTGAGTATCTTGCGAGTCAGTATATAGATTGTCTAAGAGTTGGAAAACCAAAACTTTTGTCATATAGTTTAATGAGAAAAGTATTAAAAAAGGTTAAAAACTATAAAAAGGGAGATACCTAAATGGTTAAAGTTGGAGATCATATAACTTTAGATTTTTTAGGAGTTAAAGAAGATTACACGCCAGAATTTTACGAAAAAGTAATAAATAAAATTGCAAAAGCAGCAAAAGTAGGAATTATCAATATATCAAAATACGAGTTTTCACCCCAAGGACTTACAATGGTAGCATTACTAAAAGAAAGCCATATGAGCTTTCACACTTTTCCTGAACACGGTATTATAAGTTTTGATTTCTTTACATGTGGAAGAATTAATCCAAATGTTTCTTTAAATATTCTTAAAAAAGAAATAAATCATTCTTGTGTTGTTAAAAAAGAGTTTTCAAGAGATACGATACATCATTATCATGATATTTATAGTTCTGATGGATACAAGAAATCTTATGTAGTTGAAAAAATAATTAAAGATTTTAAATCTAAAATGGGCCAGCATATTGAAATCTTAAAACTCAAAGAGTTTGGAAATGCATTATTTATTGATAACGAAATACAGGTTGCTGAAAAAGATGAAAAGCTTTATTCGTCAACATTTGTTAATTCTGGTTTAAAGCTTTCAAAAAAAAATAATTCCGCTGCAATTATAGGAGGAGGAGATGGCGGAGTTGCAAGAGAATGTATCAATAATAATTTTAATTACATTGACTGGTTTGAATTAGATGAAGAAGTAGTGAAAGCATGCCAAATGTATTTACCCACTGTTTTTAAAAATGTTAATAAAAGCAATAAAGTTAATTGCATTTGGGGCGATGCATTTAAAAACATTAAAAAATGTGAAAATGAAAAATACGATCATTTGTTCATAGATTTAAATGATGATCAGTATTGTATTAACCTTGCTGAAAAAAATATCTCTGAGATTAAAAGAATTGTAAAATCTAATGGAGTTATAACAGCTCAAGTTGGCTCTAAAAATAAAAAACCCCGTCAAGTTGATAGTTGGTTAAAAACATTTGATAAAGCATGTGGTAATTGCGAAATATCTGAAATCTTTATTCCAAGTTTTGATTGTAGTTGGAATTTTGTAAGCTCAATAAATAGGTAATTTTGAAATTTAAAGTAGCATGTATCCAATTATGTTCATCAGATAATGTAGATGAAAATCTCTCAAAAATTTTAAATTACTCAAAAAAAGCAATCGAAGATAATGCTGAATTTATTACAACTCCTGAAAATTCGTCATTATTTTCTTTAGATAAACAAGAACTTCTCTCAAAAACGGAAAGTTTTGAAAATAATAATTTTATAAAAGCGATTTGTGATTTTGTGAAAACAAATAAAATATGGTTTTTGATTGGTGGAATGCCAGTCAAAGATAAAAACAATAAATTATTTAATAGATCTATTTTAATAGATCAGAGTGGAAAAGTTGTTAATTATTATGATAAGATACACATGTTCGATGTAAAACTACCAAATGGCGAAATATATGAAGAGTCAAAAAAATTTCAAGCTGGTAACAGTTTGAAAATTCATAACTTGCCGTGGGGTAAAATTGGCTTAACAATATGCTATGATTTAAGATTTCCGTTAATGTATCGAAAACTTACTAAAGATGGTGCAATTTTTATTTCAGTTCCATCTGCGTTTACTAAAAATACTGGAGAAAGACACTGGCATACTTTATTGAAAGCACGTGCAATAGAAAATATGTGTTATATTTTTGCGCCAGCACAAACTGGAATTCACCCAAATCAAAGAGAAACTTATGGTCACTCACTTATTATTTCACCAGATGGAGAAGTGTTAGCTGAAAAAAAAGATGGCGAAGGAATACTTTTGGCTGATGTTGATACAGAACTTGTTACAAGACTTAGAGCTCAAATACCAAGTCTAGATCAAGATTAATATTTTTTATAACTTTTGACTTCAACAATTTCAGAATTAGTAATTTGATTTAGCTTTTGTTTAAGAGAAGCCCGTTTATCATTTGTTAAATAAACATTCCGCGCCAATTCAACGAATTCTTCTTTAAATTCTTTAACAGATTCAAGATGCCTGATATCATCTTCAATTTTCCACAATTTACGGTTTGCAGTATTTAGCTCGTCTTTTAAGGAATTCACAGTTTTTTTTTGATCCTTGGAAAAATTTATATCTGCAAGTAATTTGTTAAGACTTTCTAACTCATGTTTTATAAATTTTTGTTTATTATTGTCCTGTATTTTTTCTATCTTAATCTCTAAAATTGTTATTTTATCAATTAATTCACCTATTGAAATTGGTGCTAAAATTTTATTAGAAGAATTCATAACTTGCTGATATTTAATATATTTTAATATGTCAAATATTCTAATAATCAAACATGGCTCTTTAGGTGATATAGTTCAAATTTCTGGTGTTTTAAAAGATATAAGAGAGCATCATAAATCAGACAAGATTTATTTCATGACAACTAATAAATTTTCAAAACTTTTTAAAAATTGCCCATATGTCGACAATATAATTTTAGATGAAAGAAGAGCCAGGATAAACTTTTTTTATTATTTTGTTTTATTTAGAAAACTAAACAATCTTAAATTTACCAAAGTTTATGATCTTCAAAACTCTTCTAGAACATATTTTTATCAAAGATTTCTAAGATCTTATTGGTCTTCTACTAGAAATATACTTATATCTAATGAAACCAAAGAAAATTTTGATAAAGAGAGTGTTTTAGAAAGATTTCAAATACAATTAAAGCGATCAGGAATTAAAAAATGTGAAAATACTCTTTACCCAGATTTTAATTGGGCAGTTGACAAGGATTATAGAATTAAATTTCAAAAATATGTTTATATCGCTCCATTTTCATCAAAGAATTTAGTACATAAAAGGTGGCCATATTTTAAAGATTTAATAAATATTATAAAACAAAAGCATCATGATTTAGATTTAGTAACAGCTCCTGGAAATTATGATGAAATTAAATTAGCAAAAAAACTTGGTCTCGAGATTATTCTAAATCATAATAATCCAACATCAATTCAAAATCTTGCCAGCATCATTAAAAACTCAAAATTTGTAATTTCAAATGATACAGGACCTGCACATATTGCTGCACATTTAAATTGTAATGGGATTGTAATTTTTGGAAGTCATACAACTCCCAAAAAAGTTAGTATTGAAAGAAGTAATTTTAAATCTATATCCACTTCAAACTTAAAAGATTTAAGTGCAGAAGATGTTTATAAAAAAATTTCTGAAAAATTAATTAATATCTCAAAAGATTAAATTAAAAAATCCTATCCCAAAAAGAGGTACTTGAAGACCAAAGTTTGTTAGTACTGCTTTATCTTTAGATAAGTATCCAGCCAAAGTCCAAACACAAACTCCAAATCCATGAAAGAAAATATTTATTGGGTAAAAATTTAAATTTGTAAAAAGTATTCCAGTTAGGACGAAAAATGTCCCCATCCATTTAAGAGTTTTTGTATTCATTTCTATTTCCTTTCATTAATAAGATTTATTATTTTTTTAATTTGATTTTCCCATGAAAACTCTTTTGAGTAAATTTCCGCCGATTTGCCCATCTCAATATATTTATCACCGTCAAGCATCTTCAATAAAGCATTGTAAATTTCAGATTGTTGTTCGCCGTCACATAAGAAACCAGTTTCGCCATTTTTAATTATATCAGCAGCTCCTCCTTTTATTCCCCCAATTGATGGTACACCATATTTTGCAGCTTCTAAAAAAACTAGTCCAAAACCTTCTACAGATCGTCCTTTTTGTATTGAGGGCATTACAAAAATATTTGAGGATTTTAAAATAGCATTTTTTAACCCTTGAGAAGCATCTTGTATAAAATCTACGGTGTCGCTCAGTTTCAAATTGCTTACAATTTTATTTAGGTTTTTATATTCATCACCATCGCCTAATATAATATATTTTAAACTTTCATATTTAGATTTTAAATTTTTAATAGATAACAAAACCTTATCAATAGATTTTCTTTGTTCTAAACGAGCTATTGTTACTATTATCGGTGTGTTATTTTTAATTATTTTTTTTGCATTTTTTAAATCTGACTCATGAATACTGTGGTTTAAATCAATACCTGGATTTATTACCTCAATTTTATTTGAAGCGATTTTTTTTTCTATGGCTAAATTTTTTGTAAAATTAGAATTTGCAATTATTTTAAATGACTTATTTAATGAATTTATCATTCTAGTATGTATAGGAGAACCTATTGGGTGATTAATTTCTTTTCCATGAATTAAACATAAAATTTTGTGTTTATTACAAAAATTTAATGGTAGTTTTTCAATACTTTTCCAATGATCTGAAATTATTGCCCTTGGATTATTTTTTGAGGATACAAAATTTTGGATTTGTGAAACTTTCCTATATTTTGCCAAAAATTTAATTCCTTTAATTCTATTAACTCCGAAATCTAGCGAATTATCGAAATCGTTAGAATTCTTAAAATCATCGGCAAATACCTGAACAGGTCCGTGTCTTACAAGATTTTTAGCTATACCAAACATTAAAAATTGCATTCCACCCACATCGGGAGGAAAATTCCTAGTTGTAATTAAAAACATATTATTTCCACTTTATATTGCATCCCATACTCGGGAATTGTATTTCTGGTCCAAAACCAGTTTTTGATATTTGTATCATAGCGTTTAATAATTCATTTGGTTTATTTGGTGTTGGTTTTAACTCCTTCATTTCACGTAGTCGACCTCTATATTGTAATTCGTCTTTATTATTATAACCAAAAAAATCAGGAGTGCATACAGCACCAAATTCTTTTGCTATAATTTGGCTCTCATCGATTACATATGGAAAATTGAAAAAGTTATTTTTTGCAAATACTTTCATATTTTCAAAACTATCTTCTTTATATTTTACCGTGTCGTTAGACATAATAGCTACTGTTGAAATTCCGACTTTCTGCAATTCTTTGGATGTCTCTACTATCTCCGAAATTACTGCCTTAACGTATGGACAATGATTGCAGATAAAAATTATCAATGTTCCTGCTGAGCCTTTAATATCAGATAATTCGATATTCTTATTTTCTGTAGATTTTAAAGAAAAATTTATAATTTTTTCTCCAAACTTGCATATAGGCGTTTTAGTTAAAGACATTTTAAAAATTTTTTATATAATTAATTTATATATTAAATGACAATTTATCAATTAGGTAATAAAAAAATTCAAAGACATGTTGAAACTTGGATAGCTAATAACGCTATAGTTATCGGAGATATAACTTTAAAAGAAAATTCCAGTGTTTGGTTTGGAGCTGTTTTAAGAGGTGACATTGAAAATATTGAGGTTGGAGCTGGATCAAATATACAGGACAATTGTGTTTTGCATACAGATGCTGGCTTTCCTCTAACCGTAGGCAAAGGAGTAACTGTTGGACACCTAGCTATGCTTCATGGATGCTCGATTGGTGACGACAGTTTAGTTGGAATTGGTGCAACGATACTAAATGGATCTAAGATAGGAAAAAATTGCATAATAGGTGCAAATTCATTAATTGCAGAAAATAAAAATATTCCTGATAGGTCTCTTGTTGTTGGCTCACCAGGAAAAGTTATTAGACAAGTCACAGATGAAGATATCATTGCTATAAAAGAAAATGCACTGAGATACGTAAATAATTGGAAAAACTTTAAGCAAAATTTAAAAAATAATTAATATAAACTAATTTCAAGGCGTTACCCATTCAGAAGTAAATTTATTTTCACTCACTAAGGATATTTTAGCTCTTCTATGGCCCTGGGAAGCTAAGTATAACCACTCAAACTCACTTATTTTAGTATCGATTACACAAAAATTATTATAACCAATTTCAGTACTGTCAATTTTTGGATTTTTGCCTTCTAGCTCCTTTGATAAACCAGAAGTTGGACTAGCTGATGCTGTACCTGGCGGGTTAGTAGCTAAATAACATTTTCTACTAATTATCTGAGTTTTATCCCAGGCTTTTTGAGTAATATCATTTTTGTAATTGATTATAGCTGCTCCTTTAACTCTAACCTGGATTTTTCTTTTTTTATTATAAAAAACAAAATAAATATTGTTATTATTTTTTAATATTCGGATTTTATCCGAGCGATAATCAGTATGAAACCTTATTGTATTTATGTCTTTAAATGCTCCACGCAAAACAACAACCCTTCCGTCAGAAAGTTTACCGTCATTAAGAATTACAGTTGGTAATCTAAAGTCTTCACCTCTATCAACAACACCTCTTGACAAAAGGTTCCATATTTCGTCGTAGATTAAATCTTTGTTGTCATAAAATTGAGGTATTTGTGTATTCACTATGATTTTTTTGGTAAGAGGGTTATCAAACTTGATGTATCAAATCTATTTCCGCCATCTGTCTGTATTTGCTTGTAAAATTTATCAACAATTTCTGTTACTGGTAATTTTGAACCATTTGAATTTGCTTCTTCTAAAGCAATTGCCAAATCTTTTCTCATCCAATCAACGGCAAAACCAAAATCAAATTTGTTATCAAGCATTGTATTAAACCTATTTTCCATTTGCCAGGATTGTGCGGCGCCTTTAGAAATAACTTCGACAACGTCTTCAACATTTAAACCTGCGTTTTGGCCAAATCTTAGTCCCTCTGATAAACCCTGAACAAGTCCCGCAATACAAATTTGATTGACCATTTTAGCAAGCTGACCACTACCTGACGGACCAAGTAATTTCATTTTTTTGCTATAACAATCGATAATCGGCTGGGCTTTCAAAAAATCATTTTCATTTCCGCCTATCATAACTGTTAATGCCCCATTTTCTGCTCCTGCTTGACCACCTGAGACAGGCGCATCTAAAAAACCAAATTTCTTTTCTTTAGCAATATTGAATAGTTCTCTTGCAACTTTTGCTGATGCTGTCGTATTATCAATGAATACGACACCTGGCTTTATATTTTGAAATGCGCCATTTACACCTGTTGTTACTTCACGTAAATCATCATCATTTCCAACACATGAAAATATAAATTCACTATTGCTTGCACATTCTTTCGGTGTCTCAGCTAATTTACCATTAAATTCCTTCATCCACTTTTCGGCTTTGGATTTAGTTCTGTTATAAACAGTTACATCATGGCCAGCTTTTGCTATATAACCTGCCATAGGATATCCCATGACACCCAAGCCTATAAATGATACTTTTGACATTAAAAACTCCTTTTTTTCATGAATAATTATAGTTTTATTAGACTTAATTTTAAATACTTATTCTTTGGTTTTATTCTAACATTCTGCTCTAGTTTTGGGCAAACATTTTTTATTGGAATATTTAATCCTTTTTTTAGAGAAGAAATAAATTTAACAAATACAGAGTTTGGCACACTATATTCTTCAGCTACTTTGCTAAGTAGCTTAATTTTGATTTGGGCGGGCAAATTGATTGACGAAACGTCTTTGCGTAAATTTACTTTATTTGTAGGTTTGTCACTAGCTAGCACATGTATGTTTATTGGGATTTTGAATTCTATTATAATGCTTTTCATAGGTTTATTTCTTTTAAGATTGTTTGGACAGGGATTGATGTGCCACATATCAAGTACTTCTATGGCTAAATTTTTTAATTTGAATAGAGGAAAAGCACTAGGATTTTCATGGTTGGGTTTATCATTAGGAGAAGGAATTTTGCCAGGTTTTATGATCTTTTTATTAAGTATTTTTTATTGGAAAAACATTTGGATTGGTATCTCAATTTTTTTATTTATAATTGTAATTCCACTACTATTATTTCTAATAAAAAAAGAGAGAGTATCAGATACAATTTTTCAAGAAAAGCAAGTACAGCAAATCAAAAATTGGAAAAGAGGCGAGGTTATTAGAGATATTAAATTTTATTTTCTATTACCTGCAATATTGGCTCCCCCATTTTTAATTACAGGGATATTTTTAAATCAATCTTTTATTTTTGAAAGTAAAGATTGGGATATGTTTTATCTTGCCAGAGGTTTCGTTTTTTATGCAATTTTTAGTGTTATATCATTAGGTATATTTGGTATTTTAATTGATAAATTTAGCGCAAGAAAAATTTTGCCATTTTACTTAATACCTATGATACTATCTTTTTTAATCGTAATTAATTCTAATTTAATTTTTTCGCCCATATTGTTTATGATAATGCTTTCAATCACAAATGGAGCCTCAAACGTTTTAATTACTTCTACCTGGTCTGAAGTTTATGGTACAAAATACCTTGGCTCGATAAGGGCTTTAACTGTTAGCTTAATGGTTTTTTCGACAGCTCTTGCACCGATAATTTTTGGCTATTTGATAGATATTGGCATGTCAGTAAACAGTATATTTAAATTAATGCTAGTTTACTTGATTTCTTCTATAGTTTTATTGTTAATCAAATATAAGTCTTATAAACCAACTTTAATTACTTGATATTTTTTTATTAAGTCTTTATAAGCACGTCCATGGCAAGAGTTACAGTTGAGGATTGTTTAGAGCAAGTCGACAATCAGTATGATTTAGTTATCTTAGCAAAAGAGAGAACTTTACAATTAGGCGCCGGGGATAAACCATTGGTACCTGAAGACAATGATAAAAAAACTGTAATATCGCTCAGAGAAATTGGAGATAAATTAATTGAAAGAAAAGCTTTAGAAGACGCTACAATTGATAGGGCAAGAGATCACCCAGAAGATGCTGTTGAGAAAGAAGATTTTGATGCGCCAGAGGGTGATGCGTTTGAGGAGATTTACAAAGGCGAAGTTTCAAAATCTGGACAACCTATATTGCCTTCAAAAAGATCTAGAAAAGTTCCTCAGGCTTCAAGTCCAAATGAAGATCAAGTTAATGATGATGACGATGATGACTCTTTAGAAGACAATCCTGTAGAAAATACTGAAGAGCAAAAAGATTAATTAAATTCGTCTAAAATTTTTTTTCTATGTTGATCTAAATCAGGAATTTCGCCTCTAGTAGAGGGGTCTTCGTAAGGAGACATTTTTATTGGATTTCCCGCCATTTTAAAATTTCCAATCTTATTATGATTGGCTGAAACAATCATGTTTCTCTCAGCTATCTGAGGACTTTCAACGGCATTTTTTATATTATTAATTGGTCCACATGGAATTTTATTTTCCTCAAAGATTTTACACCATTCTGATGTAGATTTAATTTGTAATTTTAATTCTAAAATTTTTTTTAAATCATCAATATTTTTACTTCTATTTCCATTATTTTTAAATTTCTCTTCTGTGTGAAGATTAATTTTTAAAACTTTGCACATATTTTCAAAAAGCTTATCATTACCGGCAGCAATAATTATATAACTATCTTTTGTTTTAAAAGCTTCAAAAGGAGCTATTGAAGGGTGCCTTGATCCTAAAGGACCAGGTATTTCTCCTTTAGATAAATATCTTGCAATAGCATTTTCTAAAATAGCAATTTGGCAATCAAGCATTGAGACATCAATATGCATACCTTTACCCGTTTTTTTTCTGTCATATAATGCTGCGTTGATTGCGATTGTAGTAAATAATCCTGCAGTAATATCGCCAATTGAAGTACCTACCCTTGTTGGCTCTGAGTTTGGATGACCAGTGACGCTCATAAGCCCCCCCATTCCCTGAACTACCATGTCGTAGGCTGGTAATGATTTAAAAGGCCCTGTTTGACCAAAACCAGAAGCAGATGCATAAATTAATTTTGGATATTTCTTACTTACTTCTTTATATCCAAAGCCCCATTTCTCTAGTGTGCCAGGTTTAAAATTCTCAACTAATATATCGGATTTACTTAAAATTTTTTCAAAGATTTTCTTATCATCTTCATTTTTTAGGTTTAGAGCAATACTTTCTTTTCCTCTATTTAATGACATAAAATATGCAGACTGATCATCAATAAATGGTCCAAAGCCTCTGGAGTCATCTCCTACTTCAGGAGCTTCAACTTTTATCACTCTTGCCCCTAAATCAGATAGTATCATTGTGCAATATGGTCCTACCAAAACTCTAGTAAGATCTAATACTAATAATCCAGATAGTGGGCCATTTTTATTCATTATATAGAGTTGAATTTAATATCAAAATATAGTTCAATAACCAACAAACAATTTAACTAAAGAAGGGGATAGAAATGAATATAAAAAAAACATTCATTTACGCACTTACTACTGTCTTTCTTTTCACAGCAGTTGGAGAGTCATTTGCTAAAACGTTAAAAGCAAGTCACCAATGGCCTGGTACAAAGAGAAAAGACGGTAAATTTGATGTTCGTCATGAAATGGTTCAAATCATTGCTGATGAAATCAAAAAAGCTAATGTTGGTATAGATATTAGAATCTACCCAGCAAAATCACTTTATAAACCGAAAGAGCAGTGGAAACCGATGACTACTGGACAGCTAGATATTTCTGCTTTCCCATTAGCATATGCTGCAAAATTTCATCCGGAATTTGATATCACTCTAATGCCTGGAATGGTTAAAAACCATAAACATGCACTAAGAGTAAACAAATCTCCAATGATGAAAGAGATAAGAAAAATAATCAATGATGCAGGAGTTATCGTGCTTTCAGATGCATGGTTAGCAGGTGGCTTCGTTTCTAAAAAAAACTGTATTACAAGTCCTGACACAGTAAAAGGTCAAGTATTCAGAGCAGCTGGTAAAGCATTTAACCAAATGTTAGCGGCAGCTGGAGCGGGTATTCAAAAAATGCCATCTTCTGAGATTTACAATGGACTACAAACTGGAGTATTAACTGGTGCAAATACTAGTTCAGGAAGTTTTGTTTCATACAGAATTTACGAACAAGTAAAATGTGCAACACCTCCAGGTAAATTTGGATTATGGTTTATGTATGAGCCTATTCTTATGTCAAAAAAATCTTTTGATTCTTTAAATAAGAAACAACAGAAAGCACTAATGGCAGCTGGAAAAGTAGCAGAAAAGTACATGACAAAAGAAGCAGCTGGTTTAGACACTACAATGGAAAAAGCCTATAAAAAAGCTGGTGTTAAACTTGCATACATGACTCAAAAAGATTTTGATGCGTGGTTAGCTATTGCAAAAAAATCTTCATATAAAAATTTCGCAGAAAAAGTTCCTGGTGGTCAGAAATTGATTGACCAAGCTTTAGCTGTTAAATAATAATTAAATAAATCCCCTGCTTCATAAAAAGCAGGGGGTTTTATTATGTTAGAAAAATATTTAAATTTCACGAACAAACTTGCACAAATATGCGGTATATTTGCTGCAGGATGCTTATTAGCATCAATAGTTTTAATTACAGAATTAGTATTTGAAAGATACCTTTTTCAAAATGCAATAACATGGCAGCCTGAGCTTGTAACAATGATGTTAGTTGCGTCTACTTTCATCGGTGCACCATATGTTTTAAAAGAAGGTGGCCATGTAAATATGGAGTATGTTTACACTCTAATTGACGAAAAAAAGAAAACTTTTCTACAAATTTTTACTTCGATAATTTGTTTATTATTTTTTATGGTGTTATTTTATTTGGCTTGGGAAATCACTTATGAAGCCTGGGTAAAAAAATACACAACAAATTCTATTTGGGATCCTCCACTTTGGATCCCTTACTCATCTATGTTAATTGGAGCAACGTTAATGACATTGCAATATATAGGAGAGGTATTAAGATTAATAGTTAAGTACAGAGGATTTCAATAATGGATCCAATAACATTAGGAATAATAGTTGGGGCATCGACATTAATAGTTTTATTATCAGGTATTCCAATTGCCTTTGGCTTAAGTGCTATTGCACTTACTTTTCTAATAATCGCTGAAGGTTTCCAAATACTTGGGGTTGTTGCAGAAACATTTTTCTCAGGAATAAACTCATTTGTTTTATTATCAATTCCAATGTTTATATTAATGGGAATGGCTGTTGCAAATTCTCCAGCCGGAAAAGATTTATATACTGGACTAGACAGGTGGCTTTGGAGATTGCCTGGCGGGTTGGTAATTTCAAATATCGGAGCATGCTCAATTTTTGCTGCATTAAGCGGATCAAGTCCGGCAACTTGTGCAGCTATTGGTACCATGGGGATACCTGAAATGAGAAAAAGAGGTTATGCTGCTCGCCTGGCGACAGGAACAATTGCAGCCGGCGGGACTTTAGGCGTTTTAATTCCACCAAGTATTGTTTTAATAGTTTATGGTTTAGCAACAGGAACTTCAATAGGTAGGCTGTTTTTATGTGGAGTAATCCCAGGTTTACTTCTCGCTTTTTTATTTATGGTTTGGGCATATATTTATTCTTATTTCATTGATAAGGATTCAGCAGCAATTTTAAGGAGCAGACAACCACCAACATTAAAAGAAAAACTTGAAGTTATTCCTAGAATATTTCCATTCTTAGCGATCGTAGTTGGTGTCCTCTATGTTTTATATGGCGGAATCGCAACACCATCGGAAGCTTCAGGTGTCGGTGCATTTTTAGTATTTGTCATGATAGCAGTTGTTTACAAAATATATCAACCGAAGAAGATTTGGGACATTGTAAAAGTATCAATGAAAGAAAGCGTAATGATTATGTTTATAATCTGTGCTTCATATTTTTTTGCATTTAGTTTATCGACCTTATATGTAACTCAATCAATAGCTCAATTAATTGTTGATTTAAGTTTAAATAAGTGGGTATTATTTTTTTACATAAATATATTCTTGTTAATAGCGGGTTTCTTTTTACCTCCAGTTGCAGTAATAGTTATGACTTCAGCAATTTTATTGCCGATAATTACTGAGTTTGGTTTTGACCCTTATTGGTTTGCTATTGTTTTTACAATTAATATGGAAATTGGGTTAATTACTCCACCCGTGGGTTTAAATCTTTATATAATAAAAGGTATTACTCCAGACGTAAGTTTATCTGAGATATTAAAAGGATCTATACCTTTTATGTTTATGATGGCGTTAAGTATTGTGATATTATGTATATTTCCAGAATTAGTTACTTGGCTACCAGATAAATTAATGGGTAAAGATGCTGGATTTTAAAAAAATTTTAAGTTCTATAGCTGATATTGGACAAACGCTTTTAGGAAAAAAATTTTCAAAAAGCAGAGATTTAAAATCATTAATTACGCTTTGCGACGATCTTATTTCTTACAAAGGCACTGCATCAGGCATTGCTATAGCTCGTGAAATTAGCGAAATATATAAAGTATTAGATACAGATCAGAAACTTAGTTTTTTTAAAGAAATTAACAGTAAATATAAACCAAATTTAAATAATATTGATTATGCAATAAAAAATTTTGCATCAACAAAATCAAAGGACAACTTAGATAAACTGGGTGAAGAGATTGAAGGTAAAAGACAAGAATTAATAAGAAGACTTAATATGGCGCCAAGTGGAACTTCAATACTTGTTTCAATGCGTGAAGATTTATTAAATTTTATAAAACAAAATCCAGATCTTAAAGATTTCGATCAGGACATGAGACATTTATTTAAATCATGGTTCAATCCAGGTTTTTTAAGACTTGAAAGAATCACATGGAATACTAAAGCTGCAATATTAGAAAAAATAATTAAGTATGAGAAAGTTCACAAAATAAAAGACATGAATGATTTAAAAAGACGATTAGAGGAAGATAGAAGATTTTATGCTTATTTTCATCCAGTTTTAACGGACGAACCTTTAATATTTGTTCAAGTTGCCTTTGGCAAAGGATTAGGCAGCTCTATACAAGAAATAATGAAGCCCTCCACCGGAGAATTATCCAAGTCTAATACTGCCACATTTTACTCAATAAGCAACTGTCAAGAAGGCTTAATGCGAGTAACACTAGGAAACTTTTTAATTAAACGCGTAGTATACGAAATACAAAACGAGTGTCCTAATATCAAGTTTTTTGGAACATTATCACCCTTGCCTGGTTTTAGAAAATGGTGTCTAAATTTATCTGACGAGAAGTTAAAAACTATATTAAATGAATTAAATATAAAGAAATTAGAATTCTTAAAGAGTGAAAACTTCACCAACTTTAAAAATAAAATAGATGAGCACAAAAGTTTAATAAAAAAACTAGTAGTTCACTATTTATTAAAAGAAAAAATAAATAAAAAACCACTCAATCAAGTTTCTAGATTCCATTTAGGTAATGGTGCAAGTATTGAGGATGTTATAATTAATGGAAATACTTCTGAAAATGGTTTTAGAGAGTCATTTGGAATTATGGTAAACTATATTTATAAGTTAGATAAATTAGAAAAAGTACACGAAGATTATATTAATCATAAGATAATATCTTACTCTGATAAAATTAAAAAATATCTGTAAATTAAAATTATAAAATTTTTATTACAACTTTTAATTGAAAACTAAATAAATAATTGCGTTATATATAATCTGCACATCAGCAGAGCATTAATAATATTTGCAAAAGTAAAAGGCTATAGTAGTCTCAATATAACTAAACACGGGGGTAAATATGAAAAAAAATAAAAAACGATCTTCTATAAAATCTAATAATTCTAGAAGATCATTCTTAAAATTGGCATTAGGAGGAACAGTTTCAGCTTCCGCATTGTATCTTGGTTTAACCAAAGATTTATATGCAGCTCCTTCAGGTCCAATTGTAATAGGACATCAGTGTGAACTTACAGGAGGATTCTCATCCTGGGGTTACTGGCACGATAAATGTGCGAAAGCAGCAGTAAAGATAATTAATGACGGCGGCGGTATAGCAGGTAGAAAAGTAAAACTTGCAATAGAAGATACCGAGTCGAATCCTGCAGCCGGTTCTAGAAAACTTAGATCTTTGATTGAAAGAAGAAAAGCATCATTTGTTGTTGGTTCTGTTCATTCAGGGATAATGTTAGCTTCTATACCTATAGCTACAGAATTAAAGACACCTTATTTTTCTGCAGGTGAGGCTACAGAGGCAACAGGCTCAAAAGGTTCAAGATACAGTTTTAGAACTGGTACTGATACTTATGCGCTTGCAGCAGCAGGAGCACCATGGGCTTTTAAAAATCTTGGAAAAACGTGGACGATGATTTTTCCAGATTACGCGTGGGGACATAGTCACCACCAAGAGCACAAAAAATTAATTGAGAGCCTTGGCGGCAAAGTCAATGATCCAATAGCTGTTCCTTTAGGAACAAAAGATTTAGTTCCGTATTTGTCAAAAATACCTAAAAATACTGAAGTTTTATTTTCTGTATTTTTCGGAGCTTTATCTGTTGCGTTCTATACTCAGCAAAAAGCAATGCGTCTTGATGAAAAAATGAAGATGTATTCTGTTAGTGGAACAATAGAGTGCATAGATCCAAGAGATATTGGAGGTGCAACGGAGGGAGTATATTTCCTTGAAAACTTCCCAAGACCTTTAGAATATAAAAATGACTCTTATCATAAAGAATTCAACAAATTAATGAACGTTGACAATGTTTATGCTAAAGAGAACGGGTCAAATAAAGTAATGGCAAAAAGTCATTGCTGGCAAAGCTATGAGAACTTTTTCGTTTTAAAAGCTGCAATTGAGAAAGCCGGCTGGAAAACTAAAAAAGATACTCCAGAGGTAGTAAAAGCTTTAGAAGGACTTAAAATGAAAAATTCTTTAGCTCATCCTCAGGGTTCTAAAATTTTAAGAGCACAGGATCATAGTGGAATGATAGACTGTTACATGAGTAGAGTCGAAAATTCCAAATTTGTTCTAAAGAAAAGAATCCCAAGAAAAGAAATGGAAAAAATCTTACCTCCAAGGTATGATTTTAGAAAAAATAGTCTATAATTAACTTAATCAGTCGCCATAATTAAATATTGTGGCGACTGAAAATTTATATGAGTAATAAATTAATTGTTTCAGCTGCACATTACGCACCGGAATTTTTAGACGCGGCCGGTACCACAAAAAAAGTGGTTGATGCAATAGGATTAGCAAAAAAACAAAATTCAAAACTAATAGCTTTTCCTGAGTCTTTTTTACCTGGTTTTCCAATATGGAATGCTATAGGCAAACCTATAAACAACCACGATTTTTTTGCAAAGTTTGTTGAAAATTCTATTAGAATTGATGGACCAGAAATAAAAGCAATATCAGATACAGCAAAAAAAAATTCAATAATTGTTAGCGTTGGTTTTAGTGAACGTGTAAGTCAAAGCGTTGGTTGTTTATTTAATTCGAATGTTATTATTAATGAAAATGGCGAAATTATTAATCATCATAGAAAAATTGTGCCTACTTTTTTTGAAAAATTAACATGGTCAAACGGAGATAGCCATGGATTGAAAGTAGTTGATACAAAGATAGGAAAAATAGGAGCTTTAATATGCGGAGAAAACACAAATCCATTAGCAAGATATTCAATGATTGCCGACGGCGAACAGATCCATGTTTCTAGTTATCCGCCAATATGGCCGACTCATTCACCAAACGCTAACGATAGATATGACTTAGCTTCCGCAATTAGGATCAGAGCTGGAGCTCATTCATTTGAGGGCAAAGTTTTCAATATTGTTGCTTCGTCAATAATTGATGAAAAAACAAAAAAAATATTATCAGATGAAATTGATGGCGCAGATCAAATAATCAATAATACCCCCAAGGGACTATCTATGATTGTTGGGCCTGATGGAATGCCAATTGTTGAAACAAATTCTGATAAAGATACGATATTGTCTCAAGAAATAGATTTAAACAAATGTATTATAACCAAACAATTTCATGATTTAGCTGGATACTATAATAGATTCGATATTTTTGATTTTAAAATTAATAGATTTAGAACACAGCCAATCAAAGTAGAAAAAAAATAGTTTATGGAAACTTTAATTGTTCTTGCTTTAAATGGTTTAATATGGGGACTTATCATTGCTTTAATAGCATTAGGATTATCAATAATTTTTGGTCTTTTAGATGTAATAAACATCGCCCATGGAGATTTTTTTATGGTAGGGTCAGTGCTTGCCTGGTTCGTGTTACAGACGACAGGAAATTTTTGGTTAGCTTTGTTAATAGTTCCTCTGATTGGATTTGTAATGGGATCTATTTGTGAGTATTTAGTTATTAGACCTATTAAAAATGCAGCAGCTTTAACTATTGTAGCAACTTTTGGATTATCTTTATTTCTTCAAGAAAGTGTTAGAGCAACATTTGGTGCAGCACCAAAAAGATTAATGGTTCCCGTTGATCAAACATTTTCGTTGATAGGCATAGAATATGAAGTTTATAGAATTATTGCAGCATTATTCGCAGTCATTTTAATATTAGGTTTCTTCATTTTTCTACATAGAACAAAACTTGGTGTATGGATGAGGGCTGTAAGATTTAATCCAGAAATAGCTACGGCAATGGGTATCCCAACGAAAAAAATATATTTATTTACCTTTGCGATAGGATTTGCACTTGCTGCTCAGGGTGGAGTTGTAGCCGCACCAATTACAACAGTCGATTTTCAGTCAGGTGTAGATATTTTGCCTTTTTGTTTTATGGCCGTCATAATTGGTGGTTTAGGAAATTTAGAAGGAACGGTTGCAGCGGCAATTATCTTGTCAGTGTTTGAGGGAATTGTAACAAACTTTACCGACCCAACATTAGCAAGAATAAGTTCATTAAGTTTAATGTGTATAATATTAATTTTAAAACCACATGGGATTTTTACAGGTGCAAAAAGTTAAGCAAATATTGCTGGATAGAAGAAAATTATTTTATTGTTTTTCTATAATAACAGTTTTTGTTCCGATTATATTTCCAATTTTTCTTGATGAATTTTGGGTAAAACTTTACTCTGAAATTTTAATTTGGTCATTGTTAGCAGCAAGCGTTAATATTTTATTTGGTTATCTTGGTTTATTATCGTTTGGTCAGGCACTATATTTTGGTTTTGGAATGTATGGTGTTGCTATTGCTATAACAAAGTTTGGATTTGGATTATGGGGGTCGTTTGCAATCGGCGTATGTGTTTCGACTACTATGGCTTTATTAGCAGGGTCATTAGCTGTTAGATTAACATGGCATTACTTTGCAATAATTACTGTTGTATTTTCTTTAATATTTTATTTTGTAGCCTTATCCTGGAAACCAGTCACGGGTGGTGATGATGGTCTACCTTTTGCACCGCCTGACATAGTAAATTTTGGAAATTTCAAAATCGCACTAACGAATTCAATTCATCAATATTATTTTATAATTTTTTTTGTATTAACTTGCTACTATTCAATACTTAAATTACTGGAGAGTCCACTTGGCAAAGCTTTTATTGCCATAAAAGAGAATAATTTGAAATCTGAACTGATTGGATTAGATACCTATAAAATAAAATTATTTGGCTTTGTCTTTGCTGGACTAGTCGCAGGCATTGCTGGATGTTTATTTGCTTTTTATGGAAGATATGCATCGGCTTCTTACATGTTTTATCATGTTTCTGGCGAAGCTGTTGTTTGGGCTATAATTGGAGGAATTGGATCTTTCCTAGGACCTATAGTAGGAACTGGAATGTTGATAGTTTTGCGTGAGGAATTATCTCATTTTTGGGATCACTATTTGATAATAGTAGGAACTGCTGTCATACTAATTGTTATGTTTTTTCCAAATGGAATTGCTGGATTATTTAAAAAAATATTAAAATAAAGATTTATGAATGAAATATTACAAATAAAGAATGTTAATAAAAATTTTGGAGGATTAAAAGCCTTAAATAATGTTAATATAAATATAAAAAAAAATACTCTATCGGCAATTATTGGGCCAAATGGCGCTGGTAAAACAACTTTATTTAATATTATCTGTGGTAATTTAAAAAGTAATACCGGTAATATTATTTTTAATAATAAGAATATTACAAATTTTCCTACTCATAAAATATCCAAATTAGGTTTATGTCGTACATTACAAGTAAAAAGTATTTTTAATAATTTAACAGTGAAAGATAATCTTTATATAGCTTTACAAAGTAACAAAGGGATATTTAAATTAAATAATTCTCCTTCGTGCGAAAGGGAAATTCAAGATGAAATAATTAGAATTAGTGAGTTATTAAATTTAAATAATAAACTTAATTTAATTGCCGGCAGTCTTTCACATGGCGATATATCAGTGATTGAAATAGCAATAGCTTTATGTTTAAAACCCAATTTTCTTTTATTAGATGAACCTATTTGCGGTATGGGTCCATCGGAAACTGAACAAACAATAAAAATAATAAGAAATTTATCTAAAACTGTAGATATATTAATTATAGAGCATGATATGGACGCAGTATTTTCATTAGCCCAAGATATTGTCGTAATGTCTCAAGGATCTGTAATTGCTAGTGGAACACCAGAACAAATAAGCAAAGACGAGAAAGTAATCTCAACTTATTTGGGAGAGGAGGAAGAATAGCAATTGCTAACTGTTAAAAATCTTAACGCCTACTATGGAAAAATACATATTTTGCAGGGTGTAAACCTCGAAGTCCAAAATTCTGATTTTATTGGTTTAATTGGAAGAAATGGAGTTGGAAAAACAACAACTCTTAAGTCAATTATGCATTTATTGTCAACCGTCACTGGAGAGGTAACTTTTGAAGGTAAAAATTTAAAAAAAATTGAACCACATATTATTCAGTCTTTAGGAATTGGTTATGTCCCTCAAGGAAGAGGGATTTTTCCGACATTAACAGTCAAAGAAAACTTAGAGATTAGTTTGGTTAATAAAAATGGAAAAAATATTGATGAGGTATTAGAAAGATTTCCTAGGTTAAAAGAAAGATACAAGCAGATGGGCGGAACATTGTCTGGCGGAGAATTACAAATGCTAGCAATAGCAAGATGCCTGGTAGCAAAACCTAAATTATTAATTTTAGATGAGCCTACCGAAGGTATAATGCCTTTGTTAGTTCAGCAAATTCGCAACGAATTAAAAAATATAAATAATCAAGGTGTAGCAATTTTACTCGTAGAGCAAAATGTTCAAACGGCTCTTAAATTATGTAAAAAAATATATATAATGGAAAAGGGTAAAATTGTTCATGAAGATAATTCAAAATCATTGAAAAATAATCACGAGATTTTAAAAAGATATCTTGGAATAGAAAAAAATTGATTTATTTTTTAAAAATATCAAAAATTATTAAGTTTATTAAAAATTATGGAAACTAAAAAAATAAGTGTTGCACCAATGATGGACTGCACAGATCGACATGACCGTTATTTTTTAAGATTAATTAGTAAAAATACTATGTTATATTCTGAGATGGTTGCTACATCCTCAGTTCTTAACGGCGATAGAGAAAAAATTTTAGGATTTAATAATTTTGAAAAACCATTGGCACTACAACTTGGTGGTTCAAATGTAAAAGAGTTGGTTAATTGTGTAAAAATTGCGGAAGATTACGGATACGATGAAATTAACCTCAACTTAGGATGTCCAAGCAAAAAAGTTCAAAAAAATAAATTTGGAGCATGTTTAATGAAAGAGCCTGAGTTGGTAAATGAATGTTTATCGTCAATGAGCGAAGCAACCAAGTTGCCAATAACAGCGAAAACTAGAATTGGTTTTGATGACACCGAGAATATTGATTATTTAAATAATTTTGTAAGTAAAATAAAATCAGCAAATGTAAAAAAAATTATCTTGCATGCTAGAAAAGCTATATTAAAGGGACTGTCACCAAAAGAGAATCTAAAAATACCAAAATTAAATTATGATATGGTTTATCAAATAAAAAAAGATAACCCCGAATTAGATATCATTATAAATGGAGGCATAACATCTGTAGAAGAAATCGAAAAGCATCTTAAGCATGTTGATGGTGTTATGATTGGAAGAGCTATTTACCAAAACCCTTATTTTTTAGCCGAAATTGAGAATAAAATTTTTAAAAATTTTGAAGTTTTAACTAGAGAACAGATTGTTGAAGAATTAATTTCTTACGTTAAATACGAAATACAAAAGGGCACAAGAGTTAATCAAATTATGAGACATGCAGTTGGATTATATCACGGTCAAAAAGGTTCATCAAAGTGGAAAAGATATTTATCAGATAATATGATGGCAAGAGATTCTGATTTTAAAAAAGTTGAACACATATTGAATGTTGTACAAAATAACGAAAAAATACAAATGGTAAATTGATTGATTGAAAGCTTAGATTTAAATCAAATTATAATTCTTGTAACAGTATTGGCTATCTCCGCAGCTGTATCAGGTTTTATTGCTGGTCTACTAGGAGTAGGAGGGGGAATTATAATGGTTCCCGCGTTATACTATGCTTTCACCGAATTAGGTTATGACGAGACTGTTAAAATGCACATGGCTCTAGGTACATCTTTAGCAATAATAATTCCCACTTCAATTGTATCAGCTTTATCTCACATAAAATATAAAGCCGTGAATTTTGAATTAGTTAAATCTTTTGGTATTGCTGTAGCTATTGGAATTTTAATTGGAACATTTATCGCAACAAATTTGAAAACACCTCAACTTTTACTAATGTTTTCATTTTTTGCTTTTTGTGTTGCGATTTTTTTTATTTTTTTTAGAAATAAGGTCGGAGAAAAAAAAAAAAATATTCCAAACTTTGTAAAGAGCGCCTACGGGATATTTATGGGATTTATGTCAGTTCCATTGGGTATTGGAGCAGGGTCGCTTGGAGTTCCGTTTATAAAAGTTTTAGGATATTCAATTAATATAGCAATAGGAACGTCAGCTACAATTGGTATTGTGAATTCGGTCTGTGGCGCAATAACCATGGCAATTAGTGGTACTTTTTTTTCAAATGTTCAAGTCCCTTTCAGTGTTGGATTTGTCAATATACCTGGGTTTATTATTTTTGTACCTGTGACGATGCTATTAGCTCCAATAGGAGCAAAAATCGTTCATACAATTGATAAAGAAATTATATCAAAAATGTTTGGTATATTTTTATTACTAATATCTATTAGATCTTTTATAGAGTATTTAAATTTCAGTTAATATAACCGCTGGCCCTAATAGTTTTCTCGCTTCTAAATCTTCGTGTGCTAACCTAGACTCGCCCAAAGAATATTTTTTTACAATTTTTATATTTATTTTTTTATCTTTAAAAGCTTCAAAAACCATTTTAGCTGACATCTCCAGCTCTTCTCTGGTCGAAGTATATGGAAATACTGATGGACGTGTAATAAAAATTGCTTTTGGGGCTATGTGTTTTTTTAATTCGATTGTTTTTATTGGCCCAGATGCATTTCCAAATGTTACAAACATCCCCCTAACTTTTAAAGTTTCAATAGATCCTTCAAATGTTTTTTCTCCCACTCCATCGTAAACAACATCAACCCCTTTGCCATCTGTTATTTCCAATGTTTTTTTAGCAAAATTATCTGTAGTGTAATTAATGACATGATCACAACCATTTTTTTTTGCAATCTCAATTTTTTCATCAGAACCAACTGTTCCAATTAATTTACAACCAATTTTTTTAGCCCATTGGCAAAATATTTGCCCTACTCCTCCTGCTGCAGCATGAAATAGAATAGTATCTTTGCTTGTAACCTTATATGTTCTATGTAGAAGGTATTCACAAGTCATACCTTTTAATAACATTGAACTTGCAATTTCATGACTAATGTCATTTGGTACACTTACGAGCTTTTCTTCTGGCATTATATGCATCTCAGAATAAGCCCCTATTGGCATTGAACTATAAGCAACTCTATCACCAATTTTAAAAAGCTTAACGTCGCTTCCTGTCTCAATTACTACTCCAGAACCTTCAACTCCAATACCCGAAGGCAAATTGAGTGGATATAGTCCAGAACGATGATATGTATCAATAAAATTCAGTCCAATAGAACTATTTTTCAAGAGCACTTCTTTGGGTCCTAGTTTAGGCAAGTTTATTTCTTTTAATTCCAGTACTTCTGGACCACCAAATTTACTAATTTGTATTGCTTTAGGCACAATATTATATAAATAAAAAATAAAATTATCTCAAGCTATTTATGAATTTATATTCTTTAATCTTTCTACTTACTATTGCAAGTTTTACTCCAGGACCCAATAATCTTTTAGCTTCGTATTCAGGTTTAAATTTTGGATTTAAAAGAACTTTGCCTTTAATTCATGGTGTTGCTTTAGGTTGGGGTTCGCTTTTAATTTTATTATGTGCTGGTTTAATAATTATATTCCAAAAGTATAATTTTCTACAATTATACTTAAAAATTTTTGGATCTATTTTTTTATTGTATATGTCTTACAAAATTGCAATTAATTCAAGTTTAGATAACCAAAAATCAACAAACCCAATTACTTTTACAAAAATGTTTTTTTTTCAGTATATCAATCCAAAAGGCGTTTTAATGTCTGTTGTAATAATTTCGTCATTTATTGATATAAATTCAAACTATCTCTATGATGCTATTATATTGATTTTATTAGGGATCCTTTTTGCATATTCTTCAATCATTAGCTGGTGTTTATTTGGTTCCTTAATAAGAAAATTTTTAAATAATAAAAATAAAATTAAAATTTTTAATTATTGCATGTCACTCGCTTTAGCAGGCTGTGTTATAATGATTTGGGAAGTTTAGTTTGAAATTTAACATATATTTTGAATATAAAATAACACAAGATAAAACCAAAAATTAATCTTGCAAAAAACACACCGCTTATATGAGCGCCGATCATTAACATCAGCAATGTATCTTCTATCATAGCATGTATAAGATTTAACATCGAAACCGATAAAAATGCACTTTGCTTATCAATTTTTCCAGATTTTACCTCTTTTATTAACAATCCTCCTCCAAATTGTATACCCAAAGTCATGCCTACTATTATTATATTCATAGCCTCTTTTTGAATCCCAAAGAATTTTAAGGGAACAGTAAAAACTTTTAAAAATAACTTTTCAATACCTAGAAGTTTAAGAATTTCTAGAGATGTTACCAATAAACATACTATAAAGAATATATAAATTAGATTTATAAATTGATTTATAAACCACGGAACAACTTCTGATGGCGGAGGTTGCAAATCAATAAAAGTACTAAACTGCTGCTGGTGAATACCAAAACTTGAGTATATTTGATTTAATATATATCCTAATACAAATGCAGAAATTAGACGCAAACATATAGTGTATGTAAATCCAACACCTGTAGCCTTCGATATAGTTGACTCAACAGGTATGCCATGCGCTATTAATATCATCGTCGCTAAAACTGTTATTTGAGCAACATTCAAGTCTAGACTGGGAACTGTGTTTGCAAAAACTACTATGGCGGCATAAATATTTACAAATAATCCAGTAACAAAAACAAGGCCTAATTCAGGTTCTAGTCCAACAAGTACCATGAATGGCTCAAGAATTCTGGCTATAATTTCAATTAATCCAGAAACTTCTAAAATTTTTAAAATAAATACGAATGGAATTAGAATTTTATATAGAGGTATCGATATATCTTTAATATCCTGTAAAACGTTCTTAAAAAAATTATTCATTCAATTATAAAGTGAAAAATATTTGTTCTATTTAACTTATATTTAATATTTTAAAAATAAAATAATTTAGAAAGGATATTTAAGTGGCAAAATATATCTTCGCAGCTTCTTACTCGCAACAAGCAATGGGAGGATTTTTAAAAGATCCATCTTCAGATAGAATGGCAGCGGCCAACTCGCTTGCAAGTCAATTTGGTGGAAAATGCGAAAAACTTACATTTACCAGGGGTGTATATGATTTTATCGCAGAATTTGATTTACCAAATTTTGAAGCGGCAGCTAGTATCAAAATGGTTACTATGTCATCAGGTGCTTTTACAGAAATGCACATATTGGAACCCGTTGATATAAATGGAATTGCTGGCTCAGCCTCAAAAGGAGCAGCATCTTATAAAGCTGTTGGCAAATAGATTTAATTTATTCTTTCGAATAAATTAAATAACAATTCAGCGATATGTTTAGGTTTTCTTTCAGAAAAATCTGAAATTTGGTGTCTACAGCTTGTACCGTTAGCAAGAATAAAAGCATTTTTATCTGTTTTGTTGATTTCTGGAATCAAACTTAAATAAGCCATTTTTTTTGAAATATCATAATTTTTACTGTTATACCCAAATGAACCTGCCATACCACAACAACTACTATCTATCATTTTATATTTGATATTAAACGTATCTAATAATTTAAATAGACCTTTCATTCTATTTTGTGATTTTTGGTGACAATGTCCGTGAATAATAACCTCTTTATCAAAATTAACATGATTTATTTTATTTTTAATTTTTATTTGATCTAAAATAAATTCTTCAAGCAAGAAAAATTTATTTTTTAATTGCTCTCTGTTGGTCAATCCTTTTAATGTTTTAAATTCATCGCTAAATGTTAATAAGCAAGAGGGTTCTAAACCTACAATTGGTGTTTCAAAGTTTCCACTTTTCATAATATATTTGATAAAGCGGTTTAATTCTTCCTTTGCTTTATCTAATTGTCCAAAAGAAATATAGGTTCTTCCGCAACAAAGTGGTCTATCTAAATTGTCATTGTCAAAACTTGGAATAATTGCTTGGTATCCAAATTTGTTCAATATTCTAATTGCATAAAGAACATTTTTCACTTCAAAATTAATATTAAAGGTATCAGCAAATAATATAACTTTTTTATCAGATTTTGATTGAGATTTATAAATAACTTTTAATTCAGATTGATTTTGCACAACCGGCATTTCTCTTTGCGTAGCAAAGCCATACCAATTAATTATACTTTCTATGATTGGGAAGTTTTTTATTTTATTAAAAATTGGTGCTATTATTTTTAAGAAACGAATATTTTTTGGCATACTACAGATAATTTTATCTTTGATACTCATGTTAAATTTTTTATAATAATGAGATAAAAATTCACTTTTCATTTTTGCAATATCGACTGACATTGGACATTCTCTTTGACACGCCTTACAACTTACACAGAGTTCCATGCTCTCATACATTTCTTTTGATACAAATGAGCCTTTGGGAAGTTGATTGGAAAGCGCAAGCCTTAGTGTATTTGCTCTACCTCTAACTAGATCTTTCTCTTCTTTAGTAACTCGATACGATGGACACATAACTCCTGAGTCTAATTTACGGCATGCACCATTATTATTACACATTTCTACCGCATCGGAAAATTGACCCCACTCTGACCAGTCATAATGAGTAGAAATTTTTTCAGTTTTATAGTCAGCCTTATAACGCATCAATGACCTATCATTAGATTTATAAGGTCTTACTATTTTATTTGGATTTAAAAGATTTTTATGATCAAATGTGTCTTTAACATCTTCAAATGCATTTATGATTTTTTTTCCAAACATTTTTTCATGGAATTCTGATCTAACAATGCCATCACCATGCTCGCCTGAGTGTGAACCTTTGTATTGTTTAACCATCTCAAACGCCTCTTCGGCAATCTTTTTCATGTTGTTGATATCTTTATCCGATTTCATATTGAGCACAGGTCGAACGTGTAATGTTCCAACAGAAGCATGCGCATAAAACATCCCACTTGTGTCGTATTTTTTAAATATTTCTTTTAACTTTGTGGTGTATTCGGCTAAATGATCTAGGGTAACGGCACAATCCTCTATAAAGGCTACAGGTTTTTTGTCACCTTTCATCGACATTAAAATATTTAGACCCGCTTTTCTTATTTCAAATATCTCTTTTTGATCTTTAATTTCCTTAAAATACGAAAAATTATTATTTTTATTTTGAGATTTCACAAGATTTTCTAAATCTTTGATTTTTTTATTAATAAGATTTAAATCATTATCAATAAATTCAACCATTAAAACAGCCTTTGGATCACCAATAACATACTTTTTAATACCATCTGCATAAATTGGAATTTCTTTGGCTAAGTCTAGAAGATTTTTGTCCATCAACTCAACAGTTGTAGGTTTCAATTTAACCATTTCTCTTGTTAAGGTCATAGCTTCGTGAAATTTTTCAAAGTAGCAAACTCCCAAAATTTTCTTTTTTGGAATTTCAGATAATTTGAGTTTAATTTTGTTAAATAATGATAGAGTTCCTTCAGATCCCACTAGTATATTCGATGAATTAAATCCATTTGGGTTTATTAAGTCAATATTGTAACCTCCAACTCTCCTTTGTGTTTTTGGCCAGTGTTCATTAATTTCATTTTCAACTTGTTCTCGTATGTCTATACATTTTTTAATTATTTGAAATTTTCTATTTTGATCATTTGTTTTTGAAAGATAATTTTTATCTATATTTTCAAAGGTGTGAATTGATCCATCGTCTAGAATAGACTCAACTGCTAAAACGTTATTAACCATATTGCCGTAATAAAGAGATCTGGAACCACAACTATTATTACCTGTCATGCCACCGATTGTTGCTCTGCTACTTGTAGAAACGTCTACTGGAAACCACAAACCATGTGGTTTTAAATATTCATTCAGCTGATCTAGTACTATACCAGGTTCAACCCAAACAAATTTTTCTTTCGCATTGAATTCTAAAATTTTATTTTGATACTTTGAATAATCTAAGACAATACATTCACCAACTGTTTGACCACATTGGGAGCTTCCACCGCCTCTCGCAAGTAATGGAATAGAATTTTTTTGAGAATATTCTATTATATTTAAAACATCAAATTGATCTTTGGGCAATACAACACCTATCGGTTTAATCTGATAAAGGGATGCATCAGTACTATATCTGCCTCTAGAAAATTCATCGAAAAGTACTTTGCCTTTAATTTTTTTCTTTAAATCATTACTTAATGTGACTGAGTTAAATTCTGTTTTCATTATTTTTTACTTTTATATACGAGTTTTCCAATTTTTTTTATACACTTATCTGACACAGTTAAACCTAATCCTGGTTGATCGTTTAATTTTATCCAACCATCCTTAATTTCTGGTGGATTTTCAAACAAGCCAGATTGAAGTGGATCTCTTATGGAGTCAAAGGATTCGACTGTTTTACCCATAGGTGTTGAAGCAACTAAATGGGCATGAATATTGCAATCATGATGTGGAGCAACTTCTACGTGATTTAATTCACAAAGAGCAGCCAATTTTTTCCCATTTGTAAAACCGCCAAACATTGTGCAATCAAATTGCAATATTTGAATTGCATTCTCTTCAATTAATGATCTACAGCCAAAAATAGTATTTTCGCTTTCACCACCAGAAATTGGTATATTAGTTTTTCTTGATAATATTTTTAATTCTCTTCTATCATCGGCCCATCTAACAGGTTCTTCTATCCAAGTAGGTTTAAATTGTTTTAGTAGTGTACATCCCTCAATTGCTGTTTTTAAATTCCACCCTCTATTTACATCAATCATTAACTCTTTATCATATCCAATAGCATCTCTAACTATCTCTACACGTTTCATATCTTCAACAAGACTCAAAGCCCCAACTTTAATTTTAAATGCCTTATGTCCTTGATCGACAAGTTTTAAGATTTCATCTTCTAGTTCTGAATTACTTTTATTATCTCTGTAGTAAGCACAAGTAATGTAGCATGGTACCTTATCTCTGTATCCTCCAAATACTTTGTACAAGGGAAGTTTTGCTTTTTTACCTATCAAATCCCAACAAGCAATATCAAGTGCAGCCGATATACGTATTAATGCTTCTCTTGACCACTTGTTTTCACTTGCTTTTTTTGTATCTGTTAAATTAAAAATTTTCTCATATAATAGTTCTGGGTAAAAAGGATTCATTCCAATAATTTCTTCTGCTAAATGATTTTTAAAAGGTCTTACAATAGGCTCAATATCAGTATAACTTGTTGCAAGACCAAAACCCTCTAGTCCTTCTTTAGTTTTAATTTTAATCATCAATTCATTCGCATTAGGAACCACAAAGTGACTGACCCAATGCGGCCTCTCTTCAGGCGGGCTTTTCAAAATTAAAACCTCAATAAAATCAATAATGTCTTCTTTCATAAACTATGTACAAAATATAAAATATGAGTTAACTTATATATAAGAATATATACAAGTATATGGCGAAATCTAATTCTTTTAAACCTGGAAAGCATTTTCTACAAATCCCCGGTCCAACAAACGTACCTGATAGAGTTTTGCGAGCGATGGATTATCCGACAATCGATCATAGAGGACCTGTATTTGCTGACATTGCTAAAAGAGTGTTGGAAAGAGTAAAAGTAATTTTTAAAACAGATGAACCAGTAATTATATTTCCTGCCTCAGGGACTGGTGCATGGGAAGCTGCAATTGTAAATACTTTAAGTGAAGGGGATAAAGTTTTGATGTTTGAAACTGGTCAATTTTCATCTTTATGGTATGAGCAAGCTAAACGCTTTAAACTAGATGTGGATTTTGTAGCTGGAGATTGGAGAACTGGTGTTGATCCAAAAATTGTAGAAGAAAAATTATCAAAGGATAAGGAGCATAAAATAAAAGCTGTTTTTGTAGTCCATAATGAAACATCAACAGGTGTATGCAGTAGACTAGCTGAGATTAGAAAAGCAATGGATGCAGCAAAACATCCAGCTTTATTATTAGTAGACACAATATCCTCACTAGCATCTATAGATTTTAAACACAAAGAGTGGAAAGTAGATGTTACGGTTTGTGGATCTCAAAAAGGATTGTTGTTACCACCTGGCCTGTCTTTTAATGCTATTAGTTCAAAAGCATTAGAAGCATACAAAACGTCTAATTTGCCAAAATCATTTTGGGATTGGAAACCAATGTTAGAAATGAACAAGGACGGATTTTTTCCTTATACTCCTGCAACAAATTTATTTTATGGTCTAGATGAAGCCTTGAATATGTTAATGGAAGAAGGGCTTGAAAACGTTCTTGACAGACATACCCGTCACGCAGAAGCAACAAGAGCAGCGGTCAAAGACTGGGGTCTTGAAATACTATGCAAAAAACCAGAGGAATATTCTAATTCCTTAACTGCAGTTATGGTACCAGATGGACATGATGCTGATGCTCTAAGGAAAATAATACTTGATGATTACAATATGGCTTTAGGCATGGGATTAGCAAAAGTAAAAAGTAAAATTTTTAGAATAGGTCATTTAGGAGATTTTAATGATCTAATGTTAGCAGGAACTCTAGCAGGCGTTGAAATGGGTTTAAGAAAATCTAAAATTCCATTTAAACAAGGCGGTCTTATGGCCGCAATTGATCACTTGTCGAAGTAATTTTTTTAAAAATTAACAAAATATCTAGATTATGGCTCAGTTATTTAATAGATTATTAATAATTAACAATAAGGGGAGAAATATAATGAGCAAAATAAACAAACTATTTGCTATTTTTCTATCTACTTTATTAGTAACTTTTTCAGCAAACTCAGTTGAAGTAAAATTTGGACATGTAGGAAAACCTGGTTCATTATTTTCAGCTTCAGTAGACCATTTTGCAAAATTAGCTAATAAAAGATTAGGTAGCAAAGGTAAAGTATCTGTATTTGGGTCTTCTCAATTAGGAAAAGACAAACAAGGAATGCAGAAATTAAAACTTGGAACTGTTAATATGTGGTTGCCATCATCAGTCATGGCATCTATTCATGATGAATTCGGTGTATTTGATATGCCATTTATTATCAAAAATAGATCACACATGAACAAAGTTGAAAAACAAGTTCTACCAGGAATGTTTAAAAATCTTGAAGCAAAAACTGGTTATAAAGTTATAGCTGTTTGGGAGAATGGTTTTAGACACATTACAAACAATGTAAGAGCAATTAATTCTCCTGGAGACTTAAAAGGTATTAAGCTAAGAACTCCAAAATCTAAATGGCGAGTTAAGATGTTTCAATCTTACGGAGCAAACCCAACGCCAATGGCTTTTTCTGAGGTATTCACTGCTTTAAAAACAGGGACAATGGATGGTCAAGAAAATCCATACGCTCAAATAGCAAGTGCTAAATTTCAAGAAGTCCAAAAATATTTATCAATTACTGGACACGTTTATACGCCTGCATATGTAACTGTGCACAAAGATCATTGGAATAAACTTCCTGCAGATGTAAGAAAAATTTTAGAGAAATCAGCTAAAGATACTCAAAAATTTGTTTACAAAGAAGCGGCAAGTTTAGAAAAATCTTTATTAGGAGTAATTAAAGGTGCTGGAGTTAAGGTAAACACAGCTAATAAGGATGCTTTCATTAAAGCAAGCAAAGGTATCTATGATCAATTTGCATCAGAGGTATCTACTGGCGGTTCTTTAATTAAAAAAGTATCATCTTTAGCGAAATAATTAAATATATTACCAACCCACTAAACAAGTGGGTTGGTTTAATTTATGACATTGCAAGGTTTTGAAAAAGGTTACGAAAAATTTTTACAAGTAATATTATTTATTATGATGATAGCTTTAGCTATCAACGTACTTGTTGGTGTTACTTTCAGATTCAGTGGTCACGCTTTAGCCTGGTACGATGAAGTCGCTTCAGTTCAACTTGCATGGCTAACCTATTACGGATCCGCATACGCTTCGTTAAAAGGAGCACACATTGGAGTTCCTAGTATACTGAAATCCTTTCCATTAACTTTAAGAAAAGTATTTTTTGTTTTATCAAAATTAGTAATATACTGTTTTTTAATATTATTAGCTTATTATGGGTATTTAGTTTTAACACTGATAAAAGGTGAGACACTAGTCACATTAGAATGGGTGCCACAAACTTTAGTTCAATCAGTCATACCAATATCATCATTATTATTTATTTTGTCGGAAACGTTAAGAATTCCAAAAGATTATAGCAATTTAGTCTTACAAGTTGCCGATGAGGAAGAAACCACAGGAGATTTGACATGATTATCTTAACAATGTTTATGGTTCTTCTATTTTTACTGAGTATCAATGTTCCAATTGCAATAGGTTTAGCAGTTACAACAATTATAGCTATGGTAATGAAAACTGGTACTAGTTTTTTAATTGATACTGCAATTGTCATGTTTGATGGTTCTATGAAGTTTCCATTAATAGCAATTCCATTATTTATACTTGCAGGCTCAATAATGAATAGTTCAGGAATATCTAGAAGGCTAATAGCTTTCGCATCTGCTTTAGTAGGATTTATAAAGGGTGGTTTAAGTATGATTAATATTGCTACCTCTATGTTTTTTGCTGAGATATCGGGATCAGCAGTAGCCGACGTAGCAGCTCTAGGGTCAATATTAATTCCCGCAATGAAGAAAAAAGGATATCCAGGACCATTTGCAGCTGCAGTTACATCTTCATCTGCATCATTAGCAATTATTATACCACCTTCAATTCCCATGATTGTATATGCTGTAATGGCACAAAGTTCAGTTGTTCAATTATTTGTTGCAGGTGTTGTTCCTGGAATTATTGGAGGTTTTTTAATGATGTTTGCAGCATATATTTATGCTAGAAGAAAAAACTTACCAATCGAAGAGAATTTTAATTTAGTAAATTTAAGAAAGACTGCAAAAGAAGCGGCATTAGCATTTTTGTTACCTATTATTATTTTAGGCGGTATTTTTGGAGGTGTCGTAACAGCTACAGAGGGCGCTGGTTTAGCAGTTGTAGCAGCTTTGATTATAGGTCTTATCTATCGAGAATTTGATTTTAAAAGATTATATCAAGCTGCAACAGAAGGAGCGATTCAAACAGCTGCAGTAATGTTATTAGTTGCGGCATCAGTATTGCTTGGCGAATTTTTAACTGTAGAACAAATCCCTCAAAAAGTAGCTGAGTCAATTATTGATATGACACAAAACAAGTATGCGGTTCTTGCGATATTAAATGTATTTTTACTTGTTATTGGCTTTTTCTTACATTCAGTTGCTGCAATAATTTTAACAGTTCCAATTGTAATGCCGCTTGTAAATGCAGTCGGCATTGATCCAGTTCATTTTGGAATTATTGTAACTTTAAATCTTGCGATAGGGCAGCAAACACCACCAGTTGCAAGCGTGTTAGTAACTGCCTGCTCAGTTGCAAAAGCAGATATTTGGGATGTGACAAGGGCAAATATAATGTTTATTTGCGTATTATTATTTTTATTAATGCTAGTAACATATGTTCCTGCGGTACCAATGACTTTGGTTGAATTTTTTTATAGATCATGAGCTCTTTAATAAAATTAAAAGACATAAATAATTATTGCGTGCAGGTTTCTTTGAATAGGCCTGAAAAGTTAAATGCATTAACAAAACCCATGTGGAAAGAGTTAGGAGGTGTATTTCAAAAACTTAGCAAAAATAAAAACTTAAGATGTATCATTATCAGAGGAGAGGGAGGAAAGTCTTTTTCACCTGGAAACGATATTGGAGAATTTGAAAAACAAAGATCGACTAGTAAGCTTGCCAAAGCTTATGGCAAATTTTTGCATGGAACACTAAAGAGCATTCAAGATTGTCCAATCCCGACTATTGCTCTGATAGAGGGAATTTGTGTTGGAGGTGGTCTTGAAATAGCAGCATGCTGTGACATTAGGATTTGTGGAAAAAATTCAAGATTTGGAGTGCCAATAAAGAGATTGGGATTAACTATGGCTGCAAATGAACTTCAAGCTCTACTGAAGATTACAAATTATTCAATTGCTATGGAAATTTTATTAGAAGGCAAAATTTATAATGCTGATGAAGCTTATGAAAAATTACTTGTTAATAAAGTCGTTGACGATGATGAAGTTGAAAATGAAACATTAAAAACAGCAGAATTAATTTGTGAGGGTGCACCAAAGGTGGCGAGGTGGCATAAACTGTTCGCAAAAGAAATAATCAAGACTGGAAAAGTTTCAGAAAAATTAAATAGTATTGGTTATAAATGTTATGACACAGAAGATTTCAAAATAGGATACAAATCTTTCTTAAATAAAATTAAACCAAAGTTTAAAAATAAATGACATGCCAGGTCCTTTGAAAGGAACAAAAGTTTTAGAGGTAGCGCAAATTATGGCAGGACCAGCTTGTGGTTTAATGCTGGCAGATTTAGGTGCAGACGTTATCAAGATAGAAAAAATTCCTGAAGGGGATGACTCAAGAAAATTTTTACCACCAGATGTCAAAGGCGAGTCTGCTGCTTTTATGATTATGAATCGTGGGAAAAGAGGACTGGGTTTAAATCTAAAAGATAAAATGGGTATTGATATTTTTAAAAAAATGGTAACCAAATCAGATGTTGTAGTAGAAAATTTTAGAAAAGGGACTTTAGAGAGGCTTGGCATAGGTTACGAAGAATTAAAGAAAATTAATCCAAAAATAATTCTTTGTGAAATTTCTGGATATGGCAGAACTGGACCATATGCAAATAAAGGAGGATTTGACTTAGTTGCACAAGGCGCTAGTGGTTTAATGAGTATAACTGGTGAAAGCAAAGAAAAACCACCAATGAAAGTTGGTGCACCATTAACTGATATAACCGCAGGAATCCTTGGTGCAACAGGCGTTTTAGCGGCATTGATAAATAGAGAAAAAACCGGCAAAGGTCAAAAAGTAGATACTTCATTGTATGAAGCTGGAATCATCCACACTTATTGGCAGTCAGCTATAGCTGGAGCAACTGGTAGTTCTCCCGGTCCATTAGGATCTGCGCACCCTCTAACAGCACCTTATCAAGCATTTAAAACAAAAGATAAATGGATAACTATTGGAGCATCAAATCAAAATAGTTGGATGAATTTAATCAAAGCATTGAAAAGAGAAGATTTAAACAAAGATGAAAGATTTTGCGATAACAAAAATAGAATGAAGAATCTAAATGCTCTTGTAGAGATATTAAATACTGAACTTACAAAAAAAACCTCACAAGAATGGTTAGCAATTTTTGACAAAGAAGGTTTACCATGCGGGCCTATAAATTCAATTTTAGATATGCATATTGATAGTCAAACAATTCATAGAAAAATGATAATTGACGTTGAAAATAAAAAAGCTGGTAAAAGCAAGGCAATTGGAATGCCAATTAAATTTTCTAATACCAATAATGAAAAGTTTATTGGATCACCAACACTTGGGGAGCATACTAATCAAATTTTAAAAGAATTTGGCTTTAGCACAACGGATATAGATAAATTTAAAAAAAATAAAGTAATTATATAAATTCGTTTGTTATATTTTTTGATCGTACTTTCCTACTTTATTAGTTTTTTGTAATTGCTCATCAATAAAATCAAAAATTGCTTTTTTTCTATCATCGGATGTCGGACTTTCGGTTACAACGACTAATGAAGGCTTATTTGATGATGCCCTAATCAAACCCCACGAGCCATCACCAAGTGAAAATCTAATACCATTGACAGTCAATATTTCTTTTATTTCTTCTCCATCAATTTTGACATTGTCATCCTTAAATTTAATAAATTTTTTAATCATATCATCTACTATTTTATATTTTTCTTCATCTTTGCAGTAAGGAGCCATTGTCGGTGTTTGATAAGTTGTTGGAAGATTTTTAATTATATCACTCATTTTATTTTTATTATTATCTAGCAAATGACAGACTTGTATAGCTGAATTTATCCCATCGTCGTAACCAAGACCTAATGGTTTATTAAAAAAAAAGTGTCCGCTTTTTTCAAAACCTGCCAGCGCTTTTTCTTTGTTTACTTTCCTCTTAATATGAGAGTGACCAGTTTTCCAATAAATTGTTTTGCAATTATATTTTTCCAATATTTCATCTTTTGAAAACAAACCTGTCGATTTAACATCAATTACAAATTTTGAATTTGGAAATTGGGGCGCTAAGTTTCTCGCAATAAGAAGGCCAATCTTATCTGAAAATATCTCATTCCCATTATTATCGATTACTCCAACCCTATCTCCATCTCCATCAAATCCAAATCCTATATCTGCATTGGTGTCTTTTACTTTCATTGAAATTTCATGTAGCATTTTTAAATCCTCAGGATTAGGATTATATTTTGGAAAAGAAAAATCTAGATTACAATCCATTTCAATAACTTCACAACCAATACCTTTAATTATTTCTGGCGCAAAAATTCCTGCCGTGCCATTTCCACATGCAACTACGGCTTTAATTTTTTTATTTATCTTGTTATTATTAATTAAATTATTTTTATAAATTTGACTAAAATTTTCTATTTTTTTATATTTACCTTGTTTTTTAATAAACTTTTGATTGATTACTATATCTTTTAGCTCTTTCATTTCTTCAGGTGCATGAGTAAGGCCTTTCTCGATACCCATTTTGACTCCAGTCCACCCGTTTTCATTATGGCTGGCAGTAACCATCGCAACACCATCTGCATTTAATTCAAATTGTGCAAAATATGCCATTGGAGATAATGACAAACCTACATCCTCAACATTACATCCTGAATTTAAAAGACCTTTAACTAGAGAATTTTTTACCTCTTCACTGTAAGATCTATAATCATAACCCACTACAACACGAGGTGATTCTTTATTTGTTTTATTTAAGATTTGAGTACCTAATCCAAGTCCCAAATGCTCTAAACCAGCAAGATTTATTTCATCAGGATAAAGCCACCTTGCATCATATTCTCTAAAGCCATTGTGATTTATGTGGATATCAATTTTGTTCACAAAAATTTAATAATAAAATTAATAACTTAATAAAAGATAATAATTAACAGCTTGTTTTTTTTAAATGTTCATGTTATGTTCTATTGTATTACTTATACTTGTAGTATATTAAGAATATTAATACACAACATCTAGTTGTTTTACTTAAAAAGCACTAAAAAAGGGAATAAAATGCAAGAAAACATAGCTCTGGCAATAAAAAATGCTGTCGAAAAAAATCAATCAGACATCATTAAAGATTCTACCAAGAATTTAAAAGAGATAAAAAAACCTGATTTATTTTCACTTACTAATTCAACAGAACTTTTTCAAAATGAAAAAGGAATAACAATTAAGATTGATAGAGAAAAGGACTCAAGGCTTACTGACTTTGGAAAAGCTACTTTAACCGATAGATACTTAAGCGAGGGAGAATCCTATCAAGATTTATTTGCAAGAGTTGCTGCAACTTATGCAGATGATAACTTGCATGCTCAAAGATTGTATCACTACATTTCTAATTTATGGTTTATGCCAGCAACACCGGTTTTATCAAACGCAGGAACAGAGAGAGGATTGCCAATATCTTGTTTTTTAAATGAAGCTTCAGATTCACTTGAGGGAATAGTAGATTTATGGAGTGAAAATGTTTGGCTTGCCGCAAAAGGAGGTGGAATAGGTAGTTATTGGGGTAATCTTAGATCAATTGGTGAAAAAGTTGGAAGGGTTGGTAAAACTTCTGGAATCGTACCGTTTATAAAAGTCATGGACTCTTTAACATTAGCTATTAGTCAGGGATCTCTAAGAAGGGGTTCCGCAGCCTGCTATTTGCAGATCGACCATCCTGAGATTGAAGAATTTATTGAGATGAGAAGACCAACAGGGGGAGACCCAAATAGAAAAGCATTAAATTTACATCATGGAGTTTTGGTAACAGATGAATTTATGAGGGCTGTTGAAACAGATGGCGACTGGGCATTAAAGAGTCCTTATGATGGAACTGTTCAAAACAAAATAAAAGCTAGAAATCTTTGGATAAGATTATTAACAGCGCGGGTAGAAACAGGCGAACCATACATTGTGTATATAGATACAGTTAATAGGATGATACCTCAACATCATAAAATGGCAGGATTAACTGTTAAAACTTCTAATTTGTGTAGTGAAATTACACTACCGACTGGGATCGATAAATTTGGAAAAGAGAGAACAGCGGTTTGTTGCTTATCATCTCTTAATATCGAAACGTATAATGAATGGAAAGATCAAAAAGGTTTTATTGAAGACGTGATGAGATTTTTAGATAATGTTTTAACCGATTTCATAACACGTGCACCTAATTCTTTTAAGGACGCAACATACGCAGCAATGAGAGAAAGAAGTGTAGGATTAGGAGTTATGGGTTTTCATTCTTTTTTACAAAAAAACAACATTCCATTTGAGTCAGTTATGGCAAAAGCATGGAATAATAAAATATTTAAACAAATTGACAAACAAACAACCGAAGCTTCAAAAAAACTCGCTGAGGAGAGAGGCCCATGCCCTGATGCAAAAGATTACGGAATAATGGAAAGGTTTTCAAATAAAACCGCGATTGCGCCAACGGCTTCAATTTCAATTATTTGTGGAGGTGCCTCACCAGGTATCGAGCCTATCGCAGCTAACAGTTATACGCATAAAACTTTATCAGGTTCATTTAATGTTAAAAACAAGTATTTAAAAAAATTGTTACAAAAACATAATAAAGATAATAATGAAACATGGTCTTCAATTACCACTAATCAAGGCTCGATAATGCATCTAGATTTTTTAAGTAATAATGAAAAAGATGTATTTAAAACAGCTTTCGAATTAGATCAGAGATGGTTAATTGATCACTCAGCTGATAGAACGCCACACATTACTCAGGCTCAATCACTTAATATATTTTTACCAGCTGACGTTCATAAAAGAGATTTACATCAGATCCATTATCAAGCGTGGAAAAAGGGTCTCAAAAGTCTGTACTACTGTAGGTCGAAATCAATACAGCGTGCGGAGGTGGTAAATACAACTGTTGCTAAGGCGACAAAAACAAAAGGAAATAATAATAATGAAGAAAATAATAACTATGAGGAGTGTCTATCATGTCAGTAGCCCCAAAAATTAACGAAAATCAAAAGCCAATTATAGATCAAAATTATTGTGTTGATCACGGTTTGCTTAAGGAAAAAATTGTTTATAAGCCATTTAGATATCCATGGTGTTATGATGCTTGGCTAACTCAACAAAGAATCCATTGGTTACCAGAAGAGGTACCGCTGGCAGAAGATGTAAGAGATTGGCAAAAAAAACTAACCGCTCACGAAAAAAATCTTTTAACACAGATTTTTAGATTTTTTACTCAAGCAGATGTTGAGGTTAATAATTGTTATCTAAGACATTATACAACTGTATTTAAACCAACAGAAGTTTTAATGATGATGACCGCTTTCGCGGCCATGGAAACAATCCATGTTGCAGCTTATTCACATCTTCTTGATACTATTGGGATGCCAGAGACAGAATATTCGGCGTTTTTAAAGTACAAGGAAATGAAAGATAAGTACGATTACATGCAAAACTTTAATACAAACAACAAAAGAGAAATTGCAAAAACAGTCGCTGTTTTTTCTGCTTTTACCGAAGGCTTACAGTTGTTTGCGAGTTTTGCAATTTTATTAAACTTTCCTAGGTTCAATAAAATGAAAGGCATGGGCCAGATTGTTACTTGGTCAGTTAGGGACGAAACTTTGCATTGTAACTCAATGATAAAGATATTTAATACCTTTTGCCAAGAAAACCCAGGTTTACTAGATAAATCTCTAAAGAAGGAAATAGAAGATGCATGCAGGACAATAGTTGATCATGAAGATGCATTTATCGATTTAGCTTTTGAAATGGGTCCGATTGAGGGTTTAACAGCTCAGCAAGTTAAAGATTATATCCGTTGGATTGCTAATAGAAGATTAGCACAATTAAAAATGGATGAAATTTACGATGTAAAAGAGAATCCTCTTGAGTGGTTAGATACCATGTTAAATGGAGTTGAACACATGAATTTCTTTGAAGGAAGAGCCACTGAATATTCTAAAGCTTCCACAAGAGGATCTTGGGTCGAAGCATTTGATTTTACAAAATAATTAATATTAATAAATTTAAAGAGGGCGGTATAAATTTACCGCCTTTTTTATTTTGAAATTTTTCTATGAGAAGTGCCCGTATATTTAGAAAGAGGTCTAATCAACTTATTGCTTTCAAATTGTTCCATTATGTGAGCACACCAACCAGTAATTCTTGATACAATAAAAATAGGTGTAAAAAAATCAATATCAAAACCCATCAAAAGATATGTGGGACCTGCTGGAAAGTCTAAATTTGGTTTAATATTCTTTTCTCTTAGCATTGTATCTTCAAGAATTTTTGAAATCTTGGGTAATTCAGAATTTTTATAATATTTAGCGGTTTTATGGAAGTATTCAGTCATTGTAGGAACCCTTGAGTCACCATTACGATAAACCCTATGACCAAACCCCATGATTAGTTCTTTATTTTTAATTTTGTTTAAAATAAATTCCTCAGCTTTATCTGAAGAGCCCACTTCATTCAGCATATGTGCGACTGCTTCGTTTGCACCTCCATGCAATGGTCCTTTTAAACTAGCTACTGCTCCAGTTACTGCTCCATGCATATCTGACAAGCTGCTAGTAATCACTCTTGAAGTAAATGTTGATGCATTAAAACTATGTTCAGCATATAATGTCATCGATGCATCAAATGCTTTGACAACTTCTTTACTGGGGACTTTTCCAAAACACATATGAAAAAAATTTTCGCAAAAATCTAAATCATTGTTAGGTTCAATAATATCTTGCCCTTTTCTTACTCTAAAGTTCGCAGCTACAGCAGTAGAGACTTTTGCAAGTAATCTTAATGATTTTCTCATATTAGCTTCTTTTGAATTATTCGATGCATCTGGATCTTCTAACCCCATGTGGCTGATAGATGTTCTAGTAGTATCCATTGGATGAGCTTTTTTTGGATAGTTTTTAATAATTGATTTTAAATTATCTGAAATCTCTCTATTATTTCTTTCATTCTTTTTAAATTCTGATAATTGGTTTTTATTAGGCAAGTCATCATTAAGAATCAAATAAGCAACTTCTTCAAAATTACATTTTTCACAAAGCTCTTGAACTGTATATCCACGATAAGTTAAAGAATTTATATCTGGCATTACTTCAGATATTTTTGTTTCATCGCTAATTACACCAATTAATCCTTTTTTAATCTCATTATTCATTATTCATGACCATCTGTGTTAAAATCAGTAATTTTTTTACCGGGTTGGTTATACTTTTCATACTCTACTAATTCATACAACCTTTTTCTACTCTGCATATTTTTTATCACATTATTCTGATGCCCATCTTTAAATATTGAATTTAATCCATCCTCCACATTCTTTAGAGCTAATCTTTGAGTTGTAACTGGGTAAATTACAATATTATAGCCTAGGTTTATAAGTTGTTTCTTACTTAAAAGTTTAGATTTTCCAAATTCAGTCATGTTGGCTAACAAAAATGTTTTTGCATTTTTTCTAATAATCTCAAATTCTTTTTCGTCTTTCATTGCTTCTGGAAAAATCATATCAGCACCTGCGTCTTCATATGCCTTAACTCTTTCAATTGTTTTATCAATTCCTTCAACAGAATTGGCGTCTGTTCTTGCTATAATTAAAAAATTCTTATCTTTTTTTGCCTTAACAGCTACTTTGATTTTATTAACCATTTCGTCTTTAGAAATTAGTTCTTTATTATCTAGATGCCCGCATCTTTTTTCTGGAATCTGGTCCTCAATATGTAAACCACTAAGTCCAAATGTTTCAAAAGTCTCAACAGTTTTTTTGCAATCAGAGAAACCAGTGTCAGCATCTACAATCGTTGGTAATAAAGTACATTGAGAAATTTGCTTAGCACGATTGCTAACATGCTCTAATGTTGTTAAACCAATATCTGGAAGACCCAGATCATTTGACATAACTCCTCCTGATACATATATACCGTCGAACCCAATATCTTTGATTAGTTTAGCTACTAATGCATTGTAGGCCCCTGGAAAAACTAAAAGTTTTCCCGACTTAAGACTCGAAAATAAATTAGATCTTTTTTCTTTTGAATTAATATTTACAAAATGCATAGGCAAAACAATTTATCATTTTTAAATTGAAAAAGTCAAAAAATTATTTAATTTTAAGTAATTTTTCAGATATTCCCTTGATCATATTAAAATCATTTATTAAATAGTCGTGCTTTATATTTTTTTCATCTTTTTCTGTATATCCGTGAGCAACTAATATAAATTTTATTTTTGCTTGAATCGCTGCTTCTGAGTCTGTTTCACTATCACCTACCATAATTGTGTTTTCTTTTTTTATGCTTAATATCTCTATTATATTTGTTAAGTGTCTTGGGTCTGGTTTCTTAAATTCAAATGTATCTGAGCCAGCTACAAAAATAAAATATTTATCTACATTTAATTCTTTTAGAAGTTTTACAGCTAAGTATTCGGGCTTGTTAGTACATATTGCAAGATGAATATTTTTTTTCTTACACCAGCTTAATAAATTAATTACATTTTTATTTAGTTTCGACTTAGTAGATATATTGTTTTTATAAAAATTTATGAAATCTGCAGTCATATTATCAATTTTTTTTGAGCTAGAAACTTTTTGATTTTTTTCGTGAGTATTAACTGACTTTATGATCATCTGCTTCGCCCCTCGTCCAGCTAAAAATCTTATTGAGCTTGCTGGCTGCTCAGGGTATCCATACTTTTTCATCACATAATTATGAGCCTTCATCAAATCTGGAGCTGTATCTACCAAGGTTCCATCTAAATCAAAAATTATACAGTTTTCCATGCTTTTTGTTAATTATTTGTATCTTTATCAGTAATCACAAAATTAACATAGTTTTAATTAAAATTTGAAATGTTGATCTAACTAAAAGATACATTTATAGCCTATAAAATATTATGCAAAAAAAATTAAGATCTTTGGCTAAAAAAGCTGGTGTAAAGTTTGTAGATATTGAAACAGTTTATTTAAGCAAAGATACGAAATTTGGTAAAAATGTAACTATTGAGCCATATGTGGTAATTGGATTAAATGTTGTTATAGGGAACAATGTAATTATTAAGTCTTTTTCTCATATCGAAAAAGCTATCATAAAAAACAATATTGAAATTGGCCCATTTGCTAGAATTAGGCCAGAGAGTACAATTGATGATAATTCAAAAATTGGAAATTTTGTAGAGGTTAAAAAATCCTATATTGGCAAAAATAGTAAAATAAATCATCTGTCATATGTTGGTGACACTAAAATCGGTAAAAAAGTAAATTTAGGAGCTGGTACTATCACATGTAATTATGATGGAAAAAGGAAAAGTAAAACAATAATCGAGGATAATGTTTTTGTGGGGTCAAATACATCATTAGTTGCTCCGATTAAAATTGGATCTAATTCGATAATTGGAGCAGGATCAGCTATAACAAAAAATGTTGGTTCGAATAAACTTGCCCTTACAAGAGCAAATCAAAAAATTTTTAAAAATAGGAAATAAATAATGTGTGGCATAATCGGAATATCTAGCAATAAACCAGTATCATCAATAATACTGAATTCTTTAAAAAAATTAGAGTATAGAGGATACGATTCTGCAGGTTTAGCTACCATAGACAAAGGTTTTATAAATGAAATTAAATGCGAAGGTAGAGTTAATAATTTAGAAAAAAGTGTACTGTCGTCTAAGCTTGATGGTGTAACAGGAATTGGACATGTAAGATGGGCTACGCATGGTTTACCAAATACAATAAATGCGCATCCTCATTCATCAGAAAAAGTATCAGTGGTACATAATGGCATAATAGAAAATGCGACTTTATTAAAAAAACATTTAGTAAAAAATGGGCATAAATTTAAATCTCAAACTGATACAGAAGTAATAGTACATTTAATAACAGAATATTTAAAAACTAATAATATTAAAAATACTATCACAAAAGTTTTAAGCAAACTCCACGGTAGCTTTGCTTTAGGTATAATTTTTACCGACTACCCAGACTTGTTAGTTGGAGCAAGGAGAGGGTCTCCTCTAGCTGTTGGATATGGGCCAAGTGAGAACTACCTTGGTTCAGATTCTTACGCTTTAAAATCTATGACAAATAAAATCACTTATTTAGATGATGGCGAGTTTTGTATTATAAAAAAAGATAAGGTTGAATTTTATAATACAGGTGGATTAGTTATAAATAAAAAAGTTTTAGAATTGTCAAAAGAAGATTTAGATATTAATAAAGGAGACTTTAAACATTTCATGGCCAAAGAGATTGCTGAACAACCAAATACAATAAGCTCATGTATTAAGGAGTATATTAATAAATTAAATAATGAATTAAATATTTTTAATTTTCCATGGAAAAAGGAGGATTTTAATAAAATTATTTTAATAGGTTGTGGTACTGCTTACCACGCATGTGTAATAGCTAAATATTGGCTAGAAAAATTAACTAAGCTTGAAGTAGACGTGGATATTGCTTCTGAGTTTAGGTATCGGAATAACAGATTTAAAAAACAAAATTTATATATATTTGTTTCTCAATCTGGAGAAACTGCCGATACATACGCTGCCTTAGATTTGTGCAATAAACACAAAATGAAAACTTGCGCTGTAGTAAATGTAGTAGAAAGCTCAATTGCAAGAGACGCGAAATTTGTATTACCAATACATTGTGGACAAGAAGTTGGAGTTGCCTCTACAAAGGCTTTTTTAGGTCAAATGTTAGTTTTGTATTTGATTACTTTAAAAATTTCAAAAATTAGAGGCGAGATTAAAGACAATGAATATACAGATAAAATTGATCAATTAAAATTACTTCCAAAATTAATTACGAAAACACTTAAAACTGAGTCAAAAATTAGTACTTTAAGCGAGACATTTACAAAAGCTAAAGGCTCCATGTTTTTGGGCAGGGGTAACTCTTATCCTGTTGCATTAGAAGGAGCATTAAAATTAAAGGAATTATCTTACATCCATGCCGAGGGATATCCTGCAGGAGAGATGAAACACGGTCCATTGGCTTTGATAGAGGAGGGTATGCCAGTTGTAGTTATCGCGCCAAGAGATGAGCATTATGAGAAAACTTTATCAAATATGCAAGAAGTCATCGCAAGAGGAGCTAAGGTATTACTAATAACGAACAAAAGTTCTGATGAAATTAAATTTGAAAACTTATGGGAAAAAATTGAGGTTGAAACATCGTCAAACGATCTAAATCCATTCCTGTTGACATTGCCTTTACAGAACTTGGCATATTTTACAGCGTTGTCATTAGGCCACGATATAGATAAGCCTAGAAATTTGGCGAAATCCGTTACTGTAGAATAAATTACTTGTCAATTTTGTAACTAGGTTTATATACTTTAAGTTGTATGGCCAAATGGAAATTAAATAGTTGGAAAGATAAACCCGTAAAGCATATTCCGGAGTATGAAAACAAAGATCAACTTAGGAATGTTTTAAACGAGCTATCAAGTTTTCCGCCATTAGTATTTGCAGGTGAAACTCGCTCTTTACTTAAAAATTTAGCTGATGTTTCCCAAGGTAAAGCTTTTTTATTGCAAGGTGGAGATTGCGCAGAAAGTTTTGCTGAATTTCATCCAAATAATATTAGAGATTTTTTTAAGGTAATATTACAAATGTCATTAGTATTAACTGTATCATCAAATTTACCAGTTATAAAAGTTGGGAGAATTGCTGGACAATTCTCAAAACCTAGAAGTTCGCCAACTGAAAAAAAAGACAAAATAGAATTACCCAGCTATCTTGGTGATAATATTAATGGTTCAGAATTTTCGAAAGAAAGCAGAAACCCAGATCCAAATCGTTTATTGAAAGCTTATTCACAATCTGCATCAACATTAAATCTTTTAAGAGCATTTTCTCAAGGAGGTTTCGCAGATTTAAATAAAGTTCATCTATGGAACATGTCATTTATAAACGACAACGCTAAAACAAAATTTAAGGAAATTGAAGAAAAAGTAAGTGACTCACTATCTTTTATGGAAGCCTGTGGAATAACATCAGAAACTAATAGAAGATTAAGAACTGTAAATTTTTATACTAGCCATGAAGCCTTATTATTACCAGTAGAGGAAGTTATGACACGAGTAGACTCAACAACTGGCGAATACCATAATACTTCTGCACATTTTTTATGGATAGGAGATAGAACTAGACAACTCGACGGAGGTCATGTTGAGTACTGTAAAGGCATAAAAAATCCAATAGGTATTAAATGTGGACCAACTTCAGACCCTAAAGAAATTATTAAACTTACAGAGATTTTGAATCCAGATAATGATGCTGGAAAAATTACTTTAATAATTAGATTAGGTCACGACAAAGTTAAAATTAAATTACCTAAATTAATTAAAGAGATTAAAAAAGCAGGACGAAACGTAATATGGTCATGTGATCCAATGCACGGTAATACTGTTAAATCATCTACAGGATTTAAAACGCGACCTTTTGATAATATTTTAAAAGAGGTGAAAGAGTTTTTTGATGTACATCAATCCGAAGGAACTTTTGGAGGTGGGTTACATATTGAAATGACAGGAAAAAACGTAACTGAGTGTACCGGCGGTGCACAAAATATAACTGACAAAGATCTTTCGAATAGATATCATACTCATTGTGATCCAAGACTTAACGCAAACCAGGCTATTGAGTTAGCATTTTTAATATCTGAAGAAATTAAGAAAAATTCGCATTTTTCAAAAAATAAAATTAAATTTGCGTCATAATTATTAATTTTATTATTGTAAGAATTGGTTAAATTAAAGTCATGACACCAGAATCAAGAATAAATTTTATTAAAGATTGGTTAATTAAATATATTAAAAATATGCCAAAACCTGCTACTAGTTTAGTTGTTGGTGTATCAGGAGGTATAGACTCTGCAGTCGTGAGTACGATTTGTTCAATGTCTGGTATAAAAACATTCGCTTTATCAATGCCTATTAAGCAAATCAAAGAGCAAGATGATTTAAGCAAAAAACATTGTAAATGGCTTTTAACTAAGTTTAAAAATATTGAAATTTTAAATATTAATTTAGATGAAGTATTTACAAACTTTGAAAAAGCTTTAACTAAAAATAATAGTGAGCATGCTTTTGCTAATAGTCGTGCTAGAATTAGAATGACTACGTTGTATCAAGTCGCAGGATCTAATAATGGTATTGTTGTGGGAACCGGAAATAAAGTTGAAGATTTCGGAGTAGGATTTTATACAAAATATGGTGATGGAGGTGTAGATATTTCACCTATCGCAGATTGTACAAAAACTGAAGTTTGGGAGATGGGAAAAGAACTCAAAATTGATGAAAAAATAATTTCAGCAAAACCAACAGATGGATTGTGGGTCGATGGAAGAAACGACGAAAATCAATTAGGAATGAGTTACGAGGAATTAGAGGAAGCCATGGTTAATCCAAATTCAAAAAACTATAAAAAATACCTAAAAATAAGAGAAACCAACCTACATAAAATGAAAGAAATTCCAGTTTGTAAATTTGATTAATTCTTATATTAATCAAACATGCAGAACTTACTATTAAGTAATACATTATCAAAAAAAAAAGAGATCTTCGTCCCAATAGATAGAAATAACATTCGTATGTATGTCTGTGGACCCACTGTCTATGATTTTCCCCATATTGGTAATGCAAGACCATTAATTGTATTCGATATATTATTTAGAGTTTTAAAAACAATTTATGGAAAAGATAATGTTACCTATGTAAGAAACATAACCGATATAGATGACAAAATTATAAAGGCATCCAATGAAAAAAATATTGACTTTAAAAAATTAACTGATGAAATTACATTCTCTTTTAATGAGGATTGCAAGTATCTTGGATGCTTGAAACCTACATTTGAACCTAAAGCAACAGATCATATAGAAGAAATGATTGAAATGATAAATTCATTACTGAATAAAAATTATGCTTATGAAAAAGCAGGCCATGTTTTTTTTGATATAAATAAATTTAGCTCTTATGGGGCACTTTCAAAAAAAACAATCAAAGATCTTGACGCGGGTTCCAGGGTAGAAATATCAAAAATTAAAAAAAATCCTGGTGATTTTGTTTTATGGAAACCAAGTAAAAATAATGAACCTGGTTGGGATTCTAAATTTGGAAAAGGAAGACCTGGCTGGCATATTGAATGTTCTGCGATGTCAAAAAAATATTTAAGTAGTAACTTTGATATACACGGGGGAGGATTAGATTTAATATTTCCTCATCATGAAAATGAAATTGCACAGTCATTTTGCGCAAATGACAAATTACTAGCAAAATTTTGGATACATAATGGTTATGTGACTGTCAATAAAAAGAAAATGGCAAAGTCTGAAAATAACTTTGTTACTATTAACGAATTAAAAAAAAAATATAACGGTCAAATTATTAGATTGGCAATGCTAAGTACGCATTATACCCAGCCATTTGATTGGAATGAGAAAATTTTAAAGGATGCAAAAATAATTTTAGATAAATGGTATGAATTTTATATTGACGAAAATATTCATATTAGTGATAGCAATAAAATGTTTTTATTAGATGACCTGAATATCCCTAAAATGATTGCTAATATTCATAGCCTTTATAAGAAAGCCAAAGATGGAGAAGAAGATGCAGCTGAACAATTAACTGCTTCATGTAAGTTTCTTGGATTATTTAGTGAAAATAAAGAAACATGGTTTAAATTCAATAAAAAAACTAGTATCAAGGAAGAGGAAATAAATAAATTAATTAATGAAAGAAATTTTGCAAGAAAAAATAAGGATTTTAAAAAATCAGATGAAATTAGAGATTATTTACTAAAAAATAATATTTTATTAGAAGATAATGAAAACAAAACTACTTGGAAATTTAAAAAATGAGCAAAGATAAACTTTTTATATTTGATACGACGTTAAGGGATGGTGCGCAAACTGAAGGTGTAGATTTCAGTTTGGAAGATAAGTTCAAAATTTCAAATGCTTTATCTGATTTAGGGATTGATTATATCGAAGGAGGGTGGCCTGGTGCAAATCCAACAGACACAGAATACTTTAATCAAAAACCAAATATAAATTCAAATTTAGTTGCTTTTGGTATGACAAAAAAAAATGGGAGAAGTGCAGAAAACGATCCAGGTCTTGCAGCTATATTAGACTCGAATACATCTGATGTATGTGTGGTAGGTAAATCATGGGATTTCCACGTTAATATAGCATTAAATATTTCTAATGACGAAAATCTTAAAAATATTCAAGAGACAACCAAATTTTTTGTTAAGCATAAAAAAAACTTTATGTTTGATGCAGAACATTTTTTTGATGGATTCAAGAACAACAAAAATTATGCTTTTGATTGCATAAAAAGCGCATACGATAGCGGTGCAAAATGGATTGTATTATGTGATACCAATGGAGGAACACTTCCTCATGAAGTATCAGAAATTGTTAGTGAAGTATGTAAAAAAATACCTGGTAAAAATATTGGGATTCATGCACATAACGATACAGAAAATGCTGTTGCAAATTCACTGGCAGCTGTGATGGCTGGTGCAAGACAAATACAAGGAACTTTAAATGGCTTAGGAGAAAGGTGCGGAAATGCAAACCTAGTTTCAATTATACCTACACTTATGTTTAAAAACTATTTTAAAAATAATTTTAAAATATCAATTGATGAAAAAAAGATTAGTAAATTAACTGAATGTTCTAGATTATTAGATGAAATATTAAATAGAAAATCAAATAAACATATGGCTTATGTTGGTGCGTCTGCATTTTCACACAAAGGTGGGCTTCATGTTTCAGCTGTTCAAAAGGATCCCAAAACTTATGAACATATTAGCCCCGACTTAGTTGGTAACATGAGAAATATTGTAATATCAGATCAATCTGGAAAATCTAATATTTTATCCAGATTAGAAAAGCTCAATATAAAGATCGATAAAAATGATCCTAATATACAAAAAATACTTAATGAGGTGAAGGATAGAGAGTTTATAGGTTACTCATATGATGGAGCCGATGCATCATTTGAACTTTTGTCTAGAAGACTACTAGGACAATTAAAAAATTTTATAAAAATTAAAGATTATGAAGTAATAGTTTCAAAAAAATCAAACAAACCAGACGAGATAGACTCACTTGCTAATGCAATCTTAGAGATTAATGGTAAAGAGATAAAATGTCAGGGAAAGGGAAATGGACCCGTTAACGCATTAGACAATGCTATACGATCGAATCTTTTAAAAACTGAAAAATTTAATCAATATCTAAAAGATCTTAAACTTGTAGATTATAAAGTAAGGATTTTAAATACTGGTACAAACGCCACTACAAGGGTTTCTATTGAAAGCACTGATAGCAATGGCATTAGTTGGTTTACTATTGGAGTTTCACCGAATATCATTGAAGCATCCTTTAAAGCTTTAATAGATAGCATCGATTACAAATTATTTAAGGAAAATGCACCATCTGATAGTTAGAATTTTACCTGATTTATTGACAAACTTTTCCCTATAACTATAAATGCTGTTTTCAAATGTCAAAAAGAATTAAATCTAAACATAAAGTAGATAGAAGGCTAGGTGTAAATTTATGGGGAAGACCTAAAAGTCCTTTTAACAAAAGGGCATATGGTCCAGGACAACATGGCCAAAGAGCTTCAGCAAAACCATCGGACTATAAAATACAATTACAAGCTAAGCAAAAACTAAAAAGTTATTATGGAAATTTAAACGAAAGACAATTTAGAAATGTTTATAAAGAAGCAGCTAGAAGAAAAGGAAATACAGGAGAGAATTTAGTTGGAATTCTTGAATCTAGATTGGATGCGGTTATTTATAGAGCCAAATTTGCAAATACAGTATTTCAAGCGAGGCAATTAATAAATCACGGACATGTGAAGGTAAATGGTAAAAGAGTCAATATTTCAAGTTTTTATTTAAATGAAAATGACGAAGTTGAAATTAAAGATAGTTCAAAACAGTTAAATACGATTTTATCAGCATCTTCTTCAAAGGAAAGAGAAGTGCCTGATTATTTAGTAAGTGATCAAAAAAAACTTACTGCAAAACTTTCACGAATACCAAAATTTGAAGAAATACCTTACCCAGCAATAATGGAACCTAATTTGGTTGTAGAATATTATTCTAGATAATTATTTTTTTGGCTGTATTCCCTTATCTATAAAAAACTTTTCTAATTCCTTTTTTTCAAACATTTCCTTAAGAATATCACTTCCACCTATAAACTCTTTATTAACGTAAATTTGTGGTATAGTAGGCCAATTACTATATTTTTTGATACCTTGTCTAATATTTTCGTCAGAATAAACATCAAAACTTTTAAAATCAATTTTATAATGTTTTAAAATATTAACAGCTACCATAGAAAATCCACACTGTGGCATTTCAGGTGTTCCTTTCATAAATATAACAACATTACTAGAATTTATTACATCTTCGATTTGTTTATTTATATCTGTCATTTTTCTTCCGTAGAAATCGATAATGCATGCAAATCACTATCCATTTTACCCTTCAAGGCTTTATAAACCATTTGGTGTTGTTGTACTTTATTTTTACCATTAAATAAACTGGAACATATTTTAGCAGCAAAATGGTTATCATCGCCTGCTAAATCACTTATCTCAATTTCAGAATTTGGAAATGCTTCTTTAAGTAAGTTTTCTAATTCAGATTGCTTAATTGCCATATTAATTATTTATTATAATTTTTAAACCATTTATTATGTAATTCAATTAAATTATTTAAATCTAATTTATATTTATGATTAATATGAATATATTTTTCGTTGATAGTTTTTCCTATTTTCTCGTAACTAACGGCTTTATTTTTCATATTTTTCAGCAGTACAGCTTCATTTTCTGGTTTAACTTCTATAACATATCTTGATTGATCTTCGCCAAATAAAAATTTAACTAGTTGAAAGTCAAATTTATCTATATTTAAATTAATACCAATTTTAGATGGGATACACATTTCAAGTATAGATAAAATAATACCACCAGAAGAAATGTCATGCGAGGATTGTATTAAGTTTTGTTTTATAGCTTCAATTATAAATTTACCGTTTTTTATTTCTTTTTCTAATTCTAATGGTGGTGGCTCACCTTTTTTCAGATTAAGTATGTCATAACATAAAATACTTTGGCCCAAGTGACCAACTGTATCTCCAATAATATAAACCAAATTACCTGCTTCTTTAAATTTGTGATTAGAAGTTTGATTTATATTTTTTATTAATCCCACACCTCCAATTACGGGCGTAGGATTAATACCAATTCCATTTGTTTCATTATATAAAGAGACATTACCTGAAATTACTGGGTAATTTAATTTTTTACACGCTTCAGCAATACCTTTGATCACGTCTACAAATTGTCCCATAATTTCTGGCTTCTCAGGATTACCAAAGTTTAAACAATTTGTTATAGCAATTGGTGTTGCTCCCACAGAACATAAATTTCGGTATGTCTCACAAACTGCTTGCATACCACCAAGAAACGGAGAGCTTTTACAATACCTGGGCGTACAGTCAACAGTTGCTGCAATTGCTTTATTTGTATTGTGCACTCTAATTATAGACGCATTACCTCCAGGTTGATTAATTGTATCACACATAACCATATGGTCATACTGTTCCCAAACCCATGATTTATTTGTTTGGTTAGGGTGTGAAATTATTTTTTCTATTAATTCAGCTATTTGGAAGTTTTTAATTTTACTTTCGTAATCAATTTTTTTTTCAGTAATTGGCTTCTCCCATTTTCTATCATACTCCGGAGCCTGATCTGATAATGCAGATATTGCTAAATCACAGACTACTTTATTATTTGACAATAGGATTAATCTATTTGTATTAGTCAATTTTCCAATTACAGAAAAATCCAAACCCCATTTATTAAATATTTTTTCACAATCCTTCTCTTTTCCTTCTTTCAAAACAATCAACATTCTTTCTTGGCTTTCTGACAGCATTATTTCGTAAGGTGACATACCTTTTTCTCTACATGGAACTTTATCTAAATTAATCTCAATCCCAACCTTACCCTTTGATGCCATTTCTACAGATGAAGAGGTAAGTCCAGCTGCGCCCATATCTTGAATTGAAACAATAGCATTTGTTTTCATCAATTCTAAACATGCTTCCAGTAGTAATTTTTCTGAAAATGGATCACCAACCTGAACAGTCGGCTTTTTAGCTTCTGTATTTTCATCAAATTCTTGAGAAGCCATTGATGCACCATGAATACCATCTCTTCCGGTTTTCGATCCCACATATATAACTGGATTTCCAACACCACTAGCAATCGAGTAAAAAACTTTATTTTTTTTAGCAATACCTATATTCATTGCGTTTACTAAAATATTTCCATTATAGCAGCTATCAAACTCTATCTCTCCGCCCACAGTTGGAACTCCAATGCAATTTCCATATCCTGCAATACCTGATACCACCCCATTCAAAAGATATTTTGTTTTTGGATGATCTGCAGATCCAAATCTTAAAGAATTTAGACTAGCTACTGGTCTTGCACCCATTGTAAATATATCTCTAAGTATACCTCCAACTCCTGTAGCTGCACCTTGATATGGTTCTATAAATGACGGATGATTATGACTTTCTATTTTGAAAATTGCCACATCATCATCATCAATATCAATTACACCAGCATTCTCACCCGGCCCTTGTATTACTCTTTCATTTTTAGTAGGTAAAGTTTTTAGCCATTTTTTAGACGATTTGTACGAGCAGTGTTCATTCCACATTGCTGAAAAAATACCAAGTTCTGTTAAATTCGGTTTCTTACCTATGATTTTGATAATTTTTTCATATTCATCTTCAGTAAGGCCATGATTTTCAGCTGTTTTTTTATTTACCTCAATCATTTTAATAAAGACTCAAAGAAAGGTATTCCATCGGCCCCTCCCAAAAAATTTTCAATGCATCTTTCAGGGTGAGGCATCATACCTAAGATGTTTTGTTTTTCATTAACTATTCCAGCAATATTTAAACTCGAGCCATTGGGATTACCGTTATTATTTATTTCGCAATTGTCATCACAATATTGAAAAACAATTTGCTCATTTTCTTCTAATTTTCTCAAAGTCGCATCATCTGCATAATAATTACCTTCATTATGCGCGATTGGGATTTTGATTTTTGCTTTTTTTTTATATCTATTGGTAAAGGGCGTGGTATTGTTTTTTACTATTAAATTTATATGTCTACAAATAAATTTTAACATACAGTTTCTTAACAAAGCACCTGGAAGTAATTTAGTTTCTGTTAATATTTGGAAACCGTTGCAAATACCAATAACATACGCCCCAGTAGACGCGTGTTTAATTACCTCATTCATTATGACTGATTTAGATGCCATCGATCCACATCGAAGATAATCCCCATAAGAAAAACCACCAGGAAGAACAACTAAATCCGCTTTTGGTAATTCGTTTTCTTGATGCCATATCATCTTACATTTTACTTGAAATTTTTCTAATGCAACTTTTATATCCCGATCGCAATTAGAACCCGGAAATACAATTATATTTGCTATCATTTAACTATTTTAAAACTATATTCTTCTATAGTCTCATTAGCTAACAATTTTTGGCATGCAGATTTTACTATTTTTTCTGCTTTATTTTTTTCCTTTTCATCAATTACAATAGAAAAATACTTACCTTGTCTTACTGTTTCAATTCCTTGAATACCGAGGGACCCCAAAGCATTTTCGATTGCTTTTCCCTGAGGATCCAAAACCTCTTTTTTTAAAGTGATAAAAACTTCAAATTTCAATTTAACTTTTTTTTAATTTAATTGTTTTAGAAATACCTGTTTTAATTTCCTTGATATTAGTACCTTCTGGCATGATTCCAAGCCTCTTTGCAACTTCTTGATAAGCCTCAATTAATCCACCTAAATCTTTTCTAAATCTGTCTTTATCAAGTTTTTTTTCATTTTTAGTATCCCACAATCTACAGGTATCAGGACTAATCTCATCAACTAAAATTATTTTTTTTTCTTCATTATTCCAATATCTACCAAACTCTAATTTAAAATCCACCAGCTTAATTCCTACCGCCCTAAACAAACCTGATAAAATATCATTTATACGTAAAGAAATATTAGTAGCCTTTTTAATTTCATCTTCATTTGCCCAATCATTAATTTTAATATGCTCTATTGTTACAATTGGATCTCCTAAAGCGTCATTTTTGTAATAGTACTCAACAATCGGATTTTTTAAAATAGACCCCTCGTTCAAGCCCAATCTATTAACTATTGACCCAGCAGCAATATTTCTAACAACAAACTCAATTGGCAATACTTCACATGACTTGATTAGTTGCTCTCTCATATTTAATCTTTTTATTAAATGAGTTTCTAATCCAACATCATTTAACTGATTATATATAAATTCGGAAATTCTGTTATTTAAAACTCCCTTACCTTCAATAATTGCTTTTTTTTCATTATTAAATGCTGTAGCATCATCTTTAAAATACTGCACCATAGTATTTCTCTCTGGACCTTCGTAAAGGATTTTTGCTTTACCTTCGTAAACTAATTTTCTTCTACTCATTTAAGTACTCTTGAAATAATATTTTTAACATATCTCTTGTGATAATTAACATCAAATAAAAGCTTCAATTCTTTCGATGATATATTTTTAGATATAAACTTATCCTTAGATATATTCTGATAAAAACTAGACCCGTTTTTCCAAGTTTTCAAAGCATTTTTTTGAACAATTTTATATGCAGCTTCTCTTGATACTCCTTTTTGTGTCAATTTTAACATAATTCCTTGGGAAAATATCAAACCATTTAAAGCATCCATATTTTTCTTCATCCTATTTGGATGAACTACTAAATTCTTTATAACGTTATTCAGTCTATTTAATAAAAAATCTAGTGTAATTGTAGCGTCAGGACCAATATTTCTTTCTACACTTGAGTGGCTTATGTCGCGCTCATGCCAAAGTATTATGTTTTCCATCGAAGGGTTTACATAACTTCTGACAAGCCTTGCCAGACCAGTGATATTTTCAGATAAAATTGGATTTTTTTTATGCGGCATCGCGGAAGATCCCTTTTGTCCAGCAGAAAAAAATTCTTCACATTCTAGAACCTCTGTTCTTTGTAGATGTCTTATTTCTGTCGCCAACCTTTCTGCCGAGCTAGCTATTATACCTAATATTGAAAAAAACATTGCATGTCTATCTCTTGGGATTATTTGGGTTGATATTGGTTCAGGTTTTAAATTTAATTTTTTTGCAACGTATTTCTCAATGCTAGGATTTAAATGAGCATATGTGCCTACCGCACCGGAAATTGCACAAGTTGAAATTTCATTAATTGCAGATTTAAGTCTTAATTTGTTTCTTTTAAATTCTTCATAAAAAGTAGCAAGTTTTAATCCAAATGTAATTGGTTCAGCGTGTATGCCGTGACTTCTGCCTATTGTAAATGTATTTTGATATTTTTTAATTTTTTTTTTAAGACTTATTAGAATATTATCTAAATCTTTAAGTAATATGTTTGCAGATTGTTTTAATTGAACATTAAAACATGTATCTAAAATATCCGACGATGTCATACCTTGATGTAAATATTTCGCATCCGGGCCTACTTTTTCTGCTATTGAGGTTAAAAATGCAATTACATCGTGTTTAGTTTTTCTTTCAATCTGATCAATTCTTTTAACATCAATTTTTGATTTTTTTCTTATTTTAGAAGCAACGCCAGATGGTATTATTTTAAACTTTTCCATTGCTTTTGCTGCGTGAAGTTCTATCTCTAGCCAAATTTTATATTTATTTTCAGGCTCCCAAATCTTTAAAACCTCTTCTCTAGTATATCGTGGTATCATTTAATTTTTATTTAAAGTAAATATTTCGTACCCATTGTCTGTTATACCAACAGTATGTTCAAATTGTGCTGATAAGGATTTATCCCTAGTCACTGCGGTCCATCCATCTTTTAATACTTTTGTTTCAAATTTACCCTCATTAATCATAGGTTCAATCGTAAAAACCATACCCTCTTCTAATATTGGACCTTCGTTTTTATCACCATAATGTAAAACGTTCGGCTCTTCATGAAAGTTTTTACCCACACCATGTCCACAAAACTCTCGAACAACAGAAAATCCTTTTTCCTCCGCAAAACTTTGAATTACATGACCGATATTTCCAAAATGAATACCTGGTTTTAAAATTTTTATTGATCTATTTAAACACTCTTTGGTGACATTAATTAAATTTTTAGCTTTTACCGAAATATCTCCTACACAAAACATTTTTGAACAATCTCCATGAAAACCGTCTAAGTAAGCTGTCACATCTATATTTAATATATCTCCATTCTTTAACTCTTTGTCAGAGGGAATGCCATGACACACTACATGATTTATTGAGGTGCAAATTGATTTTGGATACCCCCTGTAAAACAGCGGGGCAGGGTATGCATTGTGATCTCTTAAAAAATTTTTTATTATTTCATCTATTCTTTGTGTTGAAATTCCCGGCAAAATTTTATCTTTAATATTGTCCAAAGCCATCGCCGCTAACTGACCTGCTTTTCTTAATTTAACAAAATCACTTTCATTATATTTTTTTATTGAACTCATGAACTTAATTTATAATTTTAATTTTTTTTTCTAATTCAATTTTTTTACTATTTACTTTACATGAGTAAGCAATAAATTTCACACCTTTTTTCTTATTTTTCTTATATGCCTCATAGTACTTATGATCTATATCTTTCGCTATTTTAAAAAAATTACAATCTTCGCGTTGTATAAGAAATATAACAACAGCATCGAAACCATGTTTCATTGATAATCCTAATTTTTTTATGTGTTTAAGGCCCCTAGAAGTAATTGAGTCTGGAAATTCTGCAATTCCTTGCTCTCTCGAGAGAGTAACATTTTTAACTTCTAAAAATACTTTTCTATTATTTATTTTAAGTTCAAAATCAAATCTAGTATCACTCGAATAAACAACCTCACGTTTCAATTTACGAATTTTTTTAAATTCAATAATTTTTCCTTTAAGCAAAGCTTCTTCTATGATTTTGTTGGCGATTAAAGTATTTACCCCTACATTACTTTTGCCATCATTAATAATTTCTAAAGTATATTTTAATTTTCTTTTTATATTATCACTTTTTGAAATCCATGATTTATTACCTTTTTTTAACAATCCAAGCATTGAACCTGAATTAGGACAGTGTGCTGTTAAAATTTTACTATTTTTTTTCACATCTGCAAAAAATCTCTTATATCTTTTTTCAAATTTTACAGGTATTAGTTTTTTCTTAAATATCATATGAATAATAATAAAGATATTACATCATCTATTATAATAATTGGAAATGAAATTTTATCTGGAAGAACTCAAGATAAAAATACTTCAACTTTAGCAAAATGGCTAAATAAGAAGGGTATTTTAGTTAAGGAAGTGAGAATTGTTGCGGACAATATTAATGAAATTATTTATCATGTTAGAGATTTAAAAGATAAGTTTAATTATGTTTTCACTACAGGAGGGATCGGCCCCACTCATGATGATATTACAGCAGAAGCTATATCTGTTGCGTTTGATCAGAATTATGTCTATCACAAAAAAGCCTATCAAATATTAGAAAATTTCTACAATAAAAAAAACTTTAATGATGGTAGAAAAAAAATGTCAAAAATGCCAGAGAAAGCAAAATTAATTCCTAATCCAAAAACATTTGCAGCAGGTTTTTATGTCCAAAATGTATTTGTTTTACCAGGTGTTCCAGAAATATTAAATGCGATGATTAGTGAATTAGATAAAATTATTCCCAATAGTTCAGAAATCCTTTCTATTTCATGTGATTTAATAACAAAAGAAAGTGAAATTGCAGATGAATTAAAAAATATTCAAAAAAATTTTGAAAAAGTCGTCGATATTGGCAGTTATCCTTTTTTTAATAATTTGAATTCTGGCACATCAATTGTGATGAGATCAAAAAATCAAAAAAAGCTTTTAGAATGCGAGAAAATTGTTAGAAAATTATTTTCAAATTTGTTAAAAAAATAATTTCCTATAAAATTTTACAAATCTTCCGTAAATAAACTAAAATTCACTATATCTGCTATATTTACCTTTATAGTTGCATACGGTTACTTTTTTGGTTTTTTTTGTTAGTATTTGCATACTAATAGGAGGGACATAAAGTGAAACTACTACGAATAGTACTATGTATATTGTCGGTTGTAGCATTAAGCTTTAGTGCAAATGCTAAGACAATTAAGATGGCAAAAGCCAATTGGGATACTGGTTATTTTCAAGCTGAAATTTATAAAATGGCGCTTGAAGAACTTGGTTATAAGGTTGCGAAACCGCAAGCAATCAAACCTTCGGTTTTTTACGTTGCGGCAGCTCAAGGCGATATAGATCTTTGGGTTAACGGTTGGTTCTCAACACATGACACTTATATTAAAGAAGCAAAAGGAAAAGTAAAACCTGTAGGTTACGTAATGAAAAAAGGTGGACTACAAGGATACTTAATTGACAAGAGAACTGCAGACAAACTTAATATTAAAAGTGTTATGGATATAAAAAAACACGCCAAGACCTTTGATGCAAATGGAGATGGAAAAGCAGACATGGTTGCATGTCCACCAGGGTGGGGATGTGAAAAGCAAATAACTAAACATTTTGCTGAACTTAAATTAGGTGAGTTTATTAACCCTGTTAAAGCTGAGTATTCTGCTTCTATGGCTGACGCTATAGCAAGGTATAAAAATGGAAAATCAGTTCTATTTTATACTTGGACACCAAATTGGACAGTTGGAGCGCTTAAACTTGGTAAAGATGTTGTTTGGATTGAAGTTCCATATTCTAAGACCAAGGCGACAAAAGTAAATAATGCAACCAAGTCTTCAATTAATTTGGGTTTTGGTGCTGATGATATTAGACCAGCGGCAAATGTAGATTTTTTAAAGAAAAATCCTAAAGTTGAAAAATTACTTAAAGTAGCTTCCATACCTTTAGCAGATATATCTGCACAGAATATGAAAATGAATAAAGGTGAAAAAAGTGAAAGAGATGTAAAGAGGCACGCTAAAGAGTGGGTGAAAGCAAATAAAAGCACCTTTGATGGTTGGATTAAAAAAGCTAAATAATTTTGGACTTTTTAAACCCATCAAAATATGCCTATTTACCAATAGCTGAATGGATAGAAAAATATGTTAAAGAGTGGTTGTTTGAACAACGACCGCTCTTTAAAAAAATATCAGTTCCAATAGACAATGTTCTAAATTCACTGGATTTTTTTTTTAATTTCGTCCCTCTACCGATAGTAATAATCTTTTTTACTTTTGCTGCTTATAAAACCAATAGTTTAAAATTTGCGATCTTCACTTTTCTAAGTTTAATTTTTATCGATTTATTAGATATTTGGGAGGAAACAATGACAACTATGGCTATGATTATAACAGCCGTTATTTTCTGCTGCTTTATAGGAATACCTTTGGGCATTCTCTCGTCGAGAAGTAACTTTTTCGAAGCCTCACTCAGACCAGCTTTAGATGTAATGCAAACTATACCAAGCTTTGTATATTTAATACCAGTTGTTATGCTTTTTGGGGTTGGCTTAACACCCGGAGTAGTAGCAATTATAATATTTGCTCTGCCACCTGTGATAAGGCTTACTAATCTTGGATTAAGACAAGTTAGCAAAGGAGTAATAGATGCAGGAAAAGCTTTGGGTTGTAACAAATTAACTATACTTTTAAAAATTGAATTACCATTAGCTTTAAAAAGTATATTAGCTGGTGTTAATCAAACCTTAATGTTGTCTTTATCAATGGCAGTTATTGCAGCTTTAATAGGTGCAGGTGGTTTAGGTTTAACTGTTTATGTAGCATTAGGAAGATTGGACATAGGCCAGGCTTTTGTTGGAGGGTTAGGTATCGTCTTAATAGCTATAATATTTGACAGAATTACTCAAAAACTTGTGAAATAATAAAATTACTATTTGTTAAATAATTCAATTTTCTGTAAGTAAAATATTTATGAAAATATTAGGTTTAGGTGTAGATATTGTCAATATAACAAGAGTAGATAATATTATAAATTATAAAAAAAAAAAATTTTTAAAAAAAACTTTTAAAAATAATGAATTTAAAAATAAAAAAATCAACAAATTTACAGTTGCAAAAAAATTTGCTGCAAAAGAAGCCTTTTCTAAAGCAATTGGAACTGGTATTGGAAAATTTGTTTCATTTAAAGAAATAAGTGTTTTAAATAAATCTAATGGATCTCCGTATATTAAAATAACAAAAAATCTTGAAAAAAAAATTGAAAAAAAGATGAAATCTAAAAATATTAAAATACACTTAAGTATATCTGATGATTTTCCTTGGGCTATTGCTTTTGTTATTATATCTAGGGAAATATGAAAAAAAAAATAATAGAAAATTTTAATAGCATTATAATAGCTATTTTTTTAGCAATTTTAATTAGAACATTCTTATTACAGCCGTTCTACATTCCTTCATCTTCAATGGAAAACACATTATTAATAGGAGATAGATTGTTTGTTACTAAATATAGTTATGGTTATAGTAGACACTCTTTCCCCTTTAGTATTGGACTCTTAAAAAAGAGAATATTATTTAAAGAGCCTAACAGAGGAGATGTTATAGTATTTAAAACTCCTGCAGATAATCGAACAGACTATATTAAAAGATTAATTGGAAAGTCAGGAGACAAAATACAATTTATTAGCGGAGATTTATATATTAATAATAACAAAATTATAAAAACTTTTGTTAAAAATTCCAAAATTTATTGTGGCAATGAAGAAGTAAATGTGAAAATTTACAAAGAACAAATATCAACAAAAAATAATTATAAAATTGCATACTTTTCAACAGGTTCATTTACAGACTCCGATGTGTATGTAGTACCAAAAAATCATTATTTTTTTTTAGGTGACAATAGAGATTGTTCATCAGATAGCCGTTATTTGACAAGAGTAGGATATGTTAAAAAAGAAAATTTAGTAGGAAAAGCAAGATTTTTATTTTTTTCCAATGATAAAACGAAAGGTAACTTTTTTACCTTCTGGAAATGGCATAATTCTATAAGATTCGAAAGGATATTAAAAAAAATCAATTAATGAATAAAATAGAAATTGAACAAATCGAGAAAATAATAGGAATTAAATTTAATAAAAAAAAAATTTTAGAACAGGCTTTTATTCATAAAAGCGTTTCAAAGGCAATCGAGATTAATAACGAACGTCTTGAATTTTTAGGTGATAGAGTATTAGGGTTAGTAATTGCAGGTAATTTAAATAAAATTTATCCAACGGATACTGAAGGACAATTGGATAAAAAATTGGCTTTGTTAGTTAATAAATCTACATGTGCTAAAATAGTACAAGATTTAAAATTAAATAACTTTCTCAATCTCAGTAAATCGCAAAAGAAGAGCAAATTTGGAAATGAAAAAATATTCGGGGATTTATGTGAGTCTCTAATAGGTGCAGTATATCTTGATCAAGGTTTCGAGATTGCTAATAAAGTTGTTCTAAAATTGTGGAAAAATAAATTTAATAAAATATCAGGTAATATTATAGATCCAAAAACTAAATTACAAGAATACTCATTAAAAAAATTTAAAAAATTACCAATTTATAAAAATATTTCAAATCATGGACCATCTCATAAACCAATTTTTAAAGTATCGGTAAATATAACGGGATCCAAAGCTTATATCGCTGAGGGAAGATCAAAAAAAATAGCCCAGTCTTTAGCTGCAAAGAAACTATTACAAAGTTTAAAAATATGAAATCATCTTTAGTTTCAATAATAGGTCCAACAAATTCCGGAAAATCAACACTGCTTAATGCTTTAAATAAAAAAAAAATATCAATCGTTTCACATAAAGTTCAAACTACAAATTTAAACATTCGTGCCAAAATAAGGTTTAAAGATAGCAATATTATATTTATAGATACACCTGGTTTTTATAGCAAAAAAAATAATGTTAATTTTATTAATACTGCAAATGAAGCAATAAAAACGTCAGATATAGTTTGTGTATTAATTGATATAAAATCAAAATTGGATTTTCTAAACGATATAAAAGATAGAATTATAAAAGTTAATAAACCTAAAATTTTAATTTTTAATAAAATTGATTTAGTTTCAAAAACTTATGTAATTAAGAAAGTTGAAAAAATCGAATTTTTAAATATTTTTCAAGATATATTTTATATTTCTGCACTTAAAGAGATAAGTTTAAATAATTTTTTACAATACATATATAAAAATTCGAAACAAAACAAAAGATATAATCTAGAAAAAAAACATACAATGTCTAAGAGCAAATTTTTTGCTGAAATTACAAGAGAGGCAATATTTAGGTTTACAAATCAAGAAATACCTTATCAAACAAACGTGATAACACAAAAAATAATTAGAACAAAATCTGTGAAGATTTATCAAAATCTTGTAGTTAAAAATAAAAATCAACAGAGAATTATTATAGGCAAGTCTGGAAAAATGCTTAAATTGATTGGTCAATACTCCAGAAAACAACTAGAAGAAATATTAAAATCAAAAGTACATTTATTTCTTAACGTTATCGTTGGTAATTAGAATGATTTGGACGGATGAAGGATATTTAGTAAAGCTAGTTAATTATTCTGAAAATTCGATAATAGCAAATTTTTTTACAAACAATCATGGTTATTATAGTGGAATTATCTATGGTGGAAATTCAAAAAAATATAAAAATAAATTGCAAATTGGAAATAAATTACACTTACATTACAAGTCAAAAACTGAAGACTCCTTAGGATATTTTAATTGTGAATTATTGACTTCAAATGGATTTTTATATTTTAATGATAAAAAAAAATTATTAATTTTTAACTCTATTTTTGAAATTTCCTCAAAAATTTTTCCTGAAAGACAATCTTTTAATAAAATTTACAATTCACTTGATAATTTAATTAATAATTTTGATGAAGATCCACTTAAAAAATTTGTTTTATGGGAATATGATACTTTATGTGATTTAGGCTATGGTTATGACGATCAAGATAATATTAAAAAAAGTTATATACCTTCATTGTTATTAGATAGAAAATCAGATTATATTTTTAATGATTTAAAAAATATTTTGGATATAAATAAAAATATTTATGATAAACAATTTAATGATAAAAATATTAAATTCTATTATAGAAATATGTTAAATTCGCTTTTTTATAATGAGTAAAAATATCTTAAAAGAAGAATTAAAAAATCAATTTGCAAAAAAATATCTCTCTTATGCATTATCCACAATAACGCAAAGAGCGCTTCCTGATTTAAGAGACGGATTAAAGCCAGTACATAGAAGATTAATTTACGCGATGTACTTACTTAACTTAGGACCAAAATCACAATTTAAAAAGTCTGCAAGAGTTGTTGGTGATGTTATCGGAAAGTTTCATCCACATGGCGATCAATCAGTTTATGATGCGCTTGTTAGACTTGCTCAAGATTTTTTAACAAAATACCCACTTGTTTATGGCCAAGGTAACTTTGGAAATATAGACGGTGATAATGCTGCTGCAATGAGATACACTGAAGCTAAACTTACTTCTGTTGCTGAGTCTATACTCAAAGATATCGAGTACGATACAGTAAATTTTAAAAAAACCTACGACGGTGAACTTGAGGAACCAGAAATATTGCCTTCACAATTCCCTAATATATTAGCAAATGGATCTAGTGGTATTGCTGTAGGAATGGCAACAAATATTCCGCCACATAATATTACAGAATTATGCAACGGGATTAAAATTATTAATGATAAACCTAATACAAAATTAAATGATTTACTTAAAATTATTAAAGGACCTGATTTTCCTACCGGTGGTGTTTTAAATAATAACAAGAAGGAAATACAAAGAGCTTATAAGACAGGCAAAGGTTTTTTTGAAATAAGGGCCAGTTACAAAATTGAAGAGTTAGGAAGAGGATTATATCAAATAGTTGTAACACAAATACCATATCAAGTTAATAAATCTAAACTTATAGAAAAAATAGCGAGTTTAATTTTAGAAAAGAAGAACAAACTTCTTGATAATATTATCGACGAGTCTGATGAAAAAGTAAGAATAATATTAAGGCCAAAAAATAGAAATGTTGATCCGAATATTTTAATGGAATCACTTTTTAATCAAACAGACTTAAGTACCAAATTCTTTCTAAACATGAATATATTAAATGATAAACAGCAACCATGTGTCATGCCTTTGATTGACGTTTTAAAAAATTTTTTAAAACACAGATATTTAATTTTAAATAAAAAAAATTCATATTTATTAAAAAAAATCAATAAAAGATTAAATATTTTAAAAGGTTTTTTAATAGTATTTAGAAATATTAATAATATCATAAAAATAATAAGAAATGATAAGGACCCTAAAAAAAGCATAATAAAAAGATATAATTTAAATAATTTTCAAGCTGATGCAATACTTGATATGAAATTAAAAAACTTAAAAAAAATCGAGGAGCATGAAATTAAAAATGAATTTAAAAATTTATCTAGTGAAAAAAATATTATACAGAAAATACTAAGATCAAAAACATTGCAAAAAAAAGAAATTAACAAGGAATTTGATCAAATATCATTAAATTTTGGAGAAAATAGCAGTTTTGGAAAAAGAAGAACGGTATTAGATAATTTTAAACAAATGGACGCAGATGAAGTTCAAGAAAATTTAAAGATAAATGAGGATGTAACTATTTTTATAATAAATGGAGCTTATATAAAAATAAATAAAGGTAATTATTTACCAACGAATTTTGATGAATTAGACAAAACCTGCAATTTGATATTATGTAGCAAATCTTCAAAAAAAATAATTTTATTATCCAGCTTTGGCAAATCTTATATCTTGCCAATCGATAAACTAGTAGGAAGATCACAAAAGGGTAAGCAAATATCCAATTATCTAAAACTTAAAGATTCGGAAAAAATAATTGATTGCTTTGAGTATGTCGAAAATAGCAAAATTTTGTTAACAACTAAAATGGGAAAAATGTTTATTACTGATTCAGATAATCTTTACTCTAATAAAAGATCAGGGAAAAAAATTCTTAATATTAATTCAAATGACTCTTTTTTTGGAAGTTTAATGTTAAACGGTGATTCTGAATATATTGCTGTTTTTATTAATAAATCAGAAGATTGTAAATTAATTATACTAAATAAAAAAGAAATACCAAATTTGAATAATGGCGCAGGAGTGAATTCATTTAAAAATAAAGGCTATTCAGTTTGTAGCCTAAGTTGCTTAGAAAAAAATTTAATATTTAAAGATATTTTTGAACAAGAGATTAAAAATTTTCAATCTAAAAGTTATATTATCAAAAGACCGGGATCTGGTAGAAAGATAACTAGTAAATTTAATCTTAATTTATTTAGAGGATATAAAAAAAATATAAAAATAATTAATGACTAGAGATATTAGAATAAGAAGTTTGATAAAAACAATTACTTGGAGAATACTAGCCTCACTAGATACATTCTTAATAGCTTGGTTTGTAAGTGGCAGTATATCTGTTGGTGGATGGATAGCTACAATTGAAGTTATCACTAAAATTATCTTGTATTATTTTCATGAAAGAGCATGGAATAGAGTTAAGTGGGGTCAGTTTGAAAAATAAATTTATAAATTGTCTCTCACTTTTTGCTACAGGAATAACCTCAATTATTTACAAGAAAGATTCACAATACGAAGGTATTACAGTAAATTCATTTGCTCCAGTTTCTTTAAAACCTAAAATTATTATGTGGTGTCTTGATAAAACTTCTAAATCTAAAAAAAATTTTTTAAGGAAAAACGTTATCTATAAAATAATATTCTTATCGAAAAAGCAAAAAACAATTTCTAAAAAATTAGCTAGTACAAATAATACTTTCAATAAATTGTATTTAAATAATATTGTTAAAGAATCTTTAGGTTATTTAGAGTGTAAATTATATAAAACCTACAATGTAGGTGATCATTATTTAGTATTACACAAAGTCAAAAGTTTTAAAATATTAAAACGAAAAGAACCTTTGATTTTTTTTAAAAGCAATTATTTTTGATTTAAAAATTTCTCAATATATTCGATAGCAAAATAACTAACAATTGCGCTAGCACCAGCTCTTTTAAATGATATCATGATTTCTTTTAAAATATTTTCATTAAATATATTATTTTTAATTCCATTTTTAATCATAGAATACTCACCTGAAACATTATAAGCTACAATTGGAACATTATATTTATCTTTTGTTTGAGATATAATATCTAAATAAGTTAAACCTGGTTTTATCATGATCATGTCTGCACCATCTTTTAGATCCCCTTCTATTTGTCTTAATGCATCATCAGAATTTGCACTATCAAGTTGATAAGAGCTTTTGTCAATTCCTTCTTTTTGAGTTGATCCTACGCCGTCTCTAAATGGACCATAAAATCCTGACGCATATTTTGCAGCATAAGAAAGTATTAAAGTATTTTTAAAATTGTTTTTTTCAAGTGCATTTCTTATACTAAAAATTCTGCCATCCATCATATCTGAAGGAGCTATTACGTCGGCACCTGAAGTAACCTGTAACAAGGATTGTTTTACAAGTCTCTCAACTGTTTCATCATTTTGTACAGAATTATCTTTTAAAATACCATCGTGTCCGTGTGTTGTGTATGGATCCAACGCGACATCAGTAATGATTCCTATCTCTTTATTATACCCTTTTTTAATTTCTCTAATTGATTTATTAATTAAGTTATTCTCATTTAATGCCTCTGACCCAACAGCGTCCTTTTTATCTTGAGGAGTTTGAGGAAATAAGATTATTGCCTGTATTCCATTTTTTATTGCATTGTCGATTAGTTGTTTTAAGTTATCAGGGCTATACCTATACACGTTTGGCATAGATTTAATTTCTTGCTTTTGATTTTTTCCGTCAGTTATAAAAATTGGGAGGATAAAATCACTGGCTGAAATATTATTTTCTCTGAATAAATTTATTGACCATTTATTTGATCTTAATCTTCTTTGTCTTTTTAATAATAACATAAGCAATTATTACCTAAATTTCTCATATATTTACTGCGTCTTATTGCAATTTTTTTATAACTATATATTGTGATTTTTTCATAGTATTGTATAGGTTTAGTGTTTTGAGAAGCAATAATAGCAGATATTTAGTTAGAAATGTAATAATTGCTGCAGATCATGCCGGTGTTATATTAAAAAAACATATATCTAAATATTTGTTAAGAAAAGGATTTAAAGTGAGCGACGTAGGAACAAATAATTTGTATAAATCTGTTGACTACCCAGACTATGCAAAAAAACTTGTAAAAAAAATGAATAAAGAAAAAATGGGTATTTTGATTTGTGGCACGGGTATTGGAATGAGTATAACTGCAAATAGATTTGATAAAATAAGGGCAGCATTACCTCACAATCAAAAAGCATCTAAACTATCTAGAGAACATAATAATTCAAATGTGATTATTTTAGGCGCAAAATTAACAAATTTAAAAAAAGCCAAAAAGATGGTAGATATTTTTTTAACAACTAAATTTTCAGGGGGAAGACATCTTAGGAGGATTAATAAAATATAATGTCTAAAGAATACAAAATTACTTATAATTTTTTTAATGAAGGATTGTCAAAAACCGATCCTGAGTTGATGTCATTTATAAAAGAAGAATTAAATAGACAACAAAATCATTTAGAATTAATTGCTTCTGAAAATATTGTTTCTAAATCAATTCTTGAAACCCAAGGATCAGTGCTTACAAATAAATACGCCGAAGGGTACCCAGGAAAAAGATATTATGGAGGATGCGAATTTGTAGACAAAGCTGAGACATTAGCAATAGAAAGAGCAAAAAAATTATTTAATGTTAATTTTGCGAATGTCCAACCTCACTCAGGTGCACAAGCTAATGGTGCAGTTTTTTTAGCATTACTTAAACCGGGAGACACAATCCTAGGAATGGGAATAGATCAGGGAGGTCACTTGACACATGGAGCACCGCCCGCTCAATCTGGAAAATGGTTTAATGCAGTACACTATGGTGTTAGAAAAGATAATGGTCTTATAGATTATGATCAAGTTAAGGACTTAGCAAAAAAACACAAACCAAAACTAATCATTGCTGGAGGAAGCGCTTATTCAAGAATAATAGACTTTAAAATTTTTAGAGAGGTCGCGGATAGTGTAGGAGCTTATTTATTAGTTGATATGGCTCATTTCTCCGGTCTTGTAGCCGGCAAAGTTTATCCTAATCCGTGTGATTTTGCAGACGTGGTAACTTCTACTACTCATAAAGTTTTAAGAGGACCAAGAGGAGGAATTATTTTAACAAATAATGAAGAGTTAGCTAAAAAATTTAATTCGGCTGTATTCCCGGGCTTACAAGGGGGTCCACTAATGCATGTTATAGCCGCAAAAGCAGTTTGTTTTGGAGAAGCTCTTAAAGATGAATTTAAAATTTATTCGAGAAACGTTGTAGACAATGCAAAAATATTATCTGAAACATTAAAAAATTCAGGTTTTGAAATTTTTTCTGGAGGAACTGACACCCATTTAATTTTGCTAGACTTAAGACCAATTCATGTCACAGGCAAAGATGCAGAGAAATCAATGGTTAGTGCAAACTTAACATGTAACAAGAACGGTATACCCTATGACGAAGAAAAGCCATGGGTAACATCTGGTATTCGATTGGGGACACCTGCTTGTACTACTAGAGGATTTGGATTAGCGGAATTTAAATATGTTGGTGATCTAGTATCAGAGTTGTTAAACGGTCTTAAAGAAAATAAAAATAATAATGCAATAGTTGAAAAGACAGTTAGAGAAAAAGTTATTAAACTTTGTAACCAGTTTCCAATCTATTAATCATGCTTTGCCCATTCTGTAGAGAAAAAGACACCTCTGTAATTGATTCTAGGGCAACAGAGGATGGAACAGCAATTAGAAGAAGAAGATTGTCCTCATGCTGTAATCAAAGATTCACAACTTTTGAAAGAGTTCAATTTAGAGAATTAACTGTAATAAAAAAAAATGGGAGAAAATCCCAATTTGATAGAGATAAATTAACTAGATCAATAAATATTGCTTTGAGAAAAAGACCGGTTGACAGTGAAACAATCGAAAAGTTTGTTTCGAAAATTTATAGGAACTTAGAAGATCTTGGACAAAATGAAATTATGACCTCAACTATCGGAAAGTTTGTAATGGATGGATTAAAAGAGATCGATCCTGTCGGATATGTTAGATTTGCATCGGTCTATACAAATTTTAAAGAGGCAAAAGATTTTGAAAATTTCGTAGATAATATTGATGCCTACAGAAAAAAATAATTTATATTTTGTTTATTTAGCTAATAAACTATCTTTAATAAATCAGTTTTTAAGCTTTCCTAATCCATCTGTTGGAGCAGTATCTGTTTCTAAAAATCAAATAATATCTACAGGCATTACAGGACTTAACGGATCACCTCATGCCGAATATGAGTCTATTAAAAACACTAAAAATAAAAAAGTAGAAAAATTATATGTTTCGCTAATTCCTTGTGCGCATAAAGGAAAAAATCCATCATGTACTAAAATCATTAAAACAAAAAAAATTAAGAAAGTGATTTACTCATTCGATGATTATGATGTTAGAGTTATAAATCGTGCCAAGCATGATTTGAAGAAAAACAAAGTCACAATTAGCAAAATATTGATTAACAATCCTTGTTTTAACGAAATAAAAAATTATAATTATTCAAAAAAAAATGGATTACCATATATAACAGCAAAATTAGCTATTAGCTCAGACTATTTTACAAAAAATATAAATAAAAAGTATTTTACAAACAAAAAAGCATTAAAATTTGCTCATTTAGTTAGATATAAAAATGACTCTATTTTAGTTGGTAAAAATACATTTGAAGACGACTTGCCTTTATTAAATTGTAGAATAAAAGGCATAAAAAAAAAAAATAAAATTTTTTTAATAAATCAAAACCTCAAATTTAGTAAAAATGCTTACAAACACTTAGCTAAAATAAAACCATATATTTTTCACAGCAGTAAAAACAATGATTTAATCAAAAAAATTAAATTGTATTGCAATTTAATATATATCCCTTGCGGCTTAAATCAAAATATTGACACGAAATTAATATGTAAAAAAATATTTAAACTTAATTGTCGAAAATTACTAGTAGAGGGAGGTTTAAAAACCCAAGAATTGTTTTTAAAAAATAATCTACTAAATGAGTTTTTAATCATAAAATCTGATAAAAAATTTAAAAAAAAAGGCATGATAAAAGCTTTAAAGCTAAGCAAAAATATAAAAACAAGATTCAAATCTGAAAAACCTTTTCGCTTAGACGATAATAATATATTTAGGTATTATTCATAATGTTCACAGGAATTATAAAAAATAAAGCTGAATTTGTATCTTTAAAAAAAGATAAATCTAAGTATTTTTTAATTTTAAGCACCGTCCAAAAATTTACTAATAAGGATATTGGGTCCTCTATATCAATTAATGGAATATGCTTAACTTTAATTAGGGCAAAATCGATTAAAAACAAATGCCAAATAATGTTTTATTTATCACCTGAAACATTGAGACTATCTAATTTAAGATTTTTAAAAAAACAAGAAAATGTAAATATTGAAAAATCACTAAAATTTGGTGATGAGATATCAGGTCATTTTGTTCAAGGCCATGTTGATGATTGTTCATCTATTAGCAAAATAAATATAAAACAAGGTAGTTGGTATGTTAATATCAAATATAAACAAAAATTTAAAAAATATATAATTAAGAAGGGATCTATAGCCATTAATGGTGTTTCTTTAACAATAGTCTCTGTAAGTAAAAATTACTTTCAATTAGTCATAATTCCTCATTCTTTGAAATTAACAAACCTAATTAATCTTAAGAAAAATGATAAGGTCAATGTAGAATTTGATATTATTTTAAAATATTTAAACAGATAATATAAATGAAAAATTTTAAATACACTAAAATTGACGAAATTATCAAAGTTGCAAAAAAAGGAAAAATTTTTATTTTAGTTGACGATAAAAATAGAGAAAATGAAGGAGACCTTGTTTTCTCAGCAAAAAAAACTACAGCAAAAAAAATTAATTTTATGGCTAAACATGGTAGAGGATTGATATGTTTGGCTTTAGATAAGAAACAAACCAACAAGCTAGGCCTTAGTTTAATGCCAAGTAGAAATAGCTCAAGATTAAGAACTGCATTCACTGTAAGTATAGAGGCTCGAAGAGGAGTAACTACTGGAATCTCCGCATTAGATCGTGCAAAAACAATTTTAGTTGCTATTAATCAAAAATCAAATTCAAAGTCCATATCAACACCGGGTCACATATTTCCACTTGTTGCTAGAGATGGTGGTGTCTTAACACGAGCGGGACATACCGAAGCATCAGTAGATATTTCTAATCTCGCTGGAATGGGAAAATCTGCTGTAATATGTGAAATAATGAATGATGACGGCACCATGGCAAAAGGAAAAAAATTACTTGAATATGCAAGAAAGCATTCGTTAAAAATTGGAAAAATAGATGATTTAATATCCTATAGGTTAAAAAAAGAGTCTTTTATAAAACAACGAGAAGAAAAAATTGTCATAATAAATAAAAAAAAATATAAATTAATATCATTTGAAAATTTTTTAGATAATAAGCAACATCTGGCATTAGTTTATGGAGATATTAAAAGAAATTCTATTCCAAAAGTTAGGGTTCTATCAACAAATTCATTGGACATTTTTACAAATAAAAATGTTCAAAAAGATATTAAAAATTCTCTAAAATTTATGTCATCTTTTAAACCAAGTGTAATATTATTGATAAAAGAGAGTGATTTTGCAGATTTGCCCAAAATAATCAATTATACTAGTATTAACGATAAATTAAGTACAAATATAAGAAACTACGGAGTGGGCGCGCAAATTTTGAAAAAGCTTAAAATTAAAAATATGATATTAGTGACGAGGTCCAAGAAAAAAGTAATAGGTCTTGAAGGTTTTGGAATTAAAATAAAAAAACAAGAAATTATAAATAAAAAATGAAAAAAAATTGTCTAATTGTCATTTCTAATTTTTATCCAGTTATATCTAATAATTTACTTAAAGGGACTATAAAAATTCTAAGAGACAACAAAATTAAATATGATTTAAGAATTGTTGATGGTTGTTTTGAAATACCTCAGCTTGTAAATATATTATTAAAAAGAAAAAAACATTCTTTTTGTGTTGTTCTTGGTTGTATTATTAAAGGCCAGACACCGCATTTCTCATTATTATCAAAAACTGTCATAAATGAAATTATGCAAATATCTATAAAATATAATTGCCCAATTGGATATGGAATCATTTCTTGTTTAAATAAAAAGCAGGCAATTATTAGGTCGTCTGGTAAGAAAAATAAAGGTGCTGAAGCAACAAAAGCTGCTATTTCAATTTTAAAAAATATCTGATTATGAACCCCTCTTTAAGATTGATGGTTGTTCAGAAAATTTATGAAAAAACAACCAGTTCCAATAAAGACATTTCTTTTCAAAAACATCCATACCAAAGGCTTATCAAGAAAATTTTTTATGGATATTTTGAAAAAGAAAACGAGTTAGAAGCTTTTTTAGAAAAATGGCTTAATAAAGAAAAGGCAAATATTCATAATTTAGAGTTATTGCTTAAAATCATTTTGAAAGCGTCCATATATGAGTTAATTTTTATTAAAAAAACTCCCTTTAAAGTAGTAATTGACGAGTATTTAGAGGTTACCGGCAAATATTTCGATAAAAATCAGAAAAAACTAGTAAATGCCATTTTAGATGCTGTTTATAAATCCCAACAATAAAGTGTCAAAAATCTTGATTTTTATATTTTATTTTGGCACTAAGGCACATAATTTAAATATTTAATGAACTCAGATTTAATTTTACAATTTGTAATTTTTTGTGGTGTTATCTCAGTAATATATGGTTTTATATCCAGTAAACAAATATTGTCTGCTAGTGCTGGTGATGACAAAATGCAAGAAATTGCGAGCGCCATTCAAATAGGTGCAAAGGCTTACTTAAACAGACAATACACTACTATAGCTATAGTTGGAGTGATTGTACTAATTTTAATTAGTTTTTTATTTTCAATATGGGTAGGACTAGGATATGTAATTGGAGCTACACTATCTGGAGCGGCTGGTTACGTAGGGATGTTAATATCAGTACAAGCAAATGTAAGAACAGCTGAAGCCTCAAGGACTAGTTTAGATGATGGACTAAGAATAGCTTTTAAATCAGGGGCGGTTACCGGTATGTTGGTTGCCGGATTAGCTCTTCTCTCAATATCAGTTTACTATTTTTTGTTATTAAAATTTAACATTGATGAACGTGAAATTGTAAATGCTCTAGTTGCATTGGGTTTTGGAGCATCTTTAATATCTATATTTGCTAGATTGGGCGGGGGTATATTTACAAAAGGAGCTGATGTTGGAGCAGACTTAGTCGGTAAAGTCGAGGCAGGTATTCCAGAAGATGATCCAAGAAATCCAGCGGTGATTGCGGATAATGTTGGAGATAATGTTGGTGATTGTGCTGGTATGGCTGCAGATTTATTTGAAACCTATGCTGTAACTATAGTTGCAACAATGGTTTTGTCCTCAATTTTTTTTACAGGCAACACAAATATGTTAATTTATCCATTAAGCATAGGTGGAATTTGCATTCTTACATCAATTATAGGGACTTATTTTGTAAAACTCGGAAAAAGTCAAAATATAATGGGAGCTTTGTATAAAGGTTTCATTGTGACTGCCGTTTTATCTTTATTAGCATTATATCCAGTTACTGATTTAGTTATAGGTTTAGACAGCCAATTCAATGTAAATGATAAAGAATTTTCTGGAATTGAATTATATTTTTGCGGCTTAATTGGATTAATAATTACTGGCTTAATTATTTGGATAACCGAGTATTATACTGGAACAAATTATCGACCTGTAAAATCTGTCGCCGAGTCATCAACGACAGGTCATGGTACAAATGTCATTCAAGGTTTGGCTATTTCTATGGAGGCAACTGCAATACCTGCATTAATAATCGTAGCTGGAATAATTTCAACTTTCTTATTGGCTGGTTTATTTGGTATAGCAATAGCAGTTACTACAATGTTAGCTTTAGCCGGTATGGTAGTTGCACTTGATGCTTATGGCCCGGTAACTGATAATGCTGGTGGTATAGCTGAGATGTCTAATTTACCTGATGATGTAAGAAAAACAACCGATGCTTTAGATGCTGTAGGTAATACCACAAAAGCAGTTACAAAAGGTTATGCAATTGGATCCGCTGGATTAGGAGCTCTAGTTTTATTTGCTGCTTATACCGAAGACATTAAATTCTTTTCAAAAGATCCCACTTCATCATTAACCGGGATTGAAGTTAATTTTGATCTTTCAAATCCATATGTTGTTGTAGGTTTGTTAATAGGCGGTTTACTACCATATTTATTCGGTTCAATGGGAATGCAAGCTGTAGGTAGAGCCGGTGGAGCGGTGGTGAATGAAGTGAGAAGACAATTTAAAGAAATGCCCGGAATCATGAAAGGTACAGATAAACCTGATTACAAAACAGCTGTAGATTTATTAACCAAGGCTGCTATAAAAGAGATGGTTATACCGTCATTGTTGCCAGTGTTATCGCCTGTTATTTTGTATGGAATTATCTATTTAATAGCTGGACAAGTCGCCGCCTTATCATCTTTAGGCGCAATGTTACTTGGAGTTATTATTACAGGTTTGTTCGTTGCTATATCAATGACTGCAGGCGGTGGTGCATGGGATAACGCAAAAAAATATATTGAGGATGGAAATTTTGGGGGCAAAGGTTCTGAGGCACATAAAGCAGCAGTAACAGGTGATACAGTTGGTGATCCTTACAAAGACACTGCAGGACCTGCTGTTAATCCTATGATAAAAATTACCAATATCGTAGCTCTTTTGCTTTTAGCTATAATCGCTCATTAATTAAAATTATTTTGGAAATGGAGAAAAATCATCATCTATTTTCTTTGCTCGTTCAAGTCTTTTTCTAGAAGAATTTAATATTTTTGTAATAATAGAATCATCTAAGGCTAAGCTTTTTGTCTTGCTTTCAGAAAAATTAATATTTTGCATATTGGACAAATTATATGTTTCTACTTTATTTATAATACCCTTATTATTAAATTTAACGATTAAAATATTATTCTTTTTAAATTCTTTTTTACCTAATTTGTTTTTTTCAATCACAATTTCAAAATAGCTCCACAAGTTTTTATCAAAAGGATCTATTAATGGTTGATAACCTATTAATTTTAATACATCATTTTTATTCGAAACATTTATTTTTAATATTTGTGATTTTAGAATTATATTTTTAACACCATGCACCTCGTTAGGTTGTTTAAAAGACGAGCAATTAGTTAAAATTAGGCAAAATATAGAGAGTTTTAAATACTTCATTAGCTTAAATCATTTTTAATGCTTATATTAGTAAATTTAACATTTATATCAAATTAAATGATAAACCTAATAAATAAAAGTTGATTTAAAAGTCATAAATGATATTTACAACGTTTTTATGGCAGTACCAAAGCGCAAAACTTCTGTATCTAGAAAAGGGAAAAGAAGATCCCATCATGCAGCCAAGTTTAAAAATATTATTGAGGATAAGAAAAGTGGAGAATTCAGATTGTCCCATCATATTGATAAAAAAACTGGCATGTACAACGGAAAACAAATATTTAAAAATAAATAATATCTTTAATGAATTATAAATATAACATTGCATTGGACGCAATGGGTGGGGATAACGCTCCAAAAAAAGTAGTTGAAGGATTAAGAATTTTTTTAAAAGAGGATAAAGAAATATCATTCACTTTATTTGGAAAAAAAAAAGAAATTGAAGAGTGTTTACAAAAATGTGACCTTTCAAAAAATCAAAGTATCTTTATCGAGGATTGCGAAAAAATAATTACAAATGAAATGAGCGTGAGAGACTCTATTAAATTAGGTAAAGAAACAAGTATGTGGAAGTCAATTGAGTCAGTAAAAAATAAAAAATGTGATATAATAATATCATCTGGTAATACTGGTGCATTACTTGTTATTTCTAAATTACTTTTGAAAACAATTGATGGTGTTGATAAACCTCCACTTGCAGGATTATGGCCCAACAAGAAAAATCGTAGTATAGTTTTGGATCTAGGTGCTAACGTAGAGTGTAATGAAAAAAATTTTATTCAATTTTCAAAAATAGGAAGTGAGTTATATTCTGTTTTATTTGATAAACAAAAACCAAATGTGGGTTTACTGAACATAGGATCAGAGGAGATCAAAGGGAATGAAACTTTAAAAAATACTCATTCATCATTAAATCAGACAAATAATAATTTTATTTATACTGGATATATAGAAGGAAATGATATTACTAAAGGAGAAGTTGACGTTATTGTTACTGATGGATTTACAGGTAATGTAGCTTTAAAGACAGCTGAAGGAACAGCAAATTATATTACATCTGAAATAAAAAATTCTTTTAGCAATAGTTTTTTAAGTAAAATGTCCTATTTAATAAGTTATCCAGTATTTTCAAAAATTAAAAAAAAATTAGATCCAAGAAATTATAATGGAGCAATTTTTTTAGGTCTTACATCTCCTGTAATTAAAAGTCACGGGGGAGCAGATGGATATGCATTTTATAATTCAATTAAATTGTCTTCTAAAATATTACGTGGTAATCTAATTGATAAAATTAAAAACAATTTTGTTAATGGAAAAAAATAACAATATAACTAGGCAAGATTTATATAAAATTGTTTTTAAAGAATTAGGGCTACCAAAAAGTGAATGCGCTAAATTTGTAGACCTAGTTTTTGAATTTTTGATTAAGGAACTTGAAAAAAAAAATAAAGTAAAAATTGCTTTATTCGGTTCTTTTAATTTAAAAAGCAAATCTGCAAGAATTGGCAGAAATCCTAAAACTAAGGAATTAGCGAATATAATTTCAAGAAATGTTGTAAGATTTAAACCTTCAAAGATGTTAATTAAAAAAATTAATAAACAAATCAATGAATAAAAAAAAAAATGCGTTTAAAACTGTAGGTGAAGTGTGTCAAATATTAGGTCTAATTGATAATACCACTGGTAGAAAGAAAACTTATTTACTTAGATTTTGGGAGAAAAAATTTAAACAAGCAAAATGTTCGGTAGTTTATAATGGTAGACGATATTATTCTGATGATAATATTAAAGTATTACATACTATAAAAACCTTATTAAATGATGAGGGTTTAACTTTAAATAAAGTAAAAATGTTGCTAAATGAAAAAAAAACTAAAACTGAAGTTGACTCGAAAAATGATAAATATATAAACCATGAACAATTAAAAAAAATAAAAAAAATAATTAGCGATATAAAAAATATTTTATAATGGCAAAAAAAACATCGATTAAAGTTCGTTTAGTTCCAGAACAAAAACAGAATAGTAGCTTTTATTATTATGTTAAAAAACCTACAGCTGGAGAAAAGGCAAAAAACAAACTTAAATTAAAGAAATACAATCCAGAAACAAAGAAACACGAGTGGTTTATAGAAAAAAAATTGCCACCACATAGCAAATAATTATTTATACTTTATTCTCTGTAATTTTATAAAAGAATTAATCATGGCTTTCCAAATACCTGTAATAATGAATTTTTCTAATTTTAACACCTTTGCTTTTTTGTACCTTAAATTCAGCATTTTCTTAATTCTTTTTTGATCTACAATTTTACTTTTTGGTTTGTACTTTATAATTTTTAGCACTTCTTTTCTTCTATTTGCCAGCAACTTTAACATTTTGAAATCTATTTTATCTATATTTTTTCTAATGATTTTAAGTTTATCTGTGGGCGACAATTTTGTTTTTTTCATAATTATAAATAAGATATAAATCATATAATAATGTTTTATCAAAATAAAGTTCATTTATATTGGTTATTATCCTGTTGTGTAACATTACTGATTTTAATTATTGTTGGTGGATTAACTAGATTAACTGATTCGGGTTTATCAATTACTAATTGGGAAATTTTTACTGGAATTCTTCCTCCTTTAAATGAACAAACATGGTTAGATTACTTCGAATTGTACAAGCAAATACCTGAATATAAACTAATTAATTACAACATGAGTTTATCTGAATTTAAAATTATTTTTTGGTGGGAATATGCGCATAGAATACTTGCAAGGTTGACTGTAATTTTATTTGTAGTTCCAATGATATTCTTTATTTTTAAAAAAGAAATTAGATATCAAAAATTGATTTTAAGCCTGGGTGTTTGCTTCTTATTTTTTCTTCAAGGTTTTATAGGCTGGTACATGGTTAAGAGTGGTTTAATTAAAAATGTAGATGTAAGTCATTTTAGACTTGCAATGCATTTATTTACAGCGATTATTATATATTCTTTATTATTTTGGTTATTATTAAATTATCAAAATAGATACTTACTAATAAAAATAAATAAATCGAATTTATCTTTAATAATTTTATTATTGGCAACTTACATGCAGATTATCTTTGGAGCATTTGTTTCAGGTTTGGATGCTGGTCTTATATATCAAACTTGGCCATTAATGAATGAAAGCTTTATCGCCAATGACATAAATTTTTATTCTATCTTTTCATTGGAAAGTTTAAATAATCATTCATACGTACAATTTTATCATAGAATTTTGGCTTATTTAATTTTCATTATTTTTATTTTTTCTTATTTTAATAATTGTAAACATAAGTACATACCTGGAAAATATTTTAATTATATTTTTTTAGCTGTTTTATTTCAAATAATCTTAGGAATCTTAACTTTATTATCTGGGTTAAATATTTATTTAGCAAGCCTTCATCAAATCGGATCAATTTTGTTAATTTCTACAATCTTAATTGCTATATACAGATCTTCAAATTTAATTGACAATAAGGAACTAAAGGATTAATTACCTGGTCAAAATGAGCAATAATTTAAAAAAAGATTTTGTCAGTTCATGGTTACATATCGATGCAACCAACTTAGTTGTTGGTAGGCTAGCTGCTGAGATATCTAAGATTTTAAGAGGAAAAAATAAAACTTGTTATACACCAAATAAATTAGTTGGTGATTATGTTGTTGTTACTAATGCAAAAAAAATTAAATTTACAGGTGCCAAACTAATGAATAAACAATATTTTAGGCACACTGGTTATCCTGGTGGAATAAAATCAACTACACCAAACGATTTAATGAAAAAGAAACCTGAAGATATCTTAAAACTAGCTGTTAAAAGAATGTTACCGAGTGGACCATTGGCAAAAAAGCAACTAACAAAACTTAAAATTTATCCTGCTGAAGACCATCCGCACAAATCTCAAGATTTAAAAATACTTGATATGGAAAAAATCAACAAAAAAAATAAAATTAATAATTAAAATGAACGAAAATATTAAAATTTCAAAAGATGCTATTTATGCAACTGGAAAAAGAAAAGAATCGATAGCAAGAGTTTGGATTCTTAAAGGTGATGGCAAAATTACAATCAATGGCAAAAAGTATAACGAATATTTTAAAAGACCTGTACATCAATTAGTTATAGAAAAACCATTTGACATTACAAAAACCAAAAACAACTACGATATTTTTGCTACAGTAAGTGGTGGAGGCATGAGTGGTCAAGCCGGAGCAATTACACACGGAATTTCAAAAGCATTGGTTGGTATTGATCCAGCATGTAGAAAAAGCATAAAAAAGAATAAATTACTTACCAGAGACTCTAGAACTGTTGAAAGAAAAAAATACGGTCAACGTAAAGCACGAAGAAGATTCCAGTTCTCAAAAAGGTAATTATTTTTTCAATTTCATTGTTTTTAAGACAAATCAATATAAATATTTATTATGAATAAAAAATTAAAAGTTTGTGTAGCCGGAGCATCCGGATTTGTTGGACAGGAATTAATAAAATTACTTGTTAAACATCCTCATGTAGAAATAATACATCTGTTTGTAAATAATTTAGAAAATCAGGACACGGAGTTAATTAAAAAGCATAAGTTACCTGATTTTAAAAAAATTGATATTAAGTTAATTAATGATTGTGATGTGTTATTTTCTGCAATGCCTCACACCCACTCACAAAGTATTATAAAATCGGTTAGTGAGAATTTAGTTATATTAGATCTATCTGCAGATTTTAGATTATCAAATGCTGAAACTTATGAGAATTGGTATAATGTAAAACACGAATCTAAAGATTTACTTAAAAAAGCAGTTTATGGACTGTCTGAAATATTTAGAGATGAAATAAAAAAAAGCAATTTAATTGCATGTCCAGGATGCTACCCTACATCTATTTTATTGCCCTTGATACCTTTGCTAAAAGAAAATTTGATAAATACAAATGAAATTATAATAGATAGTAAATCTGGTTATTCTGGTGCAGGTAAGAAAACTTTAGATGTTGAATTATATCCTCAAATTGAAAAAAATATTGCTACTTATGGGCTGTCTAATCATAGACATGTTCCAGAAATTGAGGAGTATTTAAATATGTATATCGATAATAAAACACAAATTAATTTCACTCCTCACTTAATACCTACATTTAGAGGAATTTTATCAACAATATACATAAAATCTAATTTCAATTTAATCAAGCTTTCTGAGTGCTTATTGAATTTTTATAAAAATTCAGAATTTATAAGATTTTATAAAAAAAAATTAATCAACACAAATGAAGTTATTAATACTAATTATTGCAACATATCTATAAATGAAAATAGACTCCCAAACTCATTTATAATATCTTCCTCAATTGATAATTTATTGAAAGGCGCAAGTGGCCAGGCAGTTCAAAATTTCAATATAAGATTTGATTTTGAGGAAAACTTATCTCTAACATAAAATGAAAACTTTTAACTTAGCTATCGTTGGATTGGGAAATATAGGAACCGAAGTTTATAAAAGATTAAATAAGCATAAAGATATTATTAAAAAAAAAACAGGCTTTAAATTAAATATAATTAAAGTTTCAGCTAAAAATTATAAAAAAAAAAGAAGTATAAAGATATCAAAAAACAAATGGGAAAAAAATCCTCTTTCACTTACCAAAAATAAAAATATTGATATAATTATAGAATTAGTTGGAGGAAACAAAGGTATAGCCAAAAAATTAGTTTTTGAATCTTTAAAAAATAAAAAACATGTTGTTACAGCAAATAAATCTTTAATTGCCAAATACGGGGATCAATTATCTATCTTAGCAGAAAAAAATGCTGTCAATTTACTATTCGAGGCATCTGTCGGTGGCGGGATACCAATTATCAGGTCAATCAAACAGGGCCTCATAGCAAACAAAATTTTTCATGTTTATGGCATTTTAAATGGTACGACAAATTATATTTTATCTGAAATGGAAAATAAAAATATTGCATTTAAAGATGCACTAATTAATGCTCAAAAATTAGGATACGCAGAAAGTAATCCAAGTTCAGATGTTAAAGGTATTGATGCTGCAGAAAAAATTTCAATTTTAAGTTCGATTTGTTTTGGTTGTAAAATATTAAACAAAGGATTTATAGTCGAGGGTATTACTAATGTTACTATTGATGATATTAATTTTGCGAAAGAATTAGGATTAAAGATTAAATTATTGGCAATATCTGAAAAAATAGGTAATTACATTAAGCAAAGAGTCCATCCTTGTCTCATACCTTCATCTTTAGATATTGCAAATATAAATGGTGTAACAAATGCAATAGTCGTAGATGGAGCACCAATAGGAAGAACAATTTATGAAGGGGAAGGAGCAGGAAAGGGGCCAACAACCTCAGCTATTATATCAGATATATCATCTATTATGGTTGGAAATGATGATTTTTCATTTGGACATAGTCCTAAAACAAAAAAAAATTTTAAAAAATATAATTTTAACAACCATGAGTGTAAATATTACATTAGAATACTTGTTAATGATAAAAAAGGGGTTTTATCTAAAATCGCGTCAATTTTTGCAAGAAATAATATTTCTGTTAGAAATCTAGTTCAAAAGCCAAAAAATAATTTATCCAATATAGTTGTTATAACGCATTATGCTAAAGAAATTAATGTAATTAAAGCGATGAGAAGCTTCACTAAAAATAAATCTATTTTTAAGAAAGCTGTATTAATTAGAATTAGAGATCAAAATAAACTTTAATGTCAATTACAGGCTCCATAGTTACCTATGTTATATTGTGGTGGATTATTCTTTTTTTATTATTACCTTTTAAGATAAAATCTCAATTAGATGATAAAAAAATTTATCCTGGGACAGAGCCGGGAGCACCGTCTAATCCAAGAATTTTAAAAAAGGTATTTTATACAACAATAATAACAAGCATTTTGTTTACTATTATATTTATTTTATCATATTTTAATGTAATAAATATTAGAGATTTTCTAACAAAATTATGAAGTTATCTAAATATTTTTTACCAGTATTAAAAGATATATCATCTGATGCTAAAATAAAATCCCATCAGTTGATGTTAAGAATTGGTATGATACGTCAATCCTCAGCAGGTATATATTCCTGGTTACCACTAGGTTATAAAATTTTAAAGAATATAGAAAAAGTAGTTAGAGAAGAACAAGATAAATCTGGAGCCATAGAGATGTTAATGCCTACTATACAGTCTTCAGATATATGGAGAGAAAGTGGTAGATACGAAAGTTATGGGGAGGAGATGTTAAGATTTAAAGATCGGCAAGATCGCGAACTTTTATATGGACCAACGAATGAAGAACTTATCACTCAATTATTTAGAGATAATATTAAATCATACAAATCATTGCCATTAATGCTGTATCATATTCAATGGAAATTTAGAGATGAAATTAGACCAAGATTCGGTATCATGCGTTGCCGTGAATTTTTGATGAAAGATACATATTCTTTTGATCTTTCTAAAGAAGATGCTCAAAAATCATATTTCAGAATGATGTTATGTTATTTAAAAACTTTTCAAAAATTAGAATTAAAAGCTATACCTACAAAAGCTGAAACTGGTCCTATTGGAGGAGATTTATCACATGAATTTATCATATTGGCTGACACTGGGGAAAGTGAAATTTATTTGGATAAAGATATTTTAAATTTTGACCCTTCAAACTTGAAATATTCTGAGAATTCTTTTTTAGAGGTTTCAAATCATTATTCTAAATATTATTCTGCCACAACTGAAATGCATGACAAAGATAAATTTGAAAAAATAACTACTAAGAAATCACAAATGATAAAAAAAGGTATTGAAGTCGGTCATATTTTTTATTTTGGTCAAAAATATTCAAAACCATTAAATGCTATTGTTAATTCAAAAGATGGTAAAAATGTAAATGTTTACATGGGATCATATGGTATAGGAGTTTCAAGATTAGTGGGAGCAGTTATAGAGGCTAACTATAATAATAATATTATGAAATGGCCAAAATCAATTACACCATTTCATGTAGCAATTATCAATTTAGGTAAAAAAAATGACTTAATTTCTAAAAAAGCATTCAAACTTTATGATGAGCTTTTGAAAAATAATTTTGAAGTTATTATAGATGATACAGAAAACAATCCATCAAATAAATTCAAAAATTTTGACCTAATAGGTATACCTTTTCAAATTATTGTTGGATCAAAAAATAAAGGGGAGGAATTTGAATTTAAAGAATTAGGTAAAGATACTAAAGTAGTTAAAATTAAAGAATTAATTAATATATTAGAAAAAGAATATAAAATTGTTAAATAAATCTGAAAAATTAATTTTAAAAGGTTATTTAAAGCCAAAAAAAAAAGAGGGTATATTAAAAATTATATCTGCCTTTTCTTTTCTTGGAATCTGTTTAGGAGTGGCAACTTTAATTATTGTCATGTCAGTAATGAATGGGTTTAGAGATGAATTAATTTCAAAATTATTATCTTTTCAACCTCATATAACAGTGGAAAATATTAGAAAAAATAAAGAAGATTATAATAAAATTTTAAATATATTGGAGAAGAATGATGTAAAGTATAGCTCAATATCACTAATACAAAATGGATCTGGATTAATTTTAAAAGGCAATTTAAGCCAAGGTGTGATTTTTAAAGGTTACGATAATGAATTTGGTAATTTACAAAAAGTTTTAAAACAAAAAAATTTAAGAGAAATTAAATTCTCAAACGATGAAATTGCCATTGGTATCGATTTAGCAAATAAACTAAATTTAAATAAAAATGACAGTATAATTTTGTTATCTAGCAAAACTGAAACTTCACCGATTGGTACATTGCCCCAATCATATAAATATAAAGTTATTTTTTTATTTGAGACTGGATTATATGAATTTGACTCAAATTACGTAATTGGAAATTTAGATCAATCGAATAAATTTTCAAAATTAGACAATAAAGAAATTGAGATAAGATTAAAAAATATAAATAAATCAAAAGAAGTTTCAAGATTATTAAAAAATAATTTCAATGATAAGCAAATCTATCATTGGACTGACAATAATAAAACATTTTATGACGCATTAAGAGTAGAAAGAAATGTTATGTTTATAATTTTGACTTTAATAATAATAGTAGCAGCCTTTAATATTATATCTGGATTAACGATACTTGTAAAAAACAAAAGTAAAGAAATAGCAATTTTAAAAGCACTAGGTTTTTCTAATTTTTCTATATCAAAAATTTTTTTAATTACAGGTTCATCAATAGGAATTTTAGGTACAGGTTTCGGGGTGTTTCTTGGAGTTCTAGTTTCATATTATATTGAAAATATTAGATTGTTTTTAAGCGATGTTTTAAATATTGAAATATTTCCTGCAGAAATTTATTTTTTGAGTAAGATGCCAACCAACTTAGATTTCAAAACGATTTTATTAATAAGTATATTTTCAATATTAATATCAGTGATCGCTTCTTTAATACCCGCATTAAAAGCATCAAAAGTTGATCCAATTATAAATCTTAAATATGAATAATTTTCTAGAAATAATTAATTTATCAAAAACTTATGAGAGTGTGGAAAAAATAAATATTTTAAATAATATAAATTTTAAATTGCCAGACAATGTATTAGTTGCATTGACAGGACCCTCAGGATCCGGAAAATCTACATTGTTACATATACTTTCATTACTAGATAGTAAAGTAGATGGCGAGTATCACTTGAACGGTAAAAGATTAGATGTTTCTAGCCAAAAAGAAAAAAATAAATATAGAAGAGATAACATTTCAATTTTATTTCAGAATTTTAATTTGATAAATGATCTCAATGCAATTGAAAATGTTATGCTTCCATTGTTAAATAATAATAATTACGAATATGATTTTTGTTATAATAAGGCTATGGAGCTTTTAAGTAAATTTAATTTGTCTAAAAGAACAAATTATTTTCCTTCACAACTATCAGGTGGTGAACAGCAAAGAGTAGCTATAGCTAGAGCATTGATTAACGAACCACAACTTATTTTAGCAGATGAACCAACAGGAAATTTAGACAACGAAAATAGCATAATAGTTATTAATTATCTTAAAGAATTAAAAAAAGAAAACAGAACTATAATTTTTGCAACTCATAATAGAGACCTTGTGAATAAATGTGATTTAGAACTAACAATTAAAAATAGAACTGTTATTTCTAATTAGTGAAAGAATTTATACATTATAAAACTCATAGCCAATATTCAATTTGTGAAGGCGCAGTCAAAATATCTGAATTAGCTGAGTATTGTAAAAAAAATAAAATTTTTGCTGTAGGAATTTCAGATACTAATAATTTATCTGGAGCACTTGAATTTTCTAATGAGCTTTCAAAAGCCGGAACCCAACCTGTTATTGGCAATCAACTTAATATTAAATTAAATTTTAATAATCAATCTATAATTGGAAAAGTATCTATAATTGCTAAGAATGCAAAGGGATATGAAAACATGCTTCATTTATCATCTAAATCTTATCTAGAGTTAAAAGAAAAAGAGGACGTAAATTGCTCATTTGAGGATTTGGTCAATTTTAGTGATGGTTTAATTATATTAGCAGGTGGAACAAACTCTTTAATTTATAAATTAATACTAAACAATAATGAGGAACAAGTAGATTTTTTTCTTAATCAAATAAAGAAAAAAATAAAAGAGGATCTGTACATTGAAATTCAAAGACATAAAGAGATAAACGATAATTTAATTGAAAAAAAATTATTATTTTTTAGCAATAAATTATCAATACCTATTATTGCAACACATGAAGTTTTTTATATTGAAAAAGATATGTACGAAGCTCATGATGCGTACATTTGTGTAGGTGAAAAAACTTATGTGAATGAGAAAAAAAGGTTAAAATATTCATCAGAACATTACTTTAAATCATCTGACGAAATGAAATTATTATTCAATGATTTACCAGATGCTTTAATTAATAATTTTAATCTTATAAAAAAAATAAAATATTTTCCCAAAAAATGTCAACCTTTATTACCAAATTTAAAAGATAATAATATAGATCTTGATTTAGCTATTAAAGAACAGGCATATGAAGGATTAAAATATCGATTAGAAAATTTTGTATTTAAAGACATAACTGATGAAAATAACAAAAATGCTGTTGATAAATTATACAATAGTCGTCTTAAATATGAATTAGAAATGATAATAAAAATGAAATTTGCTGGATATTTTTTGATTGTTTCTGATTATGTAAAATGGGCAAAAAAAAACTCTATACCGGTTGGACCAGGAAGAGGATCTGGTGCTGGATCATTAGTTGCTTGGTGTTTATCTATTACAGATTTAGATCCTATAAGATTTGGATTAATTTTTGAGCGTTTTTTAAACCCAGATAGAATTAGTATGCCAGACTTTGATATCGACTTTTGTCAGGAAGGTAGAGATTCAGTTATAAATTATGTGAAAGATAAATATCAAAATAAAGTTGCGCAAATTATTACTTTTGGAAAATTGCAGGCGAGAATGGCTTTAAGAGATATTGGAAGAGTGATTGGACTCCCGTATGGAAGAGTGGACCAATTATGCAAGATGATACCTTTCGACCCTTCAAGGCCACTCTCTTTAGCGGAGTCAATTGCAATAGAACCAAGAATTTTACAAGCGCAAAAAGAAGATCAAAACATTAAAAAATTAATTAATTATTCATTAAAATTGGAAGGATTGTATAGAAATATCGCGACTCATGCTGCAGGAATAGTTATTGGAGATAAGGATTTAAAAAAAATTGTCCCTTTATATAAAGATTTATCTTCTAATATTCCTATACCTGTAACCCAATTTGATATGAAATCGTCTGAAGACGCAGGTCTAGTTAAATTTGACTTGCTTGGATTGAAGACCTTAACAGTTATAAAAAAAGCTGTTAACTTTATAAAAAAAGATAACCCTAATTTTGATATTTCAAAACTTAACTTAAATGACCAAAAAACATTCGATTTATTAAGCTCAGGAGAAACCATGGGCATTTTTCAACTAGAAAGTACTGGAATGAGGGAAGTATTAAAACAATTAAAACCAAATAAGTTTGAGGATATTATTGCGTTAGTAGCATTATATAGACCAGGACCTATGCAAAATATTCCAACTTATATAAATAGAAAACATGGCAAAGAAAAAATTGATTATATACACCCAACCTTAAAAACTGTTTTAAATGAAACTTATGGTGTAATTATTTATCAAGAACAAGTAATGCAAATAGCACAAACATTATCAAATTTTTCTGCTAGTAAAGCTGATATTTTGAGAAAAGCAATGGGTAAAAAAAAATCAGCAGAAATGGAAAGACAAAAAAAAGATTTTATAGAGGGAGCAATAAAAAACAAAATATCAAAAGATCAAGCTACGTATATTTTTCAATTAGTTGAGAAATTTGCACAATACGGATTTAATAAAAGCCATGCCGCTGCTTATGCGTTAATAGCATATCAAACTGCATATTTAAAAAAACATTATCCAATTTACTTTTTTTGTGCCTCTATGAATACTGAGCTTTCAAATACCGATAAATTAAATTTATTTTATGAAGAATTAAAAAAACTAAAATTAAAGATTTTGCCTCCATGTATAAATAATTCCTACTCAGAATTTTTACCAAATAAGAAAGAAGAAATTTATTATGCATTATCTGCAATCAAGGCAGTAGGTTACGATAGTATTTCAAAAATTGTTTTAGAGCGAGAAACAAATGGAGAATATGAAAATCTAAATGATTTTTTATCAAGAAATTCAAGTAAGAATTTAAATAAATTGCAATTAGAAGGACTTATTAAGGCTGGCGCTTTTGATTGTCTTGAAAAAAACAGGAGAAAAATTTATGAAAGTGTTCCAGATTTAATAAAAGCTTCTAAAACTTCGGAGGTTACTAGCAATAACCTCAACCTTTTTTCAGAAGAAAAAACCTCTCAAGTTATTAATTTAAATAATGTTAAACAATGGAAAGAGTCAGAAATTGTTGAAAAAGAGTTTGAGTCTATCGGTTTCTTTGTGAGTGAGCATCCCCTTAAAAATCATAGTGCTTTATTAGATGATTTAAAAGTTATTACTTACAAAGACTTTAAATCAAACTCAAAACTTAAAACATGTGTTTTGAGTGGAACTTTAATGAAATTGCAAGAAAAAAAAACCGCAAGAGGTAGTCCGTATGCAATTGCTAAATTTACAGATTTGAGTCAAATGTTTGAATTATTTTTATTTTCTGAGAATTTAATTGATAATAGGCAACACTTGAAGGTTGGTAATTCTTTTATTATAAATACTAAAAAAGATTTAGCCAAAGACGGAACTGAGCGAATAAATGTTACAAGAATTTTTTTTATTGAAAATTTAATACCTAAAAATATTAAAGAAATTAATATATACATAGATAGTAGCAATAGTCTTAAAAATATAAAAAATTATCTAAAAAATCACAAAGGTTCAACTATTGTAAATCTTAAATATAAACGAAAAAATTTACTTTATAATTTTCGCCTATCGAAAAGAAGAAATGTTAATTATGATGATATAAAACACTTAAAATCAGAGGGTATTGACATTAATATTAAGAATTAATTGCTTGTAATAAAGGATATTTTTAATTATAAAATTAAAAAAAATTCGCAGAGGAAAATGGTTTGTAACCCCCGGTCCACTTTTTGTGGTAGTTTCCTCGGTGGAGTAACCGGTTAAAATTATGAATTTACCAAGCGTAAGTATAAAAGATCTTTTAGAAGCAGGTGTTCATCTTGGGCATAAGACATTTAGATGGAACCCTAAAATGAAGCCATATATTTATGGCGAAAAAAATTCTGTTCACATAATTGACTTATCCCAAACATTAGAATTATTAAATAAAGCATTAATTGAGATACACAAAAACGTCTCAAATGGCGGCAAATTATTATTTGTATCTACAAAAAAACAAGCCTCTGAACTTATTTCAAACTTAGCAAAAGAAACGGAAAGCTATTATGTTAATCATAGATGGTTAGGTGGTATGCTCACTAATTGGAATACGATTAATAATTCTATAAAAAGATTAAAAAGATTAAATGAAGATTTAAAAAAAGAAGATACTGGATTTACAAAAAAAGAATTAATTAAAATGACAGTAGAAAGAGATAAGTTAGAAAGATCTTTAGGTGGAATAAGCAAAATGAGAAAATTACCAGATATGATTTTTATAATTGATACTAATATAGAGTCATTAGCAGTTTTAGAGGGTAAAAAACTTAACATACCAATTGTGGCTATAGTTGATAGCAATTCTAATCCAGAAAATATTACTTACCCAATTCCTGGAAATGATGATGCTAGACGATCTATAAATTTGTACTGTGATTTAGTTCAAAAAACGATAATTGATGCTAAAAAAAATATTCTTGCAACAGAAAAAGTAAAAACCTCTAAAGACTCAGTAAAAGAAAAATAATTTTTTTTATGTCTACTCTTGAAAAAGTTAAAGAACTTAGGGAAATAACTGGAGCCGGTATGCAGGATTGTAAGACTGCTTTATCAGAAAATAATAACGACATTGAACAAGCTGTAGATTTTTTAAGAAAGAAGGGTATTTTAAAAGCTGCCAAGAAAAGTTCTAGAGATGCAGCTGAAGGATTAGTTGTAACGTTTATATCCAATAAGATTGGGATTTTATTAGAAATAAATTCTGAAACTGACTTTGTTGCCAAAAATAAAGAATTTATTAATTTCTGTGAAGAAGTTGCAAAAAAATCTTTAGAAGCAAACACAACAGAGGATTTAAAAAAATTAGAAATAAACCATAATGAAACAGTCGAGCAAGCAATAACAAAACTTATTTCAAAAATTGGAGAAAATATTAAAATAAGAAAATTCGAAAAAATTATTTGCGATGGTTTTATAGCTCGTTACCTACATAATAAAGCTTCAGATAGCACAGGGAAAATTGGAGTTCTATTATCTTATAATACCGATAATGAAAAAATAGCAAAAGAATTAGCAATGAACATCTGTATGCATATTGCAGCTTTAAATCCAATGTCAATTGACGAGAAAGGTATAGATAATAATTTCATAGAAAATGAAAAAAAAATAATAATTGAGCAATTAAAAGATGATAAAAAGCCACCGGATATTTTAAAAAAAATTATTGATGGTAAAATTTCAAAAATAATATCTGAAAATTCATTATTAAAACAGAAATGGGTGATTGATCCAGATGTTAATGTTGAAAAAGCTATAGATAATTTTTCGAAATCTCATAATATTCAATTTAAAATTACAAATTTTAAAAGATTAAAAGTAGGTGAGGGCATTGTAATAAATAAATCTGATTTTAAAGAAGAAGTAAAAAATTTGACGAAATAATTTGTTATGAACGAATTACTAAAATCATTTGAGAAAAAAATGAAAGATTCTTTAGGAAGTTTAGAGAGAGACCTTTCTTCTATTAGAACTGGAAGAGCGCATGCAAACATGCTTGATTTGCTTAAAGTTGAAGTTTATGGCCAGGTTATGCCAATAAAACAACTATCCTCTATTTCAACACCAGATCATCAAACATTAAGTTTACAAGTTTGGGACCAAAATAATGTAAAATTTATTGAAAAAAGTATCAGAGAGTCTGATTTAAATCTTAATCCTTTAGTTGATGGACAAATTATTAGAGTGCCTGTTCCGAAACTTTCAGAGGAGAGAAGGAAAGAATTAACAAAAATAGTTTCCCAACAATCTGAAAAAATTAAAATTTCTATTAGAAATATAAGAAGAGAAGGTATGGATAAGATTAAAAAAGATAACAAGGATAAAATTATTTCTGACGATGAAAACAAGAAATTTGCGAATGAGTTACAAAAGATTACCGATAATTATATAAAACTAATTGAAGATAAAATTAAACAAAAAGAAAAAGACATTCTTACAGTATGAATAAAATTCGACATCTGGCCATTATTATGGATGGAAATGGTAGATGGGCGAAAGCAAAAAATAAAAGCCGCTCTTATGGTCATTCAAAAGGATTAGAAAATTTAAAGAATATCATAAAAAAAATTGTTAATTTAAAAATCAGGTATTTAACATTGTATACTTTTTCATATGATAATTGGAAAAGATCAACGGTAGAAATAAAATATATTTTTTCATTATTGGATAATTATTTAAATAAAAATTATTTAGAGTTAAAAAAGAAAAATATAAGTGTAAAATTCATAGGTGAACAAAGTAGATTACCCTTAAATATAAAAAAACTGATAAATCTTTATAATAATAAAAATGAGAAGAGACCAAAGTTACGTATTAATATTGCTTTTAACTATAGTTCAAAAAAAGAATTAATTAATGCATTTAAATTTATTAAAAAGAAAAAATTAAGCATAAATGAAAAAACTGTTAATAAAACCTTATATACTAAATTATTTCCTGACCCAGATTTGTTAATAAGAACAGGCGGTCATAAAAGATTAAGTGATTTTTTGTTGTGGCAAATATCTTATACAGAGATTTTTTTTGTTAAAAAATTATGGCCAGACTTCAATTCAAAAGATTTAAGTGATATTTTAAGTAATTTTAAAGTTATAAAAAGAAATTATGGCAAGTAATTTAAATTATCTTTTACGGCATAGAGTATTTATATCTTTAATTTTAGCTCCTTATATAATCTTATCAACATTTAATCATAAAGTTTTTTTAGTTAATATTATAATAATATTTTTTTTATCAGTTTATGAGTGGAACAGGTCAATTAACAAAATATTTGATAAAGCTTTAGGAATTCTAATTATTTCAATTTTTTCTATTGCGTTATTTTATATTAATCTAGAGAATAATATTAACTGTATTTGGTTGCTATTGATTGTATGGATTAGTGATATTGCAGGATACTATATAGGTAAAAAATTTGGAAAAAAAAAATTGAAGGTAATTAGCCCAAATAAAACTTTTGAGGGTTTTTTTGGTTCACTTTTTTTTTCACAATTTGCATTTATTTTTCTTATTTATAACGAAATTTTGGAAAATAATTTTATTTACATATTTTTATTACAAATTACGATTTGCATTTCTACAATTTTCGGAGATTTATTTTTTTCATATTACAAAAGAAAGTATGGTTTAAAAGATTATTCAAAATTATTAGGTGATCATGGCGGTGTATTGGATAGGATTGATGGTTTAGTTATATCATCTATAATCTTTTTTATTATTATTAATTTATGAAACATAAATCTTTGGGAATTTTAGGATCTACTGGATCAATCGGTGTTCAAACATTATCTTTAATTAAAAAAGAAAAAAATAAAATAAGATTAGTTTTTATATCATGTTATAGAAATATTTCCTTGTTGAAAAAACAAGTACAGCTTTATAAACCAAAATATATATTAATTAAAAACAAATCAGCATATTTAAAATTTTTAAATAAAAATCAAAATTTAAAATTTCGGGTATTCAATGATTTAGATAAATTAGTAAAAAAAATTAATGGTAAAATAGATTTTTGTATTTCCTCTATTGCAGGAAATGATGGTTTCATCTCAACTATTGGTATATCCAAAGTATCAAGAAATTTATTAATAGCTAATAAAGAGTCTATAGTTTTAGGAAACAAAATATTAATAAAAGAATTAAAAAAAAACAAATGCAAGTTAATTCCGATAGACTCTGAGCATTTTTCAATTTACTCAATATTAGACAATAATCCTTATTTTAAAAAAAATATAAAAAAAGTATTTCTTACTGCGTCAGGTGGACCCTTTTTTAACAAAAATATTAATTATAAAAAAGTTTCAGTTAGACAAGCTTTAAAACATCCAAACTGGAGTATGGGAAAAAAAATATCTATCGACTCCGCCACACTAGCTAACAAAGTACTTGAATATTTTGAAGCTTTAGTAATATTTAATCTAAAACCTGAAGACGTTGCAATAAGGATTGAACCATCCTCGAGAATCCATGCTGTTTTATCATTAAAATCAGGATTTTACTATTTTATTGCACATAATAATTCTATGAAAATTCCTATATCTCATGCTCTAAACATATCAGAAACTAAATTTATAAATAAGAAAATTTTTTTAGATAACTCTACTTTTCAATTTTTTAAGCCAGATGACAAGAAGTTTGAATTACTTAAGATTGCAAAAAACGTCGCAAAATTAGGTCATGGTGC
>CACIPP010000004.1:0-84616 GCA_902588515.1 uncultured Pelagibacteraceae bacterium
TTTAATTTCTTATATTTAAATTTTTTAGTTAAATATAATAGCAGTTACATTTTTGCCATGACATTAATTTTAAGTTTTTTTATAAAATCTATAGTATTTTATAAAAGCTCAGATTTTAAATAAAAATATTTTTTATAACTTTTCGATAAAAAGATAGTCTTTTACTTTTTTTACTTTAATTTTATTTCTTGTACACATAAATTTTATATCCCAACAAAGTCTTCCCTGCCATCCGTTGCCTCTCTTATTATTACTATTTATGTCAGGTTCGTAAACCTCTACAAAATTGTTTTGTGCACTTGAATTCTTGATAAAAGTATTTTGTATCTTTGTAATTCCAAAAAAAAAATAATTTTTATCAATTATTCTAGCTGTATTTTTCGAAAAATTAAAAAATAAAAATATAAAAATTAGATTCAAAAAAACTTTTTTTGAAAAACTTTTATTTTTATATATAAATGAACATAATAAAAATACCAAGCAAACAAAATAAATAATTCCAAATCTGTATACTGGAGAAAAACTAAACCAAAATATAAAACCTAATAAAACGAAAATAACAAATGCTTTTATTTTTAATGTTTTAAAAAATCTTTTTTTCTTATTTTTTTTTAACAAAAAGATAAATAAAATTATAGGTATTATCATAGTAGCAAGATGTTCTGATATTCCAATGTAATTTCTTTCAAACCAAAAAGGTATCCAATTTAAATTCTGTAGATACTCCTGTGGGCTTAATAAATCCTTAGCTTTGTAGAAGTAACTCTTATTAATTAACTCTAATCTATATTTTGCATTTAAGGAGTTTGGATCAAACCATGAGACATCTATGCAACTAAGTTTTGAGGGAAAAATGAAGCAGCCGGTGTAGATAAATTGTTGAAAAAAAAATAAGCAACCTAACATATAAATTAGTACATAATGAAATTTTAATACATTTTTTTTTAGAAGCAGAAAATTTTCGATAAACAAATATATTGTTAAAATTAATAATGGTATTGAACTAAATTTTATTAAAATAGCAAATGTAGCAAAACTTAAATTATAAAAAAAAAATTTATTTTTTAAATCTTTATTGTTTTCTTCATAAAATTTTAAAAAATAATAAACTGACAAAATTGAAAAAACTAAAGAAGGTATGTCATTTCCAAATTCTGATATTCTCGTAAATTTCAAAATTAAATAAAAAGAGGAAATAATTAAAATAAGAGAACTGATCTTAAAATTTTCTTTTTTAATAACTTGCGAAATTGAGAAAATAATAAATGAATAATAAATTAAAAAAGTTGGAATCATTACGTAATTATAATTATCTTTTATATAAAATATTGGTAAAATATTTAGCCATATCGAGTTGTGAACAAATGCACGATTTATGTTTGCCAATCCAAATATAATTTTTTCATTAATAATGTTTATTATGTAAGGTAAATGATAATATCCAAAATCCTCATGATATTTTTGACTTACATAAATAGGCAATAAGATAAAAAAAATTAGAGAATATATTATAAACTCTCTATTAAAATATCGCCTAAAATATACAAAACTTTTTAAACTCCATAAAAAACCTAATAGCATTATTGTTAAAGCAACATATAAATTTATCTCAATAACGAAATGAATTGTTGTTATTAAAAATGCAGCAAAAAGAAATCCAAAAAATAGACTTATTATAAAACTTTTATCAAATTTACCTATTACTAATTGACCTAACCCAGCAAAAGATACAATAGCAAATGTAGAATATAAAAGAAAAAAAGTAATTTCAAACAATATCATTTAGAACAATATTGAAGTTATAAATTTTTATTTCTTTGTTGTAAATAACACTGATTTAAATTAATTAGTCTTATACAAAATGAATAATTATTTAGTAGTAGGTGGAGGCGGTTTCATTGCGGGTCATCTAATAAAAACGTTAATAGATACTGGAGCCAAAGTCCGTGCTGTTGACATAAAGCCAAGCGAATTTTGGTTTCAAAGATTCGAACAAGTCGAAAATTTTTCTCTGGACATGACCGATTTAAATAATTGTATGCAGATGACAAAGGATATTGATTATGTCTTAAACTTAGCTTGTAACATGGGTGGAATAGGTTTTATAGAAAATAACAAAGCAGAGTGTATGATGTCAGTATTAATAAACACACATATGCTAATGGCCTGTCGAAAAAATAAAGTTAAGAAATATTTTTTTTCGTCAAGTGCTTGCGCTTATAATACTGAATTACAAAAAAATGCAGACATTGACGGTTTAAAAGAAACCGACGCTTATCCAGCAATGCCAGAAGATGGTTACGGATGGGAAAAACTTTTTAGTGAAAGAATGTGTCGACATTTTTATGAAGATTATGGTTTGGAAACTCGTATAGCAAGATTTCACAATATCTACGGTCCTCTTGGTACTTTCGATGGTGGAAGAGAAAAAGCACCAGCAGCATTGTGTAGAAAAGTAATAGAAGCCAAGATGAGTCAAAAAAATTCAATTGATATATGGGGAGATGGAAACCAAACTAGAAGCTTTTTGTACATAGCGGATTGTGTTGAAGCAATTTTAAAACTTTTTAATTCAGACTTTAGGGATCCAATAAATATTGGAAGTGAAGAGAAAGTGTCAATAAATCAACTTGTGGATATTATCGAGAATATTAGTGGAGTTAAATTAAAAAGAAATTATCAATTAGACAAGCCAAAGGGTGTAAATGGAAGATCAAGCAATAACGATCTCATAAAAAAAGTATTACAATGGGATTATAATTATTCACTTAAAGATGGAATCAATAAAACTTATAATTGGATTGATCATATGTACAATACCAAGCCAAACAACGATTTTATTAAATTTACGAGAAATAATTACAATTAATTTGGTTGCGGGGCTTGGATTTGAACCAAGGACCTTCAGGTTATGAGCCTGACGAGCTACCAGACTGCTCCACCCCGCGATGAGATAGTCTTTTATAACGAAGAATTTAATCTATCAATATAATTATTTTTTAATTGTTGTTTAAAAATTTTGAACTGACTAATTTTTGATATGATTTTCAATAAAACACTCAAATAAGGCTGTTTCAAGTATTTTGATGATATTTCGATATCTTGATTAAATTTTCTAAGAAATTTTTTAAAATTTGTGCTGTCTCCACCAGTTCTCATTACAGTTATATAGCTATCTAATTTTTTGGGTTTTAATTTTTCATTATTAAATAATCTTAAGATAAAATCAAAATCACCGGATATATCAAAAGTTTCATCATAGTTTCCTATATCTTTTATCAAATTTTTTTTTATAAAAATTGATGTATGCGGTGGAACCCAGCCAAATCTTAAATTCAGTTTTTCATAATTAGTAGATTTCCATACTCTTGAAATGGCATTAATATTTTCTTTTTTGCAAAACATTATATCTCCATAAATACAATTTACTTCATCATCGAAATTTTTTGATATATTTTTTAATGTATTCTCATTATAAAAAAAGTCATCAGCGTGTAACAGACCAATAATATTACCAGAGGCTTTTTCTAAACCTAGATTTATTGAACCAAATTTGTTCAATGATTTTTGGTCACTGTATGAAATATTAGGATAAAATTTGTTTAGAAATTCTTCAGTTCCATCGTCTGATTTTGAATAAATAATTATTAACTCTTTATCTTGATAATCCTGTAATTCAAATGACTTTATTGCTGATTTGATATAAGGCATCCCATTTTTAACAACGGTGATTATTGATATTTTCTTATTATTCATTTATCTATAATTCCTTTTATTTTATTATTAAAAAATATACTAGGGGCATGTAGTTCATTGGTAGAACGCTACGTTGACATCGTAGAGGTAGCAAGTTCAATTCTTGCCATGCCCACCAATTTATCTCACAGTTTGCTAAAAAAAAACACTTTACCAGTTCATTAAAAGTATGTATGAACTCCATGCCTGGTAATTATTGCGAAGGGGCAATACCCGATCCCATCTCGAACTCGGAAGTCAAGTCCTTCAGCGCCGATGGTACTTTGCCTTAAGGTATGGGAGAGTAGGTCGTTGCCAGGCTTATTAAAAAAATGCATATTTTCATTACGGGTATCGCTGGTTTTTTAGGATCAAACCTTGCAGATTATTATTTAAAAAAGGGATTTAAAGTTTCAGGATGTGATAATCTTGTAGGCGGCTCTTTAGATAACATCGATCAATCAAAAATTAAATTTCACCAGATAAATTGTGAAGACTTAAAAAGTTTATCTGAGGCGATGAAAGGTGTAGATGTAGTTTGTCATGCCGCAGCTTATGCTCATGAGGGTTTATCTAGTTTTTCACCAACCTTAATTTGTAATAACAACGTTACAGGTAGTGTTTCAGTTTTTACGGCTGCGATTAAAAATAATGTTAAAAGAGTAGTATATTGTTCATCTATGGCACGATATGGAGATGTAAAGGTACCCTTTAAAGAAGATGATAAAATTAATCCTGTTGATCCCTATGGCGTATCAAAAGTTGCTGCAGAAAATATTTTAAAAATTTTAAGCAAGACTCACAAATTCGAATATAACATTGCTGTTCCACATAATATTATTGGTCCTAAACAAACATATACTGACCCTTATAGAAATGTAGTTTCAATAATGGCAAACTTAATGTTACAAAATAGAAAACCTATTATCTATGGAGATGGTGAACAAAAGAGATGCTTTTCCGATATTGACGACTGTATTTTTTGTCTTGATAAACTCATGATGGATAAAAAAATCATTAACCAAACAGTAAATATCGGACCAGACGAAGAGTTTATAACTATTAATCAGCTATTTGAATTATTGTCTAATAAATTAAAATTTAATCAAAAACCTGAATATTACGAAGATAGACCTAACGAGGTTAAGCACGCAGTATGTTCAGCTGACAAAGCGAGAAGCATTCTTGGTTATGAAACGAAAGTATCTCTAAGTGAGTCTTTGGATAAGGTAATTGATTTTATAAAAATTAAAGGTCCTAAAAAGTTTGAGTACAATTACGAATTAGAAATATTAAATGAAAAAACTCCAAAAAGTTGGAAAGAAAAGTTGTTTTAAAATTTGGATATCATGTTATATTTAAATTTATGAAAGTTGTATCATCTTTAAAATCGCTAAAAAAAAGAGATTTGAATAATAAGCTCGTGAAGAGAAGAGGGAAATTATATGTCATCAATAAAAAAAATCCCAGAATGAAAGCACGACAAGGCTAATGGATATTAAGGAACAAAAGAAGACTTGGGATGTTTTTACAAAATTTGTTATATACGTTTCTGCGGCCGTAATTCTAATTTTAGCAGGTATGGCTATTTTTTTACTCTAGAGTTTATTAATATTAAATTTAAGAATTTAAAGTCTTGTTTTAACATTTTAATTATTTATAAAACTACAAATGATTTTGGGATGTATCTCTGAAAATGCGGATTTTGAAAAAAGGGTAATGTTAAACCCTGAAGGTGTAAAGAAAATAAAATCTCTGGGTATCGATGTTATGATACCAAAAAATTACGGAAATAGTTCAGATTATGCTGATGACGAATATGTAAAATCTGGGGCAACAATATCAGATAACAACTCGTTATGTGAAAAATCAGATATTATATTGAAAATTTCTCAAAGAAATTTATCTGAATTTAAATTTAAGCAGGGTGCAAATTTAATAATTGGTTTCTTTAATCAAGCAGATAATGACGCGACTAATTTAGTAAAACAAAATAAACAACAAATATTTGCCCTTAACTTGTTACCAAGAATAACTAGAGCGCAGGCCATGGATGTTTTGTCATCCCAGGCTAACTTAGCAGGATATAAGGCCGTAATTGATACGGCTTACGAATTTCAAAAAGCTTTGCCAATGATGATGACTGCTGCTGGAACTGTTACACCTGCCAAATACTTTATATTGGGAGCTGGTGTAGCGGGTTTACAGGCAATTGCGACTGCAAAAAGATTAGGAGCAGTTGTTTCCGCTACGGATGTGAGACTAGCTTCGAAAGAGCAAGTTGAAAGCTTAGGTGCGAAATTTGTATTTGTTGAAGACGCAGAAGATATGGAAACTTCAGGAGGTTATGCAAAAGAGGCCAGTGATGACTTCAAAAAAAAACAGGAGATATTAATAAAAGATACTGTAAAGAGCCAAGATATAATAATTTGTACCGCGCTTATTCCTGGAAAAAAAGCACCAAGAATTATAACCGAGGAGATGGTGCTTTCAATGAGACCTGGCTCTGTGATTTGTGATTTAGCTGCCGCTCAAGGAGGAAATTGTGCCTTTTCTGAACCTGACAAAATTATAGAAAAAAATGGAGTTAAAATACTAGGTTACAGCAATTATGCTTCAAGAATTCCTGGATCAGCGTCAGCTTTGTTGTCAAAAAATCTTTTGAATTTTATAAATTTAATTTTTAATAAAGAAAAAAAAGCTGTAGAGATAAATCATGAAGATGAAATAATTAAGGGAGTTTTGTTAAAATAAATGGAAATTGATCCTTTTGTATTTAGGTTAGCTATTTTTATACTCTCCATTTTTGTAGGGTATTACGTTGTATGGAGTGTTACGCCAGCTTTGCATACACCTTTAATGTCGGTAACAAATGCAATATCGTCTGTAATAATTGTAGGTGCTTTGGTAGCCGTTGCGGTTTCTAGTTCCGATAGTTCAATTATTTCTTTTTATTCTGGAATTGTGGGTATTTTATTAGCAGCTATTAATATCTTTGGTGGATTTTTAGTCACCATGAGGATGTTAAAGATGTACAAAAAAGGGAAAAAAAATAAATGATTTCGGCAAATATAGTTGCATTACTTTATCTAATATCAGGAATTTTTTTTATTCTTGCATTAAGAGGACTGTCATCACCAGAGACTTCAAGGACAGGGAATATATTTGGTATGTCAGGTATGACTATCGCTATTATAACAACACTATTAAGTATTGGTACATTAGCAGAGTTAATGTCTAACATCTCGTTTATTTTAGTACCTTTATTGATTGGCGGTGTTATCGGAGGATTAATTGCAGCTCGTATTGCTATGACAGCAATGCCACAACTTGTTGCAGGATTTCACAGTTTGGTAGGATTATGTGCTGTATTAATTGCTATTGCCGCATACTATGATCCACAAGCATTTGGGATATTTGAAAATGGGAAAATTAAATTAGCGTCATTAATTGAAATGTCTATTGGTTCATCGATTGGTGCAATTACCTTTTCTGGTTCTTGTATTGCATTTTTAAAACTTCAAGGAATCATGTCTGGCTCCCCAATTGTTTTTAGAGGACAACATTTTATCAATTTATTAATTGGTATAAGCATAATTGTTGCAATAGTTCTTTTTGCCATCGATCAGTCAGAGAAATATTTTTGGATTATAACATTGGTTTCTATTTTAATTGGTTTTTTAATAATAATTCCAATTGGTGGTGCTGATATGCCAGTTGTTGTATCAATGCTAAACTCTTATTCGGGGTGGGCCGCAGCTGGAATTGGTTTTACTTTAGAGAACACAGCCTTAATTATAACTGGTGCATTAGTAGGATCTTCTGGCGCCATTCTTTCATATATTATGTGTAAAGGAATGAATAGATCGCTCTTTAATGTTATACTTGGAGGATTTGGAGGTGATTCTGCCCAAACTTCTGCTGTTCAAAATAAAAAACCTGTAAAACAAGCTGGTGCAGACGACGCTGCATTTTTGATGAAAAATGCATCTTCGGTTATAATAGTACCGGGTTATGGTATGGCTGTTGCACAGGCGCAGCATGCTCTTAGAGAAATGTGCGATAAATTAAAAGCAAATGGAGTAGATGTTAAGTATGCGATCCACCCGGTAGCCGGAAGAATGCCCGGTCATATGAACGTACTTTTAGCTGAAGCTAATGTTCCTTATGACGAAGTGTTTGAATTAGAAAATATTAATAATGATTTTTCGAATACAGATGTAAGTTTTGTGATTGGAGCGAATGATGTTACAAACCCAGCTGCAAAAACAGATCCGCAAAGTCCAATATACGGCATGCCAATTCTCGACGTTGAAAAATCTAAATCTGTCCTTTTTGTTAAGAGAGGTATGTCAGCGGGATATGCAGGTGTAGATAACGAGTTATTCTTCAGAGACAATACTTTAATGTTATTTTCTGACGCAAAAAAAATGGTTGAGGAGATTTCAAAAGCTCTAGATTAAAGCCTAGATCTAAGTTTTTTTAGCTTTTTAAATCTTTTTATATTTTCGTCTTTCTCTCTTTTTTTCTTTTCTGACGGTTTCTCGAAATGACTTTTCAATTTGAGCAAACGGAATGTACCTTCACGCTGTAGCTTTTTTTTAAGTACTCTAAGCGCTTGTTCTAAATTATCATTTTTTACTTCTATTTTAATAACTAACCTCCTAGTTAGCGGGGAATTAACACTTTGAATTGAAAAAGTCTATATATATAAGTGTAGATATGGAATATTTTAAGCCAAAAGCAAAGAAAGGTATCGAGAGTAAAGGTAAAGCTATTTCAAAAAGAGCCTTTATCCTTAATATTGGAAAATTTAGTTTCTTTGGTCTTTTAATTTCTAGATTAACATATTTGCAACTATTTGAAGGAAAAAAATATAAGGTTCTATCAGATAGAAATAGATTTAGTGAATGGAAAGTTGTATCAGAAAGAGGGCTTGTCTTAGATAGACAAAATAGAATTTTAGCATCAAATAAAGAAATTTATAAAGTTAGTATTAATTTAGACTTAATACAAAGTGTTGATGAGACTTTTTATCAATTAACTAAAATATTGAATTTAGATCTTATCAAAATTCAAAAATATAAAAAGTCAATCATAAAACATAAAAGGACTAAAAGATTTGAACCTTTTGTTTTGGATGAAATATTATCTTGGAAAAAGTTTGCCATGATTAATTATAATCTTGATATGATGCCCGGCGTTTTTCCATTTTTATCCTACGAAAGAACATATTCTAAGCCATTAGAGTTTTCTCATGTAATTGGCTATATTGGGAAAGCATCAAAAAAAGATCTTAGTAAAATCGATCCAAAGTTTCATAATATTCCTAACTTAAAAGTTGGAAAAATTGGTATTGAAAAGAAATTTGAAACACTGATGGCTGGCGATCCTGGTAATTCAGTATTTGAGACTGATGCTAAGGGTAAGTTTGTTAAGCAAGTAAGTTTTTATAAAGGTTTAAATGGTAAAAATATAATTACAACTTTAGATAGCGACATCCAAGTTGCAGCGTATGAGTCTATCAAAGATGAGAGCGGCTCAATAATCGTGATGGATAATTTTGGCGAAATTTTAACCATGGTTTCATCTCCATCTTTCGATTCAAATTCATTTACTTATGGAATTTCTAAAACAGAATATAAATCTTATTTAAAAAATGAAAAAAAACCTTTATCAAACAAAGCTCTGTCAGCTCTTTATCCTCCAGGCAGTACTATCAAAATGTTAGTCACATTATCTGCGCTCGAAAATAATATTATTAATAAAAATTTTAAAATGACTTGCAAAGAGTCGACAGAATATTTTGGCCAAAAATATCATTGCTGGAAAGAAAATGGACATGGCGTAGTTGATTTAAAAAAAGCTATAAGTCAGTCTTGTGATATATATTTTTATGAAGTCGCGAGGTTACTTGGTGTTGATCGTTTAAATGAGACGGCAAGAAGATTCGGTTTAGGAAAAAATGTATTTGAAGGATTTATCGAAGAAAGAAAGGGGGTGGTTCCTAGTACAAAATGGAAAAAGAAATATGTTGGGCAACCATGGTATTTAGGTGAAACGATAATAACAGGTATTGGCCAAGGATACATTCAAACAACACCAATTCAATTATGCAAAATGATGACTCAACTATCTAATGGCGGTTATAAAGTAACTCCAACTATTTTTAAATCAGATAAACCAAAAATAATTGAAGAAAGAATCATTTCTGATCCAGATGATTTAAAAATTATTATGGATGCATTGTTCTCTTCAACTAACGAATTCGGCGGAACATCCTACAGATCTAGAATTAAAGGAAAACATTTGTTTGCTGGTAAAACAGGTACATCGCAGGTTAGAAAAATTACTGCAGAGCAACGTTTGAGAAATTTGAAGAACAAAGATTTGCCGTGGAAATTTAGAGATCACTCTTTATTCGTAGGTTATGGTCCGGTTGAAGATCCAAAATTTAACATTACTGTTGTGATCGATCATGGTGGATCAGGCTCGTCAAAAGCTGCACCAATTGCTAAGAAAATAATGAGCAAAATATTTAACAAATACTACGGTCAAAAGAATGCTTAAAATTCTAAAAAGTAATCAATTAAATTCAAAGCTTAGAAACTTGGATTGGCTTTTAATATTTATAGTTTTATTAATTGGTACAATTAGTTTATTAACAATATATTCAATTGATACTGGTCAAAATAATTATTTTGAAAAACATACAATTAGGTTTTTGTTCTCTTTTATTTTGTTAATAGCTGTAGCATTAACAAGCATAAAATTTTGGGTTGGATCAGCTTACTTATTCTATATTTTCGTTTTAATACTTCTTATTCTGGTAGATTATTTTGGTCTTTCTGCGCAAGGTGCCAAAAGATGGTTAAACCTAGGTGTGTTTAATCTTCAGCCTTCAGAGCTAATGAAGGTTGCAGTGATACTTGCTTTAGCAAGATATTACCAATTTATTAAAACTGACGATACTGATAGAATTACGAAACTTGCATTACCACTAGCATTAATAATTATACCATTTATTGTTGTGGTAAAACAACCAGACCTCGGAACTGCGTTATTTATATTAGCAGTTTCACTTGCAATGTTATGGTTGGCAGGATTAAACTTAAGAATTTTTTCATTTGGCGCAATATCAGTTTTAATTTTAGCGCCGTTATCAATTTCATTATTAAAACCGTATCAAAAACAAAGAATTTTAACTTTTTTTAATCCTGAAAATGATCCGCTTGGAGCAGGTTATCACGTAATACAATCAAAAATAGCAATAGGTTCTGGTGGTTTTTTTGGCAAAGGCTTTATGAAGGGATCACAAAGTAATTTAGATTTCTTACCAGAAAAACATACTGATTTTATTTTCACGGTCTTTGCCGAGCAATTTGGATATATTGGTTGTATATTATTAATTTTGTTATTTATCTTTTTAATAATGAGGATTGATATGATCTCAAAAAATTCAAGAAATACTTTCTCTAGATTAATGTGTTTTGGTATATCATTTAACTTTTTTGTTTATGTCGGAATAAATATAGGAATGGTGAGCGGGCTATTACCGATTGTGGGAGTTCCAATTCCAATAATGTCTTATGGTGGAACTGCAATGATTACTACGATGTTTGCTCTCGGATTAGTTTTGAGCGCACATATTCATAAAGAAGAGAATATTTACTAAATTAATAGCTTTTTTTTATTGAATCTACGAGACTCTTTGAAATTTTTTAGATATAACCATATCGATGTTTAATAATAATAACGACAGTGTTAGCTCGAATGTATCGCATATAGGAGAAGGCCTTCAAGTTGAAGGTGATTTAATTTGCAAAGGTACAATAGAAATCTCAGGTATTATGAACGGGAATATTAGAGCCTACAATATTAAACTACTTGAAACAGGTTCTATTATTGGATCAGTTAAAGCAGATATTTTTGAAGTGTTTGGTTATGTTGAAGGTGAAACAGAGGCGGGGGATGTTAAAATTGGTAAGACCGCAACTATAAAAGGGGATGTCTTTTTTAAAGAAAATCTTAAAATTGATGAAGGTGCAGACGTAGACGGATATTTAAAAAGGCTTTCTGATAACAAGGCAAGATCTGAGCCCGCTACAAAACAATCATCTTCTAAAAAAGCAGACAAGGACACAGTAAAAACTGAAGATAAAAAAGCGGTCAATCAAAATTAGTCTGCATTGATTTTCAAATTTTGTAAGTCGTGCTATAATATTTAAAATGCTTAGCAAAATTAAATCACATCTTAAGGATGCGAATAAAACTTACTTTGAGCATCAAAAATTTGCACTTAAAGTAAGTTGGAAATGTTTATGTTCATCTTTTACAGCATTAATCCATTCAATTTGTCCTGCATTATTTGAATATACAACTAGTTCTAAAATAAAAGAGATACACGAAGATTTGGAGCCAATTTACCAAATGAGAAAAAGAAAGCATAATATTCAAGATTAGGATGAATATTCGGGCTTATTTCTATTTAATTTTGTGCACTTTATTTTGGTCAGGAAACTTTATAGTTGGTAAAGTTGCAACTCTATTTGAAATACCACCTCTCACTTTAAATTTCTATCGATGGTTTCTTGCGTTCTTAATTTTATGCCCTTTTACTTTAAAAGGAGTAATAATGAATTACGAGGAAATAAAAAAAAATTTTTTAGTATTAGTTATAATGGGTTTTACAAGTATTAGTGTTTTTAATTCAGTAGTTTATTACTCATTAAACTATACCCAAGTCTTAAACGGTGTTTTGATGATTTCGACAATACCTGTATTTATAATTTTTTTTTCCGGTTTATTTAAAACTGAGAGTATAAGAATTTATCAAATAATTGGTGTAGTAATTTCTCTGATGGGAGTTATATCAATAATAACGAAATTGGATTTATCTCTTTTACTAGCCTTAAAGCTAAATAAAGGAGATCTATGGATGTTGGTCGCCATGATTTCATGGACAACATATTCGTTATTATTAGGAAAAAAAAAAGTTAATCTTGAGCCATTTATATTTTTACAAACAATTATTATAATTGGTTTATTATTCTTATTACCGATGTATATAGCTGAAGTGTTGGTAGGAAAAAAAATTACTTTTAACATTCCGGTTTTAATGACAATTGGTTATGTAGTATTTTTTGCAGGGATAGGTGCATATACATTTTGGAATGCAGCTATTAAATTAATTGGACCAAGCCGATCTGGAGTATTTTTGCATTTGATGCCGATTTTTAGCTCTTTGATGGCAGTTTTTTTATTAGGAGAGCAATTTTCTTTCCATCATATCGTAGGTACACTTTTAATTATTAGCGGTATACTGCTTTCCTCAAAAAAACAAACTATTTAATTTTAGCCCAATTTACCTAAAAAAGGTAAATACTTTAAAATAAAAAAACCTAAAGATTGAAGTTTTCCAGTTATAATCATGACGCCCGTTATAAGAAGAATATAACCACTTCCTTTTTGAATTTTTATTATATGTGATTTCATTCTTTGTGAAAAAATTAAAAATCTAGTCAAATATACTCCAGAAAGCACAAATGGGACCGCTAAACCAAGGGAGTAAATAGTTAATAAAATTATTCCTTTTAAAAGAGTAGTTTCTAGAGACGCAAATGCCAAAACAGATCCCAGGATAGGTCCAATACAAGGCGTCCATCCAAATCCAAATCCGATACCAATTAAAAAAGCAACGTAGGGCTTTTTAATTTGGTTTTTAAAGTGGTACCTAAATTCTTGACTTAAAAGCCTTAATTGTAAGACACCAATCATGTTTAAGCTGAAAATAATAATGATTAAACCAACAACGAAAGTAAAAAATTTCGAATAATTAAAAAGTATTGAGCCAAGAAAAGTGGCTGTAGCTCCTAAAGAAATAAAAACAATTGAAAAACCCAGAGCAAATAAAAGGGTATTTTTTAGTATGAAAGATTTGTTTTGATTATCTAAACCCTCTAGAGTTGTACCACAAATAAAACAAATATATCCTGGCACCAAAGGTAAAACACATGGAGATAAAAAACTCACAGCCCCAGCAAAAAAAGAAATAAAATAAAGCGACATTAAATGATTAATATATTAATTATAAATATATATGAGTAATTTTACTGATGTCAAAAAATTTATGCAGACTTTTGGTCAAGAAGTTAAAAACAAGCCTGCATTTCCAGAGGAAAAAATACAAAACCTGAGAATAAAACTTATAGATGAAGAGCTTAAGGAGTTTAGGGAGGCAATTAAAAATAAAGATATAGTTGAGGTGGCAGACGCACTTACTGATATATTGTATGTTACATATGGTGCAGGTCACGCATTTGGAATAGATTTAGATAAGTGTTTTCATGAAGTACAAAATTCCAATATGTCAAAACTAGATGAGAATGGATCGCCGATATATAATAAGGATGGGAAGGTAATGAAAGGTCCCAAATATTTTAAACCTGATTTAAAAAAAATTCTTGGTTAATTATAGGTAGTCAAAAGCTACTATATTCTCATAAGAAGACATATGATGATTGCCAATTTCAGAAATTTTTACTTCTTCTAGTTTTTTTTCAATATAATTTTTTTCATTCAATATAACTATTTCATTAATATTAATATATTTACCATATTGATCGTTAGAGTGTGCTTGAGAAACTCTAAAAAATTTTTCGCCTTTTTTAATAAGACCTGCGTTCCGACCATTCAGCGAATTTGTAATAACTGGATTTTGTCTATGTGGGATCCAATTCTCAGAAATTGGACCATCCTTAGAATAATAAATTGATAGTTCAGAGTTATAATCTTCTAAACCAGATTTATCTTCATTAGTAAATAACCACCATTTTGAATCCAACTTAAATATCATTGTATCAGCACTTTTAATGTTATTTATTAAAACTTTTTTTAATTCCCATTGGTTTGGAAAACTTTTACATTCATATAATCTGATGTCATTATTAGACGAGGTATCTGGACACATGTAAGTTTTATTTTCAAAATTAAATAAGTAGGGGAATGATAGATGAAATGATTCATTTAAAACAACTTGTTTATTTGTAAATTCTTTATTTTCTTCACGAAAACAAACAATATGACCTTTTTTTTTCTTAAAATCATATTCTTCTGCAAATAAATAATTCTTATTATTCGCCTTATAAATAAATGGATCTGCTAAAAAGCAATTTATGTGATTTTTAATTTTTTTTGACTTGCTTAGATCTTTTGAATTATTAAAATTATACGCAACCTTCCAAATTAAATTTTTTCTTAAAATCTTTTGATTAATTAATTTGTCAATCAATCTGTAAAATAATTTTAAGATATAAATAAATTGACAGTAGATGTTTGGTATTTTAAATATTTTTTTTGATATTGGTTTGAAATCTTTAAATATAATTTCATTTTGATTTTGAATATTTACTAGTGCCCTCTTTAAATAAAATAAACTTTTTTTAAATATAAAAGCTTGGTTTAGCAAATAAAAAAATTGAGTTTTAAACTCTCCTCTTTCAATCACCTTTCCACCATCCAAAGTATTGTTGAGTTGTTGTAACACGAAACCGGTTTGATCTTCTTTATAATATACTTCCCAGAAACCAGGCGGACTTCCTCTATATTTTGTATTATCTCCATGATGAAAAGAAATTACTCCAAATTTACAGCAATTTAAAATACCACCTCTTAATATGCCAGATCCTGATCTAATTAATAAGTCTATATGTTCTTCTTTGATTTTTTTTAAGTCATCAGTCCCGAAATCTAAAAAAATATTATTCTTTGAGTAAGTGCCATTTAGAAAAACAATTTTTGAAAAATAATCACTGACATCGGTTTTATCTAAATAATATTGATATTTTTTAAAAAATAGTAAACAAAATTTCTCTATTTGGGAAATAAAAAAAAAAGTAATTTTTTTAAATAGCCTTAAATTAATTTTAACATTCCTCTTTTTTGAAGTGTGTATAAATAGATGTGAGATATTAATATTATTTTGCTTCTCAGCCCAAATTAATAATTCACGAATGAACTGATAATTAAATTTGTCATCTGCCAAAATTCCAATTCTTAAATTATTATTTTCCAATTTAGTTTATACTTAAAATCCCAATAGAGGATGAGGTTTCTAAAAATAAAAGAGCTATTTTTTTTTCTTTTAAAAATATCATATCCCTTATTCTCTCTCCTATTGTGACAATATTATGATCAATAACTTTCGTTTTGTTTTTATTTAGCTTTATATAATGCAGACTTAAATCACCCTCTTTAATTTCTGATCCCATAGACCCAACTAAAAATTCATGTTCAGATAATTCATCGGATATCATTATTATCTCACTAATACCAATTGAAGGTACAAAATACTTTATTGGTTCTTCAAAACCAAATTTTTTATGCGACTTATGCAAAGGTGCTTTTGCAATTTGTTCCTTGGTATAATGCTTTGCGTAATGGTCTCCATATGATGAGATAGGCCAGCCATAATTCTTCATTTTAACATCAGGATTTTTATTAATATTTATTTCATCGCCTCCTTTGGGACCATGCTCAGTTGATATGATATAATCATATTTCATGTTATAAAATATTCCTTGAGGGTTTCTGTGGCCCAAAGAAACAATTTTGCTTTCACCATTCGTTAAATTGATCCTAAGTATTTTAGCGTAATCACTATTTTTATTTTGCGCTAAAGTTCTGTATCGAAAATCACCCGTTGTAAATAAGATCTGATTATTTTTGTAAGGTACCATTCTACCCCCAGCGCCTTGGTGTGGCCAGAACTCACCATACTTATTCTTTTTCTTAATACATTTTTTTGGTTCATAAAATAAACTAAAATTAAGATTCTCTGTGCTTAACTTTGATTTTAGTATTGATAGGTTGTAGCAGTCTTTAAATTTTTCATTAAAAAATGATACATATAAATTACCTTCATGAATCAAAATATCTTTTATGCCATATTGAGAAGTTTCGTAAAATTTATCATAGGTAACAATGCTTTTAATATTTGAGTTAATTATTTTAAGCTTTTCGATTTTTCCATTAAATTCTGAGTAAGCAAATATTCCATTTCCTGAAGCTAAATATATTTTGTTATCATCAAACTCTAAATAAGAGCTTCCTAGAGCATAACCATTTTTAGAAAAAAGAATATCTTGTGTTTTAAATTTACTAAATGTTAGTTTTTCGTTAATACTTTTGTTAAAGATAGCAGTATCAAACCTTAGAAATCCATCATTCATGACATCCTGTAGATTAATATCCTTTGCGCTTAATTTTTTTTGTATTTTTGCAAGTTGTTGGTTTTTAACTTTTAATTGTTCACTTAAAATTCCGATTTCAAACTTTTTAGAGGATGAGTTTTTTCTCTCAATAAAAACTCCGGCGGTAATAGTAATTAAAAGTAAAATAATAATAAAAAATAGGTATTTATTTAATTTCTGCATTAATGTTTAAATACATATTTTATGAGAATATTAAAGAAATTTAATGTAGCTATATTAAATATTTATAAATTTTTTACAAATTTTCTTACTTTTAACATATGATTTTCAAATTCTTTTTTTTCCATCTCAGGCAACACGGAATAAAAACGTAAATATTTTGTTTTTAACCCACCCAATTGAAAAACAGATTTTTTTAGTCTTCTGTAAGGAATATTGTCAAAAAATGAAAAACTTTGATAACTAATCATGGGTCCACCGTAAGTAATCGATACGACTCCAAGCTTACCTTTCATAGCGCCAGCAACCGGATACCCGTAGTTTTTAAAATATTTATTGCCAGGTAAAAGTGATCTATAAGTAAAAAACCATTTGGGATGTAGTACCCAGTCAATCCAATTCTCAAGAATAGCGTTGAGTCTTAAATTGTTGCAACTTCCTATTAGCATCATTACATCACATTTTTCTAATCGTTTTCTATAATCTAAAACAAGTTGTGGTGGAGGATTAATATTCTGACTATAAAATGGTAGCTTTTCATGCTCGTCAAATAAATTTACAAGATCAATGCTATGTCCGCATTTTTGAGCTTCTTCGATAAAGGTGTCCCTAATTGAAGCATTAAAAGAATTCTTTGTATTGTGATGCCCAAAGGCTATAAAAATTTTTTTCATAAACCGTATTTAAATATTTTTATTGGCCTCGTTAAGCTCGTTATCGAAAAAGTGGGTTAGATTAGTACATGCTCCACAATTTGTAACAGATCTTACATTTTTTGAAGTTGTATAAATATTTGTAAAATGATGCCAAAAATCTTTATTATACACATTTGGATTTCTTAAAACTTGACATTGAAAACCTATAGATAAATCCTCCCATGGTAATTTGTTGTAAACGGTGTTTAAAAAACTCTCTTTTCTTGTTTTTAAAATTAATTTTTTTATAGAATTATCCCTAAGAATTTTTTTTTCATCTGTACAAGAGATTTTTTTAAATTCAGGAGTATTTTTTCTAAAATCAACTAAATAATTTTCTCCTAATAATTTAAATTCATCATTAGTTAAAAATATGTATAATTGTAAATTATCTTTAAATGCGGACTCGATAAAATAATTTTTAATATATTTTAAATCTATATTTTCGTATTGATTTTTAAAATAATTAAGATACGTTTCCTCTGATAAATCTTGAGTTTTTTCTCGTTTAACATTACTAGTGGTTTTGAGTTTCTCTCCAATAAATTCGTACACATCATTTTTTAAAACATCCAACAACTTTATATTGTTATTTTCACAATAGGTTGCATAATCTTGAATTGAATTCTTCTGATTATTATTTTTAATCTTTTGATCTCGTTTAAGTTTTTCCTCAAAAAATCCAGCATAAGGCATAAAATATTTTGGTTTAATTTTAGCCAAATCTTTGTACATTTGATTTTTTAAAATGTTCTTAAAATTTTTTGCAATTTTTACTTGCTCGTTTGATGCAAAATTCTCAAACATTAAAGGATAACCAGAAGCACCGCCTGCGAATGAACCTGCATAAAAATCAACATTTGGAAATCTCGCAAAATTAAGCATATTTGAGTCAACACTAAGCAATCCTGTAAATTCTCCATTAGAAAAATAAATACCACTGTCTTCTCTAAAATCACCTGACTTAAGTAAAGAAAAAACTAACCTAGTATTTTCTAAATTATATTCCGTATTAAATTTAATTCTATAAATATTATTGAATCCTAATTCTTCTACATATTTCCCAGTCGAATCTGTTAAAAATTTTGGAACAACAATTGGAATATCTTTATTTATTTTCGATAATGTTAACGGATGCAAATGATCTGGATGATTATGACTTACATAGACGAAACTACATGAATTTAAATGGTCTACCCAATCATTTTTTGTAGCATGTTTCAGCCACCAGCCCGTATTAAATGCAGGTCCAATCGCCCATGGGTCTGTAGCAAAGGAAAAGTTCTCACCAAAAATTTTTAAAAAAGCATGATTAAAATATCTAATTTTTGTTCCACTATTTTTTTGATTTAACTTAGTTAATTTTGGTTCTAATTCTAATGTTTTAATCTTAATTGTATTTTCATTGATTGAGTAGTTTACTTCTCTTTTTTTGACACCGTTTTCGTAACAACCTGTTTCTGGAATAAACTTCCAATTATGTATTGGGCATATGGTCTCATTGCCCTTAGAGATTATTTTACCTCCCGCATGATCACAAATTCGGTCATAAATTCGAATATTTCCATTATTTTCATAAATAATAAAATTCTCGAAGAAATTTATACCTGTTTTTAATTTGTCAAATTTAATCTCAAAAGATTTTTCCTTAACTAAATTATTTAATTTTCCTAATTCTTTGAACATTTAAACATTTACATATCATTTGTTGATTAAAATTCAATTTGTTATCATTTACCAATTTTCATATCATTTAGGCTAATAATAATAAAAATATATATAATCAAATTATAATAGCCACCTACAAGTTGTTAAATACTTATAATAAAGCAAATTTTAACTGGGTTTTATATTTTCAGGCGATGTTAACTTTTAGCTAAAAAATGCTATGATGAGATAACATAGGGTAGAGCATGTATAAAATAAAATATACAAAACCAGAAATTTTTTTTGCTGTAATTATTATAATTATATCTGGTATCTTGTCTTCGTTTTTAGAAGCATCAGTCAAAGAATATTTACCAAAAACAAATTTTTTTGGTGAATTAAGTATGGAAGAAAGGCATCAGGGCAACATATTTAGATTGTTCTTTATAGCGATTTTTTGGATTTATATAACTTTCGGAATTTTGTTTGTTTTTAGTATTTTTAAAAAAAAATTTGCTTTAGTTGTTTTAAAAACATTCTTTGAATATCCGTGGAAACCTTACTATTCTTTCTGGTTATTCTTTTTACTAGGTCTCCCGATCCTTTGGAGTTTAATATTTTTCATAATTGATGCTACCAACTATTTCATTTTTACTAGTTATGCTTTATCAAGCAACATAAGTTACTTTATTGCTTTATTTTTTTGGATGGTTATTTGTAATGTATTAGTATTATTATTTGATAAGATAAAGTAAAACAGATTTCTTCCTTCGAGTAAGGGGCGTTCTGTTGCCCGGCATTATAATGAAATTTAGTATAATCGCTCACCTATTAAAACTACTTCGTTGAAAACTTCGTTGAGAAAACTCCTTTTTTTGTTCAAAGTTTGCCTTTGGACTTCGTTGAAAATCAATGAATTTTAATATAAATTTTTGATTAATATGGCATTAGCAAAATGTTTAGAATGTGGGAAAAAAGTTTCAAGATCTGCTCTAGCATGTCCTCATTGTGGAAAACCAGAACCTACAAAGACTGAATTTGCTAAAAAAAAAATACAAGAAAAAAAAGATGATAGTTTTTATGGAGCAATTTGGGGAGCGATTATACTTGGGATTATTGCTTTGAAATCTTGTGATATTATTTAGAAAAATTAAATGGTACAATTAAAACAGTAGGGATAGTTTTATTTATGAAAAAAATACTAGGTGTTTTATTAAGTGCTTTATTTATTTTTTTAATTTTCACATTTTTTTCAACAAGTGAAGCAAAGACTTTAAGAGAAATTGAAATGGAAAATGCAGCGAAATGTAATAAATCAATTTTTACTAAAATTAAATGTAAAACTGGAGAATATAATCTTAGTCCAACAGATTATTTTAAAAAACGTAAAAGATGTTCAAGATATAAAGATCAAGCTGACACGGTATATCAAGGAAAGAAAATTTATAAACAATGCATGGAACAATATAGATAAATTTAACAGAACGTGTCACTCGGTTGTATTTTTAAATTTACGTTGATAATCAAAACTTATTTATAAATAGGAAGGGGCGTTCTGTTGCCAGGTTTCGCGACTAAATTACACTTTTTCATTAATATGATAATTTTACTTTTGCAAAATACCAAGCTCAGTTTATATTTTATTATAGTGAAATTTAATAACTTAACATTAACTGCTGAAGGTAAAGCAAGGGCCTTTATAGAAGCTAAAAATCTTAAAACTTTGTGGTTTAACACGGGTACATTATGTAATCTAACCTGCAAGAATTGTTACATTGAAAGCAGTCCAACTAATGACAGGTTATCTTACTTAAGTTTTGATGAATATTTGAAATTTATGATCGAGGCAAAAGAAGAAGGATTGAATTTGTTAGAGATAGGATTTACCGGTGGAGAACCGTTCTTAAACAAAGATTTTACTAAGATGTTAAATCACTCGGTTCAGCAAGATGTTGAGGTTCTAGTCTTAACAAATGCAATGAAACCAATGCTAAACAAGAGATCAGAAATATTAAATCTTAATAAAGACAAATTAACTTTCAGGATTTCTATTGATCACGTTGATCAAAAAAAACACGAGAAAATTAGAGGTCAAAATAGCTATATACCAATGATTGAGGGAGTTAAATGGTTGAGAGATAATAATTTTAAGATAAGCCTTGCGACTAGATTGATGTGGGGCGAAAGCGAAGAGCAAACAAGAAAAAAATTTAAAGAATTTATTATAAAACACGAATTACCGATTAACGCTAGTTCTACTAAAGATTTAGTTACCTTTACAGAGATGGACGTTAAACAAGATACACCAGAAATCACAACGGAATGTTGGTCAATCTTAAATAAAAAACCAGAAAGTGTGATGTGTTCATCTTCACGAATGATAGTTAAGAAGAAAGGAAAAGAAAAGCCGTCGGTCATCGCTTGTACTTTATTGCCTTACGACGAAGCTTTTGATCTTGGCCCAACTCTAAAAGAATCAATGCAAAGAATTTACCTTAATCATCCACATTGTTCAAAGTTTTGTGTTCTTGGAGGATCAAGCTGCAGTTAAATAAAAAGATCATTATTTTCATATTTTTAACCTTAATCATCATTGTTGGATTAAACTATGATGACTTTTTGAGCCTTAAAGTTATTAAGCAACGATATGGAGATCTACAGTTATTTATCGATGAGAGATTTTTATTTTATTATCTACTGTTCTTTTTTGCTTACATTATAGTTACGGCACTTGCGCTTCCTATATCATTGTTAAAAACTTTACTTGCCGGAGCACTTTTTGGATTATTACCTGGCGTGATCTTAACCTCTTTTGCTAGTACAATAGGATCTACTTTATGCTTCTTATTATCTAGATATTTATTCAAAGATTTATTTCAAGCAAAATACAAAAAATACCTAAGTAAAGTTAACCAAGGCATTAAGGAGGAAGGATTATTATATTTATTCTTTTTAAGGCTAAGTCCAATTTTCCCCTTTTTTATTATCAACTTAACGTTTGGCTTAACGAATATGAAGTGGACTAATTTTTATTGGATTTCTCAGTTAGGAATGTTACCCGCTACAATCTTATTCGTTAATGCCGGAAAACAATTATCACTAATCAATAATTTGGAAGACATCCTAACAATGAAAGTGATTATTTCATTATCAGCGATAGGACTTTTGCCTATAATAACGAAAAGGATTTATGAAAGATTCAAAACCAAACATTAAAAACTTTATTAAAACAAAGTGTGGAATAGATAAGTATTATCTTTTGAGTAAGAAGAAGGGTTTTTGGAACAAACTAAGGTTATATTGGTTTATTTCCATTGGCACATTAAGAGATTTATTTAAAAGTAAATGATCAATTTAAGTATTATAATTCCCGTTGGAAATTACGAGAGTGATTTCAGGCTTATAAATCAAATAAAAGAAAAGTTTAAAGGGTGTGAGATTATCCTAGTTGTTGACGAGTCAAATGAATTTATCAACCAAGAAAAAATTGAGTCAGATCAATTACATTTATTAAGAAATTCATCAAGGGCCAAGGCTTTAAACAAAGGTGTTGATTTATCAACTCGAGATATTCTATGGTTCTTGCACTTAGACTCAGATATAGAAAATATTAACTCTTCTGACTTAAATTCAATAAATAAATTTGCATTAACAACGTTCTTACTTAAATTTAATGAAGCAAGTTGTTGGTGGATTGCAGCTGGAGCAAATATAAGAACTAAGGCTTTTTCTATCCCCTTTGGAGATCAATCCTTTTTGATTACTAAGAAATTGTTTAACTTCATTGGACCGTTTAATGAGAATTTGTTAGAGGGAGAAGATCACGAGTTTATTTGGCGAATTAAATCACTTAATATTAAACTAGATATCATCAATAAACACATAGTCACTTCTGCTAAGAAATACATTAATAATAAAATTTTTCAAACTTTAAAGACTTTATCAAAGACTGTTTCACAAATTATTAAGTTTCGCAAACAAAATAAGAGCGTAGTCCTTGCGACCTTCTTGAAAGATCCAAAATCAAATGAAAGTAAATCAAGATTAAGGCGAGAATTAAATAACGAGTTTGTTAACGAATTAAATAAAAAATTCATAAATATTACCAATCAAAATCTTAAAAAATTAAATAATAAAAATAAAATTCAATTCATCAAAGTCTGCAAGAACAAAGATGAAGAAAATTTAAAATTGTTAAGCAACATTCATCAAGGAAAGTTCCTTAATCAAGATCGAGACTTAAGTTTAGTTATGAGTGAAGTAAGTGAATTAGCGTTAAAAACTGTTGGCAAAGTAGCGCTCCTTGGCTCTGATATTCCTACACTTAATTCAAAAGATCTAAATGATGCTTTTTCAAATAAGTTAGAAAAAGAAAATCTTTTCTTGCAAACGGATGATGGAGGGTTTTGTTTTATGTTGAGTAAAGATCAAAATATAATTAATTGTTTAAGTCAAATTCAATCTTCAACGACTTCAGTGATGAAGACATTAAGGAGTCGTCTAAATCAAGTAAATATTTCTAAAAAAATATATTCTGATGTTGATATTACTCTGGATCTTAAGAAAGTATATGATCAATTAAAATTAAATGAAGCTTATGTGACTAATGAGCAAAAAGATTTACTTAATTTCTTGAGGTTAAATAAAAAAATATTTATTTAGTTTTATTAATGTCGCAAAAGCCATTAGGTTTAATATTGAGAGCGCTATTAAATTTGCTTGATAAATTTTGAAAAGCAACGATGGCCGTAAGCTCAATAATTTCTTTCTTTTTAAAATGTTGAAGTAATCTTGCTTGAAGATCTTCAGTAACGTTTCTGCCTGTAATTGTAATCGTCTCAGCGTATTCAAGAGCAATCTGCTCTCTCATAGAATAAATGCCACTCTCTTTCCAAAACTTGAGCTGATCTATTTTCTTTGTTTCTCCTTTAGATTCGAGAAATAAATAGCTGTTCATATCAACACAAAATTCACAATTATTAATTTGTGAAATCTTAACCGAAATAAGAGTTCTTAAACATGCATCAATCCCAGATTTTTTGCTTGATATCAATTTAAATAAAAAATTTACTCCAAGCATTAACCTTGGAATAGTACCCCAAGCTTTTGTGGGATTTAGGTCAAAGCCAAATTTCTTTTTTTGAAAGAATAAAATTATTCTAGTAAAGAGCGGTAATTGGTCTTTTTCAAATTTAAGCCACATAAACTATATTAGCATTAGTAATGAAAAAAAGAAAATTCATAAAAATAATAGTTCTAGGACTGTTGACACCCTTTGTAACACTACAAGCTTTTGCTCAAAATATAAAAAAAATTATTAAATCTAATAAAGAGTGGAAGGAGATACTTACTAAACATCAATATTACATCCTGAGACAAGCAGGAACTGAACGACCATTTACCAGTCATTTAAATAATGAAAAAAGAAATGGTGAGTATTTATGTGCGGGATGTAAAACACCTTTATTTAGTAGTTCAAAGAAATATGATAGTGGTACTGGCTGGCCATCGTTCTTTGATCATTATCCAAATGTTATCGCCACAAAATTAGATTTTAAATTACTAATACCAAGGACAGAATATCATTGTGCCATTTGCGAGGGACATCAGGGCCATGTCTTTGATGATGGTCCAAAACCAACTGGAAAAAGATATTGCAACAACGGAGCAAGCTTAATATTTAAATTAAAAGACTAACTCAGATAATTATTTAAAATTATAGGGGCGTTCTGTTGCCAGGTGCCGTGAACTTTAAGCAAAAATACAATAAATTTGAATAAATTAAACTTTAAATTTACTTGAAAGAGCGGCAGGAGGGCGGCATAATATTTTTTACAAATTATGTATCCTTTAGCTCAATATATATTTGAAACTTCATCAATACTTCAAAAGAAAGACAGTAGTTGGGATCTTGTTTTTATTATTTTAATGCTCCTATTTTTCTTTCCTGTAATGGTTGTCACCGATAGCGCAACAGGAGGTCTGGGTATAGTTTTTTATGTTTTCTTTGTTGTTCTTACAGGTTGGAAAGCACTTCCAGGAAAATTAATGTACGAAAATAGAAAAAGAATATTTGAGTCTGAATTTGAGGAAATAATTGATATTTATCAAAAAAATAGAAAAAAAACCCCTTCTCAAATACATAAATCCATTCAACCAAAATATTTTAGTTTGGAAGACATTGAAAGTATTTGTAATCATTATGAAGATCTAGAAATACATAAACAGATTATTAAAACGAAGAAAAAAACTTTTAAAATGAAAGAGATAAAAACCTCATTAATTGAGCTTAAAAAGAATGAAAAAGTTTTTTTTCGTTCACAAACCTGTTGGACCAAAGGTGATCCAGAAGTAAACCATCAAGTTAGTGATTACGGCCATATTTATTTTACAAATTTAGCAATAATTTTCTCAGGATATAATAGATCCTCTAGAATTAATTTTACAAGAATTTTAGAGATCGAGGAATATGAAGATCTTATATCATTAAATAAAACTTCAGGTGTGAATGACAATTTTTCTCTATCAATAGAAAGCATTAAGTATTGTATGTTGTTTTATAAAAATAGATTAAAAGTAAAATCAAAAAAATAACTTCTTAACTTTTTTAAAGGGCGACAATAGGGCGGCAAAAATTTATAATTCTAAATTTTTAATTATATTTCCTAATATTTTAGAAGATTTGCAAGGGGCGTTCTGTTGCCAGGTGCCCCGGACCCCGTTTGCAAAACTAACCTAAGTTAATTAAGCAGCAAGAGCAAATTTATCATTTGCATTTATAAGTTGTCCATTGCGGCGGGACTTTACCGAACGAAAGAAAAACTTTTAGACACCCGTCGAGCCTAGTTCACCCCCGTGAGTTGCATTTGGTGGAGGTGCAGGGTACCGCCCCCTGGTCCGAAATGTTTATTACGAGATTCGTTTATCGTCATAGTTGGAAATCCAACGGATATAATATAAAACTTATTTTTGGCATTTTAAAGATTTATTTATTATGGAATTAACAAAGCAACAAAAGCAAGAAATAGCTGACCAACAAAGTCAAAACAATCAAACTAAAAGAGTAACTTCGCCTGAATTAGAGAAGATTTTATATCAGGCGATTCCAATTTTAGATCATGGTTTTATTCGAGTAGTAGATTATATGGGAGATGACACTTCTGTTGTTCAAGCAGCAAGAGTTTCGTACGGCAAAGGAACAAAAAAAGTTTCAACAGACGAGGGATTAATAAGATATTTAATGAGGCACTGGCATAGTACGCCGTTTGAAATGTGCGAAATTAAATACCACGTTAAGCTTCCTATATTTATTGCAAGACAATGGATTAGACATCGAACAGCAAATGTAAATGAATATTCTGCGCGTTACTCTATTTTAGATAAGGAATTTTATATTCCAACCTCCGATCATTTAGCTGCACAATCTAGTAACAATAGACAAGGAAGAGGAGAAGTTCTAAACGGCGAACAAGCAAAAGAGGTTTTAAACATACTTAAAGATGATGCTGAAAGAACTTATAAAAATTATGAAACAATGTTAAACGAAAAATTTGATGGTTCAGTTATTGATGAAAATAAAAACGGATTAGCTAGAGAATTAGCTAGAATGAACCTAACATTAAACTCATATACACAATGGTACTGGAAAACTGATTTGTTAAACTTAATGAATTTCTTATTTCTGAGAGCTGATAAACATGCACAATATGAAATAAGGGTTTATGCAGAAGCAATGTTGGATACTTTAAAAAAATGGGTACCAATTACTCACGCTGCTTTTCTCGATTATAGAATAGGAGCTGCGCATGTTTCTGCTAAAGGATTAAATGTTATCAAATCATTTATGAATGGAAAATCTTTAAATCATGAAACTTCTGGTCTAAGTAAAAGAGAGTGGAATGAGCTTATGGATGTATTAGGCAAGCAAGATTTGATTATTTAATTTTTAAAGCTATATTTTTAATTTCATTAGTAATGATATCTTCATTCATAGAATGCATTAAGGGCACCTCATTATCAGAAGATTCACTTATTGACTCATGTATAGGTATTTGGCCAAGAAGTTTTATATTTTGATTTTTTGCAATCATTTCTCCACCACCCTTACTAAAAATAAATTTTTTGCTATTATTCTTATCAATTAAATAAGACATATTTTCTATGACTCCAAGAATAGGGACATTGGTTTTTTTAAACATTTCAATACCTCTCATAGCATCATTTACAGATAATTTTTGAGGAGTTGTAACTATTATTGCACCGTCAATTTCAAGTTCTTGTGAGAATGTAATTAAAGCGTCACCTGTTCCTGGAGGCATATCGATAATTAGATAATCTAAACTCGACCAATTAACATTATTTACAAAAGTTTTTATTGCACTAATAACCATCGGCCCCCTCCAGACCATTGGAGATTTCTCATCTACTAAAAACCCAATAGACATTAAATAAACATTAAATTTTATAATTGGATTTAATCTTTTTCCATCATCAGTAGTTGGTTTTTCTTTTACTCCAAACAATTGCGGTATTGATGGACCATAAATATCAGCATCCAATAGTCCAACGTTAAAATTTTTACCAAGCTCAACTGCAATATTAGCTGCTATAGTAGATTTACCAACACCACCTTTCGCGCTTGAAATTGCGATTATTTTTTTTACGTTTGGAATCCTCTTTTTGACGAATTGGCTCTTTGGAGAAATTCTATCCTTAAAATCCTTGTTTAAATTTGCTTTTTTCGCGTCCATTTAACCTTGTTTTTTACTTTAAAATACCCATCTATATATGTATTAGTAGCGCAGAATTTAAAAGAGATAAATAATGATTAATAAAATATTTAAAATGGCCAATTCACCATGGGGAAATGGCGGTGAAGATACCCCACCAGGAAGTGGCGGTAGCGGATCAGGTGGAAGACGACCTCCAAATTTTGATGATTTAGCAGGACAGTTTCAAGAGCAGCTAAAAAAAATTTTCCCTAAAAATATGCCTGGTAGCGGAAGACCAATATTTCTATTCATAATTATAGTTGCAGCACTTTGGTTAGGTAGCGGTTTTTACAGAGTACTACCCGACGAACAAGGTGTGGTTATGAGATTTGGAAAGTATGTAAATCAAACCCAGCCAGGATTGCATTACCATATACCTTTTCCAATTGAGAGAGTCCTAACCCCAAAAGTAACAAGAGTAAATCGAATAGATGTTGGATATAGGTCGGCTGCAGATACTGGTAGGGCAGCAAGCGTTAATGATGTTCCTGAGGAAAGTTTAATGCTAACCGGAGATGAAAACATAGTTGATATTGATTATTCAGTTTTTTGGGTAATTAAAGATGCAGGTAAATTCTTATTTAATATTCAAGATCCAGAAGACACTGTAAAAAGTGTTGCTGAAACCGCAATGAGAGAAATTATTGCTAGAAATGATATTCAAGCAATTCTAACTGAGGGTAGAGCACAGATAGAGATTGATACACAAGCAATCATGCAAGAAATTTTAGATAACTATGAGTCGGGAATACAAATTACACAAGTTCAAACTCAAAAAGCTGACCCGCCAGGCGAAGTTATAGATGCATTTAGAGACGTGCAAGCTGCAAAAGCAGATAAAGAAAGACAACAAAACGAGGCTGAAGCTTATGCGAATGACGTGATACCAAGAGCACGAGGAGAAGCAGCTCAGATTGTTCAAAAGGCCGAAGGTTATAAAAAAGAGGTTGTTGCTCTTGCAGAGGGTGAGGCTTCAAGATTTGTTGCCGTATATAACGAATATAGAAAAGCTAGAACAGTTACTCAAGAGAGAATGTATCTTGAGACTATGGAAAAAGTTTTAGCAGACATAAATAAAATTATTATTGATAAAAAATCAGGCGGAGGCGTAGTACCATATTTACCACTCCCTGAACTTAAAAAAATACAAAAGGAAGATTAATGAAAGAAAAAACATTAAAATTTTTAGCACCTATTCTTTTAGTTTTAGGATTTTTGACTTACTTGACATTCTTTACAGTGTCTGAAGTTCAACAAGCGATCGTTCTTCAGTTTGGTGATCCGAAAAGAGTAATTAAAAAAGCAGGTTTAAATTATAAAATCCCTGTAATTCAAAACGTAGTATTTTTAGATACAAGAATTTTAAATTTAGACGCACCACCCGAAGAAGTTATTGCATCTGATCAAAAGAGATTAATAGTCGATGCATTTGCAAGATTTAAAATAAAAGATCCATTAAAATTTTATATTTCCGTTGGAAATGAAAGAGTAGCACGATCAAGACTTTCAACTATCGTAAATGCTAGAATTAGAAGTGTTTTAGGTAAAGAGGAGTTGCAAACATTGGTCTCTAAAGATCGAGCAAGATTAATGGGACAAATTACAAGCGATGTGAATGATGAAGCAGCCAAACTTGGTATTGAAATTATTGATGTTAGAATTAAAAGAGCCGATTTACCTCAAGCAAACAGTGAAGCTATCTACAGACGAATGCAGACAGAAAGGGAGAGAGAAGCAAAAGAATTTAGAGCAGAAGGTGCAGAAATTGCACAAACAGTTAGATCTACAGCTGACAAAGAGGTTGCTGTTATTATAGCAGAAGCAAAAAAAACTGCTGAAATTCTAAAAGGTGAAGGCGACAGTGAAAGAAACAAAATTTTTGCAGGTGCCTTCGGAAAAGATCCTGCTTTCTTTAGTTTCTATAGATCTATGCAATCATATGAGAAAGCTCTAATTGGAAACGAAACATCTCTAATTTTATCACCGGATAGTGATTTCTTTAAGTTCTTTGGTAAGTCAGGTGCGAGAAAATTTAGGTCTAGATCTACTAAACCATCAACAAAAAAAAATTAAACTTAGTATATGAATGAGCTCATTATCGCTATTGGGCTTTTATTAATACTCGAGGGATTATTATATGCAATTTTTCCTTCACAAATGAAAAATATGTTAAATCAAATTAAAGATCTTCCGATATCTAAATTAAGAGTCGGAGGCCTTGTTTTTGCTATAATAGGGTTTATTATCGTCTGGTTTTTAAAACAATGAGAAAGAAAATTCAGGACATATTTTTTATTATTCTAATTACATCTTTTTGTAATCAATCATTAGCAGATATTTCAAAGGGTTTTTCAGAATTGGCAAAAAAATCAATGCCTTCAGTTGTAAACATTTCGGCTACAAAGGTTGTTGAAACTAGAGGAGGAAATCCTTTCCCATTCCAAGTTCCTCCAGGATCTCCATTCGAGGAATTTTTTAAGGATCAAAACAAAGGACAGAAACAAAGAAGAACAGTAGCACTTGGATCAGGATTTGTAATAAAAAATAATGGTACGGTAATAACTAACAATCACGTTATACAAGGAGCAGAAGGTATATTTGTTCGCTTTACTGATGGTAAGGAATATGAAGCAAAATTAATAGGAACAGATCCAGTAAGTGATATTGCTGTTCTTAAAATTCAATCAAATGAAACTTTTAAAGCTTTAAAATTAGCCGACTCTTCAAAAGCTAAAGTAGGCGACTGGGTTGTTGCAATTGGAAATCCTTTCGGGCTTGGTGGTACCGTAACATCTGGAATTATTTCTGCAATTAACAGAGACATCAATATGGGAAGATACGATAATTTTATTCAAACCGATGCATCTATCAACCAAGGAAATTCGGGCGGCCCATTATTTAATATGAACGGAGATGTATTAGGAATTAATACTGCAATTTTTTCAAACTCTGGTGGATCCGTTGGTATAGGATTTGCTATCCCTGCAAATTTTGCGAAAAATGTTATTAATCAATTAATACAATTTGGGGAAACAAAACGTGGTTGGCTTGGTGTAAGGATTCAAGTTGTTTCAAAAGAGATTGCAGATGCAGTTTTTCTGAAGGAACCAATAGGCGCTCTTGTTACGGACGTAAATCCCAAAGGTCCAGCGTTTAAATCAGGAATTAAGCCTGGCGATATAATCATAGAGTTTAACGGAACAAAAATAAAAACCATGAGAGAATTGCCCAAAGTCGTGGGAGAAGCTCCTGTTGGAAAAGCTGCTACAGTAAAAATTTGGAGAGATAAAAAAGTTTTAACAAAAAACGTTGTTTTAGGAAGATTAGAGGACACAGCTGAATTCAAAAAGAGTATTAAGCCGAAAGAGAGTGAAGATAAATCACTTGCAGATCTTGGTGTAAGTGTAAGAAATATTAATAATAATGATGCAAAAAGCAGATCAAAATTACAAACAAAAAAAGGAGTGATCATTACAAACATTAATCCAAATGGGCCATTAGGCATGCTTCCGATTACTCCTGGAGATGCAGTCATTGCGGTACAAAACTCTAAGGTTCAAAATACAAAAGATTTTCAAGCGAAAATTTCAAAATTATTTAAATCTGGAAAAAAATCCATACTATTAACTATTGTGGATTTGAATAATTCTACAAGATATATTGGTGTTAAAATAAAATAACTCCTTAATGAAAAAAACAATTCTGTTATTTGGCCCAACTGCATCGGGAAAATCTAAATTAGCGATCGATCTAGCCCAAAATTATAATGGTGAAATCGTGAATGCAGATAGCATGCAAGTCTATTCAGAAATTAAAATTCTTTCTGCAAGACCAGATGAAAAACATGTCAAACACCATTTATATGGATGCGCATCTGTTAATGATAAATTTTCTGTAGGAAAATGGTACACATTAGCAACTAATAAAATTAAAGAGATAAATAAAAAAAATAAAGTTGCTATCGTTGTTGGTGGCACCGGACTTTATTTCAAAGTATTGATTGACGGATTGGTAGATATCCCAGAAATTCCAAAAATAGAAATGAATTTAAATCCATTAGGTAGGCATATGATGATCAACAGTTACTCGAGCAAATATCCAGGAATATTTGATCACTTGGATGATCTTAATGATACGCAAAGGCTTTACCGAGCGATTGCTGTATATGAACATACGGGCATGACTGTTTCTGAATGGCACACAAAAGAAAATAAAAAAAATTTTCAAACAAACGATTTTATTAAAGTTTGTTTAATACCTGAAAAAAAAGAAATTGAAAAAAGAATACAAAAGAGATTTGATAATATGCTGAATAGTGGAGCAGTAGAGGAAGCAAAGAACTTTTATAAATTAGAAATTTGGAAAAAATCACTTCACACCGCCAATTCAATAATAGGCCTTAGAGAAATACACCTTTATCTGAGTAAAAAAATTTCACTGGATGAGCTAAAAAATGATGTTTTAGTCAGAACAAGACAATATGCAAAACGTCAATATACCTGGCAAAGAGGTCAAATGAAGGATTGGAAAGCTTTTGATGATATAAATTATCTTGATTTACAAAAAAAAGTCAGCTCTTACATATCTAAAACTTGACCCAATTCAAACATCGGTTAAATTCAATCTTAGGGAGAAAATGACCAATCAATTAACTGGTGCAGAGATTGTTTTTAAAGCGCTCGAGGAGCATGGAGTCGAGTATATATTTGGTTATCCTGGTGGTGCAGTCTTGCCAATGTACGATCAGATATCAAAACAAAAAAAGATAAAACATATATTGGTAAGACATGAACAAGGTGCTGGTCATGCTGCCGAAGGTTATGCTAGATCTTCAGGTAAGCCAGGGATAATTCTTGTTACATCTGGACCAGGTGCAACGAACACAGTTACCGCGCTTACCGATGCTTATATGGATTCGGTTCCTTTAGTTTGTATAACTGGACAGGTGCCAACACATTTAATTGGGACAGATGCATTTCAAGAATGTGATACAACAGGAATCACTAGGCCTTGTACAAAACACAATTGGTTAATTAAAGATGTAAACAAAATTGCTGAAACAGTTCACAAAGCATTTAATATTGCTACAACTGGAAGACCAGGTCCTGTTTTAATTGATATTCCAAAAGATATTCAGTTTCAAAAAGGAGTTTATAAATCTTCTAAAGAAATTGAAATTGATAATAAGAAAAAAATTATTAATTCTGATTTAACTAATATTGAAAAAGCTGTAGAGATGATAGTTAAATCATCAAAACCAATTTTTTATACAGGTGGCGGAGTTATAAATTCTGGACCTGAAGCATCGAAAGCATTAAGAGAATTGGTCAAGCTATCTGGATTTCCAGTCACTTCAACCTTACAAGGTTTGGGCGCGATACCAGGAGATGATCATCAATTTTTAGGGATGCTTGGAATGCACGGCACATACGAAGCAAATAATGCCATGCATGATTGCGATTTATTAATAAATATTGGAGCAAGATTTGATGATAGGATTACAGGAAGAGTTGATGCGTTTTCGCCAAATTCAAAAAAAATACATATTGATATTGATCCATCCTCAATAAACAAAATCGTCAAAACGGACTTATCAATTGTTGGAGATTCTTTAACGGTAATCTCTGAGATGATAACAATACTAAAAACTAAATACTCAAACTTTAACAGCTCAAACAAAGAAAAAATTAGTGCCTGGTGGAGTCAAATTGAAACTTGGCGAAAAAAGAAGTCATTATCGTACAAAAAAGATAAAAAATTAATTATGCCTCAACAAGCAGTAGAAAGGCTATACGAATTAACAAAAAAACAAGATACTTTTATTACAACTGAGGTTGGCCAGCACCAAATGTGGGCTGCTCAGTTTTATAAGTTTAAAGAGCCAAACAGATGGATGACGTCAGGTGGTTTAGGAACCATGGGTTATGGTTTGCCTGCAGCAATTGGTGTTCAATTAGCTCATCCAAAAAAATTAGTTGTGGATATAGCAGGGGAAGCTTCAATACTTATGAATATACAAGAACTATCGACTGCCGTGCAATATAGATTACCAATTAAAATTTTTATATTAAATAACCAATGGATGGGTATGGTTCGCCAATGGCAAGAATTACTTCATGAAAAAAATTATTCAGAAAGTTACACCGAAGCTTTACCTGATTTTGTTAAATTAGCGGAAGCATACGGAGCGGTTGGTATCAGAGCAACTAATCCAAATGAGTTAGATGGTAAAATTGAAGAGATGATGAAAATTAATAAGCCGGTAATTTTTGATTGTGTTGTAAAAAAAGATGAAAATTGTTTTCCAATGATACCATCCGGCAAACCTCATAACGAAATGATACTCGGACCAGATGACGAGGAGGAAATTTCAGAAGAAGGAAAAGTTTTAGTTTAGTTATGCCAAAATCTGCCTATGAGATTGATCAGCAATCTGAGAGTATTGAAAGATATATCGTGGTTGCCTGGGTAGATAATGAGGCAGGCGTTCTTGCTAGAATCGCAGGTTTATTTTCTGGACGAGGATATAACATTGAGTCACTAGCGGTTGCCCAAGTTGACGATGAAAGAAATATATCAAGAATCACAATCGCAACAAATGGAACAAAACAAGTTGTAGATCAAATCAATGCGCAACTTTTAAAGTTAATTCCCGTTCACAAAGTTGCTACATATCCAATCGATGATACGTCTATATTTAGAGAGCTTGCTCTAATAAAATTCGTTGCAGAAAGTGATACTTTAAAAAAAGCTGAGCAATTATGCGTTGACTTAAATTCAATTATTTTAGATAAAACATCAAAATCTTTTATTGCTCAGTATCTTGGGACTAGGAGAGAGGTTGATAGTTTTATTAAAAAAATAAAACCCTTGGGTGCTATAAGCATTTCAAGGTCAGGTGCTTTAGCAATGAAAAAAGGACCTGAAACCGTAAAGGATAACAAAGGTAAAGTACTATGAAAATGTATTATGAAAAAGATGCAAACACCAATTTAATAAAGTCTAAAAAAGTAGCTATTGTTGGATTTGGTAGTCAAGGCCACGCTCATGCACTAAATTTAAAGGATAGTGGTGTAAAAGAAATTGTTGTGGCCTTAAGGGAAAATTCTCCTAGTATAAAAAAAGCAGAGCAAGCAGGATTGAAAGTTATGAATTTATCAGATGCTGCTGAATGGGCCGATGTTTTAATGATACTAGCGCCCGATGAATTACAATCTGCAATTTATAAGAATCATGTAGAACAAAGAATGAGACAAGGAACAAGTCTGGCATTTGCTCACGGATTAAATATTCATTTTGATTTAATTACCGCAAGAGATGATCTTGATGTCTTTATGGTAGCTCCTAAAGGTCCTGGACACTTAGTAAGAACTGAATACCAAAAAGGCGGCGGTGTGCCATGCTTAATGGCAGTGCACAAAGATAGTTCGGGTGCTGCAAAAGATTTAGCATTATCGTATGCTTCAGCAATTGGTGGAGGCAAATCAGGAATTATAGAAACTACTTTTAGAGACGAGTGTGAAACAGATTTATTTGGCGAACAGGTAGTTCTTTGTGGTGGATTGGTTGAATTAATAAAAAAAGGTTTTGAAACTTTAGTCGAGGCAGGATACCCACCTGAAATGGCTTACTTTGAATGTTTGCATGAAGTTAAATTAATCGTTGATTTAATTTATGAAGGAGGAATTGCAAATATGAATTATTCAATTTCTAATACGGCTGAATACGGAGAATATGTATCTGGTAAAAAAATAATTGATGATAAGACAAAAGAAAGAATGAAGGAAGTTCTTAAAAACATTCAGAGTGGAAAATTTGCTAAGGAATGGATGAAGGAGAATGAAGCTGGTCAGAAAAACTTTCTTAAAATGAGAAAAGAACTGTCGGAACATCAAATTGAGCAAGTAGGTGAAAAATTAAGAGCCCTGATGCCTTGGATATCAAAAAACAAAATAATAGATAAGAATAAAAACTAGGATTTTCAGGCTTTTTTGGTAACAGTGAGGTTGAGCGTATAAAGTTAATGCAATTATAGCGTTAATTAGTGGATTTTTTTTGAATCATTTATTAGATTGGCAATATGACTAAAAATCAAATTATTATTTTTGATACAACTTTGAGAGATGGTGAGCAATCACCAGGCGCATCTATGAGTCTTGAGGAAAAAATAAAGATTGCTCATGCATTTCAAGATCTAGGTGTTGATGTTATGGAAGCAGGTTTTCCAGCCGCATCTCAAGGAGATTTTGAAGCTGTAACTGAGATTTCAAAGATTTTAAAAACTACAACTCCATGTGGTTTAGCAAGAGCTTTAAAAAATGATTTAGAAAAATGTGTTGAATCTTTAAAGCACGCAAAGAATTTTAGAATACATACCTTTGTTTCTACAAGTGATTTGCACATAAAACATAAATTGCAAAAAACTAGACAAGAGGTTTTAGATTTAATAAAGTTTAGCGTTGAGTTTGCCAAAAAGCATACCGATGATGTTGAGTGGTCACCTGAAGATGCAACTAGGACAAATCCAGATTATTTATGCAAAACCGTTGAGCTTGCAATCAAATGCGGAGCTAAAACTATAAATATTCCAGATACTGTGGGTTATGCATTACCTAGTGATTACGAGAGAATAATTAAAGATTTATTTAATAGAGTGCCAAATATTGATAAGGTTGTTGTATCAACCCACACTCACAATGATTTAGGTCTAGGAGTTGCAAATGCTTTAGCAGGAATTTCTGCAGGTGCGAGACAAGTAGAATGTACCATCAACGGAATAGGCGAGAGAGCAGGAAATGCTGCGCTTGAGGAAATTGTCATGGCATTGAAAACAAGAAATGATTTAATGCCTTTTTCCACAAATATAAATACAAAAAAAATTAGTGCTTGTTCAAAATTAGTTTCTAATGTCACAGGTTTTCCAATTCAATACAATAAGGCAATTGTCGGTAAAAATGCATTCGCTCATGAGTCAGGTATTCATCAAGACGGAATGCTTAAAAATAGTAAAACTTATGAAATTATGACACCTGAAAGTGTCGGAGTTAAAAAATCTTCATTAGTTATGGGTAAGCATTCTGGAAGACATGCATTTAAGGAAAAATTAGTTTCTTTAGGGTATCCTGATTTTTCTGAAGACCGTATCGATGCCGCTTTTAAAAAGTTTAAAGATTTAGCAGATAAGAAAAAACACGTATTTGATGAGGATATTGCAGTACTTATAGATGATGATTTCATGAAAGATAACAATATAATAAAATTGATTTCTTTAGATGTTTCAGCTGGTACGAAAGGTCAAAAAGCAACTTTAGAATTAGATGTCAGTGGTAAAGTTTCTAAAACCCAGCAATCTGGCGACGGACCAGTAGATTCAATCTTTAAATGTATTAAAGAAATTTTTCCGCACGATGTAAATCTTCAACTTTATCAAGTGCACGCAGTAACAGAAGGTACAGATGCACAAGCAACAGTAAGTGTAAGAATTGAAGAAAAGGGAAAAATATCAGTGGGACAAGCAGCGGATACTGATACGCTAGTAGCGTCTGCTAAGGCTTATATTAATGCGTTAAATAAACTAATATTAAAAAGGAAAAGAACTGCACCAACAGATGATGAATATTCTGCTGCGGTATAGAAAGGAAATATGCTTGAAAAAATAATGGGATTATGGTCAACGGATATGGCGATTGATTTAGGAACTGCAAATACTTTAGTTTACGTTAAAGGCAAAGGCGTTGTGCTTAATGAACCATCGGTTGTAGCTATAGTTAATGAAAAAGGAAGAAACACGGTCTTAGCAGTAGGAGAAGATGCGAAACAGATGTTAGGTCGTACACCTGGCTCTATTCAAGCAATAAGACCTTTGAGAGACGGTGTGATTGCTGATTTTATTGTCACTGAAGAAATGATTAAGCATTTTATAAAAAAAGTTCACCAAAGAAGTGCTTTTGCAAACCCAAGAATTATAATTTGTGTTCCGACCGGCTCAACACCAGTTGAACGAAGAGCAATTCAAGAGTCGGCTCATGCCGCTGGTGCTAGGAAGGTTCAACTAATCGAAGAGCCTGTTGCTGCCGCGATAGGAGCTGGTTTACCAATAAATGAGCCAACTGGCTCAATGATTGTAGATATTGGAGGAGGCACAACAGAAATAGCTGTAATGTCACTTGGAGGTATTGTTTATTCAAATTCTCTTCGTCTAGCAGGAGATGCTTTAGATAAATCGATAGTAGATTATATGAGAAAGAAATTTAACTTGCTCATAGGTGAGTCGACGGCAGAAAAAATTAAGAAAGAAATTGGTACTGCAATACCGACTAATGATGAAAACACTTATATAATGAAGGGTAGAGATATAAGAACAGGAGTACCAAAAGAAGTTACTTTAACTGAAAAAGATACAGCCGAGGCAATGTCGCCAGTAATTAATCAAATGATACAGGCATTAAAAGATGCTCTTGAAAATACACCACCAGAATTAGCTGCTGATTTAGTTGATATGGGATGTGTTTTAGCGGGTGGTGGCGCATATCTGAAAAATTTCGACAAGTTGATTTCGAAAGAGACAGGTTTGCCAGTATCTATCGCAGAAGATCCACTATCTTGCGTGGCTCTAGGAACAGGTAAAGCCTTAGAACAACAAGGTATCTTTTCGACAATGTTAACTGAATACTAGATTAAATGTACTTTGCATCGCCAGAAAAAGAGGGTGTAAAAAAAAATATAATAATTTTTGCATTCTTATCTTTCCTGCTTTTGCTTATTGATACCTATGACAAAAAATATTTTAAATATTTGAAATCAGTTATAAATGACACAATCATTTACTCCGCAGTTGCAATTAAATATCCATTTCAAAAAATTTTTGGTGTAGTAGTGGGTGTATCAAACTTATTTGATAATGAAGTTGTAACTGAGGATGTAGAAAAACTCAAAGAAGAATTAACAACATTAAAAAATAAGAATCAAACTTTGAATTTACAATTAAAAAAATTACAAAATATATTTAATGAGGAACAGTACGATTATGATTTTATTAATTCTAAAGTCTTGATGTATAAAAAAAATTTGTTGTCAGATTCGATATTAATAAGCAAAGGTAGTGCACATGGTGTTAAAGCTGGAGATCCAATTGTTCGAGAAAATAGATTAGTTGGTAAAATTATTGACGTTAATTATGCCTCTTCAAAAGCTATATTGTTAACGAATATAAGAAGCAGAATTCCAGTTAATGTTGGTGAGAAAAGCCATAGAGCAATTTTAGTTGGTAATCCAAATATTGAAGGCGGAATTAGTTTAGAGTTTTTACCAAAAAATGTAAAATTTAAAAATGGAGATAAAATTTTTACATCTTCAATAGATCAAATTGTTCCTGCTGGAATTTTAGTAGGTTCTGTTAAAAATATTAAAGATAAATTTATAGTTGAGCTAGCGTTTCAAAATTCTCAATTAGATTATGTAACAATAATGAGCTTAAAAAAATGACAAATTTTTTATTTCGGTATTTTCCATTTATCACGTTGCTAGTAGTTACAATCATGGGATCGACAAGTATATCTTTATATGGAAAAACTTTAGGTGAATTAGTAACTTTGCAATTTATTGTTATATTTGCATTTAAATTAGCAAATCCAAATGCGAACTTTGGAAAAGGAGTTTTGCTTTTTATTGTTAGTATAATTAATGATGCCCTTCAAGGTTTGACTTTAGGAACCTCTGGGTTGCTTTATTTTACAATCTTTGCTGTTGCAACCTTTCAAGCTGGAATTAAATTGAGAAACTTATTTTTATCTGAGTGGGTAGCGTTTATCTTTGCAGTTACTTGTTGTTACATAATACTTTATTTAATTGAAACTATATTTTATGAAACTACCTTTCCATTTACTTTATACGGATTAAATTTTGCCTTCACTGTTTTGGCTTATCCTGTATGCTGGGTATTAATTCATAAAATATTTTATAGAAATGCTTAAAGATATTGAAAAAAAGAATCTGGCTAAAAAAATTAAGGGTGTCAAAAGCACGACTGAAAAAATAAAAATTTTACTTACAGAGAAACTAAATTCTGATTATAAGAACAGAGAAAAAATAAAAGAAGAAATAAAACAGAAGATTAAAGATAAAGAGATACACAAGGATATTTTTTATGGTTATCAAGTAGCCAGTGACATGTGGGATCTCGCTGGTGATAAATCAGCTGATTTAAATTATTATTCAAAAAGACTTATTTTAGTATCTGTTTATTCAAACATTTTATTTAAAATTTTGACTTGCAAAACTTACCAGCAACAAAGTATTGATAAAGATATTGATAAATCTCTAAAAGGGGTAAAGAAGTTTAATGAGGTCAAATCTAGTATTTTAAAGCAATTCAGTTAGATGGCCCATTTTTCTATTTTCTTTTATGTCGGTTTTTAAATAATCATGAAAAAATTGTTTGTTTAAATATTTTAATTTTCTAGCATCTATAATATCACTTCCTAAAATATTCGTCATTACAGCATCATGTTTTAAAGTTGTGATAGAATTTTCCAAATTCATGACTGCTCTAACATGATTTTCGAATTGGCTTATGTTGTACGCTTCAATAGTTAAATGACCTGAATTGTGAACTCTAGGAGCTATTTCGTTTAATTTTGGACCATCCTCGTCTAAAAAAAATTCAACGCACATAGTTCCAATATAGTTTAATTTTTCCGCAATTTTTTTTGAATAGTCTTTAGCAATTTCCAAATCATCTTTTATGACTTTTTCTGGAATCTTCGTTGTAGACATATGTAAAATTCCATTTTTATGCAAATTAAAAAATGGGCTATACATTTGTATATTTTTATTTTGAAACCTCGTTAAAATAATAGAAAACTCAAAAGAATAATTTATTTTTTTCTCGAGTATGTAATCTTTTAAATAATCAATCTCTTTAATTTTTAAATTATTAATATTTTCTAGAAAAAGCTGCCCTTTGCCATCGTAACCTAAAGTTGTTGTTTTTAAAAAGCCAGGCAATAAGGATGAGTTTTTAATTAAATCCTTTTTATTTTTTATGTGAGCATACTTTGTAGTCTTTACACCTAATTCATTGACATAGTTTTTTTCAAGTAATCTATTTTGTACGATTTTATTAATATTTGGATCAGGAAAAACTGGCTTTATAGCTGACAAGTCGTTTAGCGTTTCAAAAGGAATATTTTCAAACTCAAAAGTAATGATATCGCACGTCCTTGCAAATTTTTCTAGATTATCTTTTGCTGTATAATTTGAACAAATAAACTCATCACAAAAATTTTGAGCTGGGGCATCACTATCATTTGTTAAAATGATAGTTTGAAAATCAAGTTTCTTTGCTGCCTGGCAAAGCATGCTTCCTAACTGACCACCGCCAATTATTCCAAGTTTTTTCATTACCTAGGCTTTTTTTTTACTTTTTTTGTTTGTTTTTTTCTATAAGAAATAAGTTTATCTGCTACTTTATAATTATAAGTTGCAATTATGGATGCTGCAAACAAACCTGCATTAACAGCTCCCGTTTTTCCTATCGCAACTGTGCCAACAGGAATACCCTTTGGCATTTGTACTATTGATAATAAGCTATCAAGACCATTTAAACTTTTGCTCTGAATCGGAACGCCAATAACTGGAATTTCAGTTAAGGATGCAATCATCCCTGGCAAATGTGCAGAACCACCAGCTCCCGCAATTATCACCGCTATATTATTTTTTTTTGCCTTAGAGGAAAAATCATACATTCTCTTTGGTGTACGGTGAGCTGATACTATTTTGGTATCAATTTTAATACCTAACTTTTTTAAAATATCTGCAGCAAATTTCATTGTAGGCCAATCAGATTTGCTACCCATGACTATTGAGACTAATGGTGCTTTTGAACTTTTTTTCAATTTGCTTGCTGTTGCTGTTGCTGTGTTTCTTTTTGTTTTTTCTTTTCTTCTCTCTCTTGTTTTCTTTTAGCTTTATCTATTGCTTTTTGTAAATCTGTTTGAGTACATAAATTTGCAGCCACTGGATCCTTTGGAGATATGTTGGACATGTTCCAATGTTTTCTTGTCCTTATTGCATCGACAGTATTTTTAGTGGTTCCTACAAGTTTACATATTTGTCCATCACTTAACATTGGATAGTTTTTTGTCAGCCAAGATATTGCATTAGGTCTATCTTCACGTTTTGAAATAGGCGTGTATTTTGTTCCTACAATTTTTTTTACCTCAACATCTAAAGTTTTTTCCTTAATTTTTAATGGTCTAGAAGAGTCTTTTGAACAAGCTTCAATCTCGTCACGAGTTAGTTGATTAGACAATATTGGATTATATGCTTTTATACCTACTGCCACGTCACCATCAGCAATACCTTTAACTTCTAATTCATGGATGCCGCAAAAATCTGCAATTTGTTTAAATGTTAAAGTTGTGTTTTCAATTAGCCAAACAGCTGTTGCTTTTGGCATTAGTGGAGAATTCATAATTAACTTTTTTTGAGATTAGCAAATTTTTTATTAAATTTACTTACTCTACCTTTATCTTGAACTCTTTGTGTTTCACCTGTCCATGCAGGGTGGGATTTGGGATCAATATCTAACTTCATGACCTCGCCCTCAGAGCCCCAAGTTGACATAGTTTCAAATTCAGTGCCATCAGTCATTTGCACTTTAATTTTATTCATTTTAGGATGTATCTTTTTTTTCATAAAAAAGGTTTTATATCAAATCACGTTAATTAAACAATAATTGAATACTCGTTAGTTTAAACCTTTTTTGAAATAATATAAGTATATAATCCCTAGAATACTTAAGAAAATTATATCAAAATAAAATGGATAATTTTTCCCTAGATTTAAGAATACTAATCCAGCAAATGGTTGTCCAAGAAATCTAGCTGCCGCTTGACTAGAATAAGCAGTTCCCAATATTAAACCTTTTTGATTTTCATTAGCTTTTTTTGATAACAAGCTATTTAAACATGGACTCGTAATACCAATACCATAGCATAACGCTATAATTGCAAAGGGTATAATAGAAATGCTTTCTGTTGTTATTAAGATGAAACCGATTAATAAAGCTAGGTATCCGCTCTGAATTAATTGAATTTCAGAAAATTTCTTAATTAATATTCTAAGTAAACCACCCTGCACAACGATTTGTGAAAAACCTGCTAATAGCATAACGTATCCAATTTCTTTTGGCCCCCAAGAAAATGTATCGTTTGTCCAAATTGCTATAATACCTTCCATACCTGAGAAAACTAAATAAATTATTAATATTAACAAAAAATATGGGTATAGAGATTTATCTTTAGCAATGACCATTTGATCTAAAAGTTTTTGAGAAACTTCAGAAAATTTAAAATCTTTTTTAATTTTCAAGCTCTCTTTTAAGAAAAATATTACATAAAATAAGTTAATCAAATTTACTGCGCTTGCATACCATGCAACACTACTTAAACTTTCAGGCGTGAAGCTGGATCCTGCAATTAGTCCACCAGCTAGAGGTCCCAAAGTAAATCCAAGACCAAAAGCTACTCCAAACATACCCATACCTTTCGCGCGATTTTTATTGCTTGTTATGTCAGATATATAAGCGGTTCCAACCGATACATTTGTTTTAAAAATACCAGCAACAACACGCGCTATAAAAATCAAAAGAAGATTATTACTTAGAGCTAATAAAATATTTGCAATCAATTCTGCAACACAATTTAAGATGATCAAAGGTTTTCTACCTATCTTATCAGATAGGCTTCCCCAAAACGGAGATACAAAAAATTGAAAAAAAGAAAATGATCCAAAAGCTACTGTTATTAAAAAAATATCTCCTCCATAATTCTTAATAATGAATGGAAGCGTTGCAATTAATACACCACTAAAAGCAAGAACATCTAAAAATAAAAAGAAAACAAACCTACTCATACTTAAAAAGAACTTTAATTAAATCATTATGAATTTTGTCATTAGATATAAATATTTTTTTCGTGTCTTTATTAAAGTCATTCCCTTCAAAGTCTGTTATACGTCCACCTGACTCTAATAAAATAATAATACCAGCTGCATAATCCCAATAATTTAAATGATCATACCAAGCTAAATCAGCTCTTCCAGCTGAAACATAAGCAAAGTCTAGTGCGGCACTTCCAAAATTTCTTAATTTATGAATTTTATTTGAGGCTACTTTTAATTGACTAAATATTTTATGATTTCCAACTATATCAAGAGGTGGACATCCGTATAAACCGATAATCTCTTGCATATTTTGCCTTGATGAAACTCTTATTCTTCTATTATTAACGTACGCTCCTCTACCTTTTTCGGCAAAAAAAAATTCATTTTTTATTGGATCAAATATAACACCGCAAATAATTTCAGAATTTTTTTCTAATGCAATTGATATTGCAAAGTGAGGAATGCCATGCATAAAATTAGATGTTCCATCGATTGGGTCTATTATCCAATTAAATTCAGAAGTTTGAGATTCGTTAATACCGCTCTCTTCTGCAATAAAGCCATATCCAGGTCTTGCTTTACTTAATTCCTCAATAATAATTTTTTCTACTTTTTTATCGGTTTTTGTAACAAAATCTCCAGGACCCTTTTTTGAGACTTGCAGTCTCTCCACCTCGCCAAAATCTCTAATAATAATTTTTGATACCTTATTGCAGATCTTCTCTAAAACATTTATTTCTGGAGATAATAGAGGCATTAAGTTATTTTTTTGATATATTCTCGAGTGCGAGAGTCGATTGCAACAGTATCACCTTGATCAACAAAAGGGGGAACCATTATTTTTAAATTATTTTGTATTGTCGCTGGTTTGTAAGAACTTGAAACCGTTTGTCCCTTAACAACGGCATCTGTCTCTAAAATTTCATATTCTAATTGTTTGGGAAGACTAACACTAATTGGCTTTTCATCATAAAACTCTAAAACAGCATTTATATTTTCCTTTAAAAGTAATTTGTCATCACCTATAATTTCACTTGGTATATTTACCTGTTCAAAAGTTTTTTCATCCATAAATACTAGTGAATTTCCATCTTCGTATAAAAATTGGTAATTTCTTTCATCCAAAGATGCTCTCTCAATCGTTTCTCCGGATCTAAATCTTTCATTTAGTTTTGTACCTTTAGTAATACTTTTAAGTTCAACTTGATTAAAAGCACCACCTTTGCCTGGTTTTACAGCCTGACTTTTAAGACATCTCCATAAGTCATTTTTATATTCAATAACGGTACCTGGTCTAATTTCACTAGCTAGAATTTTCATACCGCTTAATACACTTTTTAATTTATTAATGAAAGATTATTTAAATTTTTTTATCGCTTCTATTGGAGATATATTTTTGTTGCGCCATATAAATCCTGAAACAGCAATATAATTTACTCCGTTTTTCAAAAGAATTTTATAATTATTTGAGTTGATACCCCCAATCCCAACAATTGGAATTTTAAATATTTTTTTAGCTTTTTTTATCAAGGAAGGATTTGCATCAAATTTTACACTTTTTGTTTTAGTTTTGAAAAAAGCTCCAAAGGCAAGATAATCAGGTTTATATCTCATAGCTTTTCTTCCAAGAGCAATAGAATTATGACAGGTGATACCAAAAAATTTCTTTTTAGCTAAATATTGTTTATTTAATTTATTTTTTAGGTCCTTTTGACCGAGATGAAAACCACAATTGAATGTACTTGCAAATTCAGGATAATCGTTAATTATTAATTTTGTTTTATACTTTTTTACGATTGGAATTATTTTTTTTATATGATTTAATAATTTTACTTTTGATAATTTTTTACTTCTGACCTGCAAAAATTTAATTTTTTTCGTACTTAAAACTTTAGGTAGATAATAGTAAAATCTTTTATTTAGTTTGTTCGGGGTAATTAAATAAATATTGTTCAATTTTAAGCAGCTTTTTCAAGCTCTTTATTCCACTTGCCTTGGGCTGCTAGGCTGTTCATTTTTGCCCTTTCATCAAAAGCATGTTGTACACTTTTAGTGTCTTTTAAATCTTTTGCCCAGGTTTTAAGCGCGCTTTGTTGTAAAGCTCTTCCATATGAAAATGTAAAAGCAAATTTCGAGTCATTAACTTTATTTATTTCATTAAGGTTCATCGTGGCTTCAAATTCAGATTGCCCTCCAGATAAAAAAGCTATTCCTGGTACTCCTAAGGGAACATTTTTTTTAAGACAATTTAAAGTAAGTTTTGCAACTTCGCTTGGATTATTTTTTATATTACTTTCACTTCCATTTAAAATCATGTTTGGCTTTAAAACGATGCCTTCCACGTCTACATTATTATTTGCTAACTGGTAAAAAGTTTCTTCCAGTATCATTGAAGTGACATCATTGCATACATTTATGTTGTGTTTGCCATCCATTAAAAGCTCTGGCTCAACTATTGGCACCATATTAGCTTCTTGTACTAAAGCGGAATATCTTCCAAGCGCATGAGAATTTGCTTTAATAGATTCTTTACTTGGCAAATTATCCTTTTCGGAAATTTTGTAGACAGCTCTCCATTTTGCAAATCTTGCACCCAATTCATAATATTCTTTTAACCTCTCTCTTAGACCATCTAAACCCTCTGTAATTGTTTCATCTTTTGAAAGTGCTAGTTTATTAGCACCCTTATCTACTTTAATTCCTGGCAAAATATTTCTTTCGTTTAATATTTCTGAGATGGACTTACCATTCACCTTTTGTCTGATGGTCTCATCAAACAAAATGACCCCACTTATATAATCTGAAATTTTAGAAGAGGAGAACAATGTATTTCTAAAATTGAGCCTATTTTCTGAAGTTGATTCAACATTTACCGATTGTAAACGTTTTGTCATAGTTCCCGTACTTTCATCAGCAGCCAAAATACCTTTTCCTTTAGCGACCATTTGTTTTGCAATTTTTTTAATATCCATTTTAACTATTCTAGCACAAAATTATTTTTCAAGTACCTTTAAGCCTGGTAAAACTTTACCCTCAAGCCATTCTAAAAATGCACCACCTGCGGTTGATATATAACTAAAATCACTTATTAAATTCGATTTTTTTATTGCGGCAAATGTATCTCCACCGCCTGCAACTGAAATCAAATTATTTTTTTTTGTATAATTAGCCACTGATTTTGCAATTTTTTCAGTACCATTTGAAAAATTATCATTCTCAAATAATCCAAAAGGACCGTTCCACAAAACAGTTTTACATTTACTCAATTTTTCGTCTATTATTTTAATTGTTTCATTTCCAATATCAAAAATAAAATCATCATTATTTACCTCATTTAATTTTTTTAATGTCCCTTTAGTATTTTGATTTTGAGATACAATCACATCAGTTGGTAAAATAATTTTACATCCACATCGATTAGCAACTTGGTGAATACTTTTTACAATACTAATATCTACCTGCTCAAAGTACGATTTACCAATATTTACGTTATCATATTTAAAAAAATTATTAGCCATAGCCCCGCCAATAATCATGTAGTCCATTTTAGGAAGTAAATTAATGATTAAATCAATTTTTGTTGAAATTTTTGATCCACCAATCAAGCATGCTACGGGTTTTTGAGTTTGAGTAATAATTTTATTTAATGCATTAATTTCTTCAATAACAGTCTCACCTGCATAGGAGTCAATATATTTAGTTACACCATTAATTGAAGCGTGGGATCTATGTGAACATGAGAAAGCTTCATTTATGTAAACATCAGCAATGCTTGCTAGTTTTTTCGAAAATTCGTCATTGTTTGTTTCCTCTCCAGGATAAAATCTTATATTTTCAAGTAAAAATATATTTTTTTTTGATTTTTTTATTTTCGATTTTTCTATTTTTTCAAAATCTTTAAAATCTATTTCACTATCTAGTGCTTTCTCAATTTCACTTTTTATGGGATGAAACGACAAGCCATCTTTCATATTTTTTTTTGGCCTACCTAAATGTGAGCACAAAACGATTTTATTATTATTATTAATGTAACTATGTATAATTTCTTTCATCTTATTTATTCGAGTGATGTCTTGAATTTTTTTGTTATTTATAGGCACATTAAAATCTACACGTAGTAAAATAATTTTATTTTTTGTAGAATTCTTATCAAGAATTTTGTACTGACTCATTTTAAAGTCTTTTTCATAAAAATTGCCAATTCATTCATCCTATTAGCAAATCCCCATTCATTGTCATACCAAGAAAAAACAGTTCCGTATCTGCTACCTAAAACTTTTGTAAGACTGAGATCTATAATGGAAGATCTTGTATCGTGATTGAAATCTGAGGATACTAATGGCATCGCTTCTACACCCATAATATTTTTAAGATTTTTGTTGCTTGCTTTAATAAACGAGTTATTTACTGTTTTTTCAGTTACTATTTTCTTTGTTAAAAAATTTAATTGTACCAAGGAGACATTCGGCACTGGTACTCTTAAAGATATGCCATCAATCTTATTTCCAATTTCTGGAATTATCATTCTTAATGATTTCGCTGCTCCCGTTGAAGTTGGGACGATAGAATTTGGGGCACTTCTAGCCCTTCTTAGATCTTTGTGAGAATTATCTAATAATCTTTGATCACTGGTATAAGCATGAACAGTTGTCATATATCCTTTTTCAATTCCAAAATTTTCATTTAAAACGGAAACTACTGGAGCTAAACAATTTGTGGTGCAAGATGCTACTGAAACAACTTTATCTTTTTTAGTAATTTTTTTGTGATTAATTCCAAAGACCACTGTTTTGTCTGCATTTTTACATGGTGCAGAGACAATTACTTTTTTTGCACCTGCCTTTATGTGTCCGCTAGCTTGTGATTTTGTATTAAATTTTCCAGAACATTCAAAAACAATATCAATTTTATGTTTTTTCCATGGACATTCTTTAGGTTCCAACTTACTCGATAAAGCAATTTTATCTTTATTTATGAATAGTGTATCTCTATTATTTTTTACTTTTAATTTAAAGTCACCGTGAATTGAATCTTTCTGCAATAGAAATGCACTTATATCAGCAGATGCCTTATTATTAATTGCAACTACTTTTATTTTTTTGTTAAATTTATTTTCGTAAATAGATCTTAATACCATTCTGCCAATTCTTCCAAAACCATTTATGGCTACTTTAATCATTTATTATCCCGCTAATCGAATTAGATATTTCATCTGCTTTTAAATTAAAATCATTGAATATTTCTTTATATGGAGCACTTTTGCCAAAATCATCAACCCCAAATGATTTTCCTTTTTTTCCGACGTATTTGCCCCAGCTATCTGTTTTGGCAGCTTCAATTGAAAAAATTATATTTGTCTCGTCTAAAATTTTAGATTTTGTTTCTTCAGAATTTTTTTCGAAAATATCTAAGCAAGGCACGGATATTATTTTTGAATATATATTTCTTGTGGCTAATTTATGTCCTACTTCTATTGCCAAGCCCACCTCGGATCCAGAAGCTAAGATTGTACATTTAATATCATTTCCTGTTCTCATAATTTCATAAGCACCGCTTTCACAATAATTCTGCTCAGTGAATTGTTTTCTAATTGGACTAACTTTTTGTCTTGTAAGAGCAATCACACTTGGTGTTTGATTATTTTGTAATGCTATCTGCCAACATTCTGCGACTTCGGTTGTGTCTGCAGGTCTAAATACATTTAGATTTGGAATAGATCGAAGACCTGATAATTGTTCAACCGGTTGATGCGTTGGACCATCTTCCCCTAAACCTATGGAGTCATGGCTTAAAACAAATATTACACCAATTTTCATTAATGCAGCTAATCTTATTGCAGGCTTACAATAATCACTAAAAATCAAAAAAGTGCCGCCATATGGTTTCAGATTGCTGTGCAATGCTATACCATTCATAACTGCACACATAGCGTGCTCTCTTACTCCGTAGTGTATATAATTTCCTTTAAAATTATTTGCCTTAATAACTTTATGAGATTTAATTTTAGTATTGTTTGATCCTGATAAATCTGCTGAACCACCAATTAAAAATTTATTCTTTTCCACCAAGTGTGATAATATTTTTTCAGATGATTTACGTGTTGCCATTGCTTCGTTATTTTTAAAAATATCATTTTTAGCCTTTAATATTATCTCATTTAAATCATAATTATATTTTTTAATTTCTTTTGCTAAATTGTTTTTTTGTGACTCTTTTTTAAATCTTGTACCTATTTTTCTCCATTCTAAAAGTATATGCTCAGGTATTTCAAAAGGTTTATAAGGCCATTTAAGTTTTTTTCGAACAAGATTTACCTCTTCTTCTCCAAGAGGACTGCCATGAGAATCAGAAGTTTTAGCTTTATTTGGCGATCCGAACCCGATAATTGTTTTGCACGATATAGCCGTGGGTCTTTTTGCTTTTTGTGCTTTTTTCAAAGCTTTAAAAATCTCTTTCTCATTGTGACCATTTATTTCAATATAGTCCCAATTATAACTTTCAAATCTTTTTCTAAAGTTATCTGAAACTGTGAGATTAGTTGGTCCATCAATTGAAATAGAATTATTATCAAATAAGAGAATTAGATTTTTTAACTTAAGATGACCAGCAAGACTTAAGGCTTCATGGCTAATACCCTCCATGAGACATCCATCGCCTACAGTAACGTATGTTTTATGATTTACTTTAGATTTGCCAAACTTGCTTTTTAAAATTTCCTCAGCTATTGCAAAGCCAACTGAATTAGCAATTCCTTGTCCAAGCGGACCAGTTGTCGTTTCAATGCCTGAGTTTTTTTCATATTCTGGGTGTCCTGCGCAAATAGAATTTAATTGTCTAAAATTTTTAATATCTTCTAATTTAATACTTTTGTAGCCAGTCAAATATAAAAGCGAGTATAACAACATTGAACCATGACCATTTGATATAATAAATCTATCTCTATTAATCCACCCTGGGTTGTTTGGATCAAATCTTAAAAAGTTTTTAAAAAGAACAGTGCAAATATCTGCCATACCCATAGGCATACCCGGGTGCCCTGAATTAGCCTGTTGTACGGCATCAATTGATAAAAATCTAATCGCGTTTGCTAGTTCAGAATGTTTTACTTTTGACATTAAATCTTTTCGACTTTCGTTGTCGAAATTAATATTACTTTGCTGTATAAATATAAATACTAAAATTAATATAGTATGGATAATATTAAAACAAAAGAGCTTGAATTATTACAAACTCTCTCAAAACTAGATTTGTTTACTGATTTAGTTGCTAATTCTAAAAAGAAAATTGTTGATTTAGAAAGCGTCAAAGGAGATCTAGAAAATGAAAAAAAACAGCTTATGGAAAAGTTATCCACACTTGAAGATGAAAACAAATCCTTAATTAATCAACTCTCAGAACTTCAAGGTAAAAATCTTTCAGCTTCCTCCAATGAAGATTTAAAAGATAAGATTATCGCAATTGAGGATGAAAATAATAAATTAAAAAAAGACATTGCTATTATGGAGGAAGAATTAGAAGTGTCCAGATATAAAGTTTTAGAAAGTGAAAATAAGCAAAAAAAAGTGTCTGAGAAGTTGGATGAACTTAACCAAGAAACAGAAAATTTATTTGAAAAGGACGAATGGTAAACGTAAACATTAAATTTAATGGTAGAGACTACCTTTTAGCTTGTGAAGATGGGCAAGAGGAAGATCTAGAAAAATTAACAAATCAACTTAATGAAAAATTTAATAAATTAAAATCTGATCTTGGTAATTTAGGTGAAGCAAAGCTACTTTTAATAACGACAATTCAAATTATGGATGAATTATTAACTGTAAAATCTACTTTAAAAAAATTAAAGGATCATAACAATGAACTCGAAAAAAAATTTAAGGAAATAAAAGATTTGTCCATAACGTATAAAGAAAACCGTGATCTAGAAGTACGAAAGCTGGATAATGAGTTAAGTGAATTAAAAGCTTCAATTGAAAATAATGAAAAAAATTACACAGAAATTATCAATAAAGTAAATGACTCAATTAATGCTTTTATAACAAAAGCTTCTTAATTGATGAAATCCTTATTACGCAAAAAATGCTTTTCCTCAAGAAAAAAAAATTATTTTGATCTTAATAAAAAACAAATTAATTTTATACTTTCGAACATCAGGAAGATTATAAAAAAAACAAATAAAAAAAGATTGGGCATTTATTATCCTATTAAAAGCGAAATAAATATATTTTCAGCAATAGCAAATACATATCTCAATTGTAATATAATGCTACCAAGTCTAAAAAAAAATAATGGAAAAATGATATTTAGAAAATGGGATAGAACGCAACCATTATGTTTAGGTAAATTTGGAATTCCAGAACCTCACTCTAATCATGTTAGTTTACAGCCAGATATATTAGTTGTTCCACTACTTGCATTTGACAATAATAAAAACAGGCTTGGCTATGGTGGCGGCTATTATGACAAGTATCTTTATGAGTCTAAAAAAAAAAATATTTTGACAATTGGTTTAGGTTTTAGTTTTCAAAAAACCAAATGTGTACCGACTAATAAATATGATAAAAAATTAGATTACGTATTAACTGAAGGAGAATTACTTTATTAATGAATTTTTTATTTTTGGGGGATATTGTTGGTAGAGCAGGAAGAATTGCAGTAATTGAAAAGTTACCAAAAATTATATCAGATCACAAAATTGATTTTGTTATTGCAAATGGAGAAAATTCTGCAGGCGGTTACGGTATTACACCATCCATATGTGATGAATTGTTCAAGTGTGGGGTTGATGTAATTACATCCGGAAACCATATTTGGGATCAAAAAGAAATTCTTAATTATATAATTGAGGAAAAAAGGCTTTTGAGGCCATTCAACTTTGATGATGGAACTCCTGGACGTGGGTTTGAAATATACAGTAAAAAAAATGCAAAAGTTGGAGTTATGAACATTATGGGAAATATTCATATGAAAAAATGTAATAACGTCTTTGAAATAATAGAAAAAAAAATCTCTGAAATTAAACTTAAAACACATGTAGACTTTCTATTAATTGATTTTCATGCAGAGTTAACAAGTGAGAAACAAGCAATGGGACATTTTTTGGACGGTAAGGCCACGCTTGTTGTTGGAACCCATACGCATACACCAACTTTAGATTATAGAATTTTGGACAAGGGTACAGCCTTTCAAACTGATGCAGGAATGTGTGGTGATTATAACTCTGTAATTGGAATGAAAAAAGAAAACGCTATCTTAAGATTCTTTAAAAAAAAAACAGATCGTTTACTTCCAGCTATGGAAGCGCCAACTATTTCCGGAATAATCGTTGAAGGTAATAATGATACTGGACTTGCAAAAAATATTTATCCAATATTAACTGGTGGAAATTTAAAACACAAAAGTTAGTTATGGCTGGACATTCACACTGGGCAGGAATTAAACACAAAAAAGGAAAAGCAGACAAAATAAGATCAAAATTGTTTTCTAAGTTAAGTAGAGAAATAACCGTATCTGCAAAAATGGGTTTGCCGAATCCTTCAATGAATCCTAGGCTTAGATCGGCTGTGCAAGCAGCAAGAAGTGCAAACATGCCCAAAGATAATATTGAAAGAGCAATTAAAAAATCACAGGCTCAAGATGGTCAATCATTTGACAAAGTTCAGTACGAGGGTTTTGGTCCTCAAGGAGTGGCATTCATTGTTGAAGCTCTCACAGATAATAAAAATAGAACGGTTTCAAATGTGAGGTCGATTTTCGAAAAAAATTCTGGATCATTAGGATCGGAAGGCTCAGTCTCTTATCAATTTGACAGATGTGGTTTGATCAAAGTTAAAAAGACTTATTGTTCAGAGGAGGAAATATTTAATTTAATAGCTGACTCAGGAGCAGAAAATATTGAAAATATAGAAGATTGTTACGAAATTACTACAACGATTGAAAATTATAACAAAGTACGTGAAGTGGTTGAGAGTAGAATTAAAGAATTAGAATTTTCTGACTTAATTTGGAAGGCTAAAAATTATGTTAACATTGAAAATAAAGAAGCATTTACAATTGTAGACAATTTTAATAATCAACTTGAAGATGATGATGATGTTCAAAATGTATATTCTAACGCGAAAATAGATAAAAAATTAATGATGGAAATTTAATTTGATACTTTTTGCTATAGATCCCGGGGTAAATGGTGCTTGTAGTGTCTATGTAGATAGAAAACTGTCCAAAGTATTTGATGTACCAACTATGACGGATGGAAAAAAAAATAAGAAACAAATTAATGCCGCTCAACTGTCAAAAATTGTAAAACAAACAATTGAGGACCAAAAGGAGGAAATTAGCGTCATTATCGAGAGAGTTAGTGCGATGCCAGGTCAAGGTGTAACTAGCATGTTTAATTTTGGCCAATCGTTTGGTGTGATTAAAGGTATATTCTCTACTCTTGAGATACCCATATATTTTGTTAGCCCAGCTAAATGGAAGAAACATTTTAATTTAATTGGATCTGAAAAAGACGCAAGTAGGACAAAAGCGATAGAATTATTCCCAAAATTTTCTAATGAAATCTCTAGGAAAAAAGATGCGAATAAAGCAGATGCAATTTTAATAGGAAAATATTTTTTAGACCACTTTAATAATGGAGGTTATCATGGCTAATTTTAGTTTAAAAGTATATTACGAAGATACGGATGCCGAAGGTATCGTATATTATGCAAATTATTTAAAATATTTTGAAAGAGCTAGAACAGAGTTAATTTATTCATGTGGTTTAAATCATAAAGATATATTATCAAAATATGAAATTAGAATTGTAGTGAAATCATGCAATGTCGAATTTAAAAGACCTGCCAAGTTTGAGGATAATTTGAATGTTTTTACAAAAATAATAAAAATATCACCAGTCAGAATCACTATGGAGCAAAAAATACTGAGAAAAGAAGATGTCTTAGTTGACGGAAAAATAGACCTTGTGACCATCGATAACAATGGTTTACCAAAAAAAATGCCTGATGAACTATATAATAAGTTTAAAAATAGTATTTCTTAGAAAATTAGGGTAATAGATTGCCAAATTAATGACATTATTTGATTTTAGGGAGGTTTAATGGATCAAGTTACTACAGGCGCAGCTGCTATAGCTACAACGGATTTTTCCATAATAACATTATTTATGAGAGCGGATTTAATTGTCAAATCTGTAATTATAATTTTAATAGTCTCTTCAATATATTCTTGGGCTTTAATATTTGAGAAACATAAGATTTTTAAAAAAATAAATTTAACAAGTAATAACTTTGAAAAAAAATTCTGGGACTCTAAATCTGCGCAGGAAATTTATAAAAAAACTAGCGAGAAAGATGAAGATCCAATGACGAAAGTTTTCAGGGTAGGCATGGATACATTAAATGAACATAAAAATAGAAGCGCAAAAGAGTCTAATGAAATCGTAAAACGGATGATGGATGTGGCTATTGATAAAGAAATAGAAGGGTATGAAAAAAATTTAACAATACTTGCTACCATAGGTTCGGTTGCACCCTTCGTAGGATTATTTGGAACCGTGTGGGGTATAATGAATTCCTTTCAATCAATCGCAATCTCAAGAAATACAAGTTTAGCAATCGTTGCACCTGGAATTGCCGAAGCTTTATTTGCAACTGCTTTAGGACTTTTAGCAGCAATCCCTGCAGTTGTTGCATACAATCGATACTCTAATAGCTCAAGACTTTATACTCAAAAATTAGAAAACTTCTCACGTAGCTTCCTAACAATAATTTAATAATGGCGATTAATTTACAAAAATCTGAAAGACGCTCTAGAAATGTAATGAGTGAGATAAATGTCACCCCCTTTGTTGATGTAATGCTAGTTCTTTTGATTGTTTTCATGGTTACTGCACCAATGTTAACAGTAGGAGTCCCAGTAAATTTACCAGAAAGCGAAGCAGATTCTTTGCCAGACGATAGAGAGCCTTTAACGGTTTCAATTAATTCAAAGGGAGAGGTTTTTGTACAAGATACTAAAGTTGCATTTAACGAGCTTGTTGCAAAATTACTTGCAATTTCTAAAAACAGAACGGACACTAGAATTTATGTTAGAGGAGACAAAAACATTAATTATGGCAGGGTTATGGAAGTTATGGGTAATCTAGCGGGATCGGGATTTACAAAAGTTGCACTAATATCTCAAACCAAAAGATAATTTATGTATAAAAGTTTTTCGTTATCACTTTTATTTCATTTCTTTATTATTCTATTTACTATGATTACAATGCCATTCGTGGTCAAAAAACCAATAGATGTGCCTCCAATTATAGCTATAGATTTGATACAAATTTCTGACAAAACCCAATTACCTTTTGCACCAAAAGCAAAAGAGATTATTGAAAAAATTAAGGAAAAAGAGAAAGAAAGGCTTGTTACAAAACAAGCGCCACCCAAAATAATACCTAAAGAAAAATTAGATGCTGTTCCTTTACCAGATAATATAAAAAAAAAGGTTGAAGAAAAAAAGAAAAAACAGAATCCAGAGGAAGTTAAGGAAAAAATTAGGCAGTCCTCAGAATTTGAAAAAAAAGAGTTGTTTGATCCTAATAAAATAGCAGCCTTAATTGATAAATCTAAAGAAGAACAAGCTGATGTTCAAGCAAAGAAAAGTTTAGAAATTACCCAATCTCAAGATAATACAGTAAGTTTAGATAAGGGATTAACTATTACCCAAGAAGATGCTATTAAAGCTCAAATCTTTAAATGCTGGAATATCCCTTTGGGCCTTCCATATGATGAGGATTTAACGGTAAGAATTAAATTACAATTAAAACCGGATGGGTCAATTATGAGTTCTGAAATTTTAGATCATGCAAGAATGAATAAGCCAGGTCAGGGCTTTTACAAAGTATTGGCTGAAAGCGCATTACGTGCAGTTAAATTGTGTGATCCCTTAAAAATGCCAACAACTGGATACAATAAGTGGAAAGATTTACAACTTAATTTTGACGCAAAAGAAATGTTAAAAGGATAAATGAAAAAAATATTTTTTATATTATTAATCGTATTTTTAAATACAAACCTTAATGCAGCAGTTAAAATTGATATTACCAGAGGAAATTTAGAACCATTGCCAGCGGCAGTGTCAGACTTTTACATTGACAATCCTGATAAATTTTCTGAAGGTATTAAAAAACTTAATCTTGAAAGCAACTTACCGGAAGTTATTAAAAATAATTTAAAGAGATCAGGTTTATTCTATATTCTAGATAAAAAATCTCATATTCAAAAACCAAAATTATCACACCTTAAACCTCGTTTTGAAGATTGGTCTTTAATCAAAGCGCAAATAATGATTTCAGGAAAAATAAAAATTGATGAAAAGGGTAGACTTAGAGTTGAGTTCAGATTGTGGGATGTAGTTTCTGCAAAAGAAATTGAAGGATTGGCTTTATTTGCGACCCCTAAATCTTGGAGAAGAATTGGTCATATAATTTCTGATAAAATTTACCAACGTATGACGGGTGAAGAGGGGTACTTTGATACAAGAATCATTTATGTTGCTGAGAGCGGTCCAAAGGACAGAAGAATAAAAAAACTCGCTATTATGGACCAAGATGGTGCAAATAATAAATTTTTAACATTAGGTAATGAATTAGTTCTTACACCTAGATTTAATCCAAATTCTCAACTTGTAACTTATATGTCTTACTTTAAAAATTTACCAAGAGTATATTTGTTAAACATTGAAACTGGTGTTCAGGAAATTGTAGGTGATTTTCCAGGTATGACATTTGCTCCTCGTTTTTCACCCAATGGTAATAAAGTAATAATGAGTTTTGCAAAAGATGGTAATTCAGATATTTACACTATGGATTTAAAAAGCAGAGTAGTTGAACAATTAACATCTCACCCTTCTATTGACACTTCACCTTCTTATTCACCTGATGGAAGATTTGTTGTGTTTAATTCTGACAGAAGTGGCTTCCAACAGCTTTATGTAATGAGAAGCGATGGAAGAAAAGTTAAAAGAATTTCTCGAGGCAAAGGATTGTATGGAACACCTGTTTGGTCGCCTCGTGGAGACTTAATAGCATTCACAAAAATTTTTAAAGGTAAATTTTATATTGGTGTTATGAGAACGGACGGCTCTGGAGAGAGATTATTAACTGAAAACTTCTATCAAGAAGCACCTTCATGGTCCCCAAATGGTAGAGTATTGATATTTTATCGTGAAACTGCAGCTAGAAAAAAGGGTGTTGGAGCAAGCTCTAAATTATGGTCAATAGATATTACAGGATATAATGAAGTAAAGCTTAAAACTCCATCTGATGCTTCAGACCCTTCATGGTCTAGTTTATTATCAAAATAAAGCTAAATTCATAAAAATTTAATTAATAATTGTGTATATTTTCTCTTGATAAAAGACTGCAATTATGTAGAAGTGAGGAAAATCGTAAATGAGGTTAAAGATGTCTTTAAAAAATATAAAAAATCTAATCCTAGTAGTTTTTTTAGGTTTCCTTCTAACAGCTTGTGCAACAAGTTCTAGAAAGCCTGGAAAAGATTATTACACTGGTTCGGATACTGTTAAGTTTCTAGCTTCTGGTGTTCCAGATAGAGTTTTTTTCGCAACTAACAGATCTAGCTTACATTCAGGTGCTAAAGGTACATTGAATAAGCAAGCTGCATACATTAAGAGCAGCGGCATCAGTGTTGTTGTAGAAGGTCATGCTGATGAAAGGGGTACAAGAGAGTACAACCTTGCATTAGGTGAAAGAAGAGCTAACGCAGTTAAAGATTATTTAATGAGCCAAGGTGTAGCTAGTAGTAAAATTACTGTCATAAGCTACGGTAAAGAAAGACCTGTAAATCCAGAGTCTTCTAGATTAGCTTGGTCTCAAAACAGACGATCAGTAACTGTTAAATCTAAATAATTATAATTATATTTTAAAAAAAGACCCTGTTTTAAACAGGGTCTTTTTTTTGCCAACATTTAAAATATACTCAATTTAATGAAAAAATTATTTTTTTATATTCTAATCACTATAGTAACTACTAATGCTTTCGCTGATGAAAAATTAAACAAAGTCTTGGATGAATTAAAACAAATTAAAAAAGATATAAAAGTTTTAGAAAAGGCAGTTTATAGTCAAAGCTTCAAAGGAAAAGGATCATCTGGAACGTCAGGATCACTTGAAGGTGCTTTAACAAGACAATTAGTTAAAATTACAGAACTAGAAGAACAAATCCAAAAATTAACAGCCTCAAATGAAGATACTCTTTTTAAAATGGATCAACTAACTGAGCGATTAGAAAAAATTCAAGCAGACAATGAACTAAGACTTTCTGACTTAGAGTCAGGAGATCCTAAAAAAATTGCTAAGAAAAACAAAGATAAGAAAAAAAGGCTTCCTGGCACTGATAAGCCATCAAGTTTAGGAACAGTTGTCATGAAGAGTGACCAAAAAACGAAATCTGTAAGTCCAGCTGGAGTTGTTCAAACTGAAAAAGTAAAGTCTACTAATTTATTGCCAAAAGGTACTCCAGAAAAACAATATGGATTTGCGACCAGTTTTATTAAAGTCGGCGACTATGAAAAAGCAGAATTAGCACTTAAAGAATTTGTAGAAAAAAATCCTAAACATAAATTAGCAGGTAGCGCACAGTATTGGTATGCTGAAACTTTTTATATTAGACAATTATATCACGATGCCGCTGCAGCATATTTAGATGGATACCAAAAGTATCCTAAAAGCTCAAAAGGCCCGCAAAATTTACTTAAGCTAGGAATTACTCTTTCAGAATTAGGTGAAAAAGATCAAGGATGCACAATGTTAAATGGAATTCAGCAACAGTACCCTAATGCTAGCAAATCTGTAATCCAAAAAGCAAAGTATGAAAAAAAGAAATTTAAGTGCCAAAAAACTGGTTAAATTATCTGGGAAAGAATTTCATTTATATAATAAATTTGAAAAAAAATTATTTAAAATAGCTAAACAAAAAAAATTAGCTTTGGCTGTATCCGGCGGTCCAGATAGCTTGGCCTTGTCAGTTTTATCAAAAGTTTTTTCTGTAAAATATAAGATTAAGTTAATTGCACTATTAATTGACCACAACTTGCGAAAAAATAGTTTTAAGGAGGTAACAAAAGTTTCTAATGAACTAAAAAAATTCCAAATTAAAACTAAAATTTTAAAAATTAAAAGTAAAATTACATCAAATCTTCACGCTACAGCTAGGCATATGAGATATGAGCTAATGATGAATTTCTGTAAAAAGAATAAAATTAAGTATTTATTAATAGGTCATCAAAATGATGATGTAATTGAAAATTTTTATATTAGATTAAGTAGAGGAAGTGGATTATTTGGTTTAGCGCCAATCGAAGTTATAAAAAAATATAAATCTATTGAATTTATTAGGCCTTTGCTAGATTTTAAAAAAAAAGATTTATCGAAAATTGCATCAAAAAATTTTAATTTTATTCTAAAGGATCCCTCTAATAGTAAAGACCTGTATTTAAGATCAAGAATTAGAAAGCTAAAAAATCAACTAGAGAAGGAAGGTTTAAATCAGGATAGAATAAATTCAACTCTTGCCAACTTGGCCTCAGCTAAATCAGCAATCGAGCACTTTACTAGGGTTGCAGAGAAAAAATATTTACTTAAAAATGGAAAGAAAATGACTATTAATAAAAGATTATTTACTAATGAACCATACGAAATTAGATTTAGGGTTCTTTCAAACCTATTTTTGAAATTATCTAAAAAAGATTTTCCTCCACGTTCCAAAAGCATTAATCGGTTAATTAATCTTTGTAATGGAAAAAAAATTTCAAAAATGACATTGGGCGGTTATATTTTCGCTAATGGACATAAAAATGTCATTGTTTTTAGAGAAAACAGGGTCTAAATGTGCCAATTAGGTGCTTGTAGATTGTAAATAAATACTTATTTATTATAAGATATGAATATGAAAAATTTGATGATGTGGGGAATAATTGTCCTATTAGTCTTAGGACTTTTTAACCTATTTCAAAATCCAAATAGAACAACTGCAACAAAAGATTTACCCTTTTCAACATTCATAACAGAAGTTGAAAAAGGAAACATAACTTCAGTTGATATTAAAGGAAATCAAATTGAGGGAAACTTTTCAAATGGAGCAAAATTTAAAACTTATTCACCAAATTATCCAAACTTAGTCGAAAGATTAACAGAAAAAGGCGTTGCAATATCTGCAGGTCCTTCTGAAGATAAAATGCCGTCCTTTTTAGGAATCCTGTTGTCATGGTTCCCGATGTTGTTGTTAATTGGGGTTTGGATATTTTTTATGCGCCAGATGCAGGGAGGAAAAGGTGGCGCAATGGGCTTTGGAAAGTCAAAAGCAAAACTGTTAACCGAAGCACAAGGAAGAGTAACATTTAGAGATGTCGCTGGCGTCGAAGAAGCTAAAGAAGAATTAGAAGAAGTTGTAGAATTTTTAAAAGATCCTAGAAGGTACCAAAAATTAGGTGGCAAAATTCCAAAAGGCGCATTATTAGTTGGCCCCCCAGGCACAGGTAAAACATTAATTGCAAGAGCAGTTGCAGGAGAAGCAAATGTTCCTTTCTTCACGATATCAGGTTCAGACTTTGTTGAAATGTTCGTGGGTGTTGGTGCGTCAAGAGTAAGAGACATGTTTGAGCAAGGTAAAAAAAATGCCCCATGTATTATTTTTATTGATGAGATTGATGCAGTTGGTAGAAGTAGAGGTGCAGGGCTTGGTGGTGGTAACGATGAGAGAGAACAAACACTTAACCAGCTACTTGTAGAGATGGATGGTTTTGAAACTAATGAAGGAGTAATTTTAATTGCAGCAACTAATAGACCAGATGTACTAGATCCTGCTTTATTAAGACCTGGTAGATTCGATAGACAAGTTGTAGTTCCAAATCCTGATATTATTGGAAGAGAAGCTATTCTTAAAGTTCACTTAAAAAAAATATCATACGGTCCAGATGTAAATCCTAGAACAGTTGCAAGAGGCACTCCAGGATTTTCTGGTGCAGATTTAGCCAATATAGTTAATGAAGCCGCACTTTTAGCTGCGAGAAAAAATAAACGAATTGTAACTATGGTAGATTTAGAAGAGGCTAAAGATAAAGTTATGATGGGAGCAGAGAGAAGATCCATGGTTATGACAGAAGACGAGAGAAAACTTACAGCATATCACGAAAGTGGACATGCTATCGTATCTTTAAATCAGCCAGCATCAGATCCAATTCATAAAGCAACAATAATCCCGAGAGGAAGAGCTCTCGGCATGGTAATGAGATTGCCAGAAAGAGATCAACTTTCAATCACTAGAGAGAAGATGTTTGCAGATATTGCTGTTGGAAGCGGGGGAAGAATAGCTGAAGAGATGATTTTTGGTTACGACAAAATAACATCAGGCGCATCTTCGGATATAGAGATGGTTACAAAAATGGCTAAGAACATGGTCACTAGGTTTGGAATGAGTGATGAACTAGGTTTTTTAGCTTACCAGGAAAACGAGGAAGAAGTATTTCTTGGAAGGTCGGTTGCAAGACAACAAAACGTGTCAGAAGAAACAGCTAAGAAAATTGACTCTGAAGTAAAAAAAATCGTTGAAAAAGGTTATAACACTGCAAAAGATATTTTAAATAAAAAAGCTGATGATTTGCACAAGCTTGCTAAAGCTTTGTTAGAGTATGAAACACTTTCAGGTGACGAGATCAGAGATTTAATTTTAAGAGACATCTATCCAAGTAGAAATCAAAAAATAGATAATGACAAAAGTCCCAAACAAGAAAGTGCGTTAGGATCTATTGGATTAAAGCCTAAATTACAAAACTAAACTTCAAATGGTCAAAGTTTACGTGAGACCGTTAGAATTTTCTTACGGCTCTGATGCTAAACATTTAGTTAAATCAAAAATAGCAAAAAAATTATGTGGAAGGGAAGATATTTCATTCTCAGCAGTTGAGGTAATTTTAAGAGGCAGAAAAATTATAAAACAAACAATTAAAATCAATAATCTAAATAAATTTAAAAATATAAAAAGTAACAATTTTAAACAATTAATTAGTAACATAGTTACAAAAAGAAAACCCTATCTTGGATTAAGTTTAGATAAGCCAAAATTATGCGGTATATTAAATATAACTCCTGATAGTTTTTCAGATGGCGGGCAATACTACAAACAAAATTCAGCAATTAAGCATGCAAAAAAATTGTTAAATGATGGCGCTGATATTATCGATATAGGCGGCGAGTCAACCAGGCCCGGGGCTGATTTTGTCTCGATTAAAGAGGAAAAGAAAAGAATTTTAAACGTTATAAAAAATCTAAAAAAATTTAAAGTCTCTGCTGATACTAGAAAGGCAGAGATTATGATTGACTCAATTAAGAATGGAGCAAGGATAATTAATGATGTTTCTGCACTTGAATTTGATAAAAATTCAATAAACGTTATCTTAAAATTTAAACCTAATGTAATTTTAAATCATTCGAAAGGTACGCCACAAACTATGCAAAAAAGTCCAAAATATAAAAATGTTGTGTTAGATATTTATGATTTTTTAGAAAATAAAATAAATCTACTAGTAAAACTAGGTCTAAAAAAAGACAAAATTATAATAGATCCAGGTATTGGCTTTGGAAAAAATTTAAACCATAATTTAAAATTAATGAGTAATATTTCAATATTTCATGCGTTAGGATGCCCGATTATGCTGGGTTCATCTCGAAAAAGTTTTATTGCAAAAGTTATGAAAACAAAAGTAACAAAAGATAGAATTGGTGGAACCATAGCGTCTGTATTAATAGGGGCCAATCAAGGTGTACAATTCTTTCGAGTTCATGATATAGCTGCAACAAAAGAAGCTTTAAGTATTTATAAATCTTTAGTGAATATATGACAAAAAAATATTTTGGTACCGATGGAATTAGAGGCACTGTTAATGTTGGTAATATAGATGGAGAAAAATTTTTTAAATTTGGTTTAGCAGCTGGTACATATTTTAAAAATCAAAAAAAAATCAAACAACTTGCAATCATTGCAAAAGATACAAGATTATCGGGTTATACATTGGAGCCAGCAATTGTATCTGGTCTTGCCTCAGCTGGCATGCAAGTAATTACTTTTGGTCCGCTTCCTACTAACGGACTTGCAATGCTTACTAAAAAAATGAGAGCCAATTTAGGCATAATGATCACTGCCTCTCATAATCCGTTTTATGATAATGGGCTTAAATTATTTGGACCTGACGGAATGAAATTATCAGATAGCATTGAAAAAAAAATTGAAAAAATTATAGATTCTAAGACGTCAACACACTTAACAAAACCAACGGAACTAGGACGAGTGAAAAGACTAGAGGACGGAAATGAACAATATCTAAAAATTCTAAAGAGCAATTTTCCTAAAAACTTTTCATTAAAAGGTATGAAAATTGTTTTAGATTGCGCGAACGGAGCTGGTTATAAAGCAGGTCCAAAACTCTTTAAATCCTTAGGTGCCAAAGTTTTTGTTATGGGTGCAAAACCAAATGGATTAAATATTAATTTAAATTGTGGGTCAACTCACCCGGCAAAAATTCAATCAGCGGTAAAAAAATATAAAGCTAACATTGGTATATCATTAGATGGTGATGGTGACAGAGTCATTATGTGCGATGAACACGGTAAAATGATAGATGGAGATCAAATAATTGCGATGTTAGGACAGCGATGGAAAAGAAAAAAAATTTTAAAAGGCGGCGTAATAGGAACATTGATGTCAAACTACGGATTAAATAATTTTTTTAAAACAGAAAATATTAAGTTTTTAAGATCAAATGTTGGGGATCGGTATGTTAAGGAAACGATGCACAAAAATAAATTTAATTTAGGTGGAGAACAGTCAGGTCATATTATACTTGGTAAATTTGCTACAACTGGGGACGGATTGTTAGTTGCTCTTGAGGTCTTATTCTCTTTACGAAAAGGTCATAAGGCCAGTAAAGTTTTACGAGTATTTAAACCAATCCCTCAAAAACTTGTTAATATTGTTGTAAAAGATAAAAGTGTGATTAAAAAGAATAGCGTAAAAAAAGCTATTACAAATGCAAATAGATTAATTAAAAATAAAGGTAGAGTTTTAGTAAGACCTTCAGGCACAGAACCAAAAGTCAGAATCATGGTAGAAACTCTTAATAAAAATCTAATGCAAAAATGTTTAAGATTGTTAACGAAGGCGATCAAATAGTTTGAAACCCAAATCAAAAATATTAATTATAGCTGGCTCAGACTCGTCAGGAGGAGCAGGTATACAAGCAGACATAAAAACTGTGACAGCACTTGGATCTTATGCCATGACTGCAATTACTGCCATAACCGCTCAAAATACAAAGGGTGTTTATGACATTCATAGCATACCTTTAAAAAGTTTAGAGAAACAAATTATGGTAACTTGTAACGACATAAAACCGGACGCAATTAAAATTGGGATGTTACACTCATCCGAAGTCATTAATATTGTTGAGAAATGTCTATCTAAAATAAAAATTAAAAAAGTGGTTTTAGATCCAGTTATGATAGCAAAAGGCGGTGCAAGATTAATTAGTAAATCTGCAATTAAAGATTTAAAAAAAATTATAAAAAGATCTTTGATAATTACACCAAATATTCCAGAAGCTGAGGTTCTTGCAAATATTAAAATTAATAATACCGAAGATATGATATTGGCATCAACAAGACTTTTAAATTTAGGAGCAAAAAATATACTTTTAAAAGGTGGACACAATAATTCAAAAGTTTTAAGAGATTTATTTTTTAATAACAAAGAATATAAAGTTTTTTTGAACAAAAAAATCAATACAAATAATACTCATGGCACAGGTTGTACTTTGTCAAGCGCAGTTGCCACTTTTTTATCTTGTGGAAAACCCATTAATAAATCATGTGAGCTAGCAATTAAATATGTTAATCAATCATTAAAAAGCAGAATAAACTATGGTAAAGGTCACGGACCTATTAATCACTTAAATTCATTCACATTGGAAAGCAAATTTAAATAATGAAAAATATTGTAGTCGTTGGATCTCAATGGGGTGATGAAGGTAAAGGAAAAATTGTTGATTGGTTATCTGATCAAGCAGATGTTGTAGTAAGATTTCAGGGAGGACACAATGCTGGTCATACATTGGTGATTGATGGCAAAACTTATAAACTTAAATTATTACCTTCAGGAATTGTTAGACCTAATAAAGTTTCAATAATAGGAAACGGTGTAGTCGTGGATCCTTGGGCCCTGCTAGACGAGATAAAACAAATAGGCAAACAAGGAGTGAGAGTTGATGAAAGCAATTTAATTTTATCAGAAGCAGCAACATTAATAATGCCTTTTCATAAAGAGATGGATGAAATTAGGGAAGATGCTGCTGGTAAAGGCAAAATTGGAACTACAAGAAGAGGAATTGGACCTGCATACGAAGACAAGGCCGGAAGAAGATCTATTAGAGTAATGGATCTAAGATCTGAAACTAATTTAGATAATAGATTAGAAAATGTATTACAACACCATAATGCTATTAGAAAAGGTTTAGGAAAAAAGATTTATAAAAAAACTGAGTTAAAAAAACAATTATTAGAAATTGCACCTAAAATTTTAAGATTTGCAAGACCTGTATGGAAAAAAATTGCAGAGTATAAAGATAAAAAAGCAAAAATATTATTTGAGGGTGCCCAAGGAATTTTATTAGATGTTGATCATGGTACCTATCCGTACGTAACCTCATCGAATACGGTTGCAGGCGCAGCTGCTATTGGAAGTGGGTGTGGTCCAGATACTATTAACTATGTACTGGGTATTACTAAAGCTTATACGACAAGAGTAGGAGAAGGACCTTTTCCAACAGAACTTACAGATAAAATTGGCAAGATGCTGGGAACAAGAGGTAAGGAGTTTGGAACAGTAACTAGTCGAGAGAGAAGATGTGGATGGTTTGACGGCGTATTAGTAAGACAAACAATTAAGATGTCAGGAATTAATGGTATAGCTTTGACTAAACTGGATGTTCTTGACGAACTAGATGAAATTAAGGTTTGTATTGGGTATGAATTAGAGGGTGAGAATATTGATTATCTACCTGCGGCTGTTGAAGATCAATTAAAAGTTAAACCTATTTATAAAAATTATGAAGGTTGGAAATCTTCTACAAAGGGAATTAGAAATTTTGACTCACTCCCAGACAAAGCAAAAGTATACGTGACTGAGCTTGAGGATTTTATTGGTGCAAAAATTTGTAGTATTTCAACTAGTCCAGAAAGAGATGATACCATACTAATTGAGAACCCTTTTGATAATGCTGAAAAGCGCTCTGGTCATTGGAATATTTAACAAATACTTTTTAGCTGCTAAACAATCTTAAAATTGTAGCAAATATACCATGGCCTGAAAGTTCTATTAAAACTATACCAATTAAAATTAAAATTAATTTTTTGTTTTTAAATAACTTATCCATTAGTTAGCCGTAATTAATTTCTCTTGTTTTGCCATATCTAACATTTCTTTTTGTATTTTTTCAAAGGCTCTATTTTCTATCTGCCTTATTCTTTCTCTACTAACCTTGTGTTTGATACTCAACTCTTCTAAAGTTTTAGGTTCGTCAATAAGCCTTCTGTCAAATAAGATAGATTTTTCTCTGTCTTCTAAAATATTCAATGCTTTATTTAATAATGTTTGTCTTTTATCCAACTCTTGTTTATGAGAAATTTGTAATTCTTGGTCAGCATTTTCATCGACTACCCAGTCTTGCCACTCTCCTTCGTCAGTGTTAGAATTAATTGGAGCATTTAAGGATTTTTCATGGCCAGATAATCTTTGTTCCATACTTCTTACTTCTTCCTCTTTGACATCAAGTCTATCTGCGATTTCAGTAATTTGCTCTGGAAGTAAGTCGGATTGATCTGCTTTAACTATTTGGGATTTCATTTTTCTTAAATTAAAAAATAATTTTTTTTGAGCAGCTGTTGTACCTATTTTTACTAAACTCCAAGATCTTAAAATGTACTCTTGTATCGAAGCTTTAATCCACCACATTGCATATGTTGCTAATCTAAATCCTTTTTCTGGATCAAATTTTTTAACTGCTTGCATCAGTCCAATATTCCCTTCAGATACTAATTCATTTACTGGTAAACCGTAACCACGATAGCCCATCGCAACTTTAGCAACTAACCTTAAATGACTTGTAACTAATTTATGAGCAGAGTCCTTGTCACCTTTTTCCCTCCAGTTTTTTGCTAAAATATATTCTTCTGCCGCATCGAGCATAGGAAATTTTCTAATTTTTAATAAATATGCTTCAAAACTCCCATCAGGAGTTAAAATTGGTAAATTAGATTTTGTTAATCTTTTTGACATAATGAATATTTAATTTCTAATTAATAAATAACAAGTGGCTAATTTCTTAATTTTTCAAGCATTTTTTGTAATTTTAATAAATCTTTAGGCAATTTAGAAGTGAAACTCACAAATTCTTTATTTTTTGGATGAACAAATCCAAGGGTGTTTGCATGCAAAGCTTGCCTCTTAAATTCTTTTAAATAATTTACAAGAGATTTATCTACTTCATTGAATTTTTTAATTTTCTTACCATATGTTTGATCACCAATGATATAATTTTTTTTGTAATTTAAATGAACTCTAATTTGGTGAGTTCTGCCTGTTTCGAGAACACATTTTAACAAACTAATATCTGGAATTTTTTTTCCTTGATAGATAGAAATCGTTTCGTAGTTAGTTATAGCATTTTTACCTTTTTGAATATTAGCTGTCATTTTTTGTCTATTTATTTTACTTCTTCCAATAAGTGTATTTATATTTCCTTTTAGTGGTTTAATAATACCGTAAACAAATACTAAATAGCTTCTTGCGATTGTATGTTTTTCGAACTGCCTTGCCAAAAATTTGTGAGCGTTGTCATTTTTAGCTATAACTAATAATCCACTAGTATCTTTGTCTATTCTATGGACTATACCTGGTCTATCCAAGCCGCTGATTTGCGATAAGTTATTTTTGTAATAATAAAGTAACCCATTCACGAGAGTGTTTGTGTAATTACCTGCACCTGGATGCACAACCATACCTGCAGGTTTATCAACTATTATCAAGTCATTATCTTCGTGAACAATATTAATCGGAATTTTAGAAGGTTTTATTTTTGTATCTTTAATAATATTTTCAAAATTTACTTTATCTCCACAGATTAATTTTTTTGATGGATCGTTAATAACTTTATTATTTACTGTTAATAAAGATGATTTAATTATTTTGTTGATTTTACTTCGGCTATAATTTGAATAATTTGACACCACAATCAAATCAACTCTCTTTTTGTGATCTTTTTCTTTGACAATAAAATTATGTTTTGTAATCATTTAAATAAGTATAATACTTTTGGGCCTATAGTGTAATGGATAGCACAAGTGTCTTCGGAACATTTAGTTTGGGTTCGAATCCTGATAGGCCCGCCATTATTCACCTATATTTACTAGTGTACCTCTATTTTTTGCACTTTTAAAAGCTTTATAAAAAACTGCAATTCCTAAACCGATATAAAAAATATTTAATCCAAGCGCTATTAAGATATTTTTAAAATTTACAGTGTTGTTAACTAGAATTGATCTCATTTCTTCAAATATATGAGCCAAAGGAAATGATAATGCTAATGGCTTAATCCATTCTGGCAAAATATCTACGGGATAATAAATACACCCTAGAGGAGCAATAAAAAATAAACTTGCCCAAGCTACGTTTTCAAAAGATGGTCCAAATCTTATCAGTCCTGCAGTAACCAATAAACCTAAAGTGATACCGAACATATACAACGATAAAAGTAACAAATACAATGGAAACCCTAGTTCAAATATTGATATATTAAACAACGGCATTGCAATGAAAACGGCAGGTACCAAGCCCAACAAAGTCCTAAGAAGAGCTGTTGAAGTTAAAGCACAAATTACTTCACTTGATCTTAATGGTGATACAAAAAGATTAATTAAATTTCTGCTCCATATTTCCTCAAGGAAAAGCATGTTGTAACTGATACTTGATCTAAATAAAAAATCGTAAAGTATTGCAGCTGTTAATATGACTCCTACAGCATTACCAAAATAACTACTGTACATTGTAAAAAATTTAGAGACAAATCCCCAAAGAATTATTTGAACTGTAGGCCAATAGATGAGGTCAAATATTCTTGGAAATGATCCTTTAATTAAATAAAAGTGTCTTAACATCAAGGATAAAATTCTTTTAATTTTCATTTTTTTCCCTCGCTATTTTTAGAAAAACCTCTTCTAAATTATTTCTTCCATGTTTAGAGATTAATTGATCTGCAGTTCCTTGATCTATAATACTACCTTCTTTCATCATTAATATATGATCACAAAGACGCTTAACTTCATCCATATTGTGGGATGCTAGCAAAATTGATATTGGATTATTTTTTTGATAATCCTCAATAAAAGTCCTGATGAAATCTCCAGTGTCAGGATCTAGGCTAGCAGTAGGCTCGTCAAGTAAAAGAATTTGTGGATCATTAATTAAAGATTTTGCTAAAGAAATTCTATTTCTTTGCCCTGAAGACAATTCTCCAGTTTTTTTAAATATTAAACTTTGAAGTTTCAACTTCTCAATCAGTTCTTCAATCTTCTTTAATGGATTCCTAATCTCGTACATCATTGCATAAACTTTTAAATTTTGCATTACAGTTAATTTTTTTGGCAATTCAACATAGGGAGATGCAAAATTCATTTTTGACAAAAATTGGTGATCTCTTGGATTTAAATCTTCATTATCAATCTTAATTGAACCAGAAGTAGGAGTAATTAAACCTAGCAACATAGCAATAGTTGTAGTTTTCCCACACCCGTTTGGACCTAACAAACCGATTGTTTTCTTTTCATTTAAGGAAAAATTAACATCATTAACAGCAGTAAAATTACCAAATTTTTTTTTAAGATTTGTTACCTCTAAAATATTTTTCATTTTGCTGATCTTTTTAACCTATCATTAATTGCAACTCCAATATCTTTATTAGGTATTGGTGTCACAGATATATTTTTATATCCATTTTTTTTAATTTTTCTCAACAATTCGTAAAGTTTTTTAGAAGCTTCAGTTAAACTTCTCTTTCTACTTAAATAAAATAAATCATTACTTTTAATTCGACTTTTTCCAAAAACTAATAATGCCCCATTTTTTTTTGGTATTTTTCGATTTAAATAAACTGGTATTCCCGGACTGTAATGAAGGAAACTTTGTCCTGGTGATGTATTTATAGTATTTGATTTCTTTACTTTAATTTGAAGTACAGTATTTATTTTTTTTTGTGTTATAAAACCCTCCCTCAATAATTCAGGTTTTTTAGTTAAATCAATAACGGTAGACTCTATGCCGACATTCGAAGAACCACCGTCGATAATTACATTTATTTTATTCTTAAATTCATCATGAACATGAAATGCTGTCGTTGGAGAAACTTTGTTACTTATGTTTGCGCTTGGAGCAGCAATTGGTTTGTTGAGTTTTTTTAAAATTTTTAAAAATATTTTATTTTTAGGAACTCTACATGCGATATGTTTATTTTTATTTAAAAGCAATTTAGAAATCTTTGAATTTTTTTTTAATTTCAAAACATATGTAATTGGACCTGGAGAAAATTTTTTATATAATTTTTTAAGATATTTATTACTCATTGTCTCAGATTGAATTGATTTCAAATCCTTGAAATGCACAATAATTGGATTTTTAGAAGGCCTTTTTTTTAACTTATATATTTTTTTAACAGCCTTATCGCTATTGGCTATTGAAGCTAAGCCATAGACAGTTTCCGTTGGTATGCCAATTAGCTGACCCTCTTTTAGAAGTTTAACAGACTTATTTAGATTTTTTGCTGTTGGCCTGTAAATATTTGAATAGTAATTCATTTTTTTATTATTTATTATGTTATGTAATAAAAATCTAGAAATGAAAGATACAAACGACAATTTAGATATAGAAAAACTCACTTTCGAGGAAGCTATGCAAGAGCTTGAGACAATAGTATCCAGTTTGGAAAACGGATCAATTGAACTAGAGGAGTCGATTAAGCAATATACCAGAGGAATAAAATTGAAAAAACACTGCGAGGAAAAATTAAAAGAGGCCAACACTAAGATCGAAGAGATAACAATAGATAAACAGGGTAATGTAAAGAAAAAACCGTTCGACCGAAAAAAGTAGTCTTAGATGAATTCAGTCACAGAAAAAATTAAGTTATCTGCCGACAAAGTTGATAATTTTTTGAAAAAATATTTTTCAAAGAAAAATACAAATAACGATTTATTTGAAGCAATGTCATACGGTCTCTTTTCTGGCGGTAAAAAAATTAGAACATATTTAACCAAGTGTGCTTTTGATATTTATAAGATAGATGAGTACAAATATATTCCGATAGCAGGAGCTATTGAATGTGTTCATAGTTATTCGTTAATTCATGACGACCTTCCTTCTATGGATAATGATGATTTTAGAAGAGGAAAAGAGAGCACTCATAAAAAATTCGGAGAGTCGACTGCAATACTCGCAGGTAATTCATTGCTTACAACAGCTTTCGAAATTTTATCAAGCGATGAAATTAATGTTGATAAAGAAAGAAAATTGAATTTAATTAGCGCTTTATCAATGTGCGCTGGTCATAAAGGAATTGCGGGGGGACAATTTTTAGATTTAAAATTTGAAAAACAGCAAAAAAATAAAAAAGAAATTATTGACATGCAGCAAAAAAAAACTGGTGAGCTTATGGGATTTTGTTGTGAGTCAGCTGCCATTGTAGCAGGAGTAGAGGATGATCGTGAAAAATTAAAAGAGGTAGGTATGAATTTAGGGTTGTTATTTCAAATTTCAGATGATCTTTTAGATAGACATGGCGACTCAGATAAAATTGGAAAGCCAACGAAGCAAGATGAAATTAAAGGCAAAGCTACGATAATGTCAGCTATTGGGGAACATCAAACAAAAAAATTAGCTCAAGACATACAGTCTTTAATTAAAGAGAATCTTATTTCTTATGGAGATTCTGCGCGGACATTGGTAGAGTGTGCAAATTATATTTTTAAAAGAGATCGTTAAATGAGCAAACTTTTAGATAAAATTAATTTTCCTAGTGATCTGAGGTTATTAGATAGAAGCCAATTACCGCAACTTGCGGATGAACTAAGAAAAGAACTTATAAGTGCAGTTTCTGAAACTGGTGGACACCTTGGTGCAGGTTTGGGAGTTATTGAATTGACAATAGCACTGCATTATATGTTTGATACTCCAAAAGATAGATTAATTTGGGATGTAGGACATCAAGCCTACCCGCATAAAATTTTAACAGGAAGAAAAGATAGAATAAGAACTTTAAGACAGGGTGGAGGTTTATCTGGTTTTACAAAAAGATCTGAGAGCAATTATGATCCTTTTGGAGCTGCGCATAGTTCAACATCGATCTCGGCTGGCCTTGGAATGTCAGTTGCAAGAGATATTGAGGGAAAAACAAATAATATAATTTCAGTAATCGGCGATGGAGCAATGAGTGCGGGTATGGCGTACGAAGCAATGAATAATGCAGGGTCAATGGACTCTCGATTGATTGTAATATTAAATGATAATGATATGTCCATCGCACCGCCTGTTGGTGCAATGAGCTCTTACCTTGCAAAATTATTATCCGGAAAAAGTTATATAGGATTTAGAGAAATGTTTAAAAAACTTGCTGATAAATTTCCTTTTAAATTGAAAAAAACAATTGGACAGGCTGAGGAATACTTAAGGGGCTTAGCAACAGGCGGAACGTTATTTGAAGAAATGGGTTTCTTTTATGTTGGTCCAATTAATGGACATAAATTTGAGGACCTAATTCCAGTTTTAGAAAATGTTAAAAATTCAAAACATAATGGGCCATTTTTAATTCATGCAATCACTCAAAAAGGCAAGGGCTATAAACCTGCAGAAGAATCAGATGATAAATATCATGGTGTTAAAAAATTTGATCCAGCAACAGGGGAGCAGAGAAAAAGCAATTCAAATGTTATGTCCTATCAAAATGTATTTGGCGAAACTTTAAGTAAGCACGCAGATTTAGATGATAAAATAGTTGCTATCACTGCTGCTATGCCAGATGGTACTGGTGTAAATATTTTTAACAAAAAATTCCCAAAAAGATCTTTTGATGTAGGAATAGCAGAACAACATGCTGTAACATTCGCAGCTGGGCTGGCTACCGAAGGTTTCAAGCCTTATGCTGCAATTTATTCAACTTTCTTGCAAAGAGCCTACGATCAGGTTGTGCATGACGTTGCAATACAAAAACTACCAGTGAGATTTGCAATTGATAGGGCCGGCTTGGTTGGAGCTGATGGAGCAACTCATGCTGGTTCATTTGACATTACTTATTTAAGTACACTTCCTAATTTTATTGTAATGGCACCAAGTAATGAAGCAGAACTAGTCAGAATGGTTAATACAAGTGTACATATAAATGACCGACCATGTGCTTTTAGATATCCTAGGGGTAATGGATTTGGTTATGAATTGCCAAGCCTAGATGAGACGGTTGAAATCGGAAAAGGCAAGGTAGTAAGCGATGGCGATAAAGTATGTATCTTAAATTTTGGTGCAAGATTAGAGGAATGTAAATTAGCTATAAATAAATTAAAAGCCAAAGGTATTAATCCAACATTAGTTGATGCTAGATTTGCCAAACCTCTTGATGAAAAATTAGTTTTGGATTGTGCAAGAAATCATGAAGTGTTTATCACTATTGAAGAGGGTTCTATAGGTGGTTTTGGTTCTCATGTTTCTTACTTACTATCAAGCAAAGGTTTATTTGATAAAGGCTTAAAGTTTAGAAATATGATATTACCAGATCGATTTATTGATCAGGATACTCCAGAGTCAATGTATAGCGCCGCAGGTTTAAATGCCGATGATATTTGTAAAAAAATTGAGGATGTTTTATTTAATAAAGATAATATTAAAATTATAAAATAATTATCTTGTATCCCAAGGATTTTTAATTTTTCTTTCCTTTTTTCCTGCAACCTTTTTTATAGGCCTGGGTTTAACTCCTTTATTGAAAAATAAAATTGCTATAACACCAAATATAAAGCCACCAATATGTGCACCATAAGCAACTCCACCACCTTCTGAAGATGACATTGCAGAGCTTAAAAATTGCAGGACAAACCAAAATCCCAAAACATATATCGCTGGTATTTTTACTATTTGGGAAAAGAAGCCTAAAGGTATTAAGACCAAAACTTTAGCTTTAGGATGATTTACAATATATGCACCAAGCACTCCACCAATAGCTCCACTTGCTCCAACCATTGGTATAAAAGAGTCGGTGTTCATATAAACTTGAGTTAATGCTGCAACTATTCCAGATAAAATATAAAAAATTAAAAATTTAGTAGGACCCAACTCATCTTCAATGTTGTCTGCAAAGATCCACATATAAAGCATGTTACCAATTAAGTGCATGAAACCTCCATGCATAAACATCGATGTAATTAGTGTAAAAGATGCAGGCACAGCATACGCCTCTTGAGGTAGCAAAACTTTACCTGTAAGGACTGCCGGTATGACCCCGTAAGAATAGAATAAAGTTCCCGTCTTGTAACCTGGAGATGATAACTCTAAAATAAACACAAAAATGCAAATACAGATAATACAATAAGTTATTATTGGTCTGCTACTTGTTGGATTGTCATCTTTTAAAGGTATCACTTAACTCCCACATTGAGCTTTGTTCATTAAATAATGATCTAATAAAACACAAGCTAACATTGCTTCACCAATAGGCACTGCTCTTATACCAACACATGGATCGTGTCTTCCACGCACAGAAATATTAGTGTTCTTTCCTTTTTTATCAATAGTTTGTCTTGAGTTTAATATCGATGACGTTGGTTTAACTGCAAATGAGCAGATGATATCCTGACCAGATGATATTCCGCCCAAGATACCTCCGGCTTTATTTGTTTTAAATTTTGTTTTACCTTTTTTTATTCTCATTTCATCTGAGTTTAATTCACCTGTTAAACTTGCTACATCACTACCTGCTCCAATATTAACAGATTTAACTGCATTTATACTCATCAAAGCCGACGCAATATCAGCATCAAGTTTTGAGTATATTGGAGCGCCTAATCCTAAAGGAATACCTTTAGCTCTCAATTCAATCATCGCGCCTGCCGAGCTTCCTGCTTTTCTAATATCTAATAAATATCTTTCATAAATTGGGACCACTTTTTTATCTGGCGAAAAGAATGGATTTCTTCTAATTTCTTTATCACTCCAATTTTCTGGATTATAAAATACAGGACCTATTTGTGTTACACCCCCAATAATATTAAATTTTTTACCAAGAAGTTTTGATAAAACTTTTTTAGCAATTGCACCTGCAGCGACTCTTGACGCTGTTTCCCTCGCAGACTGGCGACCACCGCCCCTATAATCTCTAATTCCATATTTTTTAAAATAAGTATAGTCAGCATGCCCAGGTCTAAATTTATTTTTAATTGTTTCGTAATCTCTGGATTTTTGATCTTTGTTATAAATGATTAAAGCGATAGGCGTACCTGTAGACTTACCCTCAAATACACCTGACAAGATCTGTACTTTATCATCCTCTTTACGTTGAGTTGTGTATTTTGACTGTCCGGGTTTCCTTCTATTTAAGTCCTTCTGAATGTCACTTTCTTTTATTTCAACATTTGGAGGGCATCCATCTACTATACATCCTATTGCAGGACCATGGGATTCACCCCATGTTGTAAATCTAAACATTTTCCCAAAAGTATTGTATGACATTAAATATATTATATAGGTTATTTTGGCTTAATTATGAATCAAAAACTTGGATTACATGAATGTTTTTTAAATGAGGATGATCCTTATATTTTATTCAATGCATGGATGAAAGAAGCAGAAAAATCAGAACCAAACGATCCAAATGCCTTTTCAGTAGCAACGTCCGACTCATCTGGACAACCAGATGTTAGAATGGTCCTTCTCAAAGGAATAAGTAAAACAGGTTTCATTTTCTACACAAACTTAGAAGGTAAAAAAGGTAAAGATTTAAAAGCAAATCCAAAAGCATCTATGTGTTTTCATTGGAAATCTTTATTAAGACAAATAAGAGTTAAGGGAAGTGTTAAGTTGGTAGATGATGCGGTTGCAGACAAGTATTATAATTCAAGATCGTATGGCAGTAGAATAGGAGCTTGGGCATCTAAACAATCTTCAACTATGACTTCTAGAGATGAGTTTGAAAAAAGAATTAAAGAATTTGAGACTAAATATCCAGATCAGAACAACGTGCCAAGACCTCCTTATTGGTCTGGTTGGGAGATAAGTCCAGTCGAAATTGAATTTTGGTTAGATGTAAAAGATAGGTTGCACCAAAGATTGAGATATAAATTTAATGGTGGTAGCTGGAGTAAAGAAATTCTTTATCCTTGATCGTTTGCTTTTTTAATCCTTTTATAAATTTTTTTTAATTGCAAATTTAATTGTTTGTAAATATTTTTTTTACTTAACGCATTTAGCAATTGTTGGTTAATCCCCTTCTTTGTTTGTAAGTCAGAGACTACTTTTTTAAAATTATATTTTTCATGTTTTATTAGTTCATTTAGTCCTGCAGAAAGTTCATACAAATATTCTCCAGCATTAATTCTATTTACTTTATTTTTAACTAAATATTTATGTAGTTCAGCTAAAAAATTTGCATAAGTTGCCATCGTGGCAGTCATAACCCAGAAATGATCATTTTGTATTTCATTTTTAGGATTAACTACTAAGCCAAGTTTTTTAAAAAAATTATTAATATTTTTATTTTTTGGATAAATAATAGTTGGACTATTGCAGCTTGATGCAAATGGTAAAGGTCCAGCTTTAAAAATGTTTTTTGAAGGATTACAAGATTTTTTCATGTCTTTTAAGCTGATGGTTGAAACTAAACTTATAACAATATGTTTTTTTTTAAATTTTAGTTTTTGTAATTCATTTTTTGCAACTTTGGGTGTTAAACAAATAAAAACCCACTTACTATTATTAACAATATCTTGGTTATTTTCATAAATTTTAATTTTCTGTGATTTGTTTTTTAAATATCTTGAATTTTTAACATTTCTTTTTGAAATTATAATTTGATTAAACTTAGTTTTTGACTTAAGTAATCCCTCAATAATAGATGAGGTTATTTTTCCAGTTCCTAAAAATCCTAACTTCATTTTAAAAGTATTTAAACTAAAGATAAAATATGTCCAATTATAAAATACCAGGTTATTTAATAGTGGCTTTGGGTGGCCTTTTTTTAAGTACTGGTGGCACTATTTTTAAGTCTTTTAATGTTACAGACGTTTGGACGATTTACTTTTGGAGGTCACTTTTTTTTGTACCTGCTGTTTTAATATTTTTAGCATTATCAAATAAAACAATATCTATATCCAAACAATTCTTAGAGCTTGGATTTTCAGGAGTCGCTTGTAGTTTATTATTTGCAACTAGTAGTGCTTCTTACATGTTCGCTATGAAATATACAACAGTCGCAAATGTTTTGTTTATAATTGGAACACAAACTTTTTTTTTAGCAATTGCTGGATATTTTTTTTTAAAAGAAAAAATTAACGTTTCGACAGCCATTGCTATTTTATTGGCCGCTGTTGGTATTTACATAATGATAGGAACAAAAATTTCAAGTGGTACTTTATTAGGTAACAGCATAGCTTTTATTATTCCGTTTGCATTTACAATTATTGTAATTTTAATAAGAAAATTTAAAGAAACCGACATGGTTCCTGCGGTTGCTATGTCAGGAATTTTTGGACTAATACTTGGTTTTTTTCTGAGTGAAAATTTAATGATAGATTTTCATGATCTAATACTTGCATTCTTTTTTGGTGCCCTACAATATGCGCCAGGATTTATTTGTATGACAATTGGATCTAAAACTACTCCAGCAGCCAAGGTTGGAATTTTCACTTTTACAGAAGCTTTGGCAGGTCCAATTTGGGCTTGGATTTTTATTTCTGAAACACCACCACTAGGTGTATTTATCGGAGGTGCGATGATTTTCGTTGCTCTTTTACTAAAAACATACAAATCTTAGCTATATTTCAGTTTGACTAATTACAAACTTTGTTAGAGAATTGGATTCGTACGGGAGAGACTATCTTTATAGCGCCGAAGGAGCAAGAAGCCCAGGAAACTCTCAGGCAAAAGGACCGTGCTAAAATAAACTCTGGAAAGCGAACTTTGAGTTCCACCGAAGGAGCAAATCTCTCAGGTAAACAGACAGATGGGTAAAAAGAGTTTATTTATGAGTCAAAGTGCAGAAAAAATTCAAGAGTTAAAAACTGCGTTGCACAGTTTTCATTTGTCTAATGGAGGGAAGATGGTACCGTTTGCCGGTTATGAAATGCCTGTACAATATTTAGAAGGCATTATGAATGAACACAAGCATGTTAGATTAAAAGCAGGAATTTTTGATGTATCTCACATGGGTCAATTTTCAATAAAATGTGATGAGAAAGAATACAAAAAATTAGAAGAAATAATTCCAATTGACCTAAGTTCTTTGAAGATGCATCAGTCAAAATATTCAGTACTTATGAATAAAAACGGTGGAATTGATGATGACCTAATAGTAACTAAGGTAAATGACGGTCTAAATATTGTTCTTAATGCTGCGTGTAAACATAACGATGTTAAACGTATTCACGAAGTTATAAATCAAAAAAATACAAAATTACATGAAGATTTATCTTTGATTGCTTTTCAAGGTCCAAAAGCCGCTTCAATTTTAGAAACATTAGTTCCCGGCGTTAAAGACTTAAAATTTATGAACGGAAATTCATATAACTATGATAATGAAAAATTATTTATTAACAGATCAGGTTATACTGGTGAGGACGGATATGAAATTTCATTACCGAATAAATTAGTTGAAAAATTTTGTAAAAAACTTTTAGAAGACAAAGATGTTAAGCTCATTGGGCTTGGAGCAAGAGATTCTTTAAGGCTAGAAGCTGGTTTATGTCTTTATGGTCACGACTTAGATCCAAAAACTACGCCTATCGAAGGTAGTTTGTCATGGGCTTTGTCAAAAAAGCATAAGAGCGAAAGATCTTTTTTAGGCTCTGAAATAGTTTTAAAACAAATTAAAGATGGAACAAAAAAAAAACGAGTTGGTATTAAACCTGAAAAAATAATTGCCAGAGAAGGTTCTAAAATATTTATTAACAATGAAGAAGTTGGCGTAATAACCAGTGGAGGTTTTGGTCCTAGCGTAAATGGTCCAATAGCTATGGGATATATAAAAACTGAGTTTGCCGAAATAGGAAAAGATGTAGATCTTGAGGTCAGGGGAAAAAAACACAAGGCAAAAATACATACTTTGCCCTTTTATAAAAAAAGTTATGTAAAATAGGAGGTATACGTATGAGTGAAAAAAAATATTCAAAAAAACATGAATGGGTAGAGCTTGAAGGTGATGTTGCAACAGTAGGAATAACTGCTCACGCAGCAAAACAGCTTGGTGATATTGTATTTACAGAGGTACCCGATAAAGGCAAGAAAATTGAAGCTGGTAATGAAGCTGCAGTTGTTGAGTCTGTTAAAGCAGCAAGTGATGTTTATTCTCCAATTGGTGGGGAAGTTGTTGAGACAAATAGTTCAATTGTTTCTGACCCATCATTAGTTAATAAGGATCCAGAGAATGCAGGTTGGTTTTTTAAAATTAAAGTGACAAATAAAAGCGAAATTGACACATTAATGAATAAAAATGATTATGAAAAGTATGCTACGGAGAACCCAAATTAATGAGTGATAATAGATCAATAGAATTTATACAAAGACATATTGGTCCTTCTGAAGACGACCAAAATAAAATGTTGTCTTATCTAGGCCATTCATCAATGGAAGAATTTATAAACAAGATTGTTCCTCAGAAAATTATAGAAACAAAAAATTTAAAACTAGATTCATCTGTATCTGAAAATGATGCTTTAACGAAATTAAAATCTATAGCAAAGCAAAATAAAGTTTTTAAAAGCTATATTGGAATGGGATACTACGGCACATATACGCCAAATGTAATTCTTAGAAATATATTAGAAAATCCAGGTTGGTACACTGCTTATACTCCTTATCAACCAGAAGTCGCTCAAGGAAGATTAGAAATGTTATTGAATTTTCAACAAATGGTCATTGATTTGACTAAAATGGATATTGCTAACGCTTCTTTACTAGATGAAAGCACGGCTGCGGCCGAGGCGGTGGCATTGTGCCAAAGAATCGATAAAAATAAATTGAATACAATATTCATATCAGAAAATTGTAACCCACAAACAATTGATGTTGTTAAAACTAGAGCAGAACCTTTTGGTTTAAAAGTAATAATAGATAAAGATCAAAATATAAAAAAAATCGATACCGACTTGTTATGTGCAATATTTCAATATCCAAACACTTACGGTCAAATAGAAAACGTAGACCAATATATAAATCATACTCATGACAAAAAGGGTAAAGCAATTATAGTCACCGACCTACTTGCTTTAACATGTTTGAAGCCTCCTGGTGAGATGGACGCAGACATAGTTGTAGGAAATTCGCAAAGATTTGGAATTCCTATGGGTTATGGCGGCCCACATGCGGCTTTTTTTGCAACAAAAGATGAATTTAAAAGAGCAATGCCAGGAAGAATAATTGGAGTATCAATTGATAGAAATAAAGATCAGGCACTCAGAATGGCTTTACAAACTCGAGAGCAGCATATCAGGCGAGAAAAAGCTACAAGTAATATCTGTACAGCTCAAGCCTTACTTTCAATAATGGCAGCCGCGTACGGTATTTATCATGGGCCGAAGGGAATATTGCATATTGGACAACGTACGACTAAATTTGCAAATTTATTTTACAATAATATAAAGAATAAATTTAAAATTTTATCGAATAATTTTTTTGACACGGTAACAATCATTACCGGTAAGAAAACGAAAGCTCTTCTAAAGCAAGCTCAAAAAAATCAAATTAATTTAAGAGAAATCGATAAAAATTCTATATCCGTTTCTTTTGACGAGACTACTACAGTTGACGATTTAAATTTATTATTAAAAGTGTTCGGTATTAAATCTAAGTTAAATAATTTAGAAAAAGCTAAGATAAATTCTATACCAGATACTTTAAAACGATCATCAAAATTTTTAACACACGAAATATTCAACAGTTTCCACTCAGAAACTGAAATGTTAAGGTATTTAAAATCATTAGAGGATAAAGATATTGCACTTAATAGATCAATGATTGCGCTTGGGTCTTGTACAATGAAATTAAATGCAGTAGCTGAAATGATACCTGTAACTTGGCCTGAATTTGGATCAATCCATCCTTTCGCTCCTGTTGAACAAGCCAAAGGTTACATGTTAATGTTTGATGATATTAAAAAAATGTTATCTGAAATAACGGGTTTTCCGGGAATATCTTTACAACCAAACGCTGGTGCCCAAGGAGAGTATGCAGGCTTAATGGTTATTAGAAAATACCATATAGAGAGAAAAAACAAAAACAGGGATGTTTGCTTAATTCCTAGTTCAGCACACGGAACAAATCCAGCAAGCGCACAAATGGCAGGTATGAAGGTTGTTGTAATTAATTGTGATAACGAGGGCAATGTAGATTTAAATGATTTAACTAGAAAAGCTGAAGAACATTCTAAAAACTTAGCTGCTTTAATGGTGACATACCCTTCAACACATGGTGTCTTCGAAGAGCATATTAAAGAAATTTGTGATGTTATTCATAAGCATGGAGGTCAGGTTTACATGGATGGAGCTAACTTGAACGCATTAGTAGGACTTGCTAAGCCTGGAAAATTTGGACCTGATGTTTGTCATATGAATTTACACAAAACATTTTGTATACCGCATGGGGGAGGAGGCCCGGGTATGGGTCCAATAGGTGTAGCAAAGCATCTAAAACCATTTTTACCAAACCACAAAGTAATTAAAAAAGGTTCAGGCCCAAGTACTGGAATGGGCGCTGTTTCTGCGGCTCCATGGGGAAGCGCCAGCATTTTACCTATTTCATGGATGTATATTAATATGATGGGAGCCATAGGACTAAGAAAAGCAACCGAAGTTGCTATATTAAATGCTAATTATGTTTCACGAAAGTTAGAGGGTTCTTATAAAACTTTATATAAAGGGAAAAATGATTTAGTTGCACATGAATGCATAATTGATTTTAGACCGATAAAAGCGGAGTCAGGGATCTCAGAAGAAGATATTGCAAAAAGGATGATTGACTATGGTTTTCATGCACCAACAATGTCTTGGCCAGTTGCCGGAACACTTATGATTGAACCAACTGAAAGTGAAGGACTAGCCGAACTTGATAGATTTTGCAGTGCCATGATAAATATAAAGAAAGAAATAACTATGGTACAAAATAATGTTTTTGATAAAGATGATAATCCTCTTAAAAATGCACCACATACAAATCTTGAATTATCTTCAGACTCGTGGACACATAAATATACTCGTGAGCAAGCGGCATTTCCGTTGAAATATCTAAAAGCTAACAAATTTTGGTCTCCGGTTGCACGTGTAGATAATGTACATGGAGATAGAAACTTAGTTTGCTCTTGTCCATCCCTAGAAAGTTATAGAGATGAAGAAGCTGCTTAATGAAGGCAGAACTTTTTTATAACCCTGGCAATACTGTTTGCGATTACCTCAAAATAAAAAACGATCATAAATTTATTTTAAGATTATTTATAAATCTTATTTATTATGGACATGTTATAGGGGCTGTAGTTTTATTAGTTGTAAGATCAAATATAAATTTGTGACAAAAAAATACTTAAGTTTATTTATTATAACAATTATTACCCTTGGTTGTTCATATGCTTCAGCATTAGTTACAAGAAAAAGTAATGATACTTGGTATCAATCTTTAACTAAAGCTAGCCTATCCCCACCTGATTGGGTGTTTGCTCCCGTCTGGATAACATTATATATTTTAATGAGTATCGCTGTGTGGAAAGTTTATAATAGATTAAAGAGTACCGAAATAAGCAATGCTAAAAAAATAATTAAACTTTATTATGTGCATTTACTGGTAAACGTAACTTGGCCAATTATTTTTTTCGAATTCCAACTCATTTTTCTTGGTTTTGTAAATATTGTTATTTTGTTATTATTTATCATTCTGTTAATGAAGTTATATTTTAATATATTAATTAATTCATTTTATTTAATGATCCCATATTTCGTCTGGGTATGCTTTGCTGGATATTTAAATTTTGAAATCTTTAGACTTAATTAGTT
>CACIPP010000005.1:0-48036 GCA_902588515.1 uncultured Pelagibacteraceae bacterium
ATGGATATTATTTCCCCAAAAATACTTGATATATAAGGAGAGGTAACAAAATCTCCTTTTCGACCAAAAACTTTGTCCTTCTCATAGTAACCATTTTTCTTGCTATACATTGCAAGGTTTATATACCTATCTAAAGTTATTTTATCTTTTTTAAGTTTATTTGAATTCATTTTAAGCGATTATACATTATCAATCCCAAAATTAGCATAAGCATACTTAAAATTGAACCTAGACTTAAATTAAAAACTATAAAACCTAAATGATTGTCAGGCTCTCTAAATTGTTCAGCTATTAACCTGAATAAGCCATATAAAATTAAAAAAAAGGCTGAAGTTATTCCTTTTTTTAAATATTTATTTTTAAAAAAAATATTTAGAATTATAAATAATACAATACCCTCGAGAATTGCTTCATAGATTTGTGAAGGATGTCTTGGCACATTATCGATTTTTATAAACACTACTGACCAAGGCAATTCTGTAGGTCTTCCAATTAATTCTGAATTTATAAAGTTAGCAACTCTGCCTAAAAAAAGGCCACATGGAGTTAGAACGGATAGTATGTCTGAAAAATTTAAAAAATTAATTTTGTTTTTATTACAAAATATAATTGATACAATAATTATACCAATTAATCCCCCATGAAATGACATGCCTCCTTGCCAGATTTTAAAAATTTCACTGTAATTTTCCAGATAATAGATTGGATTATAAAATAAGACGTATCCTAAGCGCCCACCCAAAATAATTCCTAATATTGAGTATGGTATAAAATTATCAATTATATTTATATCGAAGTTTAGCTTTAATTTTCTTATTAAGAATTTGCTATATATGATTGCGAAAATTAATCCAAAAATATAAGCAAGAGAATACCAGCGTATTTCTAAAAAACCTATATTGATAAATACTGGATTTAAATTATTAATAAACATTAATTAGGAAATTGTAATTTTACTCGTAATCCTTTTTTCTTATTTTCTAGCATTACCTTACCTCCGTGAGAATTTATAATATCTTGGACTATAGACAATCCTAGACCTACGCTTCCGTCTTTAAGATTTCTACTCTTGTCTAATTTGTAGAATGGTCTCATAACTCTTTCGTGTTCGCTCTCAGGTATGCCAGGACCATCGTCATCAAATAAAATTTCAAGTTGGCGCTTGTTTTTATATGCGGTTATACTAATGTTTTCAGCATACTTTATTCCATTATCAATCAAATTGCTAAAACATCGTCTTAGAAGATGTTTTTTTCCAACCATTTGTAAATTGTCCTCACTTTTAAGATTAATCTTATCGCTATTAAATTTTTTAACGACTTCTACCAATAATTTATTTAAATTAAATTTTGTATTTTCAGTTTTAGACTCTGAATTCGAATAATCCAAATACTCAGAAATCATTTTTTCCATTTCGTTAATATCCTCTTTAATTCCATCAAGCTTTCTATCTTTATTAAGAATTTCAATTTGTAATTTAAGTCTCGTTAACGGTGTTTTTAGGTCATGACTGATACCGGACAACATTGTAGTTCGTTGACTAATATGTCTCAAAATTCGCGCCTTCATTTTTTCAAATTCAATAGTTGCTTTTCTAATTTCAATAGGTCCAGATGGTTTATTAGGGGCAACGTATTGTCCTTTACCAAACTTTTCTGCTGACAAAGCTAGATTAGTAATAGGTCTAATTTGATTCCTTAAAAAAAGAACAGAGATTAATAAAAGTATAATACCTGGAACCGTTATCCACAAAATAAATATTCTACCAGATGAGTTTCTTATTCTAGATTTTGGAACAATGAATGACAAAATATCATTTTTTATTTTTACTTGAATTTCTACATTGTCTTTATCTGATCGAGTATTGAACCAATATTGTAATTTTATTTTTTCTTTTAGTTGTTCATTAATTAGACGGTCATAAAAACTAAATTTTTGATAATTATTTTTCTCTGGCAGCGCTGATTCCTTTTTTAAAATTATTTGAAATGATGAATTTGTTGAAATTAGTCTTCTAACATTCTCAAATTCAACATCACTTTTTTTTTTATTATAAAAGCTTATAACAATCTTTATTTCTTCAGTTAATGAATTAACCAGACCTTTATTTGTTTTAATCCATAGACTATCAAAAAAAACTACTGATAACAAAATCTGTAATATGATGATAGGTGTTAGAATTATTAAAAAGTATCTTAAAAATAAAGTTTTTGGTAAAAATTTTTTTAACATTAATCAGACCACAACACGTAACCATTACCCCTGACTGTCTGTAAATAAACAGGATTTTTGGGATCAGGCTCAATTTTTTGTCTTAATCTTGTAATCATTACATCTACCGCGCGTTCTTTTTTTAAATTTATTAATTTTGATATATCATTTCTATCAAATACCTTACCAGCAGATAATATCATTTCTTCTAATAATTTTTTTTCAGATGCATTTATTTTAAATACGTTTTGTTTGTTTTTAATTATCATTTTTTTTATGTATAACTTAGTTTCACCAAAATTAATTATTTCGTTAACTTCTTTGAGTTTTTTAATTTTATTTAAAATATTTTTTATTCTTAATAATAGTTCTTTAGGCTCAAAGGGTTTTGGAACATAATCGTCAGCCCCCAATTCTAATCCTTTAATTCGATCAGACGGATCACCTTTAGCAGTTAATAAAATTATAGGTAGATCGGTTTTTAATCTTATTTCTCTCGTTAGATCAAGACCATCTTGCCCAGGCATCATTATATCTAAAACAATTAAATCAAATGAAAATAATTCCATTCTATCTTTAGCTTCAGCTGAACTTTCTGCTGTTGTTACTATAAAGTTTTGCTCAATTAAATATTGACTTATTAATTCTTTAATTTTTTGGTCATCATCCACAACTAATATATGTTTTTTATCTAATTTTTTTGTCATTATTTTATAATTTTAATTAAAACATTTTTGAAACTCAACACATCCTCAGGTGAAGAATTTTTAAAAGCGTGCAGTATTCTTTTTTTTTGTGTTTCAAAAAGTTCTTTACTTAATTCATTGCCTTTTGATCCTAAAAATAATAGTTTTTCTCTTCCATCTTCCTCTCCTTTTTTTTGATCAACAATATTTTTTTTTATTAAATCTTGTAAAGTTCTGCTCAAACTTTGTTTTGTTATTTTTAATTTTTCTAGTATCTCTGACACAGTTATTCCAGGGTTATTATCGATTAGAATAATTAATCTTTGATGTGCTCTGCCGAAATTATTTCTTTTTAGAACTAAATCTGTATCAAACGACGTCATCACATAGCTTTCCAGTATTAATTCTAGAACTTCTTTAATATTTTTTTCTTTTAAATATAAGTAATCTTGTATCATTTATTAAATTGGTCAGTATTATTGACTTATATAATATTCATATATAATTTAATATATAATTTATTCTTATGGAAAATGTACCCTATGACAAAAGACAAGGAAAAATTTGGTATAACGGAAATACTGTTGATTGGAAAGACGCCAATCTACACATTTTAAGTCACGGTTTACATTATGCTAGTTGTGTTTTTGAAGGTGAGAGAATTTACAATGGTTCGATATTTAAATTAAGAGAGCATACCGAGAGATTGATTCACTCTGCAGATAGAATGGGATTTAAAATCCCTTATTCCGCTGATGAAATTGATAATGCGTGCAAGGAAATTATAAAAATTCAAAAAATTGAAAATGGTTATGTAAGACCAATAGCATGGAGAGGGAGTGAGATGATGGCAATTTCAGCACAAAAAAATAAAATTCATTTTGCTGTAGCTGCGTGGGAGTGGGGATCGTACTTTGATCCAAAAATCAAGGAACAAGGAATATCATTAGATATATCAAAATGGAGAAGACCAGATCCTAAAACAATACCTTGGGATACAAAAGCTTCCGGATTATACATGATTTGCACGCTTTCCAAACATGAAGCTGAAAAAAAAGGTTTTAATGACTCTTTAATGCTTGATTATAAGGGAGATATAGCAGAAGCAACCGGGGCCAACATTTTCTTTGTAGATAAATCTGAGAGCGAACTTCATACGCCAATACCTGATAATTTTTTAGATGGGATTACTCGCAGAACAATTATTGATTTGGCAAAAAAACTAAATATTAAAGTTATAGAAAGAAAGATAAAATTAGATGAATTAAAAAACTTTAGTGGGTGTTTTTTAACTGGTACAGCCGCTGAAGTCACCCCAGTCTCTAAAATTGATAATGTTAATTTTAAGATCCCAAAAGTAATTAATCAATTATGGGATAATTACAGTAGTTTAGTGAGAACAAAAAAAGTATTAAATCAATCAATAGCGTGATCAATTCCTTTTTTTAAATAGTCGTAACCTGTATACAAAGTTAGAATTGCTGATCCCCATAGTAGAATAATTCCAATTTGCAAACCGTAATCAAACAAAAGCTCATTTCCTGAGTTTCCAGCTAAAAGAATTGAAATTGAAAACATTTGTAAAAAAGTTTTAATTTTCGCAAGTTGTGAGACTGGCATTCTAAGTTTAAACTTGGCAAGGTATTCTCTTAAACCAGAAACTAATATCTCTCTACAAATTATTATAATTGCAGCAATTACTGAAAGGTCTTGTATTACATTATTCATCACCAACAACACTAATGCTGTTACAACAAGAATTTTGTCAGCGATAGGATCTAATAATTCACCTAATTTTGTTTGTTGTTTTAAAAGTCTTGCTAAGAAACCATCAACAAAATCTGTAAAACTAGCTAAAACAAAAACACCACATGTAAGCCAGTCACCAAATTGTCCAGGTAAATAAAAGAAAAAAACCAAAACAGGTACCATAATTAATCGCCCAATAGTTAATATATTTGGTATTTTAAAAATCATATTAAATTTTTTGATTTGTGGAAAAAATTATAAATTTTAAGAGCTGAACTTTTATTTACACCTTCAACTTTTTCGATTTCTTCTAAGCTCGCACCCTCTACTGCTTTTACAGACCCGAAATGATTTAATAATGATTTTTTTCTTGATCTACCAATGCCTTCAATTAAATCTAATTGCGATTTAGATATATTTTTGCTTCTTTTTTTTCTATGGGTTGTTATAGCAAATCTATGTGCTTCATCTCTAAGTCTTTGTAAAAAAAACAAAATAGGATCATTATTTTTTAACGAAACAATTTTACCATCTAAAATAAATTTTTCGTTACCCTTATTTCTGTCTTTTCCTTTTGACATTGCTATTACTTTTATTTCATAAAAACCTAATTCATTTAAAGTATCTTTTACTACAGAAAATTGACCCTTTCCTCCGTCAATTAATAATAAATCGGGTATAAAGTTATCATCCCCCTTAGCTATTTTTGAAAATCTTCTTTTTATAACTTCTTTCATCATGCCGTAATCATCATTCCCCTTTATATTTTTATCTTTAATATTAAATTTTCTATATCTATTTTTTATAAAACCTTCTTCTCCAAAAGTTATTAAAGCTCCTGTGCTATCTGAACCTTGTATGTGGCTATTATCATAAACTTCAATAAAATTTGGTACGAATTGTAATTTAAAAGTTGCAGACAAAGATTCTAAAAATTCAATATTTTTTTTGCTATGAAATAACTTATTGTTTAGATTCTCGCTTGCATTTTTTAAAGCATTTGAAATCATTGAATTGTTTTTTCCAGTCTTAAGATTTATTTTTTTTTGAAATTTTGTATTGAAAGCTTTTATAATTAATTGTTTGTTTTCCGGTTCAATATTAGTAATTATTTCTGAAGGTGGTTCCTTATTTTCATAAAACTGTGTTATGAAAGAACTTATAACCTTAGTTTCGTTATCTTCTTTTTCGTGAGACGGATAAAAAAATTGACTACCCCAATTTTGTTTGGATCTAAAAAAAGAAACACTAATACAAGTATTACCTTCTTTCCTGTAGGAGACAATAAGATCAGCATTATTAAAATTTTTCTTACTTATATGCTGTGAAGATTGAATAAATGTTAAGGATTTAATCCTGTCCCTTAAAATTGCAGCTTTTTCATAATTTTGATTTTTACTCGCAATATCCATGTCGAATGAAAGTTTTTTTTGTATTTGTCTCGATTTACCTCTTAAAAAATCTAAACATTGATTGACTAGATTGGAATATTCTTTTCCACTAATTTCTGCCGTACATGGGCCCGCACATCTTTTTATTTGGTATAGAATGCAGGGTCTTTTCCTATTTTTAAAAGTGTGATCATCACACACTCTTATTTGAAAAACTTTCTGCAACATTTTTATTGTCCAATTTGCAGATGCTATGGATGCAAACGGACCGAAAAATATATCCTTTTCATTATGCTTACCTCTAAATTTAGTTAATTGTGGAAAATTATGATTAGTGATTTGAATATACGGAAAGGATTTGTCATCTTTTAGCAAAACATTATAGCGTGGTTTAAATTTTTTTATTAAATTTGCTTCTAATAATAAAGCTTCTGACTCGTTTCTTGTGGTGATTAATTCAATGTTTTTTGAAGCAGATATCATGCGCTCCGTCCTGATAGGTAATAATGATTTTGTAGAATAATTTTGAAGTCTTTTTGGCAGGTTTTTAGCTTTACCAACATAAATAACTTTATTTTTATCGTCTAAAATTTGATAAACACCAGGCGAATTTGATGCTATTCTAGATTTATTTCTAAATAACTTCTTTCCGCTTTCTAAATTATTCATTTAATTCTTTCTTTAAAAGTTTTTACTCCTACAGAACTTGTTTTTTCAATTATGTCTAATTTGTCAATTTGTAAATTTATATTTTTTACTCTTTGGTCTTTAAGAACCTCACTACATATTTCTTCTGACAAGGTTTCCAAAAAATTTATATGTTTACTTAAAATTATTTCTATGATTTTAATAATTTTGTCGTAATCAATTATATTTTTTATTGATTTATCATCTATGGGCAACATGAAAACTTCTATTTCAATATTAAACCTCAGCCTTTGATTTTTCTTCTTTTCTTTTTCATAGTATCCAAATTTTGTATTTACAATTAAGTCTTTAATTATAATTTTCCTAATTTCTTTCAGATTACCCTTATTCAATTGAATTATGTTATTTTTTTTATTCATTTACTTTAATATTTCTATTTCTCCATGTTATTCTTTGACCGCTATCTAGAGAAATTACTTCACCTGTCACCGATGATGTATTAAAAAAAAATTGAGCAGCTTCACATAATTCCAAAGGATTTACTTTGGTTTTAAGCAAAGTATTCATATATTGTTTTTTAAATTGATCCTCATTTTGCCTTAAATTTTTAATTACAGGTCCAGGTGCAATACAATTAACTCTTATATCGGGAGCTAATCTCATAGCTGAGGTAATTGTCAAATTATATAACGCTACTTTACTTAATGTATAGCTAAAAAAAAATGGCGTGAGATTAAATACTCTTTGGTCAATAACATTTATAATATTCCCTTGATCCTTTTTATTAAATTTTTGTTTAGAAAATTCAGACATTAGAATGTAAGGAGCTTTTAGATTTACATTTATATTCATATTCCATTTAGATGAATTAAAATTTTTAATATCATCATTTTCAAATACAGAGGCACAATTGATTAGATGAGTAATTTTACCAAGTTTTTTTTTAGACTCAGAAAAAATTTTCTTAGCACCTTTTTCACTGCTCAAGTCACCCTTAACAATTACAACTCGACTTTTTTTATATCTTAATAATTTACTTAACTTTATCGCTTGTTTTTTAGATTTATTATAATGCAAAGCTATATTAAAATTATTTTTATAAAAAAATTTAACGAATTCTGCCCCTATTCTTTTTGAGCTTCCTGTAATTAATATATTTTTCATTTTTACTTTTTATATCTTTTTCCACTTTTCATACCAGCTCGACCCTGTGTAGATCTACCAATATTATCTTTTTTGTATTTCTTCATTGAAGAGTTTACAGTTAATCCAAGATCAGAACTCTCTAATTTCCTTATTTCGTCTCTGATTTTTGCAGCTTGTTCAAACTCCAAATTGTCAGCTGATGTTTGCATGTCTTTTTTTAATGATTTGATGTGTTTTTTTAAATTATGACCAGGCTTAACAAATTTATCGGTATTCAGATAATCTTTTTCATAAACACTCTCTAAAATATCAGAGATCTCTTTTTGTACACTTTGTGCGCTAATTTTATTTTTCTTATTATAAAAAATTTGCTTTTCTCTTCTTCTATTTGTTTCATCTATAGCTTTTTTTATACTTTTAGTTTCCTTATCAGCATATAAAATTACTTTTCCATCAATATTTCTAGCCGCTCTTCCAATTGTTTGAATTAAAGAGGTTTCTGATCTTAGAAAACCTTCTTTATCTGCATCTAATATTGCGACAAGAGCACACTCAGGTATATCTAAACCTTCTCTTAATAAATTTATTCCGACTAAAACATCAAATACACCTAGCCTTAAATCTCTTATGATTTCTATTCTTTCAAGTGTGTCAATATCTGAGTGCATATATCTAACTTTCACACCATTTTCATCAAGATATTCAGTTAAATCTTCCGCCATTTTTTTTGTAAGTGTCGTTGCTAATACTCTTTGATTTTTTTTTGAAATATTCAGACACTCATTTAATAAATCATCAACTTGATTTTTTGCTTTTCTAATTTCCACTATGGGATCTATTAAACCTGTAGGTCTAATAATCTGTTCTGCGAAAACTCCCTTTGTTTCATTCAGTTCCCATTCACCCGGTGTTGCCGAAACAAACACTGTTTGTGGTCTCATCAAATTCCATTCTTCAAATTTTAATGGACGGTTATCCATACAAGATGGTAATCTAAATCCATAATCTGAAAGAGTTTTTTTTCTTGTAAAGTCTCCTTTGTACATACCATTTAATTGAGGTACAGTAACGTGACTTTCATCTACAAAAACAATGCAATTATCTGGCAAGTATTCAAATAGTGTAGGAGGTGGTTCGCCTCTTTTTCTTCCAGAAAGAAATCTAGAATAATTTTCAATTCCAGAACATGTTCCAGTAGCTTCGATCATTTCTAAGTCAAATCGTGTCCTCTCCTCAATTCTTTGCGCCTCTAATAATTTTTTTTCCTCTGTAAAAGTTTTAATTCTAATACTTAGCTCATCTTTAATTTCTTTAATTGCTTGTTTAACCGTGGGTCTCGGAGTTATGTAATGACTATTTGCGTAAAGTTTAACAATTGATAAGTTTTCAGTTTTTTCTCCAGTTAACGGATCAAATTCTTTTATTTCTACTAGTTTTTCATCTTCAATCAAAAGTTTCCAAGCCCTGTCTTCTAAATGTGACGGAAAAATTTCAATGTTTTCTCCTCTGACTCTGAAAGTACCTCTTTGAAAGTTTTGATCATTTCTTTTATATTGAAGTTCTATTAACCCTTTTATAACATCTTCCCTTTTATATTTCTCATTACGCGTAAAAGTAAATGTCATTTTACTATACGACTCGGCTGAGCCAAGCCCATAGATACATGATACACTCGATACAATAATAACGTCGTCTTTTTCTAATAAAGATCTTGTTGCAGAATGCCTCATCCTATCGATTTGTTCATTAATTGAAGACTCTTTTTCAATATAAGTATCTGAACGTGGGACATAGGCTTCAGGCGTATAATAATCATAATATGATACAAAGTACTCTACGGAATTCCCTGAAAAAAAACTTTTCATTTCCCCGTACAATTGTGCTGCTAAAGTTTTATTAGGAGCTAGTATCAATGCAGGTCTATTCAAATCTTCGATAATTTTAGCCATCGTAAATGTTTTTCCGGATCCTGTAACTCCCAATAAAACTTGACTTCTATCAAGATTATTTAATCCCTTTTTTAATTGATCAATAGCTGAAGGTTGATCACCTGCAGGCTTAAAATTATTAGTAATTTTAAATTTTTTACCACCTTCAAGTTTTTCATTAAAAAACCCTTTAGAAGTTTTCTTTTCTGCTGTATTAAAAGATTGTAATATTGTCATAAATTTATGAGTATTTTATCAAAATCATTAGAAAGAATAAAACCTTCCCCAACAATTTCTGTAACACAAAAAGCAAGAGAACTTAAGGCAAAAGGAGCGGATATTATATCATTAGGATCAGGCGAACCTGATTTTGATACACCAGACAATGTCAAAAGTGCCGCAATAGAAGCAATTAAAAATGGACAAACCAAGTATACAGCTGTGGATGGAACAGTGGATTTAAAAAATGCCATTGTATCTAAGTTTAAGAAAGAAAATAATTTAACATACGAAAAAAACCAAATTTCAGTAGGAGCTGGTGGAAAACAAGTTATCTATAATGCTTTTTTGGCTACAATAAATAGTGGGGACGAAATAATAATCCCTTCACCTTTTTGGGTATCTTACCCGGATATTGTTTTGTTAGCTGGTGGAATACCAAAAATTATTGAATGTGGAGAAGAAGATAACTTTAAACTAACAGCTAAAAGTCTTAAAAAAAATATAACTCAAAAAACTAAGTGGTTGATAATAAATTCTCCAGGTAATCCAACTGGGTCATGTTATTCGGAACAAGAAATAAATGAATTAGTAGATGTGCTTGTAAAATATCCTAAAATTTTAATTATGAGCGACGATATTTATGAACATATAATTTATGATGAGTTTAATTTTTATACACCAGCCCAGAATAATAAAATTTTTGACAGAACCTTAACTATAAATGGTGTGAGCAAATCCTACGCAATGACTGGTTGGAGGATTGGTTACGCTGGTGGTCCAGAAGAAATAATCAAAGGTATGGCGAAACTACAATCGCAATCTACAACTAATCCATCTTCAATAAGTCAGGCAGCTGCCGTTGAAGCATTAAACGGAGATCAGGCATTTATTCAAACAAGAAAAAAAGTTTTTAAAAAAAGAAGAGATTTTATTGTTGAAATGTTAAATAAAATAAATGGGATCGAGTGCATCAAACCACAAGGAGCATTTTATGTTTTCCCAAGTTGCAAGAAACTTATAGGGAAAAAACATCAAAAACTTGGATTGATAAAAAACGATAAAGATTTTGTTACAAAGCTTTTAGAATCTTACGGTGTTGCAGTAGTACAAGGGTCAGCATTTGGATTAGATGGGTATTTTAGAATTTCATATGCTGCATCTGACGATGAATTAAAAAAGGCAATCGATAGGATCACAAAATTTTGCAGTGAAATTATTTAGTCTCACTTAAATATTTTTCTGCCTCGAGCGCAGCCATACAACCCATACCAGCAGCTGTAACTGCTTGTCTGTATATTTTGTCTTTTACATCACCTGCAGCAAATACTCCTGGCACATTTGTACTTGTCGAGTCCGGCTTTGTTAAAATATAACCTTCATTATCCATATTTATTTTATCTTTAAAAATTTTTGTTGCTGGGTCGTGACCAATTGCAACGAATAACCCATCAATTTTTAAATCTTTCACTTCACCACTCTTTTTATTTTTAATCGTAATTGAATTTAAACTTTTAGGATTATCTTCACCATTCGCTTTTTCAACTATGGTATCCCAAATAATATTAATTTTTTTATTACTCTTAAGTTTTTCTTGTAACATTTTTTCGGCTCTCAAATTATCTCTTCTATGAATTAATGTTACATTTGATGCAAATTTAGTTAAGAATAATGCCTCTTCAACTGCAGCATTACCACCACCAACTACCGCAACCTTTTTATCTTTATAGAAGAAACCGTCACACGTGGCACAGGCGCTTATTCCAAAACCTCTAAACTTTTCTTCGTTGGGTATTTTAAGCCATCTTGCTTGAGCACCGGTTGCAATTATTATGCTATCACTTTTAAAAACTTTTCCATTCTCAGTTTCAGATACAAAAGGTTTATTTGAGGTATCAACTTTTTTTATAACATCATTAATAAATATTGTTCCAACCGCTTCTGCTTGTTTCTTCATCTCATCCATTAGCCATGGACCCTGTATCACTTTTGAAAAACCAGGGTAATTTTCAACATCGGTGGTTGTAGTTAATTGTCCGCCTGGTTCGAAACCTGCAACCATTATTGGTTTTAGCATTGCTCTAGCCGCATACACAGCTGCAGTATATCCAGCTGGTCCAGAACCAATTATTAATACTTTAGTTTGATGTTCTTTATTTTGACTCATTTCTAAATACTATGTTTATAGATTAATTTATCTTATATAACACTTATGAATAATTTAAAATCTTTGTTACTCACAGAAGGTGCGCATGGCATGATAAGTCAAGTCGAAGGCCTAGCTACCTCACTTAAAACAGAATTTGTACACAAATTTATAAAGATAAACAATTTTATTGAATTTTTGCCACCTAAATTTTTACCGATTTCAAGTTATACTTTTAATTTTAAAGAAATAATTTCAAATATTAATCCTGAGAATTTACCCGATTTTATTATTTCATGCGGAAGAAAAAGCGTTATTGCAAATATTTATCTAAAAAACTTTTTAAAAGAGAAATACAAAAAAAAAATTATAAATATCCATATACAGGATCCTAAAGTCTCAACTAATTTATTTGATTTTGTAATATTGCCAGAGCACGATAATGATTTGGAGGGCAAATCAGTTATAAGAAGCAGAGGTGCATTACATTATATTACTGAAACCGAAATAGCCAACTCACAAGACAAAAATAAAAAAATAGATGTAAGTATAATTTTAGGAGGCCCTAATAAATATTATGCTTTCGATGATCAGGAAATTATAAATATAATAAGTGAAGCTATAGATAAGCTAGCAAATAATAACAATAGGATGAGAATTGTTTCATCTCGAAGAACACCTGAAAATACATTAAAATTAATTAAGCAGAAATTTGAAAATAAAAATAATATAGAAATTGATACTTCTTTAAATAAGTCCAAATATATAAGCACGTTATCAAATAGTGAAATATTAATAGTCACGTCAGATTCTATATCTATGATTTCAGAAGCAGCGATTACCGGAAAACCTATATATATAGCCCACTTAACGCCTATTAAAAATGATTATAGATTTAAAAGATTTTTTAAATTATTTGAGGACATGGGCATTATAAAATCCTTAAAAAATGTTGAAAATGTATGGACATATGAGAAATTATTTGAAAGTAAGAGAATTGCAGATATTATAAAAAAAGAAATTTAAATAAATGAATTTTTTAAACTCAATTAAAAATAAATCAAAAAATTCTTCAGACCCATTTAAATATTGGGAATTTAAAGAACCACTAACTGAGGAAATGATTGATGAAATTTATAATGCAGAATTAGATGACCCAACAAAATATGATATAAATTATGATGGTACCAGGGCAATTGATGGAGGTGAGGGTAAATTTAGAGAAGGTATTACTGATGGCGGAAAAGCATTAAAATTTAGATGTTTTTTAGATAAAAATAATTCTAACGAGTTTCCTCAATTAACAAAACTTGCAAAAGAACTTCAAAAAAAAGAAACATATACTTATGTTGGAAAATTAATAGGCAAAGATTTATCAAAAAGTTTTGTTAGAGTAGAAATATGTTGTGATAGAAAAGGCTTCTGGCTTAAACCACACTGTGATATAAAAGAAAAATTGCTATCTTGTATGCTTTTTGTAAATAGGTTCGACGAGTCTGAGCAATTAGGAACAGATTTTTATAATGAAAATATGGAAAAAGTAAAAACCGTTCCTTATAAAAATAATTATGGATATTTTTTTAGTAGTGATGAAAAAAGTTGGCATGGTATGGAAAAAAAAGAAATTAAAAAAGATAGAAGATGTATTCAAGTAAACTATGTCACCTTCAAAACTGATTGGCCTGTAGAAAAATAACTTTAAATATTTTGTATCGGTAAAACGCTCATTCTTTTTTTTACTAAAGCCTCTATTGCTTCTGTGCAAGCTATCGCACCTGATACAGTTGTAAAATAAGGAATATTATTATTTAAAGCTGTTCTTCTTATAGATTGCGAGTCTGTAATTGATCTTAAACCAGACGATGTATTAATTACTAATGCAATTTTTTTATTTTCTAGTAGCTCAACGATATGGGGCGACCCTTCTCTAACTTTATTTATTTTTGTACAAATTATTCCATTTTCATTTAATTTATCTGCGGTTTTACCAGTTCCATAAATCTCAAATCCTAAATCTTTTAATTTTTTTGCAAAATTTAAAATTAATGGCTTGTCATCGTCTTTCACAGAGATAAATGCGCTGCCATTTTTAGGCAATGAATTACCTGCTGATATCTGGCTTTTTGCAAATGCAATTCCAAAATCTTTATCAATACCCATTGACTCACCCGTAGATTTCATTTCAGGACCAAGAATTGTGTCAACTTCAGGAAATTTATTAAAAGGAAAGACAGCCTCTTTAATTGCAAATACCTTGGTTTTTTTATTTTTAAGTCGAAGTTTTTTAATTTTTTGACCAGCCATAATTTTGGTAGCAATTTTAGCAATTGGAATATTTAGTGCCTTTGATACAAAAGGTACTGTTCTACTTGCCCTAGGATTTACCTCAAGAACAAATATTTCATCTTTTTGTATTGCAAACTGAATATTTATTAGTCCTATTACACCAAGATTAAGAGCTAAAATTTTTGTTTGAAGTTTTATTTTTTCTATAATCTTTTTGTTTAAAGAAAAAGGAGGTATGCAACATGCGGAATCACCAGAATGTATTCCAGCTTCCTCTATGTGTTGCATAATTCCTGCTACAAAAACTTCTTTACCATCGCATATTGCATCTACATCTAGCTCAATTGCACCCTCTAAAAATTTGTCAATTAGAACAGGGCTTTTTCCTGAAACTTTCACTGCTTCATTGATATATTTTTCTAATTGATTGTTATCATGAATTATTTCCATAGCCCTTCCCCCTAAAACATAAGAAGGTCTAATAACAAGTGGAAAACCAATTTTTTTAGCAATTTTAATTGCATCTACTTTAGAATTAGCTAATCCGTTGTCCGCTTGTTTTAGTTTTATTTTTTTTAGTATTTTGCTAAACCTTTCTCTATCCTCTGCCAAATCAATTGAATTTAATTGTGTACCTAATATTGGATATCCTGCTTCGTGAATTGACTTTGCAAGCTTAATAGGGGTTTGACCACCAAATTGCACAATTACCCCTTTTAATTTTCCTTTTTTCTTCTCTTTTCTCAATATCTCCAGGACATTTTCTTTTCTTAATGGTTCAAAGTACAACCTGTCACTTGTATCATAATCTGTTGATACTGTTTCAGGGTTGCAGTTAATCATGACTGTCTCAAAACCAATTTCTTTTAAAGCGTAACTTGCTTGACAACAACAATAGTCAAATTCAATACCCTGTCCAATTCTGTTGGGACCACCTCCAATTATTACTACTTTTTTCTTGTTGGTTGGATCAGATTCGCACTGACCATTATCGTATAACCCTGTATCATAAGTTGAATACATGTAGGGGGTGAGTGATTTAAACTCTGCAGCACATGTATCAACTTTTTTAAAAACAGTATGAACTTTTAATTTTTGTCTTTTATTTTGAATATTCTCAATTTTTTCTTTTCTTAAATAAGCAATTCTTTTATCGCTAAAACCGTAAGACTTTATTTCCTTTAAAAGATTTTTATTTTTAAAAATATTTGTATTTTTAATATTTTTTTCAATATTAACAATTTCATCAATTTGTTCTAAAAACCAAGGGTCAATTTTTGTTAGATTATATATGTTTTTCCTACTAAATTTTTGTCTGAATGCTTGAGCAACATAAAGTATTTTCTGCGGCGTGTTTTCTTTTAGTTTTTTTGATAAATCATTCTCATTGATATCTATGTTATTAAAACCATCTAAACCTATTTCTAGTGAACACAATGCCTTCTGAATAGACTCTTTAAAATTTCTTCCAATGGCCATAGACTCACCAACTGATTTCATTGCAGTTCCTAATATTGGTTTTGTATTTTTGAATTTTTCAAATGCAAATCTAGGAATTTTTGTAACTATATAATCAATTGTTGGTTCAAAAGATGCGGGTGTACTTTTTGTTATATCATTTGTTATTTCATCTAATGTGTACCCAACTGCCAATTTAGCTGCAATTTTAGCTATAGGAAAACCAGTTGCTTTAGATGCAAGGGCTGATGATCTTGATACTCTTGGATTCATCTCAATAATTACCATTCGTCCGTCTTCAGGATTAATTGCAAATTGAACGTTCGAACCTCCAGTTTCTACTCCTATTTTTCTTAAGCAATTCATAGAGGCATTTCTCATAATCTGATATTCTTTGTCAGTTAATGTTAATGCAGGCGCCACAGTTATTGAGTCACCTGTATGAATGCCCATTGGATCTAGATTTTCAATTGAACAAATTATTATACAATTATCTTTCTTATCTCTAACAACCTCCATTTCAAATTCTTTCCAACCTACTAAAGACTCTTCAATAAGCACCTCGGATGTTGGCGATAAAGCAAGACCATTTTTTACAATTTGAAAATATTCTTCTTCTGTTTTAGCAACCCCACCTCCTGAACCACCGAGCGTAAATGATGGTCTAATTATTAAAGGCAATCCAATATCGTTAAGTATGTTTTTTGACTCATCTATAGTATTGCAAATTTTAGATTTAGGTGACTCCAGTCCTATCTCACTCATATTTTTTTTGAATAGCTGTCTGTTTTCCGCGTTTTGAATTGCCGTTGAGTTTGCACCTATTAGTTCAACGTTATACTTATTTAAAATACCTTCATGCTCTAATTTAATCGCAGCATTAAGACCTGTTTGCCCTCCCATGGTAGGCAATATTGCATTTGGTTTTTCAATTTTTATAATTTCTTCTAATATTTCTGACGTTATTGGCTCAATATAAGTTTTATCTGCAACATTAGGATCAGTCATAATTGTTGCAGGGTTAGAATTAATTAATATAACTTTGTAGCCTTCTTCCTTTAAAGCTTTACATGCCTGTGATCCAGAGTAATCAAATTCGCAAGCCTGACCAATTACTATTGGTCCAGCACCTATGATTAAAATTTTTTTTATATCAGTTCTTTTTGGCATTTTGTTTAATTAAGTTTATAAATTGATTAAATAAATAATTACTATCATGAGGCCCAGGACTTGCCTCTGGATGATACTGTACTGAAAATGCAATACTTTTTTTATAAGATATGCCTTCTATAGAATTATCAAATAAAGATATGTGAGTAACCTCAACATCTTTCGGGATACTTTTTCTAATAACTTCAAATCCGTGGTTTTGAGATGTGATTTCAACTTTAGAAGTTTTAATATTTTTAACAGGGTGATTTGCTCCTCTATGACCCTGATGCATTTTTTTTGTTTTACATTTTAGAGCATGAGCTAATAATTGATGACCAAGACAAATACCGAAAACGGGAATTTTGTTAATTAAAATTTGTTTAATTGTGGAATTCACAATTTTAGATGTAGCGGCTGGATCGCCCGGCCCATTCGACAAAAAAACTCCATCTGGCTTTAAAGCAACTATTGTTTTAAAACTTGTATTTATCGGTACAACAGTAACTCTAGTATTTAAATTTGAAAAATTTCTTAATATATTTTTTTTAATACCAAAATCGATAGCAACTACATGATATTTAAATGTATTGTTGATTTCATAACCATCTTTTTTCTTCCATAGCGCTTGATTATCCCATTTATAAATTTGTTTTGTAGAAACTTTAGATGCTAAGTCCAACCCTTTTAATCCCGACCAATCTCTAGACTTTTTTAAATAAAATTTTTTGTCGATTTTTTTACTTTGATTTATTATCGTCCCTTTTAATGCTCCATTGGTTCTTATTAAATTTGTAATTTCTCTAGTATCAACTCCACATAAACCTACAATTTTGTTAATTTGTAGCCACTTATCAAGATGGTTAAGGGATCTATAATTTGAAGGTGAAGTTATATCTTTATTAAAAATTACTCCCTTTAACCAAGCATCTTCGCACTCAATATCCTCTAAATTAGTTCCAACATTCCCAATATGGGGAAAAGTAAAGTTGATGATTTGATCTGAATAAGATGGATCAGTCATAATTTCTTGATAACCAGTCATAGATGTATTGAAACAAACTTCTCCTACAGAGTAACCTTTATGGCCTATTCCACGACCTTCAAACGTTATTCCATTTTCTAAAATTAAAATACCTGTGGGTTGAGTGAATAAATTATTATGCGGGTCGCTTTTTTCCTTATAAATCAAGTATACAACTCACAGGTTAAGAATCAATTAAGTAAAAAAAACTTTGGCGGAAGATATGAAAAAGTCTTAAACTCGTCAAGAAAGTAAATAAAATAAAAATGGAAATAGTTGATAAAATCAATAAATCTTTGACAGACGCACTCAAAAACAAAGATCAGGATCGCACTCTTACACTAAGGTCAGTAATATCTCAAAAAAAACAAAAAGAAATTGAGAAGCGCACTCAGGATAAAAAAAATATAACTGACGAAGATATGATTTTAATATTAAATAAAATGGTCAAACAAAGGAGAGAGTCGATTGAATTATATAAACAAGGTGGAAGACAAGATCTGGTAGACAAAGAAACAAAAGAATTAAAAATAATACAAGAATATTTACCAGAGCAATTAAGCGAGGAAGAAATTAAGAAAATTTGTGAGCAGACAATAAATAATTTAAAAGCAAGCTCATTGAAAGATATGGGCAAAGTGATGGGAATAATTAAATCAAAGTACAAAGGATCAGTTGATTTATCAATTGCTGGAAAAATTTTAAAAGATAAATTAAAATAAATATGAAATATCCTAAATCTTACCTTGAAGAAATTAAACAAAGATTAAAAGTTTCTGATATTGTTGGCAGTAAAGTAAAACTAAAAAAAAGAGGAAAAGAGTTTATTGGGCTGTCACCTTTTAAAAATGAAAAAACACCCTCGTTTACTGTTAATGATGAAAAAGAGTTTTACCACTGTTTCAGTAGCGGAGAACATGGAAACATATTTGATTTTATTATAAAAACTGAAAATCTAGGATTTGGCGAGGCCGTAAGACTCCTAGCTAAAAAAGCTGGTTTAAAAGAATTCATGTTCTCAAAACAGGACATTATATTTGAAGATAAAAAAAAGAAAATTCAAGAGATATTTAAAATTTATTTTGAGCATTGTAATTTATTATTAAAGACAAAATATGTTGGGACTCACTACAAATATTTAATCGATAGAGGTATAAAAAAAGAAACATTAGACTTATTTAATTTGGGATATTGCGAAAACAATTTAGATATTTTTAATAAATTAAAAGCAAGTAATTTCACAGAAAACGAAATTTTAGATACAGGTTTATTTTTAAAAAAAAATAATGATGATAAAGTAATTACCAGATTTTATAATAGAATTATTTTTCCAATAAAAAATTATTTTAATGAATATATCGGTTGCGGCGGTAGGGCAATCGAAAAAAAAACTTTCGCGAAATATATTAATACTCCAGAAACTGCATTTTATAAAAAGGGAGAAAATTTATATAATTATAATATTTCTAGAAAATATTTTGAAAAGTATAGTAGTATCTTTCTAGTGGAAGGATATATGGATGTTATAAATTTTTATGATAAAGGCGCGGAAAATGTTGCAGGAATTTTAGGAACGGCAATAACACTCCCTCAAATCAAACTGGCTTGGAAAAATTATAAAAATATTATTGTATGTTTTGATGGGGATCAAAGCGGTTATTTGGCGAGTTATAGAGCTGCCGAAAAAATTTTTATTAACGCGGTGCCTGGAAAAGATGCTTTTATAATCATTTTAAAAGATAATTTAGATCCTGATGATTTTATAAACAAATATAAATTAGATGGATTAAAGGAACTAATTCGAACTAAAAGAAAAGTTTCAGATTTTATTTTTGACTATTTTTTACAAGAGATAAATTCAAAAGATCCTAATGACCTTGCTTTATTTGAAAAAAAATTAATGAGTTTATGTGAAGAAATTTTAAACAAAGATTTAAAAAAATTTTATAGATCTTACTTTAAAAATAAAATCTTTAATGACGTAATTAGAAATCAAACAAACAAATCTGCGTCTCAAAAATTGATTAATACCAGTATTAAGTTGAGCCTACCAGAGTCTGAAATTAGAGAACTGTCATTTTTAAATATACTAATAAATTACCCGGAATTTAGTGAGAGGAAAATTGAAGAAATTTCCAACATAAAATTTATTAATGATTACTTAAATGAATTTATTCGTGATTTTATTGATTTATTAAGCTCTAACAAATTTGACTCTAAACAAGCGTTTTTAAGCTCTTTAAAACTTAATAATTTATCTGTTATTGAAAAAATAGTTAATAATTCAACAAACAATATATTAACTACTAAATTGAATGAAGATGAATTTAATCAAATATTTTTAGAGGAAATAAATAAAATTTCAAAACTGAAATTAAAACTGAAATTAAAAACAATTGAAAATAAGCTTATTGATTCTATGGATGATGAAACCTTAGAAGATCTAAGAAAAGCCAAAAAACACAATATTTCTTAGATAAATTTAACTTTATTTTTTTATAAAAAAATATAGATTGCGCGTGCTACTGTGGAAAAATTTATATCAAAATCATTTGAAAGACTTGTAGATAAAGGAGTTAGTAGAGGATTTATAACTCATGATGAACTGCAGAAATCCTTAGGTAAAAGAAATAGTAATATTGAAAGCCTTGAAAAGGCAATACTACATATTTTTGACCTTGCTGTAACTTTAGTTAAACAAAAATCAGATTTTAAAATAAAGAAAAAAGAGCAAGATAACTCTAAAACCTCAAAATCACCAGAAAGAAGCGACGATCCTATCAGAATGTATTTAAGAGAAATGGGGGGTGTAGAATTGCTTTCAAGAGAGGGCGAAATAGCTATAGCAAAAAGAATTGAGTCTGGAAAATACGTAATGGTGAGCTCATTGTCAGAAAGCCCTATAACTGCAAATAAAATTTTTGAATGGGAAAAAAAGCTAATAAATAATGAGATGCTAGTTAGAGATATAATTGATTTAGATACAAACTTTTTGGATGACGAAAAATTAGCTAAAACCATAAAAGAAAAGAACAAGAAACAAATTAAATTAAATAACGAAGCTAAAAAAGATTCTAAAGAAAATAAAATGGAAGATAATGAAAATGAAAATGAAAATAACGGGAACGAAGCAGAGGAAGAAGATGAGTACAATATATCACTTGCATCCTTAGAGATTGAACTTAAACCAAAAATATTAGAAACGTTTAATAAAATTACGAAAAACTACAAAAAACTTACGTCTTATCAAAAAGAAAAGCTTGAAGCGGTTTTAAAAAATGAAACTTATAGTGAAAGTAAGAAAAAAAATTACGAAAGAATTAAAAAAGAAATAATGGAAGAAATGCTGGGATTGCAGTTTAATCAAACTACGCAGGAAGACCTTGTAAATTTAAATTATACACAAAATAAAAAGGCACTTTCTTTTGATGGAGAATTAATGAGGGCCGCAACAAAATACGGAATAAGCCGCGAGGATTTTATCAAATTTTATGTTGGCAATGAGCTCAATCCAAATTTCGAAAATTTTTTAAGTGAAGATAAAACCTGGCAAAAGTTTTTTAAGGTAGAAAAAAAATTATTTAATTCTCTTAAGGAAAAACTAATTGCATTAAGTAAAGAAATCGGCATGTCAATTTCTGATTTTAAGATACTTGTAAATAAAATTAAAAAAGGAGAGAGGGAAAGTCGTATTGCAAAAAAAGAAATGATTGAAGCTAATTTAAGATTAGTAATCTCTATAGCAAAAAAATATACAAATAGAGGTTTGCAATTTCTTGATTTAATCCAAGAGGGTAATATTGGTTTAATGAAAGCTGTAGATAAATTTGAATATAGAAGAGGTTACAAGTTTTCGACTTATGCAACTTGGTGGATTAGGCAAGCAATAACCAGATCAATAGCCGATCAAGCCAGAACTATAAGAATACCTGTGCACATGATAGAGACTATAAATAAAATAGTTCGAACACAAAGACAAATGATGAGTGAATTTGGGAGAGAACCAACACCTGAAGAATTATCAAAAAAATTGGCTATGCCTTTGGAAAAAGTTAGGAAAGTTTTAAAGATAGCAAAAGAACCTGTATCGCTAGAGACTCCAGTAGGTGATGAAGAAGACAGTAGCTTGGGTGATTTTATAGAAGATACAAATGCATTAATACCAGTTGATGCTGCAGTACAAACTGCTTTAAAGAGTTCCACAACAAAAGTCTTAGCAACTCTAACCCCTAGAGAAGAAAGAGTATTAAGAATGAGATTTGGTATAGGAATGAACACAGATCACACTTTGGAGGAAGTAGGTCAGCAGTTTTCTGTTACAAGAGAAAGAATAAGACAGATCGAGGCTAAAGCATTAAGAAAATTAAAACACCCTAGTAGATCTAGACAATTGAAAAGTTTTCTAGACAATTAGAAAATTCTTTTTTTTTTAAATTATTAGTGTAAAAGAAAACTAAGGGCCTGTAGCTCAGTTGGTTAGAGCCCCCCGCTCATAACGGGGTTGTCGGGGGTTCAAATCCCTCCGGGCCCACCATCTAAACCAAATGAAAAAACCTAACAAAAATAGTTTCTTATTATTAATAATTTTAAGTGCTATTTGGGGATCTGCATTTTTTAATTATAAAATTACTTTGGAAAGTTATGATATATTTACACTTTCAGGCGGAAGACTCTTTTTTGCAGCAATTTTTTTAATCGTAATTTATAGTTTTTTGCTTAAGAAAGTTGACTTAAGATTATTGTTTTCAAATAAATTCTACATTTTTTTTTTAATTGGCCTAATTAATTATGTGTTACCCTTCTCTTTGATTGCATTTGGAATAAAAGGTATGAGTAGCGGTTTAGCTGCATTGCTTATGTCGGCAGGCCCATTTTATGCGATTATATTTGGACATATCTTCACTAAGGACAAGTTTAATAAATATAAACTTTTTGGCTCTATAATTGGATTTTTAAGTATTGTAGTTTTAGTATACGATCAAGTTTATTTAAGTAAGTTAACTAATATCAAATCTGTTCTTTTCGTTATGTCAGCTTCCTTAAGTTATATTATAGGTGGCGTGTTAATAGAAAAAAATAAAAAATATAATAATGAAACAATTGCATCCTTATCCATGATTTGGGGAGCAATAATTTTATTTCCTCTTTTATTTATTGAATTATATAAAATAGATTTCTCATCTGTGAAATTTGAAAGTACGTTTAGCGTAATTTATCTTGGTATTTTTAGTACTGCAGTAGCATTTATGATGAGAGCCAAACTTATATTTGATAACGGATTAGTATTTATGTCTCAAGTATCCTTTTTAATACCAATATTTGGTTTATATTTTAGTTGGTTGTTTTTAAATGAAAATTTTACATTTAATATGTTTTATTCTTTGGTATTAATAATTTTAGGTCTATTTATTCTTCAAAAAGGATATAGAAAATCTTAATTTTTTTCTATAAAATTATCTAATAACAATATTAATCCATCAAATCCTTTATTAGCAAAAACTGATGAGAATTCTTCTCTTTGCGTTTTAGCCAAACTCAATCCTTCAACTACCAAGTCTCTAATTAATAACTTATCGCCAACTAAAAATACCCTCCAATCAATTCGGATTTCCTGCTTCTCTGCTTCTGAAATTATTTTAGATTTTACTAAAACGTAATTTTTACTCCTTTTTTCAGACCCTATAATTTGAATATCTTGATCAGAATAACTTTGTAGTCTACTGGATATATTTTTAGAAAAAAAAACTCTGAATTTTTTTTTATATAATATTTTCTGCTTCTCGTTTAAATTATTTATATTACTACCTATGCAAAATCTTCCCAGGCCATCCACGTCCACAACTTCTATGGCCAGATTTTCAATTAATTCTTTTTTACTTTTTAAATTTTTGTTTTTATCGAGTATTATTGACTTTGCTTTCGAAGTTGTATCTATGACAAATTTTTCAGCATCTAATTTCTCAAATGACCATGAGACTTGAAAAAAATTTAAGAAAAATAATAAATAAAACGAAATAACAATTTTTCTCATTAAGATATTTTTATTTAAAGTCTTTCCACTCGTCATCGTCAGACGAAGCGCCATTATTTATTAAATTTTCTCTTCTTTGTAAATATAAACTTCTAACTGTGCTATATAAATCAATTGAATTTTTTTCTAAATCATCAAAGGTTTCAAGGTTTCTTGCTCTGAAATCAACTTTTTCAAATCCTTCCTCTATATAGTAAGTTCTGTCTCCAAGATTATTATCTAGCAACATATTTCTATCTCCTACAGTACTTAAATAAAATGGATCTAAAAGTGTATTACCTACCACACCAATTGAATCTCTAAGTGTTGATGGTCCAAAAACAGGTAACATAACATAACAACCAGGTCCAACACCAAAAGCTCCTAATGTTTGGCCATAATCTTCAGGATCGTTCCTCTTCAACCCAAGTTTTGATGCAGGATCAAATATGCCAAAAATTCCAAAAGTAGTGTTTATAGCAAACCTTCCAGTTTCATTTAACGCACCTTGAATATTTCCTTGTAGTAGATTATTAGGAATGGTTACAGTATGAGAAATATTAGAAGTTACGTTTCTTACACCCTTTTTGATAGGAGAAGGTAAATAACTGTAACCTGATGCTATTGGTTTAAATAACGCTTTGTCCAATACCATATTTAATTGAAAAACCCCTCTATTCAATTTTTCAAAACAGTCCTTTGTTTCGGCTTTCAAATTGATTGCATTAAATGGCAAAAAAAGCATTGCCAAAATTAATACTAAATAAATTTTTCTTTTTTTAATTGGCATGAATATCTTAAGTTTATACATAATTGTATATAAAACTAGTACAAATAATCGTAATAATTATCAATTATATGAAAAATATAAAAAAAATTAAATGCTCAAACTTTAGTGTGTTGCCAAAAAGAAATATTAAATATGTAATTATACATTACACAAACATGAATAATCAAAAATCAGCAATTAAAAGATTACAATCTAGAGTTGCAAAAGTAAGTTGTCATTACATCGTTTCAAAAAAGGGTAAAGTTTATAGGATGGTGAATGATAGGGATGTTGCCTGGCACGCTGGTAAATCTAAATGGAAAAAAGACAAAAACTTAAATAATTGTTCAATAGGAATTGAATTAATTAACAACGGAAATGAAGAATTTCCAAATAAACAAATTATCTCTTTAATTAAATTATTAAAAAAAATTATTACAAAGCACGAAATAAAAATAAACAATGTTCTTGGGCATTCCGACATTTCCCCTGGTAGGAAATTTGATCCAGGGCCATTGTTTCCATGGTCTAAAATTAGGCAAAATAAAATCCTAAAAAAAGCTTGATATTGTTAGGTTTTTGTCATATCAGCTGACTGCTAGTTGGTTGAACGGTGGCTTTCATATTTGAAAGAGGAAAGTCTGGGCTCCATAGGAAGAAGTACCAGGTAACGCCTGGCAAGAGTGATCTTAGGGATAGTGCCACAGAAAACAAACCGCCTAATCAAGGCAAGGGTGAAAAGGTGAGGTAAGAGCTTACCGGTTTTTTAGTAATAAAAAACGCATGGAAAACCCTGCTTGGAGCAAGACCAAATAGGGGTAGCGCGATTGGTACAACCAATCAATTTTCCTAAAATAGCTGCCCGGGTTGGTTGCTTGAGCTACTCGGTGACGAGTGGCCTAGATAAATCATCGTTTTAAATGACAGAACCCAGCTTACAGACCAACTAGCAATTCAAAACAGAACAAATATAGAACAACTTATAGTTGTAATATATTTATTGACTTTACATAGTATACCATGTTATCCCATGATATCCCATAAGGGTAAAAATGAGATATTATGTTTATATCAACTTTCGAAAACAAATTAGACAAAAAAGGAAGGGTGTCCGTGCCAGCTTCGTATAGAATTAATATTAATAATGAAGGAGATAGCAGTATTGTTTGTTACCCATCTTTTACCCTGCCTGCTATTGAATTTTGCCCAAAAAAAAGACTAGATAAAATAATAGAGGCTATAGACACATTAAATCCTTTTGAAGAAAAAAGAGATATATTTTCAACTTCAATCTTAGCTAACAGTTATCAATTAAATTTTGATAGTGAAGGAAGAGTTTTATTACATGAAAAACTACTTAAACATGCCTCTATTATCAATAGTGTTTTGTTTGTTGGACAGGGAAAAACTTTTCAAATGTGGAGCCCTGACAAATTTAAAAAGTTTAGTTTAAGCGCACAGAAAAAAGCTAATTTAAAAAGAGCTGAACTAAAATGGAAAGGTGAAAACTAAAACTAAAAAAGGAGAACTGTATATGCCAATTAATATATCTGCACCTGAATTGAGAGAACTTAAGCCTAGAATTATAGTACTTGGAGTTGGTGGAGCAGGCGGTAACGCAATAAACAACATGATAAATCAAGGGATAGTTGGTGTTGAGTATGTTGCGGCAAATACTGATGCACAGGATTTAAAAAACAATTTATCTGATTGCAAAATACAATTAGGAAGTAATCTTACTAGAGGTTTAGGAGCGGGATCAAAAGCTGAAATTGGAAGAGCGGCGGCGGACGAAAGCATGAACGAAATAATAAATTTATTACAAGGCGCAAATATGGTTTTCATCACTGCAGGTATGGGCGGGGGTACTGGTACAGGTGCAGCACCTATAATTGCTAAGGCAGCGAAAGATTTAAATATATTAACATTTGCTATAGTAACCAAACCTTTTATGTTTGAAGGTCCAGGAAGAATAAGAGTTGCCGAGAAAGGATTGGAAGAACTAAAAAATTATGTTGATACTTCAATCATAATACCGAACCAAAATTTATTTAAAATTGCAGACGATAAAACTACATACACAGACGCATTTAAAATGGCGGATAACGTTTTATTACAGGGTGTCCGTGGCGTAACTGATTTGATTACAAAACCAGGTCAAATGAATTTAGACTTTGCGGATATAGAAACTATTTCAACAGGTATGGGCAAGGCAATGATGGGCACTGGAGAAGCTGAAGGACAAGATAGAGCTGGAGCCGCTACTCAAATGGCCATACACAATCCATTGATAGATGATTATTCATTGAAAGGAGCTAAAGGCTTGCTCGTAAATATATCAGGAGGTGAGGACATTACTTTATATGAAGTACAAGAATGTTCAAATCAAATTAGAGCAGAGGTAGATCCTGCAGCTGACGTTATGATAGGAACAACTATTGATGAAAATCTAAAAGGGAAATTAAGAGTCTCTATTGTTGCAACTGGTTTAGGAGGTGAAATAAGTAGAAATAAACCGATATTAGTGCATAATCAAAATTACACAAACATTCAACCAAGACCTAATCCTGTAAACCATAATCCTTATGCATTAAATAATTTTCAAAAACAAAGTTTAAATAGACCTATGAATACAACTATGACTGGGTCTGCAGCTTTAGATTTAAATAAGGTTGAGACAGACCCGATTAATCATGGCACATTATCTTCTGAACCTAATATTGAAAATGATATAAATCCCAAATCAGGTCATAATGAAAAAACTCGCGTTGATGCTGAAAATCTGAGTGATGACTACATAAATCAAAACACTTTTGATTTTGATAAAAATGAGGAAGAAACGCCAAAACTTTTTAGTGAGGATGCTGATATTAATAACAACGAACATTCTCATGATGAGTCAAAAATAGAGCCAGAGATAGAAAAAGACTTATCTAATGTTTCATTTGACGACAAAGATGATTTAGAAATCCCAGCATTTTTAAGAAGGCAGACTAATTAAATATTTTTGTAATCATGTCACTGGATAGAATATCTCATTATCCAGTGATGTTAGAAGAGGTTAAAAGCCTTATTAAAAAACCCAATATCATTGTCGACTCCACTTTTGGTGGTGGTGGATATTCAAAAGATTTTTTAAAGCATTTTCAAAATTGCAAAGTCATTGCATTTGACCGAGATAAATCCTCTGAAATGAGAGCAGAAAAGTTAGCAAATACAAATAAATCTAGATTTAAGTTTTATAACTCAAAATTTTCTAAAATAAAAAAATTTATAATAAATGATTTGCATAATGTTACACATTTCATTTATGACCTTGGAGTTTCAAACTACCAATTAAAAAAATTAGACAGGGGATTTTCCTACCAAAGCAACTCTGAACTTAAAATGACCATGGGAATTAATGACATTACAGCTACAAGTTTGCTCAATGAGAGGGATGAGAAATTTTTAGCAAGGATAATTAAATTATTTGGAGACGAAAAAGACGCTAAAAGAATTGCAAGAAATATAATTTCATTTAGAAAAAACAAAAGAATTGTTTCATCAGATGAATTAAAAAAAATAATACTAAAAAGTAAAAAAAAATATCAAAAAAAAGATCCTTATGCGCAAACATTCCAAGCATTAAGAATGGTTGTTAATCAAGAATTAAGTGAAATATTCTATTCCTTAAAAAGTTTAATGGAAAACTGTAGTATAGGAACAACATTTATAATTGTATCTTTTCACTCATTAGAGGACAAGCTCGTAAAAAATATATTTAATTTTTTTGGTAAATCCGTGAATCAATCTAGATATTTACCTCAAAAAGAAAAAAAAGTTAATTTTAAAATTTTTAAAAAAAAACCTATGGTGCCGAAATTAAGTGAAATAAGACTCAACCCAAGTTCACGATCAGCCAAGTTAAGATTTATACAAAAAACTAATAATCACAAAATTTTCATAAATAAGTCTGATACAAAGATGGAAGAATTTTTTGATTTAGAAGAAAAATTATATGAATAAAAATATTATATATTTAATTTTAATTGTTATAGTTGGGTCTTACTCTAACAATTTTTTTAACAAAAAATCTGACCTGCTCAATAAGGCGATTAGTAATAAGAAGAATAACATTACTAACCTAAATAAAAAAATTCTCGCAGAAAAAATTGAATATAATTTTTTAATAAATCCAGAGCGTATTAAAAAATTATCAAAAGAAAACCTAAGTAACGATTATATAACTTATGAAAAAAAAAATATCAAAAAATTTAGAAAATAAAAACCAATTAAATTTAATTTTTGATGATAGCAAATCAATTAATAAAGCAAACAATAAGCAAGATAACAGATTAAATATTTTAATTTCGTCCTTTTTAATATTAATGTTTCTTTTTTTAATGAAATTATTTGGATTAGGACTTTCAGATTATAAGCCTCAAATTTTAAGTTCTAAAACAGATAATATACAGCGAAGAACAATAGTAGATACAAATAATATTGTATTAGCCCAAAGTATAAATACCTACAACTTGTACTTAAAACCAAAAAAAATCAAAAATAAAGAAAATATATTGATAAAACTAAAAATTATTTTTCCAGAGTTAAATTTCCAAAAACTAAGGAAAAAGTTAAATACAAGCAAAACATTTATCGTAAAAAGAAATTTGACTCCAAGCCAATATAATAAGGTAATGCAACTAGGGGAACCTTCAATTGAACTCGAATTATCTGAAACAAGGATTTATCCTCATAAAAATTTATTTTCCCACATCATTGGTCAAATCGATGTAGATAATTATGGCATTTCTGGGTTAGAGTATTTTTTTGACGAGGAATTAAAAAATAAAAATTCTTTAAATAAACCCCTAAAATTGAGCTTAGATTCTACAATTCAGTATATCGTTAGAGATGTCCTTTTAAATAGTTTAGATGTATTCAAAGCTAAAGGCGCTTCAGCAGTTATAATTAACGTCAATACAGGAAAAATTATATCTTTAGTTTCATTGCCTGATTACGATCTTAATAAAAGATCTAAGCTAGCATCGCACAAACTTATAAATAAAAATACTATGGGCTTATATGAATTTGGATCTGTATTTAAAATTTTCACAATTGCAAATGCTATCGAGCAAAAAAAAATTAGTATAAATACGCAATTTAAAGACCTTCCCCCACAGCTGTTGTGTGGAAAATTTAAAATAAATGAGTACGAGTATTCAAAAGACAAGAAGAACTTAACTACAGAAAACATTTTAGTAAAATCGTCAAACATAGGATCAATAAGAATTGTACAAAAAACAGGGCTTGTTTCTCATCAAAAATTTTTAAAAAAAATAGGATTACTTGATAAGTCAGAAATAGAAATTTCGGAAAAATCTAGTCCAAATAAAATTAGATGGGGAAAATGCAATACTTTAACTTCTTCATTTGGTCATGGAGTTAACACGTCCTTATTACAGCTCACCAATGCATATGCAGCACTTTCAAACGGAGGTTACTTAATAAATAATTCTATTTTAAAAGACAAAAAAATCACTAAGAAACAAATAATCAGTAGTAATACCAGCCAAATCATCAATAGACTTTTGAGAGCAAATGTTGACAAATATAACAGTATTAAAGGAAGCGGGAGAAAGGCAGATATTGAAGGATACTTTGTTGGTGGTAAAACTGGAACTGCACGCAAACCCTTAAAAAATCGCAAAGGTTACTCAAAAAACACAATAAACACATTTTCTGCTATATACCCATATCACTCACCAAAATACGCTATCAGTGTCTTATTAGATGAACCTCAAGGTGCGCCCAAATTGTGGGGACATTCAAGAAATGAGGCTGGGTGGAACAGCTCTTATGTAACCGGATTAATTATAAAAAAAATTGGTCCAATTTTAGACACAAAAGAACAATTTACTAATGAAATATCATCTGAAAAATATGCAGATTCAAAAAATAATTAAATATAATTTAAGCACGGATAGCAGAAATTTAAAAAAAAATGATATCTTTTTTGATTTTATAAGCAAAGAAAATAAAAAAAATCCTTATTTAGAAAAAATTATAAAAAAAAAACCTAAAATTATATTTTCTGAAATTAATTTGAATTTTAAAAATACAATATGTAAAAAAGATCTTAAAACGTACTTTTTAAAAATATTATTAAAAAAATTCAAAAAAAAGCCTAGGAATTTAATTGCTGTAACCGGAACTAATGGAAAATCTTCAGTAGCACATTTTTTCAAAGAGATTAATAAATATCTTGGAATTTCCTGTGCAAGTATAGGCACTCTTGGTTTCATTGAGAATAAAAATAAAACTAAAAATAATCTAACCACACCAGATATACTTACTAATCATAAGAAATTAAATGAATACTATAAAAAAAAAATACAGAATGTAGTTATAGAAACATCTAGCCACGGTCTAGATCAAGGTAGACTTCGAGGACTTGTTTTTAGATCAGGTATCTTTACTAATTTTACCAGAGATCATTTAGATTATCATAAAACTTTAAAAAATTATTTAAAAGCTAAACTTACTTTATTTTCAAATTTATTATCAAAAAATGGATACATTATTACTAGTAGTTCGTTAAATGAAAAATACACTAAACATTTTAAAAATAAAAAATTATTATTTGGTCCACATGGAAATACAATAAAATTAATTAGTTTAAAAGCTTGTGGTAATATGAGCTTAGTGAAAATTAATTTTAATAATGAGGTATTTTTATTTAAAACAAAATTAATAGGCAGAATACAAATAGATAATCTTATAAATAGTATTCTAGCTGCAATATCTGTTGGTATCAAATTTAAGAAAATTATTAATATTATTCATAAAGTAAAAAACCCTCTTGGAAGAATTGATTATATTGGGAATAAATATAAAACAATTATTATAGATTATGCCCACACGCCTGATGGATTAAAAAAAGTTTTGGAAAATTTATTAACACATTTTAATAAAAAAATTATTTTAGTTTTTGGATGTGGCGGCGATAGGGACAAAAAGAAAAGACTTACTATGGGAAGAATTGCAAATAAATATTGTAGTAAAGTATTCATAACAGATGACAATCCAAGATTCGAAGACCCTCATAAAATTAGATTGGATATCGCAAAAGGTTGCAATAAATCAAACATTATTTCATCTAGAAAAAAAGCTATAATAAAGGCTTTTAAATTACTAAATAAGACGAACCTCTTACTAATAACTGGAAAAGGCCATGAAAATTACCAAATATTTAAAAATACCAAAAAACCTTTTTCAGATTACAAGGTTGTAAGATCATTATTATGAATAATATTAATTTAAAAAAAATAAAAAATATTAAGTTCTGTATTGATAGCCGAGAGCTTAAAAGGTCTAGTATATTTTTTTGTTTAAAAGGAAAAAAAACAGATGGTCATAACTTTGTAAATAAATATATCAAAAAAAATTGCAAATTTTATGTTAAAAAGGAATTCAAATTAAGAAAAGAAAATAGACGTTTTGAGTACAAATTAATAAGAACGTCATCACCATTAAAATCACTGAACAATTTAGCACGATTAAGAAGAGACCGACTCTCGAATTTAATAATAGGAATTACTGGGAGTTGTGGCAAAACTACCGTAAAAGAAATGTTATATTTTTTCTTATCACATTTTGCAAATACATATAAATCACCAAAATCATATAATAACAATATTGGTTTGCCTTTAAGTATTTTAAATCAACCAATAAACTCAAAATATGGCGTATACGAGCTTGGAATGAATAAGATCGGTGAAATAGATTATCTTTCTAAGATATTAAAACCTCAAGTTGGGGTAATTACAAATATTGCTCCGGCTCACATTGGAAAATTGAAAAGTTTAAATAATATATTTAAAGCGAAGTCGGAATTAATCGCTAATATACAAAAAGGGGGACATATTATCTTAAACTCTGATTGTAAATACTTTAAAAAATTAAAAAAAATTGCAAAAAAAAATAAAGTTAAAATAATTACTTTTGGTTTAGAAACAAAATCAAATTACTTTTTAAAAAAGTTTCATAATGGTTATTGTTATATCAAATGCAATAACAATATAGTAAAATTTCGTCTAAAAAATTTTTCTTCAGCATATATTTATAATATTCTAATCGCATTAGCTGTCATAAATTTACTAAATTTAAATATAAAAAAAATAATTAAAAAATTTAATAATTTTAAAGAAATTAAAGGAAGGGGTAATTTAGTAAAAGTCAAAAATAAAAATAAAAAATTCAGTATAATTGATGACAGTTACAATTCGAATCCTTTATCTATTAAGCATTCTATTCAAAGATTAAATAAAATGGATGATAAAAAGTTTAAAAATAAAGTTATTATTTTAAGTGAAATGTTAGAATTAGGAAAGTATTCTAATAAATACCATTTAGAATTGTCCAAAATTATTAATAAATCTACAGTAGAAAAAGTCCACTGCATTGGAACTAAAACTAGAATCACACATAAAAACCTTTCAATAAAAAAAAGAGGAAGGTTCTTTAAAAACATAAATGAATTTGAGAATAATTTAGATAAACTTTTTGTAGATAAATATTTATATTTGTTTAAAGGTTCTAATAGTACTGGTTTAAATAAAGTTTTATCAAAAAGGATTTATAATGTTAAATAATTTGTTTTTATCTCTATCAGATAGTTATTCATTTTTGAATGTTTTTAGTTATATTACTTTTAGAACAGGTATTGCAATATTCACGTCTTTAATTTTTGTATTATATTTTGGAAGACCTTTTATAAATTACTTAAAATCATCACCGCACTTTGATCAACCAATTAGAAATGATGGTCCAATTTCACATATTCTAAAAAAAAGTGGTACTCCGACATTTGGTGGTATACTAATTATTTTTGGAATTGTTTTTTCTACTCTTCTGTGGGCAGATATAGAAAATATTTATGTTTTAATTTCAATATTTGCTGCCTTGTCTTTTGCGTTAATAGGTTTTGTTGATGATTTTCTTAAAATTAAAAGAAAAAACTCTAAAGGTATTAATGCCTATATAAAAATTATTTTACAAATACTTTTTAGTTTTATGATTTTTTATTTAATATCTATCTCGATGAGTCCAGATATCAGATACTTTTTCAGTATGCCTTTTTATAAAAATCTTGTTTTTGATATTGGGTATTTTTATATTCCATTTGCAATTTTAGTAATTGTTGGCTCTTCCAACGCAGTAAATTTAACCGATGGGCTTGATGGATTAGCTACAGTTCCAGTTATATTAGTAACTTTAACATTTATATTTATTACATATTTAGTCGGTAATGTTATTTTTGCAGATTATCTAAAGTTGATAAATATAAAAAATGTCTCTGAAGTATGTATTGTACTAGGAGCTACAGTGGGAGCTTGTCTAGGATTCTTATGGTATAATGCGCCGCCAGCAAAGATATTTATGGGTGACACTGGATCATTAGCTTTAGGTGGTTTATTAGGATCGGTAAGTCTCATAACAAAACATGAAATAGCTCTTTTTATTGCCGGGGGTCTTTTTGTGTTGGAGGCATGTTCAGTGATTATTCAAGTTTTATCATTCAAGCTTTTTGGCAAAAGAGTTTTTAAAATGGCCCCATTGCATCATCACTTTGAAAAAAAGGGATGGGCTGAGTCAACAATAGTTATAAGATTTTGGATTATATCGATAATATTGGTTTTATTAGCATTATCGACGCTTAAATTAAGATAAAATGATAAACATTCATCAGTTGAATTCAAAGAAAATTTTAATTTATGGTTATGGCAAAACAGGCAAATCTTTATTTAGTTTTTTTAAAAAAAAGTTGAATTCTAAAGTAAAAGTATTTGATGATAATTTAATTATAAATAAAAAATACGCAATAAAGAATCTAGCTAACTTTAATGCTGATTATATTTTTTTAAGTCCAGGAATTAATATATATAATAATAAATACACAAAATATCTTAAACAAAATAAAAAAAAAATTTTCACAGATATTGATTTGTTTTGTTCACTATTAGATAAGACCAATAAGGTAATAGGAGTAACTGGTACAAATGGAAAATCAACGTATTGCAAAATTTTAAATTATATTTTAAAAAAAAATAACATTAAAAGCAAAATAGTAGGAAATTTTGGATTGCCGGTTTTAAACAATATAAAAGTAAAAAACTGTGTATTTATTATAGAACTTTCATCTTACCAATTAGATTATTCTAATCATATCATATTAGATAAAGCAATAATATTAAATATGTCCCCAGACCATCTAGATAGACATAATACAATGTCAAATTATGTAAAAACTAAATTTAGAATTTTTGGATTTTTAAAACAAAAAAATTATATAAATGGAGTGGCTAATAATTTAAATTCAAATTCAGTTTACAAAAAAAAAGCAAATAAAACTATTGATATAGGTAAATTTAATAAGGATATTTGCCATAATAAAAGATTTTTAAAAATATTTTTAGATAATTTTAAAATTAAAAATTATAAATTTCCAAAAAGCAAAGTTGTTTTGCCTCATAGAAATGAAATCATAAGATATTATAAAAATTTTATTTTTATTAATGACTCAAAATCAACAAACTCAGCATCATTAAAATATTCCTTATCAAAATATAATAATATAATTTTAATTTGTGGTGGATTAATTAAAAAGGGAGATAACTGGCAATTAGGTAACTTAAAAAAAAAAATAAAAACAGCTTATATAATTGGAATAGAGCCCGCAAAAATAATTTATTCAATGAAGAAACAAAAAATAAAATACTATGCAAGCATAAAGCTATCTGAGACTATTGATATAATTAAAGAAAAATACTTAAAACATAAAACAAAAAATAAAACTAAAGTAACTATTTTATTTAGCCCAGGTACATCCTCATATGATCAATATAAAAACTTTGAAGTAAGAGGAAATCATTTTAAGAAATTAATCAATGCTATTTAGTAGATATAATTCGAATTATTTTGCTTTGTGGTGGAGAAGTTTAGATAAGCCTTTATTACTTGCAATATGTATTTTGTTGCTGGGTAGTATTGTATTTTCTTATCTATCAACTTTAGGATTTGCTTCGAATAAAATATTTAATGATAGTACTATATTATTTAAAAAACATATATTTTTCATGATAATTGGTTTTTTTTCGTTGATTTTTTTTTCATTATTAAATGATTTATTCTTAAAAAAAAATTGTTATATTTTTTTTTCTGTATCTTTAATTTTGTTATTTGCAGTGTATTTTGTTGGTATTGAAGTTAAAGGTGCAAAAAGATGGCTTGAATTTTTTGGTTATCGAATACAACCAGTTGAATTTGTTAAACCTTTTTTTGTTATTTATATTTCTAGTTTTATTTTTAAACATGATGTTAAAAAAATTAATTATTTAACTACAGGAATAATAACTTTTTTTTTAATATTTTTGCTCATATCTCAACCAGATTACAGCCAATCTTTAATCATATTATGTACTTGGTTTATTATAATTTTTATATCTGGAATTAGTTTATTATTGATATTTCTAATTTCAGTATTTTCGATAATTTTCATGATTACCATTCTTTTTATGTTTAAGGAAAAATTTATTTATATTTTTAATAGGTTGGATTTATGGCTTAACTCCTCGGCAACTAATTTTCAGTCAGAAAAAGCTTTGAATGCAATTAAAAATGGTGGTTTTTTTGGTCAAGGCATAGGTGAGGGTAATTTAAAATATTCAGTACCAGAGGCTCATACAGATTATGTGTTAGCAATTATTGCTGAAGAGTTTGGAATAATTGCTATTTTTTTAATAATCTTAGCTTTATTATTTATCGCTTTAAGAGTTTTTTCAAATTCCCAGAAAATGACAGATAATTTTAAAAAAACTTCATTAATTGGCTTAATAAGTTTGATATTACTACAATCATTAATCAATCTTGGTGTAACAATAAATATACTACCAACCACAGGAATGACGTTTCCACTTTTCAGTTATGGTGGTTCGTCTCTTATAAGTTCATTGATAATATATGGATTAATTCTTAATTTAACTAGAAAAAGATTATGAAAAAAATTATTTTATCCGCAGGGGGCACCGGGGGCCATGTGTTTCCTATGGTTGCTTTATACGAAGGTTTAAAGCAAGAACACCACGAGATAATGTTAATTACAGATACTAGGGTAGAAAAATATATAAACAATCTTAATATAAAATTTAAATTAGTCGATGCAGCAAGTCCATTTGGAAAAAAAAATTTTATTTATGGTATTTTTACTATTTCAAAAATAACTAAATCTATATTTCAATCATATAAAATTCTTAAAAAATTTAAACCAGACTTAGTTATCGGTTGTGGAGGCTATGTCTCATTTTCAGTTCTAATTGCAAGCAAGCTATTAGGTATTAAAATAATATTATATGAAACAAATTCTGTGTTGGGAAGAGTAAATAAAATCTTTTCAAAATATTCTTCGAAAATTATCACTGGATATAAAGATCCTATTAAATTAAATAAAAAATATATCGATAAAACATTTTATGTAGGTCAGCTAATCAGAAAAAATATTTTGTCTATTAATATTGATTTAAGCAAAATAAAAAAAGATAAAATTAATTTATTGGTTTTAGGTGGAAGCCAAGGTGCAAATATTTTTTCAAAATTACTACCTAAAATATTAAAAAAGCTTTTAATGAAAAATATATCGATACACGTTTTTCATCAAAGTAATAATAAAGATGTGAATTATATTACGGAAGAATACAAAAAAATTCAAAATGTTAAAGATTTTTCTTTTGACGTATTTACTTTTGAGCCTGATATTCAAAAGTATTATAAATTATCCAATCTAGCAATTTGTAGATCTGGCTCTTCAACATTGTCAGAACTTTGTGCTATTCAATTACCCTTTATTGCCATCCCTTTGCCATCATCTTTGGATAATCACCAGCATTTTAATGCTAAATTTTATGTCGATAATGATTGTGGATGGTTAATTAAACAAGACAATGATTTGGAAAATAATTTATACAATAAATTAAATTATATTTTTCAAAATTATAATGAAGAAATACCTAAAAAGATGAAAAATTTAGAAAAAATAATAAAAAAAAAAACTTTAGAAAATTTTCTTAAATTAATAAATTAAATATATGCAAATAAATATAAATAAAAATGACGTTGTTCACTTTGTAGGAATTGGTGGTATTGGGATGAGTGGTATTGCACTAATAATGAAAAGTTTAGGCTACACCGTTCAAGGAAGTGATTTATCAAAAAGTAAAAATACAGAGAGGTTAAAGAAAAAAAAAATTAAAATTTTCTATAATCATAGTTATTCCAACGTTAAAAAAGCAAAAATTATAGTAATATCATCTGCAATAACAAATAAAAATAAAGAATTATTATTCGCAAAAAAAAAAAATATTTTAATAATTAAGAGAGCAGATATGTTAGCGCATTTGCTATCTTTAAAAAAAAATATTATTATTTCTGGTTCACATGGCAAAACAACAATTACATCTTTAGTTTCAACAATATTAAATAACTCCAAGTATAATCCAACAATTGTCAATGGTGGAATTTTAAATTCAATTGATGCCAATGCGAGAGTTGGTAAGGATGATTGGGCAGTAGTTGAGGCAGACGAGTCGGATGGAAGTTTTTTAAAATTTAAAAAGCTATATTCTATTACGAGTAATATTGACTACGAGCATATGGATTATTATAAAAACATTAAAAATCTTCACCAAAATTTTGAAAAATTTATTAATACCACTACTTTACTTGGAAAAGCTATAGTTTGTTCAGATGATAAAAAATTAAAAAAAATAGCAGAAAAAAATATAAATAAGAATGTATTGACTTATGGTTTTAATAATAAAGCAGACTTTAGAATTCTTAATTCTCAAAATACGAATATGGGAATGAAATTTGATCTGAAATTACAACAAAAGAAAAAAAAAATTACTTTAAAAAATTTTTACATAAATCTAATAGGTAAACACAATGTCTTAAACGCAACTGCAAGTATTGCATTGGCATTATCTATTGGAATTAATCAAAAGGTTATTAAACAATCTTTAAAAGAATTTAAAGGTGTACAAAGAAGGATGACTCAATTAATGAATTTTAATAATAAATTGTTTTATGATGATTATGCTCATCACCCAACGGAAATAACTGCAGTATTAAAAGCATGCAGAACTAATTTTAGTAAAAGAAAAATTATATCAATTTTTCAACCTCATAGATATTCACGATTGAAATACTTGTATAATAAATTTGCAAAAAGCTTTTATAGTTCAGATGTTGTTTTGCTTTGTCCAATATACTCAGCTGGAGAAAAAAAAAATAACATAAGCCAATATCAACTTGGAAAAGATATAATAAAAAATTCAAAAACAGAGGTTATATTAGTAAAAAATGAGTTAGAGATAGAAAAATTTCTAAAAAAAAATTTAGTAAATAATGAAATTGTTATAGGAATGGGAGCAGGTTCAATTAGTATGTGGATGAAAAAAATATCTGTGAACTATAAGAAATATGTTGCAAAAAACAAAAAATAAAAAAATTATGGATCTTAAAAAAAACTGCTGGATTGGCACTGGCGGTATTGCAAGCAACACTTTTTTTCCTGAAGATGAAAAAGATTTACTTAACTACCTAAAAATAAAAAATAATAAAAAATTTTTTGTTTTAGGAAATGGATCAAATATTCTTTTTAGAGACAATGGATACTCGGGAAAAATTATTAAATTAGGGAAGGGGTTTAGAGGAATAAATTTTACGCAAGATAAAAAGCATTTAATCTGTGGCGCAGCAACTTTAAAAAAAGAATTAAGCAATTTTGCATTAAAAAACAATATTTCAGGTTTTGAGTTTTTGTCATGCATTCCTGGAAATTTAGCAGGAGGTGTTAAAATGAATGCTGGCTGTTTTGATCATAGCTTCTCGGAAATAGTTTCTAAAGTAATTGGATATAAATTTAACGGGATAAAAAAGACAATCTCTGCAAACAAAATTAAATTTAGATATCGAAGAACAAACATACCTAATGATTTTGTAATAACTAACATTATTTTCAAAATAAAAAAAAATAATTATGATGAAATTAAAAATAAGATGGATTTATATGTCGAAAAAAAAAGTATTTCACAACCGGAAAAAATAAAAACAAGTGGAAGTACTTTTAAAAATCCGTCAAACAAATTAAAGGCTTGGACTTTGATTAAAGGTGCAGGTTGTGATAAATTAAACTTTGCAGGAGCTAAATTTTCAGCAAAGCATTCAAATTTTTTAGATAATTCATCAAATGCTTCGTCAAAAAATATAGAAAAATTAATTTCTTTAACAATTGAAAAAGTAAAAAAAAAATATGATATAAAATTAAATTTAGAAATACAGGTAGTTGGTGATAAATAAAAAAAAAATTTTAATTGTCTATGGCGGTATTTCAAAAGAGAGAGAAATTAGTAAACAAACAGGTCAAGCTTGTTTCAAGGCGCTATTAAAAGAAGGGCTGAATTTATCAAAATGTGATTTAAAAAGCAATTTTAAGAAAACAATAAAATCCTATAATCCAGACATAATATTAAATTGCTTACATGGCGAATTTGGTGAAGATGGTAAAGCTCAATCTATTTTTGAAAATCTAAAAATCCCTTATACGCATTCTGGTCCAAAATCCTCAAAAATTGCTATGAATAAAATATTATCAAAGCAAATTTTTAATAAAAATAAAATTTTAACTCCTGACTATAAAATTATAAAAAAAATTAACGATTTAAAAAACTATATTTCACAACAAAAATTTGTAATCAAACCAATTAATGAGGGTTCTAGCGTTGGTGTCTCAATATTTGATAAATTAAATACAGTTAATAAAAAAAAAATATTTAGTTTAATTAAAAAGTATAAGGTTTTATTGCAAGAAGAATATATAGAAGGCAAAGAAGTACAAGCAGCGGTTTTGGTAAAAAAATCTATTGGCGCTATTGAAATTAAGCCTAAAAGAAAATTTTATGATTATAAAGCTAAATATAACTCAAAAGCTAAAACTAAGCATATTATGCCAGCTAATTTAAAAAAAAACGTTTATAAAAAAGTGAACCAAATTGCATTTAAGGCTCATAAATTACTAGGCTGCAGAGGTGTAACTAGGTCAGATTTTAGAGTTAAACCAAATGGTGATATTTTCATACTTGAAGTTAATACACAGCCCGGGATGACTAAACTTTCATTAGTTCCAGAAATTGCACAACATTATGGTTTAAGTTTTACAGAATTGCTATATCGTTTACTAAAAGATGCATCAACTAAAAGGTAAAAAAAAAAGAATTATAATTTTAATACTCTTATTCTTTTTTCTAACAACTTATAATTATAATAATAATATAATCTTTCCGTTCTTTAAAATTGAGCAGATTGAATTTAGCGGTGATAATTTAATTGAGGAAAATATAAAAAATCAAATAATAAAGGAATTACAAAATAAAAGTTTATTTTTTTTAAAAAAAAACAATGTTAAAGATTTACTATCAAATAGTAATTGGATTGAAAGTTTCAAAATAAAGAAATCATACCCAAATAAAATTACAATAATTTTAAATGAACTTTTACCTGTTGCATTTTACTCAAATCAAGGAAATAATTATTTGATTAATTCTGAGTACATTAATTCTAATAAAATATATAGCAATGAAAATAATGATCTATTAAAAGTCTCAGGAAATTACAATAGTATAAAATTAAAAAAAATTTATCTTAATCTAAAATTATTTCCAGATTTAAAAAAAAAAATATACGAAATAAAATATTTAAATTCTGAAAGGTGGGATATGTTTACCCAAAAAACAAAAATACAACTTGGAAGATACAATTTTGAGAAACAATTTAAATATATTGAAATTTTTTTAAAGGAAAATAATAATATAAAAATAATAGATATGAGAGTACAAAATAGAATGGTTATAACTAATTATGAATAATCAATTAATAGGTGCACTTGATATTGGTACTTACAAAACTAAGTTTTTAATTTCATCGCTAGATGATAAAAATTTTATAAAAATTCATTCAAAAAAAACTGTTCATACAAAGGGTATTAAGAAGGGGAATATAACAGATATAGACAAATTAATTGATATTATTAATAGTTGTGTCGGTCAGGCAGAGGATGAAATTAAATCAGAAATTGAAAAAATCTATGTTTCATTAAACTCAATTAGATTTAATCACTGCAATCTTTGTCAGTCTAGGAATATCGGTTCATACGAAATTCACCATGATCACGATGTTCAAAATATGATAAATAATGCAGTTAATATTTTTTATCTAACAAATAAAAATCAAAAAATTATTCACTTACTTAAGTCATGTTTTAAACTTGATAAAAAAAATATTGTTGAAAATCCTGTAAATTTAAAAGCACATAGCCTTGAAACTGAGCTAGGTATTATATCTGTAGAAAAAAATTTTATTGAAAATTTAAATAATGTTTTTGACAAATGTCATTTAAATGTAGAAAAATTTATTTATTCACCTTTCGCATCTTCAATTCTATCTGCTGATCAGGAGGAGTTTGAAAAGGGTTTTGTGCATTTAGATTTTGGCCACGATAAAACTTCAGTAGCTATTTTTGATAAAGGTAACTTGATACATTCTTCTATTTTGCCTGTAGGCTCTTGGCATATTACAAGCGACATATCTAAAGCATTTAATCTAAATTATAATTTGGCTGAAAAAGTAAAAGTTGATATCGGCCTTGTTTTTAATAATGACGTTACCAATATAAATCTGAAATTCAAAGACAAAGAGAATAATTTAGTACAGATATCTGAGGAAATGCTTAAGCAAGTAATTCAGTCTAGAGTAGATGAAATTTTGGAAATGATAGAAAAAGAAATTCAATTTAGTAAAATTTTTAATAAAGGTTTTATAAAAATTATAATTTCAGGTGGAGGTTCCAATCTTAAAGGAATAAGTAACAGAATTAAAAAACTATTGAATTGCGATGTTACTTATGCAAAACAATCTTTTCCGATTAAAAATACAGAATTTAATATTTTTTCGGACTACATGGTATGTTTAGGTATTACTAAGCTAGTTTATTTTAATTTTAATAAAGAAATTTTGGGTTTTAAGAAAAGAAACAAAGGTTTTTTTAGAAAACTTTACGATATATTTTCATAGATTCATAATTGGCAATAAAAGTTGTGTAGATTGAATATTTTTAATCCATTATTTAATCTTTGTGATCGCACAACAAAAAACAATTAAGAAAAAAATAGTTATAGAAGGTATAGGTCTACATACAGGATTAGCATCAAAAATAGAATTATCACCGCTAAAAGATAATCAAGGAATAATTTTTGAAAATGTAAAGCTTGGCACCAATTCAATTAAAGCTAATTGGAAAAATCTTTGTGCAGCTAACCTTTGCACAAAAATAAAAAAAAAAAATTTCGAAATTAGTACCATTGAACACTTAATGTTTTCTCTAAGTTCACTTGGGATTACTAATATAAAAATAAAAACATATTCAAATGAAATACCAATTATGGACGGTAGCTCTAAAATATTTATTGACGAAATCTTAAATGCTGGACTGTTAATACAAAAATCTAAATCAAAATTTTTAAAAATTAAAAAAAAAATTGAAATTAAAAATAATGGAAAATTGATGTCTATATCTCCAAATAAATCAAATGATCTTGAGGTAAGTTTAAAGCTGAATTACAAAAACAAAATAATTGGCAATCAAAATTTTAAATATATACACTCTAATAGTCATTATTTAAAAATTTATGATTGTAGAACATTTTGCTTGCAAGAGGATTTAGAAAAAATTTTTGCTATGGGACTTGGTAAAGGTGGCTCTTTAGACAATGCCATCATTGTATCAGGTGAAAAAGTGTTAAATCAAGATGGATTACGTTATAAAGATGAGTTTGTAAGACACAAAGTCTTAGACTGTGTTGGTGATTTATATTTAAGCGGATATAAAATTATAGGAAAAATATATGGATATCAAAGTGGACACGAAATGACAGCTATGTTGTTAAAAGAGATTTTTAAGAAGAAGAGTAATTATGAAATTATTTAAATTTGTAGTTTTAATTTTATTCATTTTTACATCTTCTTGTACGAGTGAAAAGCAAATAGTTTTTAACGAAGAAAAAATCTCGGATCCAAAAAAAATGTATATTAATGCTTTTAGTTTTTACCAATCAGGAAAATATAATGAGGCAATAGATTTATTTGAAAAAATTGAATTGAACTTTTCACATTTAAGCTATGGACCTAAATCATTACTAATGATTTCATATATATACTATGATAGGGCTAAGTTTTTAGAATCTTTACAAAGTATAAAAAAATTTAAGAAATTTTATCCAAACCATATAAATTACGATTACGCAGAATATCTAATTGCATTAAATCTTTATGATCAAATAAACGATGCAAGTAGAGATCAAAGGAATAGTAAGCTCGCATTAACTCAATTTAAAAAAATAATTAAAAAATATCCTAATACTGACTATGCTCAGGATGCCAAGTATAAAGTAGATTTAATTAATGAACAATTAGCGGGTAAAGAAATGTATATAGCAAGATATTATATAGATAGATTTAAATGGATGGCAGCATTAATTAGATTAAATAATATAGTAACAAAATATTCAAACACTATATTTGTAGATGAAGCTTTGCATAGGATAGTTGAAATAAACTATAGAATTGGAAACATACCCGAGGCAAAAAAATATGCATCTATTTTAGGGTATAATTCTAACGACAGTGATTGGTACAAGAAGTCTTATAACATCGTTAGTGATAAAAAATTTATTGATAAAATTGAAAAAGAAAAAAAATCTAGCAGATTTGTTAATTTAAAAACGAAAATTAAAAATTTCTTTTTAGTTAAATGATTAAAAGCTTAAGTGAATATAAAAAGAAACTAAAAGAGTTTAATGATCATAATAAGTATTACTATGACTTAAATAGGCCGAAAATTAGTGACGAAAAATTTGATGCATTAAAGAGAGATCTTTTAGAATTCGAAGACGATCAAAAATTAAAAATAAAAGAGGTACAAAACAGTATAGGCTTCAAACCCTCTAAAAAATTTTCAAAAGTGCAGCATTCTGAAAAAATGCTCTCATTAAGTAATGCAACATCAGATCAGGATATCGATGATTTTTTTAAAAAAATAAGGAATTTTTTAAATTTAAATCAAAAAAAAGAAATAGAAGTAATTGCAGAGCCAAAAATTGACGGTATTTCCGCGGCGCTTCGTTACAAGAAAGGAATTTTTGTTCAAGGCTTATCACGTGGCGACGGTAGTTATGGTGAAGATATAACAGAAAATCTTAATACTATAAAAACTATACCTAAAAAGATTTCTCCAGATAACCTGCCAGATAATTTTGAGGTAAGGGGTGAAGTATACATACCTAAAAGCGAATATGAAAAAATAAAAGAAAGTTTTTCAAATCCAAGAAATGCAGCAGCTGGATCTTTAAGACAAAAGGATGCTGCAAATACAAAAAAAATACCTCTAAACTTTTTTTGTTATGGAACAACGCAATCTGGCCAAAAAATTTGCAAAACCCAAAGCGATTTTATTAATTTGATGAAAAAAAAAGGTTTTAACACTAATCCACTTTCTAAAGTTTTTAAGGATATTGAAAACCTTATAAAAAATCACAAGGAACTTGAAAAGAAAAGATCAGAATTAAATTATGATATTGATGGGATTGTATATAAAGTAAATAATTTCGAACTACAAAGTAGATTAGGAAATTTATCAAGTGTTCCTAGATGGGCAATTGCTCATAAATTTTCAGCCGAAAAAGGTTTCTCAATAATAAATGATATTGAAATTCAAGTAGGAAGAACAGGCGCACTTACTCCAGTAGCCAAATTAAAACCTGTTACAGTCGGAGGAGTTGTAGTTTCTAATGCTACATTGCATAATGAGGATGAAATAAAAAGAAAAGATATTAGAATAGGGGATACAGTATGTATACAAAGAGCAGGGGATGTAATTCCAAATGTAGTATTTGTTGAAAAAAATAAGAGACCTAAGAATTCAAAAGAATTTAATTTTCCTTTAAAATGTCCATCTTGTGGATCTAAAGTGAAAAAAGAATACAATCAACAAACCAAAAAATTTGATGCAGTTGCCAGATGTACAAGTGAAGGTTACGAGTGCAATAAAATTGCAATAGAAAAAATTAAGCATTTCATTTCAAAAGATGCATTAAATATTGATGGGTTAGGCAAAAGAGTAGTTGAAAAGTTTTGGGAATTAAACTTTGTCAGATTTCCCCATGATATTTTCAAATTAAATTATAAAAAAATAGAAGAATTAGATGGCTTTGGTTATCAATCAGCTTCTAACTTGAAATCAGCTATTAATAAATCTAAAGAGATAACGCTAGAAAAGTTTATTTTTTCGTTAGGTATAAGGCACATTGGACAAGAGAATGCAAAAATCTTAGCTAATTATTTTTTAGATATCAAAAGTTTTTCTAAAATTTTTGATAAAAAAAATAGAGAAAAGATAATTAATGGTTTAATCGATTTAGATGGGGTCGGAGAAACACAAATTAAATCAATTCAAAATTTTTTTTCAAATTCATCAAATATTAAAGCTGTATCTGAATTAATTAAAGTTTTAAAAATTACTGATTTCAAATTAAAAAAAGACGGTAAATTTCTTGAAAAAACTTTTATGTTAACCGGGGGCCTATCCAGAATGAGCAGATCAGAGGCTAAAAATATTATCGAAGAAAATGGAGGAAAAATTTTAGGTACACCAAGCAAAAAGCTAGATTATCTAATAGTTGGTGATAGCAAACCTACTACAAAAAAGATTGAACAAGCTAAAAATAATGGTGTTTCAATTCTAAGTGAAAAAGCATGGTATGATATGCTAGATAGCTGAACAAAGATCTTTTAAATACTTTTTCTCTTTTAAACTCAAAAATTCATTTAAATTTTTAAATACCTTTTTGTGGTAATTATTTATCCATTTTATTTCGTTCTTTGAAAGCAATTTAATATTAAGACCATTTTTATCAAATGGTACAAGTGTTAAATTCTCAAAATATTTTTTATTTTTTTCTTTTTTAACCATCATCATATTCTCTAATCTCACGCCAAAATGTTTTTCCTTATAATATCCAGGTTCGTTTGACATAATTTGCCTTTCAAAAAATTTTGTTTTACTGTTGGATGATATGTTTGGGGGAGATTCATGAACATTGAGAAAATAGCCAATACCATGTCCAGTTCCGTGGTTATAATTTTTTCCGTATTTTTTAAGAAAAAATCTAGCTTTTTTATCTACCTCTTGTCCTCTTGTTTTATTAGTTAAGTTGAAATTATTAACCGCAATGTGACCTTTTAAAACATAGGTATAAATATTTTTGTGGAAGTTGCTAACTGTACCCAGCACAAACGTACGTGTTACATCTGTAGTACCCAAGTAATATTGTGACCCAGAATCTAATAAATATAAATTATTTTTTTTTAGAAATGTTTTTTTTTTTACATTTTTAGCATTATAGTGGATTATTGCACCATTTGATCCGAAAGCTGAAATAGTTTCAAAGCTTGGGGAAATATAATTTTTATTTAATTTTTTAATATTTTCCAACTTATCTTGAACGTCGATCTCTGAAATTTTACCACTCATCGTGTTATTTTTTAACCAAAACATTAGTTTTATCAAAGCAATACCATCGTAAATTTGGGCCTTTCTTAAATTTTTTATTTCAATTTTATTTTTAATGGATTTTAAAAAGTTAATTGGATCTTCTTTAGGTTTGATTAGTATTTTCTTTCTTTTAATCTTGTTTATAAAATTTATCGATATTGAATTTCGGTCTAGATAAACTGTATTTAATTTTTGGATATCCGAGAAAATTTTATCTTCGTCTGATAATTGTATATTTTTACTAAGTTTTAAATTTTTATTTATATATCTCTTATTTAAATAAATAGATAATTGATTTTTTTTAACTATTGCTTTTGATTTTATTATTGGATTAAAAGGTACTCTTGCCCTCAAATTAGACAGCCAACATATATTCTCGCTATTTGATATTAAAAATCCCTCTTTTTTTTTTAGCTTTAATAATTTAGTTAATTTTTTAAGTTTTTCCTCAAATCTTAAGCCGTGAAATTTACTATTCAGTGCAAAAATTTTAATTTTGTCAGATTTCTTAAAGCAA
>CACIPP010000006.1:0-33369 GCA_902588515.1 uncultured Pelagibacteraceae bacterium
TTTCGCAATGTCTGGATCTATTTTAATCTCGTTTTTGTAGTTTTTTAAACAATCTAATATTTTTGGTAATTCGATTTTTTTCATATGTGGACATAAATTACATGGTTTAATAAAGTTTATATTTGGATTTTCTATTTGTACATTGTCGCTCATAGAACATTCTGTTACCAAAAAGATATTTTTAGCTTTAGTATTTTTGACATGATTAATCATTGAACCTGTTGATCCAGTAAAATCTGATGCCGCTATTACATCAGGAGGACATTCAGGGTGAGATACAACTTCTAAGTCTTTAAATCTAGACTTAATTTCTAAAATATCTTTTTTACTAAATTTTTCATGCACCTCACATTTACCTTTCCATGAAATTATTTTAACGTTTGTATTTAATGATACGTATTTTGCTAAATATTCGTCTGGTAAAAATATTACTTCATCTACACCCAATGACTCAACTACTTTGACAGCATTTGCGGATGTGCAACAAATGTCTGTTTCAGATTTAACATCAGCAGATGTATTTACATATGTTACAACAGGAACATCAGGATATTTTTTTTTTAACTTTCTTATGTCCTCTGCAGTAATAGATTCGGCTAATGAACAACCGGCATGCATATCAGGTAAATAAACTTTTTTTTCTGGAGACATAATTTTAGCTGTTTCTGCCATAAAGTGAACTCCGCACATAAGGATATTTTTCTCTTTTACTTTAGATCCTTTGATTGCAAGACCTAAAGAATCGCCAACTACGTCAGCTATTCCATAAAAAATGTCTGGTGTTTGATAATTGTGTGCAAGAATTACAAAATTATTTTCTTTTTTAATTTTATTTATTTGAAATATGTATGGAGCTAGAACTGGCCACTCCAAATCAGGTATTGATTTCTTTAATTTGTTATAAATTTCAGCTGTACCAGCCTTTACAGTATCATTAAATACAAGTTCCATAATAGAATATTACCAGATTATATTATAATTTAATTATATTATTGTCACATTATTAAATATATAAACTGATTTTTAAGCGGTTATGCTGGAATTGGTAGACAGGCACGGTTGAGGGCCGTGTGGGTTTCCCGTGAGAGTTCGAGTCTCTCTAACCGCACCACAAAACTAATAACCATTAATTACTAATGTATCTTTAGAGCCACCGCCTTTTGAGCTATTTACAATTGTACTCCCTTTTCGTAATGCAACTCTTGTTAATCCACCAGCGGTAACGTACATATTTTTGCCAGTTAAAACAAATGGTCTTAAATCAACATGTCTTGGATCAATTCCATCTTTAGCGATAGTAGGGACCGTAGATAAAATTTCCAAAGGTTGAGCAATATAATTATCTGGTTTGCTTTTTATCTTTCTAATAAATTCATTTATCTCTTTTGCTGGAGCCTTAGGACCAATCATTATACCGCTTCCACCCGATCCATCAGTTGGCTTTACCACGAGCTTTTTCATATTTGCTATTACATAGTCTCTTTGTTTTTTATCACTGCACAGAAATGTTTCAACTTGTCTTAATACTGGATGTTCTTTTAAGTAATATGAAATAATTTTTTCTACATATGCATAGACTGCCTTATCATCAGCTATACCAGTACCTGGTGCATTTAAAATACTAACATTACCTTTAATCCAACACTTAAATAATCCTGGAACACCAAGTACAGACTTTTTATAAAAAACTTTCGGATCTAAAAAATTGTCATCAATCCTTCGATAAATACAGTCTACTTTTAACGGACCTTTGACAGTTCTCATAAATACATTATCATTTTTTACGAAAAGATCTTTGCCTTCTACTAATGCAATTCCCATTTGCTCAGCTAGAAAGGAGTGTTCAAAATACGCTGAATTATAAATACCAGGAGTTAATACAACCATGTGAGGATCTTTTGTTTTCTTCGAAATACACTCTCTCATACAATTATATAATTTGTTTGTGTACTGGTGTATTGGGGAAACCCTATATCTCGTGAATAATTCAGGAAACACGTCATGCATTACCATTCTATTTTCTAACATATATGATACTCCAGACGGCACTCTAAGATTATCCTCTAAAACAAGATATTCTCCAAAAATATTTCTAATTAAATCAATTCCCGATATATTTGACCAGGCTTTAAATTTTGGTGAGAAATTTTTACATTCCTTTAAATAATACTTAGATTTTAGGACAAGTTCTTTAGGTATGATCCCATCTTTAAAAATTTTACCTTCATTATAAACATCGTCAATAAAAAGATTTAATGCTTTTGCTCTTTGGATCAATCCTTTAGATATTTTTATCCATTGTGATCTTGGAATTATTCTTGGAATTATATCTAATGGCCATTTCTTATCTTCTGCAACATTATTAGCAGCGTAAACTCGAAAATTTATTCCTCTAGCACTTATTGTACTTTGACAGTTTTTTTCAATTTCTTGTAGCTTTTTGTTTCCATATTTTTCTAAAATACTCGAAATTATTTTAGCGTGTTTTCTTAACTTGTTTTCATCAGTAAAATATCCGTCATACGATAGCTTCGCATTGTAATTTTTCCAAATTGAACTCATTACTTCATTATTTTAACATCAGATAATTAAACAATTGTTGAGTCTTTATACCTGCTATGCTAAAATATATTTGGACCTTAAATTAATATAAATTAGTTATCTCTCATGACATATTGTATAGGTATTAAATCAAAAGATGGCCTAGTATTTGCATCTGATTCAAGAACTAATGCTGGTTTAGACAACGTAAATATTTACTCAAAAATGCTCACATATGATGTCGGAGACAGAACAATTATAATTGTAACTTCGGGGAATCTTGGGACATCTCAAGCTGTATTTAAATCTATTCAAAAGGATTTAAAAGATAACAAAAATAAGCTGAATTTAAATACATGTAAAGATTTTGATCAAATTGCATCTTACATTGGCTCTTTAAATGTCAAGCACTCCTCTCCGCAAGGAATAAACACAGATAATGTTTTATTAGGAGCAACGTTTATTGTTGGAGGTCAAATTAAAGGCCAGTCCATGGAATTACTATTAATCTATCCCCAGGGTAATTTTATAAAACCTGCAGATAGCAAACCATTTTTAGTAATTGGTGAGATAAAATATGGCAAACCAATTTTAGATAGAGTAATAACGCCAGATACAAAAATCGGCGATGCATCTAGATGTGCATTAATATCAATGGACTCAACATTGCGTAGTGATTTGACTGTTGGACCTCCAATTGATTTTGCAGTTTATAAAAAAGATGAGAATAAAATTGCTTCTATCAAATGTTTGAATATTACCGATCCTGAGTATACAGAAGTATGTAAAAAATGGTCAGAAACTATTCACAAGGTTTTTGATACGTTTCCAAGATTTGACTGGGAATAAACACTAAATGTTCAACCAGTTTTGCCTTAATAATTTTAATTTTTTATCACTAGAGGTAATTAATACATTGTCTGCATAATTTTTGAATTTTTCCATTTTAAAAATACCAAACGCCGGTGTTTCGGAAACAACTTTACCAACAATTTGTTTTTCATAAAATATATTTTCGTCTAAGGTTAATGCATCTTTTGTTTCTATCTTAAATAATCGCCTAGAAATTTTGTCTTTTAAATTCATTCTAGCAGTATTTTCCTGACCAATATAACAACCTTTATCGAAGCTTATTGCATTAAGCTCTTTTAAATTGCATTCCAATGAAAAATATTTTTCTTTTAAATTTTTTAAACATTCATCAACCATTCCAAAATTATTTAATAATTCGTAATAATAATCGGGTTTGTTAAATTTAAAATTTTTATCTTTACATAGATGTTTTATGTGATCATCCGAACATATTAAATAATTACCTAATTGTTTTATTCGAGGATCTTTGAAAATTATTTGTTTATCTAAATTAATTTTATTTGTATTTTTAAAGAATATACAATTTAAATTACTTTCTAGCTTAACAACTACTTCCATTCTTAGTTTATATAAATTAATCTTAGTAATTAAGTCGTTTTTTAAGGAGCCATCTACAAGTAAATGGATTTTATTATCAATTTTAAACAAAATAAAATGATTTGATAATTTACCTTGTGGGTTTAATAAGGCCGAGTATATTGCTATTTCACTTTTTAATTGCGTGATGTCATTTGTGATTACATTTTGTAAAAACGTCTCTGCATCTTTACCAGATAAAGAAATAATTGTTTTACTTTCTAACTTTGTAATGTAATTATCAATCATAAACTATGAACGCTAAAAACTCAGTTTTGCTTAAAAACGCAGAGTGTTTTATTAAAAATAATTTTAATAAACTAGATATTTATATCAAAAATAACTTAATTCACAAAATTGATACTAACATTAATATTAAGACTGAAAATACTTATGATTGTACGGGATTAACAATATTTCCTGGATTTATAGACACCCAAGTGCACTTTAGAGAACCTGGCAATCCTGAAAAAGAAACCTTGGAAAGCGGAAGTAAATCAGCAGTTTTAGGTGGCATAACCTCTGTATTCGAGATGCCAAATACATCTCCTCCAACGGACACTAAAGAAAATTTTGAAGATAAACTTAATAGAGCCAAGGATAGAATGTTCTGTAATTATGCATTCTACTTTGGAGCAACAGAAAAAAATTCTGAAAATTTAGAGTTTGTAAACAATCTAGAGGCATGCTGTGGTATCAAAATGTTTGTAGGCTCCTCCACTGGGAATCTTCTAATAAAAAACGATAAGTATATTGAGCAAGTTATTAAAAATTCGCCAAAGGTAGTAGCAATACATTCAGAAGACGAGAATATGTTGGTCGATAGAATGAATTTTATAAAAAAAGGGGATGTTCGCTCGCATTATGAATGGAGAAATATTGACTGCGCTCTACATTCTTCAAAAAAATTAATATCGTATGCAAAAAAACATAAAAAAAAAATTCACATACTTCATATTTCAACTAAAGAAGAGATAGAGTATGCAAGAAATAATAAAGAGTATTTTACATTAGAAGCCACACCTCAACACTTAACATTGCACGCTCCTGAATGCTACGAAAAATTAAATACTTTAGCACAAATGAATCCACCTATAAGAACAAAAGATCATCTCGAGGGTATCTGGAAAGGGGTACAGGATAACATAATTGATATTATTGGATCAGACCATGCTCCTCATACAATAGAGCAAAAAAAAAATGAATATCCTAAAAGCCCGTCAGGCATGCCAGGTGTGCAAACTATCGGATTAATAATGTCAGATTATGCTTTACAAAAAAAAATTTCATTTCAACGTCTTGTTGATCTATTGTGTAAAAATCCTTGCAAAATATTTGGTATTAAAAATAGGGGTGAAATTATGGAGGGTAATATCGCTGACCTAACAATCTACAAAATGAACGAGCCATATGTAATTAAAAATAATTGGATTGCGAGTAATTCTGGTTGGACGGCTTTTGATGGTATGAAAGTAAATATATCCCCATTTGGTACTGTTATTAACGGCAATGTTGCTGTTTGGGATAATATGCTTAATGACAAAACAAGATTTGGAAAACCACTAGTTTTTAATTAGACTTGGTTAAATCTTTTGATTTGTTTGTTTTTTTATATCTATCTTTATCAATTTTACTATTAAAATATTCTTTGAAGTCAAATGGATTAAATTTTATCTCGCTATTAGGATTGTCGTCAAATAAGCGACTTGCATTTGCAAAGTCAGTTACATTTTTTAAAAAAGTATAAGTATCATTTGTTTTATTCTTTTTGTGATTAATAATGAGTTTTTTTAATAGTTCCTCGGGTATGATTTTTGATCCGCGAGTTTCTCGATCTAAGATTATTTGCGTAAGTACTAACGAGGTAATATCCTCGTTACTATTAGCATTGATTATTTTAAAATCTTCCTGATTTATAATTAAATTTACTATGTCCTCTTGCGTGATGTAAGTACTTGTGTCAGTATTGTATAATCTTCTATTGGCGTACTTTTTAATTTTTAACATAAGCAGAAATTTCTTTATTGAATAATTTTGCATTGCAATATATAAAATCCCGATGTTTAATTCATCAGTTTATATAGTCGCAGCTCAACGCACTCAAATCGGAAAGAAGAATGGTGGCTTAAAAAATTTTTTGGCTCATGATCTTGGCTCACACGTAATCAAATCACTTATTAAAAAAATTCATCTGGAACCCAATAATATTGATGAGGTTATTATGGGACAAGTTCTTACTGGAAATCAGGGTCAAAATCCGGCGCGACAAGCTGCAATTAATGCAGGAGTGCCAGTTGATAAAACCGCTTACATAATAAATCAAGTTTGTGGATCAGGTTTAAGATCTGTGGCAAGCGCGTACCAGTCAATTTTACTAGGAGAAGCAGACATTGTATTAGCCGGAGGTCAAGAAAGCATGAGCAATACAGAAGACGAGGTTTTATTGAAAGACGGATTAGTAGATGCATTTGGATCTTATCATATGGGCATAACAGCAGAAAACGTTGCTGAAAAATGGCAGATTACAAGATCAATGCAAGACGAATTCTCCATTAACTCTCAGTCAAAAGCATTAAAGGCAATGAAAGAAAACAAATTTAAAGAAGAAATAGCAGGAGGTCTTATAGACCATGATGATGATGAACACCCTAGGGCGGGATTGACATTAGAAAAATTAAACCAAATGAGTCCTGTATTTAAAAAAGATGGGACCGTTACCGTAGCAAACTCTTCAGGCATTAATGATGGAGCTGCAGGAGTGGTAGTTATGAGCGAGAAGGAAACAAAAAAAAGAAGTCTTAAACCTCTTGCTAAAATTATTTCTTGGGCAACTTCTGGGGTAGAGCCTGCTGTAATGGGGACAGGTCCAATTCCCGCATCTAAAAAAGCTTTAAGCAAAGCAGGCTGGACAATTAATGATGTTGATTTAGTAGAAGCTAATGAGGCTTTTGCAGCCCAAAGTCTTGCGGTGATGAAGGAGTTAAATATTCCAAAGGAAAAGCTAAATGTTAATGGTGGAGCAATTGCACTTGGACATCCAATAGGAGCAACAGGTACGAGAATACTGGTTACACTCATACACGAGATGAAAAGACGAAAATCTAAAAAAGGTCTAGCAACATTATGTATTGGCGGTGGCATGGGTATTTCAATGTGTATAGAAAATGTCATATAAAAACATAAAGACTCAATTAAAAAACAGTATTGGAACAGTCACAATTTCTAGAGAGAAAGAAAAAAATTCATTAGATATTGAAACTTCAAAAGAAATTTATGAATCAATGGTTGAATTTGATAACAATAATTCAATTAATTGTATCGTTATTGAGGGTAACTCTAAAATATTTTCCCCAGGCGCTGATATAAAAGAATTAAATGTATTGGACTCGAACTCAGCAAAATCAAAAGAATTGTTTAAATACTTTGATAAGATTGAAGAAATAAAAATTCCAATCATAGCATCAATTGAAGGCTATGCTTTAGGAGGAGGATTGGAACTAGCTCTTATTTGCGATTTAATTATAGCCTCTAACAAAGCCAAGTTTGGTCAACCAGAAATCAATTTAGGATTAATACCTGGGATAGGGGGAACACAACGACTAAAAAGATATATTGGAAAGTATCATGCCAATTTTATTTGTATGTCTGGAGAAATGATAACAGCACAACAAGCTTACGAATTTGGATTTGTCAGTAAGGTTTTAAATTCTGAAAAATATAAAGAAGAAAAAGATAAAATTATTAATAGTATTGCATCAAAACCTAGGGCGAGTTTGATTGAAATAAAAAGGCTCATAAAATTAGATAATCAAATAGCTGATGATTTAAAAGATGAACGAAATACTTTTTATAATTTATTAGATAGCGATAATAAGAAAATAGGTATCCAAGCTTTCATAGATAAAAAAAATCCTAATTGGAAGAACTAATACTTGTCCTCACAACCCCATCGTTTTTTATATCTTTTCCACTCTCGGTCGGATTGGACCATACTTACTCTCCCACCTTCTCCACGGGCCCATTTATCACCTGAAAGCGCTGAGTTCACAACTCTATCAATATCTGCACGATATGATTTATATTTTTTCTTACACGTATCAGGGCCGCTTAATGTGATTACGAAGCTCACTAAGCAGTATATCCATAATATTGGGGCAAGTTTAAATTTTGAGAAATCTAAAAAAAATTTTTTATCATTATAAAAATAAACTAAATACAAAGAGATAATTACTAAAAATATAGGATTAGCAATCCAATATAATCTGAAGCCACCAGTGCTTAAATATTTCAGTAATTCTACGGTCAACCAATATAGAAATACTATTGCTCCTTCTATTAAAAATCCTATCCATAAACCTTCTTTATCACGAGTTTTTTTATGGTATGCGGCAGCTTTTTCTAAATATTTTAAGTTTTTATTTTTTAGCAATTCCATTTAAAAATTTTGCGTACAGTTATACTTTTTTTTATATTTTTTCCATTTCTCTTGAACTTGACCTGCGGATAAAATTGTAGATATTTGATCGCTTCTTCTTTTTTCAATCCAATTTGTCATTTTGGAGTTATATTCAGATTTATATTTTGTGAAAGTTGACTCGCACGTATCAAAGCTACTAGGTAGTGATAATATTCCAAATGCTATCATCAAATATAGCACTGGAGTTTCTTTATAAGTTTCTTTTTTTAAAAAATAATCTTTTTTTCTATCAAAGTATAACCAGAGATATGCAATTAAAAGTATAACATAGCTAGGTATCACAAACCAATCAGCTCTAAAATTAGGTCCTGAAATTGTGTTAAGAGAAAATTCCACTATAAAAATTATTACTATCATAACGGCCATATCAAAGAACATTCCTGTTACGAAACCTTTCTTCCTATTTTTTTTATGATATTCAATTATCGTATTTATAAATTTCATCACAGCACCCCACTTTTTGTTAATGAATCTTTAATTTCGTCTAAAATAGCTGGATCGTCAATAGTTGCTGGCATTTTATATTCCTCTTTATCTGCTATTTTTCTCATAGTTCCCCTCAATACTTTTCCTGATCTCGTTTTTGGTAATCTCTGAATAACAATTGCTGTTTTAAAAGCAGCGACAGGACCAATTTTATCTCTAATCATTTTTACGCATTCTTTGCTAATTTCATCGTGTGGACGATTTACTCCTGATTTTAAAACAATTAGACCAATAGGGATTTGTCCCTTAAGACTATCTGCTATTCCAATTACCGCACACTCAGCAACATCTTTATGTTCTGATAAAACTTCCTCCATAGACCCAGTAGATAATCTGTGACCAGCTGTATTAATTATGTCATCAGTTCGTGACATAATCCAAACGTAACCGTCTTCATCCATATGACCCGCATCGTATGTTTGATAAAAACCTGGATAGTTGCTCATATAATTATCTTTGTATCTTTTATCTGCATTCCACAATGTTGGGAATGTACTTGGTGGCAAAGGTAACTTGACGCAAATATCTCCCATCTCGCCACGTTTCGCCTCACTTCCATCTGGTTTTAATACTTTTACGTCATAACCTGGAGCAGGTTTTCCTGCGGAACCATATTTAGTTGGAAACAATCCCATGCCTTTATAATTTCCTGCAATAGTCCAACTTGTTTCTGTTTGCCACCAGTGATCAATTACAGGTTTTTTTAAAAGTCCTTCAGCCCAATGAATTGTATCTGGATCTGCACGCTCACCCGCTAGATAAAGAGCTTCAAATTTTGATAAATCATATTTTTTAAAAAATTCTCCATTTGGATCTTCTTTTTTTATTGCCCTAAAAGCAGTTGGTGCAGTAAATAAAGTTTTTACTTTGTATTCTGATATTACCCTCCAAAATGCACCTGCATCTGGAGTTCCAACCGGCTTACCTTCGAAAATAACTGTGGTGCATCCATGAAACAAAGGTCCGTAAACTATGTATGAGTGTCCGACAATCCATCCTATATCACTTGCAGACCACCAAATATCTGTTGGATCTATGTCATAAATATTTTTCATTGTCCACTTTAGGCCTACTATATGACCGCCAATGTCTCTTAAAATTCCTTTTGGTACTCCCGTTGTTCCAGAAGTATATAAAATATATGCTGGATCGTTTGCATCACATTCAACACAATCCACTGCATTTGCGCCACCTATAAATTCTTGCCAGTCAACATCATCTCCATCTAGGTTTGCTTTGTGTTTATCTCTTTGAAAGATCACAGTTTTTTCTATTTTATGTTTTGCTATTTTTTTTGCACCGTCAAGAAGTGGTTTATATTCCACAACTCTACCAGGTTCTAATCCACATGATGCGGATAAAATTAATCTTGCTTTTGAGTCATCAATACGACTTGCAAGTTCGTTTGAAGCAAACCCTCCAAATACTACGGAGTGAACCGCACCAATTCGTCCGCATGCTAGCATAGCCATAATTGCCTCTGGTATCATTGGCATATAAATAATGACACGATCCCCTTTTTTTATTCCATATCTTTGTAAAGCCCCTGCTAATTCCGCAGTTTTATCTCTAAGTTCTTTGTAAGAAAATTTTTTTTTAACATTAATCATTGCACTATCGTAGATTAATGCTGTTCTATCTCCATTACCTTCATCAACGTGTCTGTCTAGCGCATTATAGCAAGTATTTATTTTTCCACCTCTAAACCATTTATAAAATGGTGGGCCATCAGTATGGACAACTTTATCGAATTTCCTCATCCATTTCACATCTTCTGCAGCATTACCCCAAAATGTGTTTGGATCGTTTAATGAACTTTTAAATATCTCTTCGTATTTACTCAAATGAATCCCCTGAAATTAAAATAACTAAATATATTGTTAATTTTAACCGAATTAGTGGATAAAATGCAATTTTTTAAAAAAAATCAATAAAATCAATAGTTTATATATACGTGACAGGTGTTCCTTAAATCTTAAAACTCTAGTAAAAAGGCGGCTAAGAACTGCGAATTCAAAGAAATTTGTTTTCGCATTTTTTGTTTAAACAAAAAGGGAGAAAAAAAATATGAAAACAACCTTTTTAGCTACAAATGATTTTACAGGAATTAGTTTCTGGGTCATTTCAATGGCTATGTTAGCTGCTACAGTATTTTTCTTTGTAGAAAGAAATTCTGTAAAAGCTTCTTGGAGAACTTCGGTTACTCTTATGGGTTTAGTTTGTGGTATCGCATTTGTTCATTACATGTACATGAGAAATGTTTGGGTAACTACAGGCGCAACTCCAACAGTTTATAGATATGTAGACTGGTTATTAACTGTTCCATTACAGATGTTAGAGTTTTACTTTATTCTTTCAGCTGTACGTAAAGTTCCAACTGGAATTTTCTGGAGATTATTAATCGGTACAGTAGTTATGCTTGCAGCTGGTTACTTAGGTGAAGCTGGCATGATTAACCCAACAGCTGGTTTCGTAGTAGGAATGGCTGGATGGATATACATTCTGTATGAAATCTTTGCAGGTGAAGCAGGTACAATTGCGAGCAAGATGAGAGGTCCAGGCGCAGAAGCATTTAATTTCTGTAAGTGGGTCGTAACTATCGGCTGGGCAATTTATCCTTTAGGTTACCTATTTGGTTACTTAATGGGCAATGTAGATGAAATTACTCTAAATATCATTTACAACCTAGCTGACTTCCTAAACAAAATCGGTTTTGGTTTAGTTATTTACGCTGCTGCTAAAGCAATGACGCCAGCGTCTCAAAGATAATTAAAACTTAATTAAAAAATTAAAGGCCCGTCTTCTGGCGGGCCTTTTTTTTACCCCAAGCAAAAAATGAATTTAAATAAATAAAATTGTCCTTATATTTAATTTTGTTTTTATAATCCTTTTTTAAAAATTTTGCCCCATCAAGATCTAAAACTTTACTATATTTGGCATATCTTAATATAGGTATGATTGATAAGGATGAACTAACCATACACCCAAGCATAATATTTAATTTATACTTTTTACAAAGACGAATAGCAGAAAATATATTTTGGTCACATCCAAACTTATCTACTTTAAGATTTACCCATTTATAAACGTTATAATCAAGTTTTTTATTATGGTAAAAGTCTTCATCAGCACAAAAAGGTATTTTAGTTTTTACTTTTTTTAATTTTTTCTGCTCACCTACTTTTAAAGGTTGCTCAATGAATAAAATATTATAGTTTTCTAATTTTTTTATATTTTTTTTTAAAAACTGAAAAGACCAGCCCTCATTTGCGTCTATTATAATTTTTGCTTTGCTATTAAAAAATTTTATTAAATTGAGAATTTTTAAAACATTTTTTTCATTCAATTTAATTTTGATTAGTTTAAGCTTTCTAATTATATTTTTCTTAATTTTAATCTCTTGTATTGATTGTATTGGCAGAGTAATAAAGGTTTCATATTTTTTCTTTAATTTAAAAAAACTTAAATAGTTTTTAGTACTTTTCTGAATTTTTACGTCAAGTAATGCATTTTGTAACGCCGCTTGTAGAGAAAGACTTTTAATTTTAGATATATCGTTTATAACCAAAGTTTTTTTAATGTATGAGGTGATATCTTTTAAATTTTCGTTGTATCTCTTATATTCAACACATTCACCGCACCCAGTATAATCATTTTTTTTAGCCAATATGAATAGTGTTTTGACTGTGCTTTTTGTACCTCTAGAAATTTTGAATTTAGAGTGTAATTTATGGCTTAATCTTTGATATGAAATTGTATAATTTTTATAAATCACTGTTGTTATTAATATACTCATAGTTATAAAGCTTTAAATGCCCAAAGTCACATATATAGAAGCATCCGGAAAAAAACATGAAATCCAAGTTGATGCAGGTTTGTCAATCATGGAAGGCGCAGTCCAAAATTCTGTTCCCGGGATTGATGCCGACTGCGGAGGATCTTGTGCTTGCGCGACTTGCCATGTTTATGTTGATGAACAATGGACTGAAAAAGTACCTGAAATTACAGATGCTGAAAAAGATATGCTAGATTTTGCATTTGAACCAAAAAAAAATAGCCGATTAAGTTGCCAATTGATTTTAGAAGATTCTCATGATGGAATTGTTGTAAACTTACCAAGCAAACAAGGATAGTAATTATGAATATTAAAACTGATGCATTAGTTATAGGAGCAGGGCCAGTTGGTTTATTTTCAGTATTTGAATTAGGAATAATGGGTTTAAAAGCCCATGTTGTTGATAATTTAGATAAAATCGGGGGACAATGCATTGAATTATATCCTGATAAACCCATTTACGATATTCCTGCATTACCTAAATGTACAGGGGAAAGTTTAATTAACAATTTACTTGAGCAAATTAAACCATTTAAAACAGAATTTCATTTAGGCGAAAGAGTGCAATCAATAAATAAAAATAATAGTAATTGGGTAGTAGAGACTAATTTAGGTAAAAAATTCGAAACTCCAAATATAATTATTGCTGGCGGAGTAGGCTCATTTGAACCAAGGAAAATTCCATTAGAGGGTGTAGAAAAATTTGATAATACTAACCTGTTCTACGCTGTCAGGAACAAAGAGATTTTTAAAAATCAGTCTATTTGCATATTTGGTGGAGGGGACTCGGCTCTTGATTGGGCAGTTGACTTATCAAATATTTGTAAAAAAATATATTTAGTTCATAGAAGAGATGATTTTAGAGCTGCACAGCACACCGTAAATCAAATGAATGAAATTAGTAAAACAGGAAAAATCGAAGTTTTAACTTCATTTCAGCCAAAAGAACTTATTGGTGAAAAACTTATAGAAAAAATTAGGATTACAAATTCTAATACCAATGAAGACAAGTTGCTTAAAGTTGACAGTGTGCTTGCTTTCTTTGGTTTAAAAATGGAGCTAGGACCAATTGCTGAATGGGGGCTTAATTTAGATAAAAAAAATATTAAGGTTAATGCAGAAAACTTTGAAACTAATGAAAAAGGTATTTTTGCAATTGGCGATATATGTCTTTACCCGGGTAAGCTCAAATTAATTCTTAGTGGCTTTCATGAAGCAGCATTATGTGCTAAAAGTTGCTTTAAAAGGGCTAGACCAGACGAAAAATATGTATTTAGATTTACAACTTCATCGAGCGAGATACAGAAAAGATTAGGTGTAAAAAATGATAATAAACAAAATTAGGACCTTATTCTATTCCAAAGAAACAAAAAAAGTTGATGATCTATTTCCAACTAGATCTAATGTTTTAAATTGTAGTTCTGATATAGAGTTCGATGGGACTTTATATTTTAATGGAACTGTAAATGGAAATGTAACCTGTAAAAATTTAAAAGCAGGATCAAGATCTTTAATAACGGGAAATATTAACTCTGATAATGTATTTGTTTTAGGTGAAGTGAGAGGTGATATCGAAGCAAATCGTGTTGCGATTGGTTCATCAGCAGTTGTTCATGGCAAAATATCTTACAATTCAATCAGCATTGAACCCAATGCCAAAATTCTTGGAAATTATTTTAAAAGAAAATCTAAACGAGTGTCTAAAAAATAACCTTTGTTATCCACAGAAATTTTTTCTCAAAGTTATATGTTCTCCTTTTGATTCATTTAAGATTCCATTTTGGACTCAAAATACAACCTGAAATATGTGCTATTTTCAGCATCTTGACACTTATCAATAATTAGAACAAAATAAGAACATTATGAAAGAAAAAATACCAATAATATTACAAAAGGTTTGCGCTGGCTTCCCTTCTCCAGCGACTGATTACGTGGAAGATGAAATTAACTTGAATGAAGAATTAATTGTTAATAAGGCGTCGACTTTTTTAATAAGAGTTCAAGGAAACTCGATGGTAAATGAGAATATTTTTGAAGGAGATATACTTGTTGTAGATCGTAGCCTCAACTTAAAAAAAAATTCGATTGCAGTTTTAAATTTTGAAGGACAGTTAGTAGTAAAAAAAATAATTAAAAGACGAAATAGTTTTTTTCTCTTATCCAAAAACGGCAATCAAGCAAAAGAAACAGAAATCAATGAAAATAGCGATATACAAGTTTGGGGTATTGTAACCTATGTCATACATAAAACTACGTAATACAAAAAAAAAAATTATAGCCTTAGTAGATTGTAATTCTTTTTATGTCTCGTGTGAGAGATTATTTAATCCAATATTAAATAGATTTCCTGTAGTTGTTTTATCTAATAATGATGGATGTGTAATTTCTAGATCGAAAGAAGCAAAAGAAATAGGTATTAGAATGGGCGAACCTTATTTCAAAGTTAAAGAACTAGTAAAAAAGTATAATGTTAAAGTTTTTTCATCGAACTATGCGCTATATGGAGACATATCAAGGCGGGTTATGTCAACATTGAAAAGATTTTCTCCTAACATAGAATTTTATTCTATCGACGAGGCTTTTCTAGATCTTACAGATCTGGCAATAGAAGATATCAACCAATACATTCGTGAGCTTAGAAAAATAATTTTAAAATGGACCGGAATTCCTGTCAGTATCGGTGTTGCGTCAACCAAAACGTTATCAAAAGTTGCAAATCACGTAGCAAAAAAAAATTTATTGGGAACACAGCATTTTATTGGAGAAAACGAAGAATATATTGATTGTGCTTTAAAAAAATTTCCTGTCGGTGATGTATGGGGTGTAGGTAGACAATTAAACAAATTATATCAAAAGAATAATATTAAGAATGCGTTTGATTTAAAGAATTGCGATAACACTTGGGTTAGAAAAAATACTAATGTATTTGGCTTAAAGACTGTTATGGAGCTAAGAGGAATAAGCTGTATCGACTTTGACTTAGAAGAAGACAGAAAAAGAAAAAATTGCTGTGTATCAAGATCTTTTGGAAAAAAAGTTAAGGAATTTGAAACATTAAAAGAGGCTTTAATATCCCATTGTCTCAACGCTGCAGAAAAAATTAGATTAGATAGACAAATTGTAAAATCAATAGTTGTATTCATTAAAACTAGCCCATTTGACAAGAGCCAAAAATATTTTTCGAGGTCTAAGACAATTGATTTACCCTTCGCGACAGATAACAGCCTAGAGTTATCTAAGGCTTGTTTAAATGCTTTAGAAAAAATTTTTGTTCCCGGCTACAAATATCAAAAAACAGGAGTAATATTCTGTGGTTTAAGCGATAAAAATAATTATAAAACAAATCTATTCGAAAATAAAAATATAATGCATGGAAACAGTTTGATGAAGGCAATAGACAAAACTAATTTTAGATTTGGTAGAAATGTTATCACAACTGCTGATACAGGCTTTAGAAATAATTGGAAAATGAGAAGAAATCATTCTTCAAGAATAGATACATCGAGTTTTGAATTTTTACCTACTATAAAGGCTATCTAAACTTTTGATATTAGCCGAGCTACTCTCAAGTTTTTTTAAATCATCTTCGGCTCCTAAAAAAACGACCAAAATTAAAAAAATCCAAGAAAATAAACAAAGTATTAAAAAATAATATGATAAGTAATAAGCTAGGATTGCAAAACCGGTGATGAGCAGTCCAATTTTAATAAATAGGGTATCTTTGAAGACAACTGAAATGTTTAAAGAATGTATAATTAACTTAAATAAACTCATTTTGGAGGGACCAAAGTACCTGGGACCCCTATGTGAGCGAATAAAGTCATGATTGGGGAAATGCTTAGTAACAGCACCAGAAAAGCTTAGCCAAATTGCACCATCTGAAAGTAGCTTGTTTACAGCATTTTTAGAAAGACAACTATAATTGCCAAATTTAACCATCTTACCTGATAAAATTAAAGTTATTATCTTGTGAAAAAAATAGAGTATTTTAAACAAAGCTCCTTCGCTTCTTTTAACTCGAACTGCAGTAACCACATCGGAATTCATTTTTGCTTTATTAAAAAACTCCTTTAACTCTTCAGGTCTATCTTCTCCATCGCCGTCCATTGGAATAATACAATCAAACTCTAGATTATCTTTGCAGTACTTTAACCCAGTAGCAATCGCCCGGCGATGACCGCCATTATTATTTAGATTAATTATTTTAACTGACTTAATCTTAGAAATACCTGTCAAATTTTCTTCATATTTTTCTGTTGATGCGTCATTGACAATTAATATTTCAACAATTTCATCATTTAGTTGTAAATCAATATTTTGAATTAATTTAAAAACTGACTGCCAGTCGTTATAAACAGGGATTAAAATTATATATTTTTTCATTTATTTGTAATTATTAGAAATTAGCTCTTTTAAATCAAATGAAGCACGACCATTTTTACCCTCTGCACTTATTATTGTGTTGGTATTTAAAATTACACATTTAGGCTTAGATTTTAAATGATAACATAAATTTCCAGCAACCCATTCATTTCCTTTTACTTCCATAACATTTTCATAACCTAATTGAATTAATTTACGTTCCACCAAGTTTGCTATTTCACGACCATTATAATCAGTTCTTTTATTTGTTTGAGTAACCGAAATATATCCATATAGAAATGGAGAAAGTAAAAATAAAAAAATAAATACATAAATAAAATTTCTAATTTTATCCGTATTTATTTTATTTTGAAAAAGATAAATAAATAAAGTTCCAATAAATAAATAAAAGGGAGTCATCCACATAGTTCTAATTTTTGCTCCTATTATTAAAGATGTTAAAAACATTAAAAATATCGGCAATAAAGTTACGGACAATAAATACAATAAGTTTTGATCCTTTAAAGAAAAATTAGTTTTTATACTTTTAGACAGCATTATAAACAAAATAAAAAACGGAATTAATATTCCAATTTGTTTACCTAAAAATACTAAAGGTAAAATGATATGGTCTAGATAATTTTTTATTTCCCCTGTTCGTTTTAAACCGTAAGCAATTGTTACGTAGTTATTTTCAATTAACCACATTAAATGGGGGATTAATATTAATAAAAAAATTATTCCAGGAATTATATAATTAATTTTAAAATTATTTTTGCTAATATAATAAATATAAAATATTTTTATTCCTATAATTAAATAAATAAAAAGATACTTAGACAAAAACCCTAAAGCAATAACTATACCAAATATCACGTAATCTTTTGTTAGATTATCCTTTAAACATTTATATCCATAGTAAGTAGTCATTGCCCAAAAAGGTAACATACATACGTTCACATTAAATTCAGGAGTAGTGAAATTATAAAAATAAATACCCTCTAGTAACAAAACTGAAAAAAAAGCGTAACTTTCTTTATTTAGAATTTCTTCTGATAATTTATAAACAAAATAGAAAGCCGTAATTACAAATAATTGGCTTAGAAAATAATAAACCCAGTCTTGCGATCCAAAAATTAAATAAAATATTTTTACTGCTGCAGCGCTTAATGGTGGATGTTTATTAAAACCCCAATCCAAGTTACTTCCCCACGCCAAAGCTTCAATAGTGTCAAGAGGTAAATTATGATTTGTTAATGTTGGTACAAGCGTCCAAATTATTAGGTGTGTGAATAAAAAAATATGCAATTGTCTATTAATCGCCATAATTAAACTTTTATATTTATTTAATATTAATTGACACAATAAATTTGAAACATATATTCGCTATCTTTTAAATATGGTTACAAAAATACCAAAAAACTATAAACCAACTGCTAAGGAAAAGTATATGTGTGCGAAACATAAAGCTTTTTTTAGGCAATTATTATCTAAATGGAAAAATGATCTAATCGATCAAAATAATAGAATTATATTTGGAAATTCGGATGATAACGCATCATCAGCAGACATAGTAGACCAAGCAACTTCTTATTCGGGTAAAACAGTTGAGATGAGAACGGTTAATAGAAACAAAAAATTAATAAGTAAAATTGATGAATCTTTAAAAAAAATTGATGAAGGAACATATGGATTTTGCGAAGAAACAGGAGAAGAAATTGGTTTAAAAAGGCTTATAGCCAGACCCATAGCATCTTTAACAGTTGAGGCCCAAGAAAAACATGAAAAACAGGAAAAAATATTTGCCGATGATTAAGGCATAGGGATTTTGTTTCCTTTTTTTAACAAGTCATAACCTTTAATAACCGCCTCTCTTTGAGAAATTTTTAAAAACCATTTACATAAATCAGGATAATTTTTAATGCCAATGTCGTGCCAGTCATGTCTTGCAACCCATGGCCACGTAGCAATATCCGCTATGGTATAAACATCACCTGCAAGAAATTTACTTGATTTTAACCTGTCATCTAAAATTTTATATAAACTTTTGCTAATTTTAAAATATCTTTCTTCACCAAATTGGCTTTTTCCAGGATTGTAATGATGAAATTGATGATGTTGCCCAAACATAGGTCCAATCAATCCCATCTGGGCCATAAGCCATTGATTGATTTCATGCTTCAGGTCTTTGTCGTAAAATTTTCCAGTTTTTTCTCCCAAATAAATTAGTATAGCGCCGGACTCGAAAATACTTTTTTTATTGTCGTGATCTATGATTGCAGGAATTTTACTAAATGGACTAATTTTTTTAAATTCAGCACTAAATTGAACATCCTTAAAGATATTAATTTTTGTTATTTTGTATTCCAAACCAGTTTCTTCCAACATAATTGAAATTTTTTGTCCATTTGGCGTATCAGCGGTAAAAAGCTCAATCATTAGTATTTAATAATGTAACATTTAATATATAAAATTGTCTTTAATTATTTTATGAATATTGAATATTATTACAGTGTAGCTTCTCCCTATGCCTATTTGGGAAGCAAAAAATTTAGGACAATTGTTGAAAATTATTCTTTAAAAGTTAAAGAAATACCAGTTGATCTGGTAGGAAAAATTTTTGTTTCGACCGGAGGAGTTCCTGTTCCCAAAAGACATTCATCAAGGCAAAAAAACAGGCTTTCAGAATTATTAAGATGGAGCGAGGAAAATAAAATTCATATGAATGTAAAACCAAAATATTTTCCTCCAAGCAATCCCCACTTACCTGCTTACTTTTTAATTGCTTCAATAGAAATGGGCATTAAATTGGAATTCGGCGAAAAAATATTGTCATGTTTATGGTCTGAGAATAAAGATATTTCAGATATTGCTGTTATTAAAGATATTTGCAATGAACTTAAGATAAATTTCAATGAAATAGAACAATTAGCCTCAACAGATAAAATAAAAACAATTTATTTATCAAATTCGGAAAAGGCAATTAAAAATGATGTATTTGGTGCTCCAACATTTATTTTCGAAAAAGAGCTTTTTTGGGGGCAAGATAGTTTATATTTCTTAGAAAAAAAATTAAAAAATATAAGATGATAAAATATTTTAAAATATTAATTATTTGTATACTTTTAATAAATTCTGCAAAGGCAGAAACCATTTATGATGCACTTGCATCCAGTTATTTAAATAATAATGAACTTAATTCTCAAAGAGAAAAAACGATTGCGGTAGATGAAGACTTAATTCAAGCTTTATCTATATTTAAACCATCAATTACAGGCACTATTAATCAAAGTGACTACTTAAATGAAGATCAAACTAATAGTAGTGGTACCACGCAAGTAGACACAAACTACCAACCTAAAACAAATTCTATCATAATCGAACAGAAGCTTTTTCAAGGAATTCCAGACGCGATGAAAGCAAGAAAAGACGTTAAAATTGCTAGATACGAGCTAAAAAAAGTTGAACAAAATGTTTTATTTAAAACAGTTAAAGCATTTACCGATGTAATTCGAGCTGAGAAAAATATTATTATAACCCAAGATAACCTTAATCTTTCAGAACAACAAGTTGAACTGGATAAAGGTAGATACGAGAGAGGCGCTATTAAACTCTCTGATTTAGCACAATCCGAGTCTTCTTTAGCCTCAGCTAAATCGAAATTTATAAAAGCTAAAAACGATCTTTTAATAAGTGAACAAAACTATACAAATATTGTCGGAGATGAGCCCAAAAATCTCAAATTCGAAAACAAACTAATGTTAAAATTACCAATTTCCTTAAACGATACGATTCAATCAGCTGAGAGAAGCAATCCAGAACTTAAAATATCAGAATTGAATTATTTTAAATCAAAAGATGAACTTAATTCAGCATTAGAAGATCTAGGTCCAAAATTTTCTCTATCCTTTAAATTGTCCGAGTCCAGAGATACCAGCCTAACTATCGATGAAAGAAAACAATCATTATTTGGCGCCGAGGTAGAAATACCAATTTATCAAGGAGGAAAAAACTATTCATCTTTTAGGCAAAAAAAATCATTAAAATTAAGTAAAGAACTTGATTACCTATACAAAAAAAAGGAGATAAAAAAAGAAGCAGCAAACAAATGGTCTGAATATTCACTTAAAAAGAGTCAGCTTGATTTAGCCAAAACACAATTAGAGGCGGCGGAAATAGCATATGAAGGCATAAAACAAGAATACGAAAACGGTTTAAGAACAACTTTAGATGTTTTAAGTTCAAGAAGTTTATTGCTAGAGGCTAGACAAAATTTTATTCAAGTCGAACAGGATGAAATTTTAGCGAGGTTTGAATTGCTTCGAATAACGGGCAATTTAACTGCAGTTTATCTGGAGCTTGAAGCGAAGTATTATGATCCAAAAAATCATCCAAAAAGGAACTGGATTAGGCATATTTTCTAAAAAAAGACACTAAAATCAACAACTTATTATTATATTTGCAAATAAGAACAAAATGTGTACATTTATTTTAGTGAGTCGAACAAAAAAAAAAGGATAAAAAATGACTAAAAATAACTTAAAAGTAGTAAATAATATTAAAGATCAAGATAAAGAGAAGAAAAAAGCACTCGATGCTGCAATCAGCCAAATAGATCAGAACTTTGGAAAAGGTTCAGTTATGAAGCTTGGCCAAAACCAAGTTTTAGACATTGAGTCAGTGTCGACTGGATCATTGAGCTTAGACCTGGCATTAGGTATTGGTGGTTTACCAAAGAGTAGAATAGTAGAAATTTATGGTCCAGAGTCATCTGGTAAAACAACTTTGGCATTACAAGTTATTGCAGAGGCACAAAAAACAGGAGGTACTTGCGCGTTTGTAGACGCTGAACATGCTTTAGACCCAACTTATGCAAAAAAACTTGGCGTAAATACTACAGAATTGCTAATTTCTCAGCCTGATACTGGTGAACAAGCATTAGAAATTGCAGATACACTTGTTAGATCAGGAGCAGTATCAGTTCTAGTTATTGATTCTGTAGCAGCATTAACACCAAGAGCTGAATTAGAGGGCGATATGGGGGATACTCATGTTGGACTACAAGCAAGATTAATGAGCCAAGCCTTAAGAAAACTAACTGGAAGCATATCTAAATCAAACACAATGGTTATTTTTATTAATCAAATAAGAATGAAAATTGGCGTTATGTTTGGAAGCCCAGAAACAACAGCTGGTGGAAATGCGCTCAAATTTTATTCTTCTGTAAGAATGGATATAAGACGTATTGGTGCTATAAAAGAGAAAGACGAAATAATTGGCAACCAAACAAGAGTGAAGGTCGTTAAAAACAAAGTTGCACCTCCTTTTAAAGTAGTTGAATTTGATATTATGTACGGCGAAGGTATTAGTAAAACCGGTGAACTAATTGACCTAGGTTCAAAAGCAGGAATTATTGAGAAAAGCGGTGCATGGTACGCATATAAAGGAGAAAAAATTGGGCAAGGACGAGAAAATGCAAAACAATATCTAAAAAATAATCCAAGTACTGCTGCTGAAATTGAAATGGCAATAAGAGCAAATGCTGGTTTAATTTCTGAAAAAATGGAAGGTAACCCATTACCAAAGGAAAAAGCAAATCCTGAGGAAAAAGATAGTAAAAATTCTTCTAAAAAATAAATACATATAACCATCTCTCAAAGGCGTCTAAATTAGGCGCCTTTACCTCCACTAGACTTATTTCTTTAAAGACTGTAATTATACTAATATGTCTAAAACCTCATTAAAAGATACAAGAGAGACATTTAAAAATTTCTTTAAAAAAAATAATCACCAAGTCGTTGAGTCTGGTTCTTTAATTCCAAACAATGACCCAACTTTGATGTTTACAAATTCTGGAATGGTTCAATTTAAGAATGTTTTTACAGGAGTTGAAAAGAGAGATTTCAAAACCGCGACTACTGCGCAAAAATGTGTAAGAGCAGGAGGTAAACATAATGATTTAGAAAATGTAGGTTATACACCTCGTCATCATACATTTTTTGAGATGCTAGGAAATTTTTCTTTCGGAGATTATTTTAAGGAGGAAGCAATATTTTTTGCTTGGAACCTGATTACCAAAGAATTTGGTATATCAAAAGATAAATTGTGTATGACCGTATACTCAGAAGATGATGAAGCATTCAATTTATGGAAAAAAATTACCGGCTTTAATGAAAATAAAATAATTAAAATCTCCACTTCCGACAATTTTTGGTCAATGGGAGACACTGGTCCATGTGGACCATGTTCGGAGATTTTTTATGACCATGGTGAAAAGTTGAAAGGTGGCCCTCCAGGTTCGAAGGATCAAGATGGAGATAGATTTATAGAAATTTGGAATTTAGTTTTCATGCAATTTGAACAAGTTACTAAAGATAAAAGAATAAACTTACCTAAGCCATCTGTTGATACTGGTATGGGTTTGGAGAGAATGACAGCTGTGTTACAAGGTACGCACGATAATTATGAAATTGATTTATTTAAAAAATTAATTGATGCAAGTGCAGAAATTACAAAATCACCTGTATCCAATAAAACGATAGCAAGTCATAGAGTAATTTCAGATCATTTGAGAGCTGCGTGTTTTCTGATTGCGGATGGTCTGATGCCTTCAAACGAAGGTAGAGGATATGTTTTGAGAAGAATTATGAGAAGAGGAATGAGGCATGCAGAAACCTTAGGCGGCAAATCTAATACCTTATCGAGTTTAATAAATGCACTCATATCTCAGATGTCATCCGAATATAATGAATTAAGCAGAGCAAAAGAATTAATAACTGAAACAATCATGAATGAAGAAGATAAGTTTTCTACTATGTTAAACAAAGGGATGAAGGTTCTTAACAATGATTTAAGTGATGTTAAAAACAATACTTTAAGCGGAGACATAGCTTTTAAATTATATGATACATTTGGTTTTCCATTGGATTTAACACAAGATTATTTAAAGCCAAAAAACATAAACGTGGATGTGAAGCGCTTTAATAAATTGATGGATTTGAGAAAAGAAGAAGCAAGAAAATCTTGGAAAGGTTCCGGATCAAAAGAAATAAGCAAAATATGGTTTGAATTAAAGGATAAAAACGGACCTACAGAATTTGTAGGTTATAATAATGAGAAGGCAGAGGGAAAAATTTTAGAGATAATTATAAAAGATAAACTAGTTAAAGAATTATTAGAAAATCAAGAAGGCATAATTATTACAAATCAAACTTGTTTTTATGCTGAAGCAGGGGGTCAAGTAGGAGATATAGGGCTTATTAAATCTCATAATAGTATTTTTGAAGTTTCAGATACACAGAAATATTTTGGAGATTTTTATTTACATTTTGGAAAAGTTAAAGAGGGCAAAATAATTTCAAACCAAACTGCTGTGCTAATAGTCGACAGGGAACATAGAAAAAACGTTAAAGCTAATCATTCAGCAACACATTTGCTACACGCTGCCTTGCGAGAAACACTAGGCAAACACGTTGCTCAAAAAGGATCATATGTTGGTCCGGAAAGACTTAGATTTGATTTCAGCCATAACAAAGCAATTTTAAAAGAAGAAATAAATAAAATCAATTTAGAAGTTAATGAAATTATTAAACAAAATGAAAATGTTAGCACACGTTTAATGTCACCTACAAAAGCTATTAAAGAGGGTGCCATGGCATTATTTGGCGAAAAGTATGGTGAAGAAGTTCGTGTAGTTTCAATGGGAAGAAAAAAAGAAAAGGTATACTCTTTGGAATTATGTGGCGGTACCCATGTTAATAAAACAGGTGAAATTGGAAAATTTGAAATTATTTCGGAAGGATCTATATCCTCGGGTGTAAGAAGAATTGAAGGTTTAAGAGGTGAGGAATTACAAAATTATATTAAACAACAAAAATCTAAGTATGAAAAGCAATCAAAGAATTTAAAAGATAAATTTGATAAAATTATCGAAACGATTAAAGAGCAAGGCGGTAAAGTAGACAAATTTAAAAATTATTTGACTGATATGGATATAGCAGAAAAGTATCTAAGCCAAATAATTAAAGACAATATACTAAAAGATAAAAGCAAAAATATTGTAAATAATTTTAAAAAAAATAATATTACTTTTAGATTACAAAAAATAATTGACTTACCCGGAAAAGAGCTAAGAAGTATAGTTGATGAAACAAAAAAACAAAAAAATCTTATCATTTTTCTTTTTGGAATATCTAAAAATAAGATTTCAATAGCAGTTGGTGTGAGTGATGATTTAACTGAGAAATTTGATGCTTCTGAATATGTAAAATATTTATCAAAAAATTTAGGTGGATCTGGGGGAGGTGGTAGAAAAGATTTTGCTCAAGCTGGTGGCGCAGATGTAGATAAAATAGACCAGGTTGTGAAATTATTAATTGAAAAAATTTAGTTAAGTTGTTTCTTTAAATTTTTATCGATCGCTTCTAGAAATTCATTGGTAGTTAAATACTTTGTATCTTTACTTATCAATATTGCGAGGTCTTTTGTCATTTCTCCATTTTCAACTGTTTGAATACACACATTCTCAAGCGTTTGAGCAAATTTTATAAGTTCTTCATTTTTATCTAATTTACCACGGTGTGACAAACCTCTAGTCCATGCAAAAATTGAAGCTATTGGATTCGTAGATGTTTGCTGTCCTTTTTGATGCATTCTATAGTGTCTTGTTACTGTGCCATGAGCAGCTTCAGCCTCCACTGTTTTTCCGTCAGGCGTCATTAACACACTTGTCATGAGACCTAATGAACCAAATCCTTGTGCAACAGTATCCGACTGAACATCTCCGTCGTAGTTCTTACAAGCCCAAACATATTTGCCACTCCATTTCATGGCACAAGCTACCATGTCATCGATTAACCTATGTTCATAGGTAATCCCATTTTGTTCAAATTTCTTTTTGAATTCTTTGTTATAAGTTTCTTCAAAAAGATCCTTAAATCTTCCATCATAAGATTTTAATATTGTATTTTTAGTTGACATATAAACTGGCCATTTTCTCATTAGACCGAAATTCATGCATGCTCTCGCAAAATCTATTATAGATTGATCGAGATTATACATTGATAAAGCAACACCTGGACCAGGAAAATCATATACATCATGTTCAATACTATTTTTTCCGTCATCAGAAACCCATGAAACTTTTAGCTTGCCTTTACCAGGTACTTTAAAATCAGTGGCTCTATATTGGTCTCCAAAAGCATGTCTACCTATTACTACTGAATCGGTCCATGTCGGCACAAGCTTTGGAACATTCTTGCATATAATAGGCTCCCTAAACACAGTTCCGCCAAGTATATTTCTGATAGTACCATTTGGTGATTTCCACATTTTTTTGAGTTTAAATTCTTCAACTCTCTGCTCATCCGGAGTTATAGTCGCACATTTAACTCCCACACCATGCGTTTGTATAGCTTTTGCACAATCTATAGTTATTTGATCGTTTGTTTTGTCCCTGCTTTCCATGCCTAAATCGTAATATTTTAGGTCTATATTGAGATATGGAAGTATTAGCTTTTTTTTTATAAATGACCAAATTATTCTAGTCATTTCATCGCCATCAAGCTCAACAACTGGATTTTTGACATTGATCTTACTCATGATAAGAAGCTAGCATATACATAAAGGTAGAAATTAATTCAATGAATATATTAGATATCTTGTTACCAAAACTTCATAAAGAAGGGCATAAATTCGTAACTATAAGCTTAATTATAACTTTTGTATTTTTATTGATATCCAAAGTATTAGGCTTAATAGGACTCGTGATAACAATATGGGTTTTTTATTTTTTTAGAGATCCAGATAGGTATTCAATACAGGACAACAATTATTTAGTAAGCCCAGCAGATGGAATAATTTCGCAAATAACTGAAATTGAAGGACCCAAAGAACTAAACATGGAAAGTAACAGGTTTGTTAGAATTAGTGTTTTTATGAATGTATTTGATTGCCATGTTAATCGTTTACCAGTCGAATGCACCGTTAAAGATATATTCTATAAACCAGGAAAATTTTTAAACGCTTCATTAGATAAAGCGAGTGAAGAAAATGAAAGAAATTATTTAAAGATTTTATCTCAGAGCAATGACGAAATGGCACTGGTTCAAATAGCTGGACTAGTTGCAAGAAGAATAGTCGTTAGTTGCTCTAAAGATCAAAATTATAAACAAGGCGATCGATTTGGCTTAATACGTTTTGGCAGTAGAGTTGATTTATACGTTCCTAAAAAATTTAAAATTTTAGCCAAAAAAGGTCAAGCAGTTACAGCTGGCGAGAGCTTATTTGCAATTAAAAATTAAATAGATGAAAAAAAAAATAAACTTTAAGGAAGTTTTCCCAAACTTCATAACAATTTTAGGTTTATGTTTAGGCATATCATCAATTAAATTCGCTTTTGAATTAAATTTTGAGAAATCTATATATTGCATTGTATTAGCAGCTATTTTAGATGCAATTGATGGAAGGATAGCTAGATTTTTAAAGAGTACATCAAAATTCGGAGCTGAACTGGACGCTCTTGTAGATTTTGTAAATTTCGGTATTTCACCGGCATTAATTTTATATTTTTATAAATTAAATACTCTGCCTAAATTTGGTTGGATACTGTGTTTAGTGTTTATTATTTGTGCGTGTTTAAGATTAGCAAGATTTAACAGTTCAGATAAACTTGAAAAAAATACTTCAGATATGTTTTTTAATGGCGTCCCTGTACCATCGGGTGCAGGCCTAATACTTTTGCCTATTATTTTCTCCTATTCTGGATTTAGTGAACAAAATCTTAATATGAACATATTTGTAATATTTATTTCAATTACATCTTTTTTAATGATCAGCAAAATTCCAACTTACTCACTAAAATCTTTTAAAATTTCTAGAACCGCAGGGGTAATATTAATATTAATCTTGGCAATTTACTTTATTTTTTTATACCAATTTACTTTTGAAACTTTGCTCATTTCAGGCATTTTATATTTACTTTTGATACCAGTAAGTTTCCTGCATTATTCTCGTTATAAGAAAAAAAATAAGAATTTAGATGATAGTTTAATATCAGATGATTTTATATGAAAAATACAAAAGCGATAGTAAGTTTAGCTGATGACAAATATTTCAGCTTGTTAATTGAATTAATAACTTCAATAAAAAAATTCCCAGAAAGCAAAGATGTAGCTATTTGTATTTTAGATGCAGGTTTAAGTAATGATAATAAAAAATTACTAAAGCCATTGGTTAACGAGATTAAAAAAGCAGAATGGGATATAAGTGTTCCCGATTATAAAATTAAAGGAAGAGAATGGCTTAAAAGTCAAATATCAAGAGCATTTTTACCAAAATATTTTCCAGAATATGAGAAATATTTATGGTTAGATTCTGATACATGGATAAATAATTGGGAAGCTGTTGAAATGTTTTATAAGGGGTGTGAAAATAATAAGCTAGCAATCGTGCAATCAATCGCTCCTGGATATAAAGATGTTGGTAGAGTTAATTGGATTTTTAGAAATTTAGCATCAGTAAAAACTCAAAATTATAAACATGCTAAAAATTCAGGTTTTTCAGACAAAATTGCTAGAAAAATTGCATTTGCGCCACATTTAAATATTGGAGTATTTTCATTACAAAAATCTTCACCTATATGGAAAAAATGGCAGGAGTTATTAAAAGAGTCTCTAACAAAAGGAAGAATTTTTGGCTCCGAAGGTTTAGCGATTAATATTTTAGTTTATTTTTATAATGTTGATACCGAATTTTTACCGGCAAGATACAATTGGATTGCTAGTCATTTACTTCCGAAATTCGATAATGAAAAAAATATTTTTGTCGAACCATTTTTACCTCACAACAAAATTGGAATTTTACATCTAGCTGCAGGAATATTTGTAGACGGTAAAGATATGAGATTGAACAAAAATATTAGAATTGAAATAAAACAAACAGATGGAAAAAAGATTTTAAAGAGTCTTAGATTTGTAAATTGAAAAAATTAAAAAAAAAATTTAAATTTTCTTCTCAAAAATGGCTCAATAGAAATTATAAGGACAAATATATCAAACTTTCAAAAGAATCTGGTTTTAGGTCAAGGGCATATTTTAAATTGCAAGAGGTAAATAAAAAATTTCAAATTATAAAAAATAACACCAAAATACTTGATTTAGGGTCTGCACCAGGAGCATGGTCGCAATTAATTGGTAAAATTAATAAAGATGGATTAAATTTTGCTATTGATATTTTGAATATGAAAAACACTCATAATGTTAAATTTTTAAATGGAGATTTTACAAGCGATGAGTCGAAATTAAAAATAAATACATTTTTTAAAAATCAAAAAATTGATTTAATTTTGTCAGATATTGCAGTTAACACTACAGGAAATAAAAATCTAGATTCAATAAAGACAAATTTAATTGTTATCGATGTACTTAAATTTTCTTCATTAAATTTAACCGGTAATGGAAAGATTTTTTTTAAGTTTTTTAATGGCTTAGAATCAGAAACAATTATTCAATATGTAAAAAAAAATTTTTCTACACACAGGATACTTAAACCAGATAGTAGCAGAAAAGCCTCAAAAGAAGTGTATATGTTATGCAGTTGCTAAATTGACATTATATTTTCAATGTTATATTTAGATATATGGAAATCAACAAAGCACTTACTTTTGACGACGTACTATTAGTCCCAAAATACTCTGAGATACTTCCCAGTGAAGTTAACACGTCTATAACTTTATCTAGCAACCTTAAGTTAAAAACTCCTCTATTATCATCTGCAATGGATACTGTTACCGAGTCTAAAATGGCGATTGCAATGGCACAAAATGGAGGCCTGGGTGTTATTCATAGAAATTTATCAATTGACGAGCAATTAAAGCAAGTTCAATTAGTAAAGAAACGCAAACTAAAGGTAGCAGCTGCAATTGGCGTTGGATCTAAAGAAGTTGAAAGAGCAGAAGGCCTTCTCGAGAAAAATATTGATTTAATTGTTATTGATACAGCACATGGTCATACTAAAAAAGTAAAAGATACATTGAAAAGAATATCAAAACTAAGAAAAAAAACTTCCATATGTGTTGGTAATGTAGCTACGCCAGAAGCAGCCAAGTTCTTAATTAATAATGGCGCAGATATTATTAAGATAGGTATTGGTCCTGGATCAATTTGTACTACTAGAATGGTTGCTGGTATTGGGGTTCCTCAATTAAGCGCGATATTAGATATAAAAAAAAAAATTAAGACTACAAAAATTAGCTTCATCTCTGACGGAGGAATTAAGTTTTCAGGCGATTTGGCCAAAGCATTCTCTGCAGGTGCAGATGCGATTATGATAGGATCTCTGTTTGCTGGAACAGATCAGGCTCCTGGAAAAATTATAAAAAAAAATGGAAAATTATATAAAAAATTTAGAGGCATGGGATCAATAGGAGCCATGTCACAAGGTTCAGCAGACAGATATAATCAACAGAACGTTTCTAAAAAAACAAAGTTCGTTGCTGAGGGAGTTGAAGGTTTTATTAGGTATAAGGGAGATGTTAATAAAATTATATATCAACTCATAGGTGGCTTGAAATCTTCAATGGGTTATTTAGGGTGTACAAATGTAAAAAGTCTAAGAAAAAAACCAAAATTTATTACAATTACAAAAGCTGGTTTCTATGAAAGTATGGTACATAATATCGATTTAGTGAAGGGTTAAATAATGCAAAAAATACTAATAATTTTTTTAATTTTAATATGCAATATATCTTACGGTGAAATAAGTTTTTTTAATAAGGGTAAAATTCAATATGATAAAAATAACTACGATCAAGCTAAATTGTTATTTGAAAAGGACATAGTATTTAACCCTAAAAGTACAAAAAGTTATTTATATTTAGCAAAAATTTATAAGAAAAAAAAACAATATGACGAGGAAGAAAAAAATTTAAAAACAGTAATTTTGTTAGATCCAAAAAATAGCCAAGCATACTATTTATTATCATTAAAAAAAATTAGAGACGGGGACTTTAAATTAGCTGAAAAAAACGCAGACTCATTTAAAAAATTTTGTTCAATAAAATGTGAAAAATATCAGGAAATAAAAAAACTTATAAAAAAATCTAAAAGCTGATGCCTGATAAGGAATACGACAAAATTTTAATCATAGATTTTGGTTCGCAGGTTACAAAACTAATAGCACGCTCAATTCGAGAGTTAAACGTGTATTGCGAGATTGTGACTATAAGCAAATTTAACAAAATTTTAAACGATAAATTAAAATTTAAAGGTATTATCTTGTCGGGTGGACCAAACTCGGTAGTAAAAAATAAATATTTCCCAAACGTTAACAAGTCAACTTTTCAACATAATATTCCAATTCTTGGTATATGTTATGGGCATCAATTAATTTCATATCTATTTGGTGGAAAAATAAAAAAAGCAAAAAAAAGAGAATTTGGTAAAACATTTTTACATCAATTAACCAAAAGTGATTTAACAAATGGATTTTTTCAAAATAAAAAAAATGTTGTCTGGATGAGTCATTCTGACTCCGTAATAAAAATACCCAAAGGATTTAAGGTTATTGCTAGATCAGAGAATTCCTCAAATGCTATTTTAGAAAACAAAAAAAATAACATTTTTACATGTCAATTTCACCCCGAGGTGTATCACACAAAAAACGGCAAAATAATATTAAAAAACTTTGTTAAAGTTATTTGCAAATGTAGGAGCAATTGGAACAATAAAAATAAAATAAGACAAATATCTTCTTATATAAAAACTCATGTTGGAAAACATAAAGTTTTATGCGCTTTATCAGGTGGAGTTGATAGTAGTGTGCTTGCTTTTTTATTAAATAAAATTATTAAAAAAAATTTAATTTGCGTTTATATTGACACTGGATTTATGAGAATAGGAGAGACACAAGAGATTTGCAGTATATTTAAAAAGAGTTTTAAAAATAACTTCTATTATTTAAATAAAAAAAAAATATTTATTAATGCTTTAAAAGGTGTAATAGATCCTGAAAAAAAACGAAAAATAATTGGCAAAACATTTATTAATATTTTTGAAAAATTCACTAAAGAAAGAAAAAATATCAGGTTTCTTGCCCAAGGAACTCTCTACCCCGATTTAATAGAAAGTCAAAGTTATTCAGGTAGTAAAACATCAATTATTAAATCTCATCATAATGTAGGTGGATTGCCAAAAAAAATGAAATTAAAACTAGTAGAGCCATTTAAAGAAATGTTTAAGGATGAAGTCAGGATTTTAGGTAAACAACTCGGTATAGATAAAAAAATTCTATTAAGACACCCATTTCCTGGACCTGGTTTAGCAATACGAATTCCTGGTGAAATAAATGAAAAAAAAATTAAAATATTACAATACGCTGACTCTATTTTAATTAAAGAATTAAAAAAGAGAAATATTTATGATAAAATTTGGCAAGCATTTACAGTTTTAATACCAATAAAAACAGTAGGCGTGATGGGTGATGAAAGGACTTATGACTATATTTGTGGCATAAGAGCAGTTACCTCTGTTGATGGTATGACTGCAGATTATTATAAATTTAATCACAAAGATTTGTCAGAAATATCAACAAAAATAGTTAATGAAACAAATGGTATTAATAGAGTTGTATATGATGTTACTTCTAAACCACCAGGAACAATAGAATGGGAATAAAGAAATTTTCAATAAACGATAAGCCTATAGTTTGCTTAACTGCTTACGATTACAAAACCGCTTGTATTGTAGATAATTATTGTGATGTCGTACTTGTCGGCGACTCAGTTGGTATGGCTTTATATGGCGAAAAAACCACAACAAACGTCACCTTAGATACAATGATTAGACATGGTCAGTCAGTTAGAAAGGGAGTAAAAAAAAGTTATATGGTAGTGGATATGCCAAAAAATACGTATAAAAATAAAATACAAGCATTTAAAAACGCTAAAAAAATTATAACACAAACGAGGTGTGATGCCGTAAAACTTGAAGGTGGAAAAAAAATTATAAATATTATTAATTATTTAGTAAGAAAAAGAATTAAAGTAGTTGGACATATTGGTTTGCTGCCACAATCAATTAATAACCCAAAAGATTATAGAGTTTTAGGTAAAGAAAAAAAAGATAGAGATAAAATATACTTAGACTTTAAATATTTAGAAAATTCAGGTGTTGATTTTATTATTTTAGAATCCGTAAAGAAAAAATTAGCTGATGAAATTTGC
>CACIPP010000007.1:0-13930 GCA_902588515.1 uncultured Pelagibacteraceae bacterium
TTCCGTGTCCAAATGGAAAAATTAATGCTGGCGTTTTGTATGCTGCAAAAAAATGTAAAATTAAATCTATATTTAGAGTTGGTGGAGCGCAGGCTGTTGCAGCGTTAGCATATGGAACGGAAAGTTTACCTCGTGTAGATAAAATTGTAGGACCAGGAAATATATATGTAGCTACAGCAAAAAAAGAACTTTTTGGTTCAGTTGGAATTGATATGGTTGCGGGACCATCGGAAATCACAGTAATAGCAGATAATAGTTGCAATCCTGAATGGACAGCAATTGATCTTCTATCACAAGCTGAGCACGATGTTTTGTCACAAAGTATTTTAATTACAAAAGATAAAAATTTTGGACGAAAAGTCAAAAGCAAAGTCAATTTACTTTTGAAAAGTTTACCAAGAAATAAAATTGCATCAAAAAGTATCAAAAATTACGGAGCTATAATTGTTGTGAGGAATAATAAAGAGATTATAGATATTGTAGACCGTATTGCTCCAGAGCATTTAGAGATCAAAGTAAATAATCCCGAGGCCATTGAAAAAAGAATTTCAAACGCAGGTTCTGTATTTTTAGGAAAATATAGCCCGGAGGCTATCGGTGATTATATTGCTGGACCTAATCACGTACTTCCAACATCGGGATCAGCAAGATTTTCATCGGGCTTATCTGTAGCAGATTTTTATAAAAAGACTTCTGTAATTAAGTGCAGCAAATCAGGTATTGAAAAGATTGGCCAATTAGCTATAAACCTTGCTGAGTATGAAGGACTACATGCACACGCATTATCAGTTCGAAAAAGATTAGGAGATTAATGCCAAAGGAAGAAATGTTAGAATTTAAAGGTAAAGTAACTGAACTTTTACCTAACGCAACATTCCGTGTAAAATTAGAAAACGATCATGAAATTTTGGCTCACACATCTGGAAAACTTAGAAAAAATCGCATACGTGTTTTAGCAGGAGACATGGTCATGGTTGAAGTAACGCCTTATGATTTAACTAAAGGCAGGATTACTTTTAGATTAAAATAATCAAAGAATTTCAATTGATTATTTTTTCATTTTATGAAAAAAAGCTTCATCTGGTCATGTAGCTCAGTTGGTAGAGCAGAGCCCTGAAAAGGCTTGTGTCGCTGGTTCAATTCCAGCCATGACCACCACTTAATTGACTTGCAAAAATAAAATAAATAAGTACATAGTAATCAAATGAAAAAAATAGTTTTTAAACATTCTCACCATTTAATGCATGCTAAGCACATGCTTGGCTAAACTATTTATTTAACTAAAATTAAAATAATTATATAACAGAAGGATATGCAGCCGTAGCTCAGTTGGTTAGAGCGCTAGTTTGTGGAACTAGATGTCGGTGGTTCGAATCCACCCGGCTGTACCAAAATAATGAAAAAAAAGATTTCAAGACCCCCGGTAGAATTGCCAGCTGGTTTTGTAGATAGAAAAGAAAAAGACTTAGTCATTAGAGATTTTCTCATTAAGCAAATACGTGAGACAATGACAAAATATGGTTTTGAGTATCTTGAGACACCGAGCTTTGAGTACTCTGAATCATTGGGAAAATTTTTACCGGATAAGGATCGTCCTTCAGAGGGAGTATTCTCATTTGAAGATGGTAAGAATTGGCTATCATTAAGGTATGATCTCACAGCTCCATTAGCGCGCTATTCTGCGAAAAACTTTGAAGAAATACCAAAGCCATTCAAGAGGTATCAAATCGGAACAGTATGGCGAAATGAAAAACCGGGTCCAGGACGCTTTAGAGAGTTTTTACAATTTGATGCCGATTTTATCGGAACTAACAATTTATTAGCTGACTCTGAATTATGTGTTTTAGCGTCTGAAATATTAAACAAATGTGGATTAGAAAAAGAAGATTATAAAATAAAAATATCAAATAGAAAATTATCTATTGGCTTGCTAAACTTTCTGAAAATAAATCGAGATGAGCAAAAATCTACAACATTAAGAGCCATCGATAAGCTTGATCGAGTAGGGATGAATGGTGTTAAATTACTTCTAGGTAAAGGAAGAAAAGATAAGTCAGGTGATTTTACAAAAGGCGCGTTATTGAATGAAAAACAAATAAGTAAAATTATAGATTTCTTAAGAATTAAAAATTTGGAAGAATTAAATAATTTTGAATGTGACGACAAAGATTTTCAATCTGGATTAAATGAGCTTAAAGAAGTGATTGAAAATTTTAAATTAATGAATTTTAAAAATTTTAAATTTGATGCAACTGTTGTTAGAGGTCTTGAATATTACACAGGAATAATTTTTGAAGTTCTTTTAACTTTCAAAGTAAAAAACGAAAAAAAAGAAACTGTAGAATTTGGTGCAGTCGGGGGAGGAGGAAGATATGATAACCTTGTAAAAAGATTTAAAAACCAGGAATGCCCCGCAACTGGTATTTCTTTTGGATTAGATAGACTACTTTACGCTTTAAGGCAAAAAAATATTTTCAATTTTAAACAAAAAAAACCTGTATTAATTTTAGTCTTAGATAAAAAATATAATGATTATTATTTCAAAGTTTTAAATGATCTTAGAAGAAATAGTATAAATTCTGAAATTTACTCTGGCTCTTCAAATTTTAAATCTCAAATGAAATATGCTGATAAAAAAGGTTGTAGATTTGTCATAATTTGTGGAGAGGATGAAATTAAGAGTAACAAAATCACAATAAAAGACTTGGACATAGGAAGAAATTTGTCTGAAAAAACATCCTCACGTGAAGAATGGAAAGAAAATAAAAATCAGAAAACAATTGAGTTTTCTGAATTAATTAATTTTTTTAGGAATTAACATGTTAAATCCAATAGATAAAAAGCGTAAAATTGAAGATATTTCTAAATTTTTTTTAAAGTATTTTAAGCGTGAAGGTTTTGAGTTTGTTGATTTAGATCTAATAATCGATACGGATTTGCTTACTAAAAGATCAGGGGAGGAATTTAAGAAAAGTACAATTACTTACAAAGATCTCTCTGGAAAAGAGATTAGTCTAAGACCAGATCTAACAATCTCTACTGCAATAAAATATATTCAAGATAAAAACACCAAAACTAAAAAATACTCTTATTTCGGATCAGCCTTTAAATTATCATTAAATGGCAAGCTCAAAGTTTTTAATCAAATTGGTTGCGAGTTAATTAACTCCAAACAAGGACAAGAAGACAAAGTGATCCAAACATTCTTAAAATCATTAAAAAAATATAAAAAGAAAAAGGTTTACCTCGGCGACATCGGAATTTACAACAGTTTAATAGATAGTTTAGATTTACCTGAAAGATGGAAACTCAGACTAAAACGACACTACCCTCGAACACCTTACTTTAATGAATTAATTAAAAGATTAGAAACTAATTACGACTTGGATCAAAAAAAAATTGACTATGATTATAATAGGCTTGAAGAACTGAAAAAAATCAACGGAAACAAAGTAATTGCTGGGAGAAAAATACAAGAGATAATCTCTAGATTTGAAAAAAAGAAACAAGATCCACGTGATAATTTTATAGGAGCAAAAAGTGCAAAAATTATAAAGGATTTTTTAAAAATTAAAGTTCCTGCGTATCAGACGGAAAAAAAATTAATAAATTTCTTTACAAAACATTATCTAAAGACCAAATTATTAATTAAAGCACTAAAAAAAATTAAAAAATTAAATAGTAAAATAAGTAAACAATATAATTGTTTTTATCAATCTAATTTAGGAAGAGAAATTCAATACTATACAGGTATAGTTTTTTCTATTGAATTAAATAATAAAGAAATTTCTAAAGGTGGTGAATACAACAATTTAATGAAAACACTAGGATACAAAAAACAAATAAATGCATTTGGAGGTGCAATCGATTTAAACCAATTATTAAATTAGTTATGAAAAAAATTAAATTAGGTTTACCAAGTAAAGGCAGACTAAAAGATAAAAGTATCGAATTTTTTTTGGAAAATGGATTTGAAATAATGGATCCAAATTCTAGAAATTATTTTTTTAAATTTAAGAATAATGCAATCATAGAAGGTATTTATTTGCATGCCCGTGAAATAATCGAGAGATTAAATGATGGTACTATTGATATGGGTATTTCCGGTTTGGATTTGTTAAATGAGAATTCTGATGATTACAAAAAAAGAATCAGTCTTAATAAAAAACTCGATTTTGGTTTTGCAACATTAGTTGTAGCTGTTCCAAATGATTGGCTTGATGTACAAAATATGGCAGATTTAGAGGAGATAAGTTTTGAATTTAGAGAGAAAAATAATAGAAGATTAAGGGTTGCAACAAAATATCCAAACTTAACCGAAAAATTTTTTCTATCTAGAGGAGTTTCAGAGTATCAACTCGTTTCTAGTTTGGGAGCCACAGAATCATATCCATTTACAGGCTCCTCGGAATTAATTACAGACATAACTTCAAGTGGAACAACATTAAGAGAAAATAACTTAAGGGTTATCTCTGACGGACAAATATTGGAAAGTTCTGCGTGTTTGTTTACAACTAATAAGATTAAAAATATAAATTTAAAAGATTTAAAATGAAAATAATTGACGAAATTTTTGACGATATTAGCTTTAAGATTGGACCAGAAAAAAATATTAGAAAAGAGTATTTATATCGTATTATTAAAAGATTTTATAAACTAGCTGGATTAGAAAAAAATTTTATCTTTAAGAATCTTATAATACCGAATGACAAATTAGATCACAAATTAAAGAATGCTTTATTAAATATTAAGGCAATGGCTTCATACGCCAATGGTTATATAATTAATAGAATATGTAAAAATTTAAAAGATGATCAAATTTATGTAAACATAGGAGTTTGGAAAGGCTTTTCTTTAATAGCCGGGATGGTTAACACTAATTGTCATGTAGATGGTATAGATAATTTTTCTGAGTTTAAAGAAACTAATCCCAAGGAGGAATTTTTAACAAATTTTAATAAGTATAAAAATACCTCCAAACATAAATTTTACGAGATGGATTATAAAATTTACCTTAAGGAATTTGAAAGTAGAAAGATACCTATAAATTTTTATTTCTATGACGGTGCGCATTATTATAAAGATCAACTCGAGAATTTAGAGATTGCGCATAACTTTTTTTCAAAAGATACAATCATTTTAATCGATGATTTTAATGGTGAACAAGTAGAGCAAGCGACCATGGATTTTATTTCAAAATATCCAAATCAATTTAAGATATTAAAACAAAATAAAACAAAAAATTTAAATCACCCATCCTTTTGGAATGGCAATATGATTTTCCAAAAAGTCTAATTTGCAATTGTTGTAAAAAAAACCCCGACTTTGCGGGGTTTTTATCGAATAAGTATTGTTTTATCTAACATATCCGAAAATCCTTCATCACTCTTCATCACTATATAAAGCAATTACAAAGCAATTCAAAAGATGATTTGATCGAGGAGTAGGGGTAAGATTGGATATGAAAAAAGAATTCAGAAAAGCAAAATTTGGAGAATACAGCAAAGGAAACTATGAATTTATAATTGATTGTGGAGATTTGTATTTAAGAGATAATGTGTCTTTTGAAGATGATCTTAAATATTGTAAATCAATAATTGAACTTCAAAACCCAACCAAGATCAAAAGTATTAAGGTATTGATTAATTATACTATCCCATTTGAAGAAGACATTAATCTCTTAAAAGAGAAAAAAATAAATCATTATGATAATAAAAAAGATAATAATTTTTCTGTACTATTACTTGAGTTCAATCAAAAAGAAAAAGAATTAAAACTGTGTGAGGAAATCTGGTTTGGTTATGAGGAATTTAATAAAAAAATTATCTTTGAGATAGAAAATTTAAAATCAATATATTTTTTTGGTAGAAATTTCACAGATCAAAACGGCAATACTCCATTTGATATTGAAGATGATGAGTATATAAGAAACACTCTTAATAACGTTAATTGGGAGGACTCAACTTTCTTAACTCCCTCTGAAGATAAAGATGATCTTAAACAATTAAAACTCTTAAAGGAAATGGTTGGAGAAAATGTTCAAATAAAATTTGAGGGTTTGGATGACAAATGTAATGAATTAGTTATTAAAGAGGGAATTGGACAAAACTCTTAAAAATATTTTTTTATCCTTCATCATTCCTTCATCACTCCTTCATCACTAATGATTTTTGTATAGATAAAAAAAAAGGGCAGTAAAAACTGCCCTTTTTGAATTTTTGTTTGAGATTAATGGGGATTACATTCCCATTCCGCCCATGCCGCCCATGCCAGGCATTCCACCTCCCATTGGAGGCATTCCACCACCGGCACCGCCTGAGTCTTTATCCTCAGGTTTATCACCGATCATAGCTTCAGTAGTAATCAGTAAACTAGATATTGAAGCAGCGTCTTGCAAAGCTGTTCTTACAACTTTTGTAGGATCTATAATTCCTTTTGCAATCATGTCACAAAACTCAGCTCCTTGAGCATCATAACCGTGAGAACCTTTTTTGCCTTCTAGAAGTTTTCCAACTACAACAGAACTGTCGACTCCAGCGTTAGCAGTTATTTGTCTAATAGGTGCCTGTAGAGCTTTTCTGATTATTTCTACGCCAGCTTTTTGATCATCACCTTTAACTTTGACAGATTTTAAAACTTCCGATGCGTAAAGTAGAGCACATCCACCACCAGTTACAACTCCTTCTTCAACTGCTGCTCTCGTGGAGTTAAGTGCATCATCGACACGGTCCTTTCTCTCTTTAACTTCAACTTCAGTGGCACCACCAACTTTAATTACAGCTACACCACCAGCTAATTTTGCTAATCTCTCCTGTAGTTTTTCTTTATCGTAATCTGATGTAGACTCATCAATTTGTTTTCTAATTGATGCACATCTAGCTTCAATATCGCTTTTTTTACCCGCACCATCTACTACAGTTGTGTTATCTTTATCAACTTTAATTTTTTTACAAGAACCTAGATCATTTATTTTTACATTTTCTAGTTTGATACCAAGATCTTCAGAGATCACTTGGCCGCCAGTCAATATTGCAATATCTTCTAGCATTGCCTTTCTTCGATCTCCAAAACCTGGAGCTTTAACTGCAACAACTTTTAAACCACCCCTTAGTTTGTTTACAACCAGTGTCGCTAATGCCTCTCCTTCAACTTCTTCAGCAATTATTAATAAAGGTCTTGAGGATTGAACCACAGATTCTAATAGAGGAACAATAGATTGTAAATTTGAAAGCTTTTTATCACAAAGTAATACTAAGGGATTATCTAACTCAGCAGTCATTTTATCTGCATTTGTTATGAAGTATGGTGACAAAAATCCTCTATCAAATTGCATTCCTTCTACAACATCAAGTTCAGTTTGTAAGCCTTTAGCTTCCTCAACAGTAATAACACCTTCGTTACCAACTTTTTGCATAGCTTTTGCTATCATATCGCCGATTTCTTTTTCACCATTTGCTGAAATAGTTCCAACTTGAGCTATCTCTTCACTGGTTTTAACCTTTTTTGAACTTTTTTTAATATCGGCTATTACCGTCTCTATAGCGGTGTCTATTCCTCTTTTAACGTCCATAGGGTTCATTCCAGCTGCAACATATTTACAACCTTCTTTTGCAATAGCTTGTGCTAAAACTGTTGCTGTTGTTGTTCCGTCTCCAGCTTCGTCATTAGTTTTACTTGCAACTTCTTTAACCATTTGAGCTCCCATATTCTCAAATTTATCTTCTAACTCAATTTCTTTAGCAACAGTTACACCATCTTTAGTAATTCTTGGGGCTCCAAAAGATTTATCTATAACAACATTTCTTCCTTTAGGTCCTAGAGTAACTTTTACTGAGTTAGCAAGTATATCAACACCTCGTAGCATTGAGTTTCTTGCTTCAGTATTAAATTTAACAATTTTTCCAGCCATATCTCCTCCTAATTATTTTTTATTTATAATACCCATTATGTCTGACTCTTTCATAATTGAGTATTCTTTTCCGTCAATTTTGACTTCAGTTCCTGACCATTTACCAAATAAAACATGATCACCAACTTTGACATCCATTGGGGTGGTTTTGCCATCATCAGATTTTGCTCCTGGACCTACTGCTATAACTTTTCCCTCTTGAGGCTTTTCCTTAGCTGTATCTGGGATTATAATACCACCTGATGTTTTCTCTTCACTATCTAGAGACTGTATTAGAACTCTATCGTGTAAAGGTCTGAATTTCATATATCTCCTCCATTAATAATGATGCTGATATGACTATTTTTTAAAGAATTTCAAGGGGTTAAAATTAAGAAAAAATAAGGCTATTTTCACCTAATTTTAAGGTTTTTTTAAATAATTCATAATTTCTCATAAAAGTATAAAAGCTTTCTAAAGAATTATTATAATTGGAGAAATTAGATGAATCCTTCAAAACTAGATGGCGTAAGAGAATTGATAGTTAAGTATGACATATTTTTTATAGATCTTTGGGGCGTTATTCATAATGGTAAAAAAATTTTTGAAAACGCGATAGAGGTTTTAAAAAATATTAAAAATCATGGTAAAGTTATCGTGTTAATTTCCAATGCACCTAGACCTTCTACTACTGTGAAAAGTTTTTTACTTAAAATGGGTTTTGACTTTAGTTTGATTGATGAGCTTGTTACATCAGGTGACGTAACAAGGAATTATCTCGAAGAAAATAAAATTAAAAAGTTTTACCACTTAGGACCAGATAAAGATCGTGATATTTTTAATCAAAATAATCAATTGTCGAAAAGCATTCAAGATTGCGATGAAATTATTTGTACAGGATTAAATAATGCTGAAGAGGAAATTGAAATTTACGACAGACTTTTGAAAGAAAATATAAAATATAAAAAAAAAATGATATGTGCAAACCCTGATGAAGTAGTTAGTAGAGGAACTAAATTAGAATATTGCGCAGGTAAAATTGCTCAAATATATAGTAATTTAGGAGGAGAAGTATTATTTTTTGGAAAACCTTTTGTAAGTATATACAGCTTTTCTTTAGATAGAATTAAAAATAAATTTCCTAAAATTGAATTCAGTACAAGACACAAAATTTTAGCAGTCGGAGATAATTTAAAAACTGACATAAAGGGAGCGAATAATTTTAATATCGACTCCATGCTTATATTAAATGGCATTTATAAAGATTATGACTATAATAATAATTTCGATTTCACAAATTTATGTAAATCAAACAATGTTGAAAATGTATATTCAAATTTTTATCAAAAGGATCTAAAATGGTAAAAGTTTTACAGGGAATTAGTAATAATAAAATTACAAAAAAATCTATTTTGGCCATTGGGAATTTTGATGGTTTTCACATAGGTCATCAATCTATAATAAAAGCAGGCAAACAAATTGCAAAAAAAAATAAAAAGAAATTTGGAATTCTTACTTTCAATCCTCTTCCTTACGAGTATTTTACAAAAAACTATAACTACAAATTAATCAGTAATAATGAAAAGGTCGATTTAGCCGACAAATTAGGTTTAGATTATATTATATTTCTAAATTTCAATAAAAACTTAAGGAATAGTTCACCTCAAGATTTTATAAGCAAGATTCTTTTAAAGAAAATTAATATGAGTCATATAATTGTTGGAAAGGAATTCCGATTTGGAAAAAAAAGAAAAGGAAACGTAAATTATTTAAAAAAAACTTTAAAACCACTAAATATAAAAGTTACAGGCGCTGAAATTGTTAACCGATACGATGGTAAAATTTCTTCTTCTAAAATTAGGAAAAAAATAATGCAGGGCAAAGTACTTGAAGTAAAGAAATCATTAAACAGGTTTTGGTCAGTGAAAGAAAAAGTTTTGCAAGGCAGGAAAGTTGGAAGAAAAATTGGTTACAGAACTGCCAACATTGAGTTAAAAAATAGATTAAATCCTAAAGTAGGAGTGTATGCTGTCAAAATTTTATTTAAAAAAAAAGTATACAAAGGTATTGCAAATTTTGGATATGCACCAACTTTTAAAAGAAAAAAATTAGTATTAGAGTGTTTTATTTTCAATAAAATAAATAATTTGTATGGAAAGGTAATAGAGGTTCAATTTATCAAGTTTATTAGAGGTGAAAAAAAATTTATGTCCATAGAAATGCTCAAAAAACAAATAAAGTATGATATTGATAAAACACGAAGAATTTTAAAAAATGTCTGAAATAAAAGTAAATCTACCCAAAACAAAATTGGCAATGAAAGCCAATTTACCAAACAAAGAACCAGATATTTTAAAATATTGGGACACCATTAATCTCTACGAGCTACAAAAACAAACATTTTCAAAAAGAGAAAAATTTATTCTTCATGATGGCCCTCCATATGCAAATGGAGACATACATATTGGAACAGCTTTGAATAAAGTTTTGAAGGATATCGTTGTTAAATTTCAATCTGTAGGTTTGCAAAAATATTCTCCTTATGTACCTGGTTGGGATTGTCATGGATTACCGATTGAATGGAAAATTGAGGAACTAAACAAAAAAAAAGGAGTCGATAAAACTAAGCTATCGGTTAATGAATTTAGAGGACAATGCAGAGATTTTGCAAGTAAATGGATAGATATTCAAAAAAATCAATTTAAGCGCCTTGGTGTTATTGGGGATTGGGAAAATTATTATTCGACAATGAGTAACGAGGCCGAAGCCATCATTGCAAAAGAAATTTTAAAATTTCTTAAAAATGGAGGGTTGTACAAAGGCTACAAACCAGTCTTGTGGTCTGTAGTTGAAAAAACAGCCTTAGCTGATGCAGAAGTTGAGTATAAAGATAAAGTTTCAAATACAATCTATGCAAAATTTAAAATCAATAAAAAATTTAAAAATCATGATAATATCAGTGTAGTAATTTGGACAACTACACCCTGGACAATACCCTGTAATAGGGCACTTTGTTATAATTCCAAGTACAATTACACTATATTAAACATTAGTCACAATAATATTGAGGAAAAAGTAATTGTTGCTACTGATCTTATTGATAATTTCATCAAGGAAAATGAAATTAAAAAATATAAAAAAATTGAGACATTTATAGGTTCTGAATTTAATAATACAAAATGCATTCATCCATTTAAAGAATATGGTTATGATTTTGAAGTACCTATGTTGGATGGAGAATATGTTACACTTGAGCAGGGTACAGGAATCGTCCATATAGCACCTAGTCATGGACCAGATGATTTTCACTTATCACTTAAAAATAAAATTTTAGTTGAAAATACTCTTGAGGACGATGGCACTTATACTGATAAAATAAAAAAATTCAAAGGAGTCCATATTTATAAGGCTGATAAAATTGTTATTGATGAATTAAAAAAAACATCTAGTCTAATCTCAGCAGGTGAATACAAGCATAGCTACCCGCATTCATGGCGATCAAAGGCTCCTCTTGTGCATAGAGCAACTCCACAATGGTTTATATCCATGGAAAAAAATAATTTAAGATCAAGCGCTTTAAAAGCAATTGGCAAAACCTCATTCTACCCTGAAATTGGTAAAAACAGACTCGAGGGTATGATCGAGTCTAGGCCAGACTGGTGTATTTCTAGACAAAGATTTTGGGGAGTTCCATTACCAATTTTTGTTAATAAGAAAACGGAAAAGCCTTTAGTTGATGAAAAAGTTTTTGATAACATTTTTAATATTTTTAAATCACAAGGAAGTGATAGTTGGTTTAAACTGCCTGCTCAAGAATTTTTAACAAATAAATATAAATCAGAAGATTATCATCAGGTAAAAGATATCGTTGAAGTTTGGTTTGATAGTGGTTCAAGTCATACTTATGTTCTTGAAGAGAGAAAAAATCTAAATTGGCCGGCAGATATGTATTTGGAAGGTTCTGATCAACACAGAGGGTGGTTTCACTCATCTTTATTACAATCATGTGGTACAAGAGGTGAGGCACCGTACAAAAATATTTTAACACATGGATTTGTTGTAGACGGCAAAGGACAAAAAATGTCAAAGTCGCTTGGCAATGTTGTGTCACCTGATGAAATAATTAAAAAATATGGAGCAGATATTTTGAGGTTATGGGTTGTTGCATCTGATTATTCTGAGGATTTAAGACTTGATAATTCGATTATAAACCAGCACGCAGAGTCATACAGAAAAATTAGAAATACTTTTAGATTTATACTTGGAAATTTAAATGACCAGCTCAATTTAGATGAAATCAAAAATACAAAATTAAACAAAAATTTTGATGAATTTGATACTTATATTCTATGCTTAATTTCTAAGTTAGACAAGCAATTCACTGAATTAAGTAAACAATTTGCATTCCACAAAATTTACATAGAAGTTTTAAATTTTTGTATTAATGATTTATCTGCTTTTTATTTTGATATTAAAAAAGACTCTTTGTATTGTGACGCTGTAGAAAGCGATAAAAGAAAAAATACAATTCTAATTTTAAAACACATTTTCTATTTTTTACTAAAATGGCTAAGCCCAATTTTAGCCTTTACAACAGAGGAAATTTTTGGGTTGATAAAAAAATCAGATGAAAAGAGCATATTTCTTGTCAATTTTAATAGTCTTGATCAGTTAGTAGATTTGAAAGCATATAACGAGGAGAAGTGGGATTATTTGAAGAAAGTTAAATCAGAGGTAAATAATGAAATAGAGATCATGAGAAATAATAAAACTATAGGTTCAAGCCTTGAAACTCAAATTGAATTTACAATAGAAAACGAGGTTAAAAAATATTTTGAAAAAATTAATTTATCTGATTTTTTTATCACATCAGATGCAAAAATTGCGCTAAATGATCAAAGTTTTGACAAAGTTATAGAAAATAAAAACGTAAAGGGTTTAAAAATTATTATAAAAAAGGCTGAAGGAATTAAATGTATCAGGTGTTGGAAATACTTTGTAAATGACAAAAGTGTCGACAAAAAATTATGCAAGAGATGTGAAAGTGTCCAGAACGCAATCTGACCAATTAAAATTTAAACAAAATATTTTAGTTTTATTTATTATTACTATAAATTTTTTGTTAGATCGTATAAGCAAAATTTGGATTATTAACTTTTTCTCTAGTGGTCAAAACGAGTATTATATAAATCCCTTCTTAAACTTTATTTTAATTTGGAATAAAGGGATTGCATTTGGTTTTTTTGATAGTGAAAACCTTACTTATCACATGATATCTTTAGCAATTTTCATAATATTAGGTTTCATAGTTTATATGATTATTTCATCTAATAACATTTTTGAAAAAATATGCTTGTCTATTTTGCTCGGAGGAGCTTTAGGTAATTTTTTCGATAGATTGTATTATCAGGCTGTACCAGATTTTATTGATTTACATTATAACAATTTTCACTGGTTTGTTTTTAATGTTTCTGATATCTCAATAACAATTGGAATTATTCTTTTGCTAATTAATGAACTTATCAAAGGTAAGGAAAAGACAGATGAATAAAGTTGTTATTTTTATTTATATTATTTTTTTTATTATTACATCTTCTTGTCAGGAAGTTAAGAGAGGATTAGGCTTTGAGAAAGTAAAACCAGATGAGTTTTTAATCGAAAAAAGGAGTAGTCTTGAACTTCCGCCAGATTATAATCTCATAGAACCAGGTAGTTTTAAAAAAAAGAAAAAAAAAGAGACACTAACTCAAATATTAAATAAATCTTTAACACCAGATAAGGTTTTAGATGTTCAGAATTCGGGTCCAGTATCTAATACGACTAAGAGTCTTGAAGAAGATCTTTTGAAAAAAATTAAATGACAATTGAAATTAATTTAAATAGCTTTTTCAAAAATTTTTTAGATAAAGATCAAAAAATACATTACGATAATAATCTAAAAACTTGCAAAAACATAGGCGCAAAAATTAAGGAAGAAATAAATAGCAACCAAAATGAAATTTTTAATTCTTTAACTCAAGCTTACCAATCAAAAATATTCTC
>CACIPP010000008.1:0-12554 GCA_902588515.1 uncultured Pelagibacteraceae bacterium
AAAAAATCTTGGTGTAATAACATATAATCCGTACCTTAATACACTTCCAATTGCCCCGAATAGAGCTACTAATAGATAAATCTTCATCCTAAATAATATTTTTTAGATTTGTCTTATTTTTTTTTGACTTCTTCTTTAGTTTCGCCAGTTTTTTCCACAGTTTTTTTTGATGATGGTCCTGAATCTTGTCCTTTTGCATTAAAATCTTTATCAACAAGTTCAATTATAGCTTTAGGAGCATTGTCTCCGTAACGAAATCCATATTTCAAAACTCTTGAGTAACCACCTGCCCGTTTTTCATATCTTTTTGACAGAACATTTACTAATTTATTAACTGATTTACCATCTTGTAGTTTTGATAGAAGTGATTTTTTAGCTGCTAAATTCTTTTTTTTTCCAATAGTTATTATTTTATCAATAGCTATTTTTAATTCCTTAGCTTTTGGAAGAGTTGTTTCTATTTGTTCGTGCTTAATTAGAGAATTTAGCATGTTCTTTATTAATGCTTTTCTATGTTCAGAGGTTCTGTTTAATTTTCTATAAGCTATTTTATGTCTCATTATTTGTATTCTTCTTCTAGTTTTTTAGATAATTCAGCAATATTTTCCGGTGGCCAATTTGGTATTTCAATACCTAAATATAATGACATACCAGCTAAGACTTCTTTAATCTCATTAAGAGATTTTCTTCCAAAATTAGGTGTCCTAAGCATTTCATTCTCAGTTTTTTGAACTAAATCACCAATATAAATTATATTGTCGTTTTTTAAACAATTCATTGATCTAACCGATAATTCTAATTCATCTACTCTACGTAAAAGATTTTTATTAAACTCTGGTTCATTGCTTGTTTTTTCAACAACAACTTCTTTCGGTTCATCAAAGTTAATAAACATACCAAGTTGATCTTGCAAAATTCTAGCAGCGAAAGCTAAGCAATCTTCTGCTGCAACTGAACCGTCAGTTTCTATTTCCATTGTTAGTTTGTCATAATCAATTGAAAGACCATCTCTAGTATCAGATATATTGTATGATACTCTTTTTACTGGACTGTAAACAGCATCAACAGGTATCAATCCTAAAGGAGAGTCAGCATCTCTATTTTTTTCTGCCGAAACATATCCTTTGCCTGTATTAACAGTTAGTTCCATATAAATCTTAGTTTTTTCATCTAAATTACAAATTACTTGCTCTGGATTTAATATTTCAATATCCGAATTATCCTTAATCATGCTAGCTTTTATTTCTCCAGGTCCCTGTGCATCAATTATAAGTTTTTTTGGTCCAGGATTTTTTAATTTTAAAGATAATGATTTAATATTTAATACAATATCAGTTACATCCTCTCTTACACCGTTTATTGAAGAAAATTCATGTAGCACACCATCTATCTGAATAGCTGTCACAGCTGTACCCTGAATTGATGACAACAAAACTCTTCTTAACGCATTTCCTAAAGTTAAAGCAAATCCCCTTTCAAGAGGTTCTACAATTATTTTCGATATTTTTTTATCGTCACTAGATTGTACATCTATTTTTGATGGCTTGATCAACTCTTTCCAATTCTTTTCTATCAATTTATCTCCTTATATTAATTGTTAAACTCTTCTTTTTTTTGGCGGTCTACATCCATTATGAGGAATTGGACTGGCATCCTTAATAGATAAAATTTTAAACCCCCTAGCTTGCAATGCTCTTAAAGCTGTTTCTCTACCAGATCCTGGTCCCTTGACTTCTACATCAATATTTTTTAATCCATATTCTGATGCTTTTATTGCGGCATCATCCGCAGCTACTTGAGCTGCATATGGAGTTGATTTCCTTGAGCCCTTAAATCCTTTTGACCCTGCTGATGACCATGAAAGTACATTCCCGTCATTATCAGTTATAGATATAATAGTATTATTGAATGTCGCATTAACATAAGCTTTGCCGTTTAAGACCACTTTTTTTTCTTTTTTCTTTATTTTAAATTTCTTTTTCTTTTTAACTTCTTCTACTTTTTGTTCTTTTACATTGTCTTTAGTTATTTTTTCTTTGCTCATTTTATTTCTTAGCTAATGTTAATTTTTTACCAGCAATTGCAATAGCTTTTCCTTTTCTAGTTCTTGCATTTGAATGAGTTCTTTGTCCTCTTACTGGTAGCTTTTTCCTATGTCTAGTTCCTCTATAGGTTCCAAGATCTCTTAATCTTTTGATATTTAAAGAAATATTTCTTCTCAAATCACCTTCAACAGTATGTTTGCTGTCAATAAATTCTCTTATTTTAAGTATCTCGTCTTCAGTTAAATTATTAACTCTCTTAGATTTTTCTATATTTAATTGCTTGCAAATTTTTTGAGCATTATAATCACCAATACCAAAAATATATGTTAAGGCTATATGAACTTGTTTGTTTAGTGGTAAATTAACTCCTGAAATTCGTGCCATAGTGTATGTAAAATTTATAATCTAAAAACGCTGGAGTATATAAATCAAGTCGTTAAAGTCAACTCAATTTAGTCCTTTAATACGCCCTTAATTTCCTTTCTAACTTCATCAATTGGTTTCATTGCATCAATATTTATCACTTTATTTTGACTTTTATAATATTCTAGCAATGGCAGTGTCTCGTTATCGTAAGTTTTCAATCTTTTAGTAACTGTCTCATGATTATCATCTGACCTTTTAATCATTTTATTTTCTTTACAATTTATAGGTGGGGGGTCGAAATATTCATTGTATGTATTTTTGCAAACTGGACATGATATCCTTCCTGAAATTCTTTTGATTAACACAGAATAATCAACTTTTAGATTAAGTACTTTTGATAAGTTTTGATTATACTTCTTTAACATTATTTCTAAATTTTTTGCTTGTTCTATATTTCTTGGAAATCCATCAAATATCATTTTATTTTTTATATTTATATTTGATATTTTATCTTCAATTAAATTATAAATTACCTCATCAGATACTAATTTTCCAGCATCCATAATATTGCGTATTTGTTTGGAAAGCTCACTATCTTTTTTTAATTCATTTCTCAACAAATCACCGGTGGAAATTTGAGTCATTTTTAAGTCATCTTTTAAAAAATTTGACTGAGTCCCTTTTCCAGCGCCAGGTGGGCCAAAAATAATAATATTCATTTATTTAGTAAACTTTGTTTTTTTAATCAATGATTGATATTGTACACTCATCAATCTTGTTTGTATTTGATTTATAGTGTCCATTCCTACAACAACTACGATCAATAACGATGTTCCACCTAAATAGAATGGTATAGGGTAGTTTGCAATTAATACCTCGGGCATCAAACATATAATTACTAAGTAAGTTGAACCAATTGTTGTTAGCTTTATAAGCAAATCATTAATAAAAAATGCAGTTCTTTCTCCAGGTCTTATTCCAGGAATAAAACCTCCATGCTTTCTTAAATTTTCAGCTGTTTCATTTGGATTAAAGATTATGGATGTATAAAAAAATGAAAAGAAAACAATACCACCGGCATAAATCAACATATATAATGGTTTGCCTTGGCCTAACATTGATGTGACACCAATCATAAAAGAACTGCTATCTGTTGAAAAGTTTGACAATGTAATCGGAAGAAGAAGAAGAGCTGATGCAAATATTGCTGGTATAACACCAGCTGTATTAACTCTTAAAGGGAGATAGGATGACTCTCCACCATACATTTTATTTCCAACTTGCCTTTTAGGATATTGAACAACTACTCTCCTTTGGGCCCTTTCAACAAATACTATAAAATAAATTGCAACTAACAACAAAATAATCACTCCAATTATCACCAAACTAGACAAGGCGCCTGTCCTTCCAAGTTCGAATGTAGAAGCTAATGCTCTAGGTATTTCTGCAACTATGCCGGAAAAAATTATTAATGAAATCCCATTTCCAACACCTCTAGAAGTAATTTGCTCACCGAGCCACATTAAAAATACTGTACCTGTAAGTAAAGTAACAGTTGTAACAAATCTAAAATAAATACCAGGCTCTAATACAATACCTTGAGAGTTTTCTAAGCTAACAGAAACACCATACCCTTGGACTAATGCAAGTAACACTGTTCCATATCTCGTATATTGAGTTATTTTCTTTCTGCCAAATTCACCTTGGCTTTTCAGATTTTTAAAATAATCAGTTACACCTGTTAATAATTGAACAATAATTGATGAAGATATGTATGGCATTATACCCAAAGCAAAAATGGCCATTCTTTGAACAGCACCACCAGCAAAAACATTAAACATTCCTAATAAACTTCTCTCGTTTCCTCCGACGATATCTTTAAGAGAAGTAGGATCAATTCCTGGAATGGGAATATAGGTACCAAATCGATAAATAATCAGAATAAATAATGTATAAATTATTCTCTTTTTTAAGTCGTCGGCTTGAGAAAATGCTCCTACGCTTTGCGCCGTATTTTCAAAATTTGACATCTTATCGTTTAACTAACTCTATTGATCCACCTGATTTTTCAATTTTATCTTTCGCACTTTTACTAACTTTATCTGTAATTAATGAAATTTTAGTTTTTAATTCACCTGTACCAAGAATTTTAACTTTTATATTCTTTGATGATTTATTCTTTAATAGTATTTTTCTTAAATGAATTTTCTCACTCTGTTTTATTTTTCTTTTAGTTATTAATTTTTCTAAATCATTTAAATTTATTACGACGTTTTTTTCTTTTTTATACAAAGAATTAAAGCCTCTTTTAGGCAATCTTCTATATAAAGGCATTTGCCCACCTTCATAGCTTTTTATAGCAACACCGGATCTTGATTTTTGACCTTTTACACCTCTGCCGCTTGTTTTGCCTTTGCCAGAACCAATTCCTCTTCCAAGTCTTTTCTTTGGTTTATGAGATGAAAAATTTATAGTATTTAATTTCATATTATCTTCTCGCAACTATTTCTTTAATTTTTTTTCCTCTTAATACAGAAATATCTTTGGGAGTTTTTTGTTTTAATAAAGCATCAAAAGAAGCTCGAACTAAATTATAAGGATTCGATGAACCTATTGACTTTCCAACAACATCCTGAATTCCAGACATCTCACAAATTGCACGCACAGGTCCACCAGCTATTATTCCCGTTCCAGCTGGTGCACTTCTTAATAGTACTTTTCCAGCTCCATTTCTGCCTCTTACATCATGGTGTAATGTTCTTCCATCTCTTAGAGAAACTTTTATGATTGATTTTTTTGCAGCTTGAGAAGCTTTTTTAATAGCATCAGGCACCTGTTTTGCTTTCCCTTGTCCAAAGCCAACTTGGCCTTTTTGATTACCTACAACCACCAAAGCTGCAAATCCAAATCTTCGGCCGCCTTTTACAACCTTAGTAATTCTATTGATTGCTACTAATTTTTCTTTTATTTCTTGTGCTTGACTCATAATTAAAATTTCAAACCTTCTTTTCTGGCCGTTTCTGCTAATAATTTAATTCTGCCATGATACTTATATTTACCCCTATCGAAATAAACTTCTTTTACCCCTTTTTTTGCTGATCTTTCAGCAATTAATTTTCCAACAACTTCCGAAACTTTAGATTTTGGCATTTTTTCAATATTCTTTTCTTTTGAAGAAGCGCTTACTAGTGTTACGTGTTTATTGTCATCAATAATTTGTGCGTAAATATTCTTTAATGATCTAAAGACAGTTAATCTAGGTTTGTCTGAATTAATTCTTTTTAGTTTAGACCTTATTCTTGTCTGCCTTTTTGTTGATATTGATTTCATTATTTTTTCTTACCCTCTTTTTTTAACACAAATTGGTCACTAGATGTTATACCTTTTTGCTTATATGGCTCTACTGGCTTATAAAATTTTAAATCAGCAACGACCTTTCCTACTAATTCTTTATCTATACCGCTTATAATTAAAGTAGTTTGCTTTTCTACTTTGATTGTTATTCCTTCTGGGATGTCGTAATTTATATCATGACTGAAACCAAGCTGAAGGTTTAATTGTTTACCCTTTAAGTTTGCTCTAAAACCAACGCCTGTTAATTTTAAGGTTTTTTCATATCCTTTAAATATTCCGATTATAGCGTTGTTTATTAAACTTCTTTGCAAACCCCATAAAACACTATTAAGGTTATTTTTATTTTTGGGTCTTACTAAAATTTTTGAATTATCAATTTTTACATCCAAAATGTCATTTTTTAATTCAATTGATCTTTTCCCTTTTGGACCCTCTAAGTTTAAAATATTACCAGCTATAGCAGCTTTTACATCTTTAGGTATTTCAATATTTTTTTTTCCAATTTTTGACATAATAAGTTAAGAAATATTACAAATTATCTCTCCTCCAAGTTTTTGCTCTCTAGCTTCATTGTCAGATAAAATACCTTTGGACGTTGATATTAATGCAACACCTAAACCATTTTGTACCCTAGGTAAGCTATCTGATCTTGTATAAATTCTTCTACCTGGTTTTGAAACTCTATAAATTTCTCTAATAACTGGATTACCCTGAACATATTTTAAATTAACCTTTAAGAAATCAAATTTTGTATTTTGATCTTTTGTTATTTCGTAACTTATTAAAAAACCTTCTCTAACCATAGCGTCTAAAATAAACCTTTTAAATTTCGAATTTGGTATCAATACAGTTTTATGCGCTCTTTGTTGAGCATTTCTAATTCTTGCTAGCATATCTCCTATTGGATCTGTAACAGTCATATTTTATCCTTTCTTACCAACTTGATTTCGTCATACCAGGAATTTTGCCACTTGAAGCTAATTTTCTAAGTGCAATTCTAGACATCTTAAGTTTTCTATAATAGCCATGAGGCCTGCCTGTTATCTCACATCTATTTCTTACCCTTATTTTTGCAGAATTTTTTGGTAATTTGGCTAGTTTGAGTGCTGCTTCAAATCTTTCATTTAAATTAATTTTTTTATCCATAATAATTTTTTTCAACTTTTTTCTTTTATTCTCGTATCTTTTTGACATTTTAATTCTTTTAAGATTTCTTTGTATTGCAGATGTTTTTGCCATTAATTAGCTCCCTTTTTGTAAAATGGAAAATTAAAGCTATCTAGCAAAGCCTTGGCTTCCATTTGATTGTTTGTATTTGTTACTATTGTAATATCTAAGCCTCTAATCTTTTCTACTTTATCAAAATTAACCTCGGGAAATATTACGTGCTCTTTTATACCAAAACTATAATTTGCATTTTGGTCAAAGCTTTTTGGGTTTAATCCTTTAAAGTCTTTTATTCTAGGTAAAGCCATATTTATTAACCTGTCTAAAAAGAAGTACATATTATCTCTTCTTAAAGTGACTTTTAATCCTAAAGGCATTTTTACTCTTGTTTTAAAATTAGATATAGACTTCTTCGACAATGTAACGACAGGTTTTTGTCCAGTAATATTTGACATGTCTTTTTCAATTACTTTTATTATTTTATTATCATTACCCTCTAGGCCTAACCCCATGTTTAAGACAACTTTTTCAATCTTTGGAATTTTCATAGAATTTTTTATTCCAAGCGATTTGCTTAATTGAGGAACAATCTCATTTTTATATATATTTTTTAATCTTGGCACCATAATTTATTTCTTCTTTAATTTAGTTTTTTGTTTAATGGTATTTTTCTTATCTTTAATTTTTTTGTCAATTTTTACATTTGGTTTAATTTTATTATTTTCAAGTACTAGATTTGAAATATTTATAGGTTTTTCCATAGTTATTATTCCGCCCTTTTTTTCTTTTGTAGGCTTCTGGTGTTTTTTCTTTAAATTCATTCCTTTGATGATAGCTGAAAAATTCTTTGGAAATAATTTGATAACTTCACCAGATTTTCCCTTGTCATTTCCAGACAAAATCTTAACTGTGTTTCCTTTTTTAATTTTTATTTTAATCATAAAACCTCTGGTGCTAATGAAATAATCTTCATATGTTTCTTCGATCTTAATTCTCTTGTCACGGGTCCAAATATTCTAGTTCCTATAGGTTCATTGTTTGCTGCAATCAAAACAGCAGCATTTTTGTCAAACTTAATTGAAGAACCATCATCTCTACTGATTTGTTGCCTAGTTCGCACTACTACAGCTTTATGAACGTCACCTTTTTTTACTTTGCCCTTTGGCATAGCATCCTTAATACTTACAACAATTACATCGCCAATTGATGCATATCTTCTTTTAGATCCACCAAGCACCTTAATACACTCTATTCTTTTTGCTCCCGTATTATCAGCCACATCTAGCTCAGTCTGAACCTGTATCATAACTAAATTACCCTCCATCTTTTAAGCTTCGAAATTGGTCTTGATTCTTGAATTTTAATTATTTGCCCAATTTTAAACTCTCCATCTTCATAGTGAGCGTGGTATTTTTTTGATCTTTTAACAACTTTTTTTAATAAAGGATGTCTAAATTTTCTCACAACTTTTATAACCAAAGTATTTTTACTTTTATTACTTACTATTTGACCGCTTAGAATTTTTTTTGTCATTTTTTCTCGCTCTCTTTTTTATTTAAAAATGTCAGAATTTTAGCAATTGTTTTTCTAACCGTTTTATGCCTCGAAGTGTTTTTAACTTGAGAATTAATTTTTTGAAACCTCAAATTAAATTGTTCTTTTTTATAAGATAACAATTCTTTTTTAAGCTGAGATTGTGAAAGTTTTTTTATTTCTGAAGTTTTCATAATTTTATATATTTACGTTTCTTTTTATAATTTTTGTTTTAATTGGTAATTTTGACGCCGCTCTATCGAAAGCTTCTTTTGCTAAAATATCATTAACGCCATCTATTTCAAAAATTATTCGTCCTGGCTTCACTCTACAAACAAAATATTCTGGATTTCCTTTCCCCTTTCCCATTCTTACCTCAATAGGTTTTTTTGAAACAGGTATATTAGGAAAAATTCTCAACCAAACTCTACCTGCTCTCTTCATGTGTCTTGTTAATGCAACTCTGGCAGCTTCAATTTGTCTTGAGGTAACTCTTTCTGGTTGAGTAGCCTGTAATCCATGAGATCCAAAATTTAATTTCGCGCCTCTTTGTGCTTTCCCTTTAATTCTGCCTTTTTGGGCTTTTCTATATTTTGTTCTAGCTGGTTGTAACATTACGCACTATCCTCTTTTTCTGCCTTGATTTTTTTTTCTAAATCTTTTTGAAAAACTACACCTTTATAAATCCAAACCTTTACCCCAATTATTCCATAAGTAGTTTCCGCTTCTGCTTCTGCATAATCTACATCTGCTCTTAAAGTGTGAAGAGGTATCGAACCTTCTCTAAGCCATTCAGTTCGTGCAATTTCATTACCAGCCAATCTCCCACTCACAGTAACTTTAATTCCTTTTGCACCAAGTCTCAAAGTTGACGATATAGCTCTTTTCATAGCTTTTCTATAAGCAACTCTTTTAGATATTTGTTGCGCAATATTTTCTGCGACTAAATAAGCATCTAGCTCAGGTTTTCTTATTTCTTTAATATTAACGAGAACTTCATTCGAAGCGATTTTTCCAATATTATTTTTAATTTTTTCAATATCGGAACCCTTTTTACCAATTACAAAACCAGGTCTTGATGTATAAATTGTTACTACACATTTTTTAGATGGTCTCTCAATTAAAATCTTGGATACGCCAGAATTCTTTATTGTTTTATTTATATAATTTCTTATTTTGAAATCCTCAATAAGATATTTTCCATAATGATTTTTTTTGGCAAACCAAACAGAATCCCAAGTCCTATTTATTTTTAATCTAATACCTATTGGATTAACTTTTTGGCCCATATCTATTTATCCTTAATTTTGTTTTGTTTTTTTTGTTCATTTTTTTTTCTGCAACAATTATCGTTAAATTGCTAAATTGCTTTTTTATACCAGCTGCCCTACCTCTAGCTCTCGGTCTAAATCTTTTTAATGTTATACCTTTGCCAACATAAGCTTCCTTTACAAATAAGTTATCAATATCCAATTGATTGTTGTTTTCTGCATTAGATACAGCTGATTTTATTGTTTTTGAGATCTCATTTGCAACTCTTTTCTCTGAGAATCTTAAGTTTCTCAAAGCAATTTCTGCTTTTAAACCTCTTATAGATCTTAATATATTATTCACTTTTCTGGGACTTGATCTAAGATTTTTATAAGTCGCTTTTACCAATGATAAATCTTTATTTTTTGTCATCTTTAACTCCGGTTGCCGCAGATGCAGGTGCTGGTGATGCAGGACTTGCGGTTGTTGCTGCGGCTTTTTTCTCCGCTGGTGTATGCCCAGCAAATTGTCTTGTAGGTGCAAACTCCCCAAGTTTATGTCCGACCATCTCCTCTGAAACAGAAATAGGAATAAATTTTTTACCATTATGTATTTCAAACTTATGTCCAACAAATTCTGGTATAATAGTTGAATTTCTAGACCAGGTTTTGATTGGTCTTTTAGATCCATCCTTGCTTTGTTTTGTAACTTTTTTAATTAAACTTGGATGAACAAATGGTCCTTTCCATACAGATCTAGCCATTATTTCCTCTTAACCTTTCTAGAAATTATAAATTTATCAGTTTTTTTATTATTTCTTGTCTTGAGACCTTTAGTTCCTTTGCCCCATGGAGTTACAGGATTTCTTCCACCAGAAGTTTTGCCTTCGCCACCGCCGTGCGGGTGATCGACAGGATTCATAGCAACTCCTCTAACTCTAGGCCTTTTGCCTAACCATCTATTTCTGCCAGCTTTTCCAATCTTCTTGTTTTTATTATCAACATTAGATAATTGTCCAATCGTTGCTCTACATTTTGAAAGTATTTTTCTTGTCTCTCCAGACGAAAGTTTCACTAAAGTATAGTCTTGGTCTTGACCCATTATTGTTGCATATGATCCAGCAGATCTAACTAGCTTAGCGCCTGCGCCAGGTAACATTTCAAGATTGTGTATCATTGTACCAGATGGTATTTCTCCTATAATCATTGAATTACCAGGCTTTATGTCTAATTGAGACCCAGATGAAACTTTATCACCTACGCTAACTCCTGCTGGGGCTAGAATATAACTCATTGTTTTATCCTCATACTCCACTAGCATTATATTTGCACTTCTAAATGGGTCGTACTCAATCCTCTTTATAATTGCTGAAATATTTATTTTATTTCTATGAAAATCAATCATACGATATTTTTTTTTATGACCTGAGCTCTTATGTCTAGATGTGATACGGCCCTGATTGTTTCTTCCTGAAGATCTTGTTCTTAAAGATACGAGTTTTTTTTCAGGTTTACCTTTCCACAAATCATTTTTATCAACTAAGATAGTTGTTCTCATTGATTTAGTATAAGGTTTAAAGCTTTTAAGTGTCATTATATTCCTGCAGATAAATCTATGGTTTGGCCTTCTTTGAGTGTTACTATTGCTTTTTTATATCCCACACCTTTGGCTAATCTACCTCTTACAAACTTGTACTTTCCTTTAAAATTTACAGTATTAATTTTTATAACGTTGACTTTGTATATTGCTTCAATGCTTTTCTTAATTTTGCTTTTATTTGCTTTTTGAGAAACCTTAAATGATAGCTTATTGAGAGCACCTAGATTAGTAGATTTCTCAGTAATTATGGGAGATATTATTGTGTCGTATGCTTCATTAATATTTTTCATTTTAATAACCTTACCTCAATTTTTTTAATAGATTCATTTGTAAATATAATTTTATCATATTTAATTAAGTCATAAACGTTCGTTCCATCATCTAAAAGTTGTTTCATATTTGGTATGTTTTTGAGCGAACTTATCAATTTTTTAGAAGCATCCTTATGATAAATAAATAATGCAGATCTACTTTTTAAATTTTTTAATAAATTTTTAAAATGCTTTGTTTTAAGAGAAGATATTTTTGGTTCGTTGAAAATGCTCAGTTGTTTACTTTTTGCTTTGGCTGATAAGGCGTGTTTTAATCCAAGTCGTTTAACCTTTTTATTTAATTTTTTAAATGCAGATTTGCCTCTGTGTCTTGGACCATGTGCTACACCCCCGCCAACAAATATTGGTGCGGTTATATTACCATGTCTAGCTCCTCCAGAACCCTTCTGTTGCACAATTTTTCTTCTAGAACCCTTTACTTCACTTCTACTTTTTGTATGTCCTGTTTTTTTAAACATTCTATTTTTTTGCCAATCTAATACGGATTGAATGATATCTTTTCTAGGTTTTAATGAAAAAATATCATCAGATAAATTTTGGAAACCTACATTCTTTCCTTCAATATTTATTTCTTCTATTTTCATTTATTTTTTCTCTGTATCTTTCTTTTTGTTATCTTCCTTTTTAACAGCAGTTTGTTTATCCTCTTTTTTTACATCTTTTTTTTCAGGTTGATCTTTAGTTTTCGCCTCTTTTTTATCTTTTTTTGAAGATTTCATCTCTTCTATATTGGCAAGATATTTTTTAACCCTGTCAGCAACTGTTCCTCTTTTTTTATCTTTAACTGCTTCTCTAATTTCAACATACGTATTTTTTGATCCGGGTACAGAACCCTTTAAGTATAAAAGATTATTAGCTAAATCTGACTCTACAATTTCAAGACCCAATGTCGTTCTTAATTTATCAC
>CACIPP010000009.1:0-11947 GCA_902588515.1 uncultured Pelagibacteraceae bacterium
CAATTATTTTAACAGGCTTGACATTTTCAATTCTAGACAACTGATCCTCAATTAACTTTGTTTTAAAATCCATGACTTTTTTGTCGTAATCTAATTTTCTATGATTTATGTTTTTTACAATGAATATATTTTTAAAATCTAAAAATAAATCAAAATTCTCAGCAGATAAGTTATTTTCAAATATTACAAAATTATCATATTGCTTAACATCAATGTTTTGAAAATTTAAAAAAGCCTCTTTATAAATTTGATTTTCATTCACTGGTAATGGGTTTTCTACTAATTTAATATTGCTGTACTTATTATTAGTAAATTTTTGGATATTCCATGACTGAGCAACATAATGCTTTCCTTTTGTTTGTAGACCTGCAACCCATCTCCAGGATAACGTATTGGATGCGTAATCACCATCGTATAGATATTTCATAAATATTTCAGCTCCAAGCTCCCAAGGTAATTTTAAAGTGAATATCCATATACTAGCAAACCACATTCTTGTATGATTATGAAGATATCCATATTTCTTTAATTCATGTATCCAGTCATTAAAGCAAGGAATGTCGGTATTGCCATTAATTGCTTTAGTATAGTTTTGGTCACAATTTAACTCTTTTTTTATTTTATTTAAATTTTTTAAATAATCACTCCATACAGCTGATCTTTTTTCTAACCAACCCTTCCAGTATATTCTCCACAAAATTTCTTGAATAAATTTTTCTATTACTTCATACTTAAATTTTGACAATGAGTGTTTTATAATTTCTTTCTCAGTCAAAATTCCATGAGTAATAAATTTGGATAAATTCGAGGTATTTTTTCGATTATTTGGACCATAATCGTAATTTCTTTTACTTGAGTATTCTTTTAAATCAGAGTTAATAAACTCTGTTAAAGAATGTAAAGCATATTGACGTATGTTTTTACTCATAAAATTGGTCGGGGCAGCAAGATTTGAACTTGCGACCCTCTGGTCCCAAACCGGATAAACCAATGTTCTCAATCGCCTATTTGGTTTGGAAACATTAGCATATATTAGACTCCGTGTGAATCCACAAAATAATTGTCACGACATAGCACCGACAAAATAAATAACCTTCAAAACTTAGTGGTTTCATGTCTTAAATCTAAAAATAATATTATAAAAAATATTCCGTATGTCTTATAATCTCCTATATGAACTTTCAAAGCTTTATACTCTCCTTGATAAGTAATGAATTAATTATTTTATTAAATTCTTTTATACTAATAGTTTTTACTGCAGGAATATTAATATATTTTTTTGGTGGATATAATAGAGCGCAAAGAACTTTGAGAGTCATCCCTTCTCTTTTAGTGTCGACTGGGATTTTCGGAACCTTCCTCGGTATCTTTTTTGCCTTAATAGATTTTAATGTGAATAAAGTTGATGAAAGTATTCCAGCTTTATTAGAAGGCTTAAAAATAGCATTCGGCACAAGTATAGTTGGATTATTTCTAAGCCTTGTTTTTCGAATTATTACTTATTTATTTGTAAGAAAATCAGTTGTCAGTGAGGAAGCTGACGTAAAAGACTTACTAGCAAAAATGACTGAAGTAAAGGATGCAATCTCTGGCGATAACGAGACCTCAATGAATACCCAAATACAAAAATTAAGAACATCTAATATTGATGGTTTTAAAGATTTGAAAACTTCTTTTGAAAATTTCGCTAAAGAAATGGCAGAAAATAATATTGGTGCACTTATTGAGGCCATAAAAAAAGTAATGGAAGATTTTAACGCAAAAATAAATGACCAACTTGGTGAAACATTTAAACAACTAAACCTGTCAGTTGAAAAACTCGTAATTTGGCAAGATCAATATAAGATTCATGTAGACACAATGAATGAGAAATTATTAAAGGCAATAGAATCGATTTCTAAAGCAGAAGACAGTTTAGATAAAATTTCAAAAAGTATGGAAATTTTACCCTCCTCTACTGAAGAATTAAAAAATTTAATTACTAAAATTCAACATCAAATTAATAATTTATCAGAGCACATGACAGCTTTCAGTGAAATGAAAAATAAAGCAACTAATGCTATGCCAGAAATCCAAAAAAATTTAAAAACTATCACGGATGATTTAACAGAAACGGTTAAAACTGTAAGTGAAAATATCAATAAGTCATCAGATCAAGTTAATAGTTCTGTAACGACCCAACTGAAAAATATGGATGAAATGGCTAAAGATATGAGGGATAGTTATAAACAAGCTCTGAAAGAGACTAATGATGCTCTTGTAAATCAAATAAAAGGTTTGGATGAGTCTATGCAAAAAGAAGTTACTAGAATAATTGAAATTATGGGATCAAAATTAACTTCACTTTCAAATAAATTTGTTGAAGACTACACTCCCCTTACCTCTCAACTTGCAAATTTAGTGCAATCATTAAACATAAAAAAAAAATAAAATGAAATGAAATTAAAACAAATTTTCAATCCTGAAAGCGAACAAGAAGATCAGTGGATATCAATAGCAGATATGATGGCAGGGATGATGGTAATTTTTTTATTTATCGCTTTAATTAATTTAAAAGATCAATTAGATAAATTGAAGAGCTTTGATCTTTTGCAAGATCGTATTTACAACAGTTTAAAATTGGAATTTAGTAAGGATTTGAGAAAATGGAATGCAGAAATAGAAAAAGATACTTTGACTGTTTCTTTTAGAGAACCAAGAATACAATTTAATACTGGATCGGATATTGTAAAACCAGAATTTAAGATAATTTTAAATGATTTTTTTCCAAGATATTTAAAAGTATTAAGCAAATACAGATTGAGTATTGAAGAACTTAGAATTGAGGGCCATACTTCATCAAAATGGTTAGGGGCAAAAAATAAAGATGAGGCTTACATAGAGAATATGAAATTGTCTCAAAATAGATCAAAGAACGTATTAGTTTACTGTTTGCAATTACCAATAGGATTAAACAAATTCTGGGCAAAGGATAAAATTATTGCCAGCGGATTATCTTATAGCAAAATTATTAAAGATAATTCAGGGAGAGAAAATATTTTACTGTCACAAAGAACTGAGTTTAGAGTGAAAGTAGATAGTTCAATAATAATAGATAAATTACGATTTTATTTAAAAAAATGAAAATTGATATTAAATTTAGTGGTCTTGATAAATTAATAAAAAAAATGGGGGCAAATCATTTATCATGGAATTCAGGAAAAAGTTTATCAAAGTTAGAACTTCAACAACTTTACACACCAGAGGGGATTGAAAAGTCTCTTGATGATATCGAGATGGATGAAAATGGTCATATGTTTATTGATAATGCCCCAGTTGTACTATTTATAAAAGATACTTGGAACGAAATTTACAAATTAAAAAACTATCCCAAAGGTCCAAATATGAAAAGATTCCATATTTTGGGGAACTGTAAAACAATTGAACAAATGAAAAAGAAAAATAGATATGACAGATATTCTTTTACAGCTGATCAATCAGGTAAATTTTCTGTATGGGGTTTTAGAGACAAGGCTGATAGACGAAAAAAACAAACAATTGCAGAATTAGGAGTTTGTACATTTTGTATAGGACAAATAAAGTATAATGGGTTTGATTATAAGTTTGATAAAAATTCTAATAAATCTCAAGAAATAAGAGATAAGTTTTCTATTAAAGATTATTTCACTAAAAATGTTCAAACTTTAATAAATAAACCTAAGTACTCAGAATACTCATATCCTGATCCAAATTATTCTGACACTTTCAAAAGTGTAGCAAGTGAACTTAAAAAATTAAGAAATTATAAATGTGAGAAATGCACAGTTGATTTAAGCCAACTTAATCACAGGCAATATCTACACGCACATCACATAGATGGTAACTCAGGTAATAATACGCCATCAAATATACAAATACTTTGCGTTTGTTGTCACGCGGATGAAGGATCCCACATTCTAAATCTTCCAAAATTTAAAGACGATTATGATAAATGTCTTCAATTAAAAAAATAGTTTTTCTATAATTAAGTTTCGAATTTATTTAACTCTTTGTACATTCCCAAAACGCCACTGGGTCAGGTTCATTGTCTAGTTCAATATCATTTAGTATCAAAGTTCTAAAATTTAAATTTTTTTTATTTACAATCACATCAGATGCTGAAATATCAAATGAGTGGGTATACCCCCATTTACTTTGTGGGTGACTACTTCTGTATGGAGTTTCAAAAGTATAATTACCACCAAAAAAAAATTCTTTTAGATTTCTTAATTCTCCTCCATTTGAGTTTATAATAAACGATCTTTTTCCATAATATTGCTCATTAAGAAAACTACCAAATCCTAAACCATAAATTTTTAATTTTATGTTTTTTGGAACTTTATAAGTTTTAATACCATTTATTCCTAAATCACACGAAAAAGTAATAGTTGACCATGGCATCATTCTCATTAGAAAAGAATGATACAAAACTACAAATAAAATAAATAATATAATAATTTTATTAATGGTGATTTTCATATTTTATTTAACATTATTTAATGCACCTTCTTTTTAAAATTAATTTCAGAATGATTAAAAACCTTAGCATATGATAATCTCATTAAATTCAACACATGAACAAAATCTTCAACTTTATTCTTTTTTGAATTTAACCAGGGAATATCTGATTCATCAATACCTAAATCGTGCGTGATAAATTTATCGATTATATTCAAGATTCTATTCCTATCTTCAGGGCTAAGCCTAGAAAACATAATATTTATTACATTCGCAGTATCTTGAGTTGTAACTACATCTTTAGTTTTTTTTTTAATCATACTTTTCTCCTAAGTTTTAGTTAGGACAAAAAGCTTAAAGTATATGGAAGAACAATGTTTATGGCTTTTGAGCCATTTTAAAATAATCTCCAACACATTTATAGTATGCTCTTTGTCGATTAATTATTAGTATTAACAATGTTTTAAAAATAATCAATAATTATTACATGCGAAGAACCGCGTTGGGAATTGGTCGGGGCAGCAAGATTTGAACTTGCGACCCTCTGGTCCCAAACCAGATGCGCTACCAGACTGCGCTATGCCCCGAATATTTTTAGATTTTAAAAGTATATACATTAATTTATAATCATATTAAAGAATTAAGAATTTAATTTGTTCTAATAAGATGCTAAATAAATGAAATGATAGCTAAAACAACCTCGTTTTTTAAATGGTTCATAAAACAAGAAACGTCAGCTGGTATTGTGTTGGTGTTTATGACAGTAATTGCGCTAATCGTAAGCAATTCAGTTCTTTCAGACACTTATTTTTCAATTTTAAAAACTTATATCCCCCTAGGGTTTGGTGAATTTAAATTAAAACTTTCTGTATTTCACTGGATTAATGATGCATTAATGGCAATATTTTTTTTAGTGGTAGGTCTCGAAATCAAGAGAGAATTTGTTGAAGGTGAATTGTCTAGACCAAAACAAGCTGCCTTACCTATTTTGGGTGCGGTTGGCGGAATGCTTGTACCTGCGCTTGTTTATGTTGCATTTAACTACGAAACACCAGAAACTCTAAGAGGTTGGGCAATACCATCGGCTACAGATATCGCTTTCTCGATTGGTATTTTGTCTTTATTAGGATCCAGAGTTCCATTGTCATTGAAAGTATTTTTAGTAGCCCTTGCTATTATAGATGATATGGGCGCGGTTATAATTATAGCTATATTTTATTCTACAAAATTAAATATTTTTTATTTAACTTTAGTCCTGTTTAGCTTTTTAATTCTGATGGGATTAAACAAGTTTAAGGTTAAAAGCTTTTTTCCCTTTGCGATAGTAGGAACCTTTATGTGGTTTTTTACACATGAATCTGGAATTCATGCAACAATAGCTGGAGTTCTATTGGCTATTACAATTCCACATGAAAAAGAAATTCATGGTCATACACATTCAATGTTAAAAAAAGTGGAACACTCTCTTGCTCCATATGTATCGTTTATAATTATGCCAGTTTTTGCATTGGCAAATGCAGGAGTTAATTTAGAAGGTGTGTCATTTATTGACCTTCTAAGTCCTGTTCCTTTAGGTATATGTTTAGGATTATTTATAGGTAAACAAGTGGGTGTATTTGTATTTTCAATAGCTGCAATAAAATTTGGTTGGGCCGAAAAACCAGACAATTGTAACTGGGTAAGCTTTTACGGCGTAGGTATATTAACTGGAATTGGTTTTACAATGAGTTTATTTGTAGGAAACTTAGCCTTCCCTAACTCAGATATTATCGATGGTGTTAAGATTGGAGTCTTATTAGGGTCTTTATTTTCAACTGTAATGGGTTATATAATTTTACTTCTATCAACAAAAAAAAATGCGAATATTTAAATTCTTTTGTTTAATTGTATGTTTGATAATATCTGAGAATTCAATTTCTATGGAAAAAAATTTATATGACATAACATTTAGAGATTTGTCAGATAATTCAATTAAAATAAGCGATTATAAAGATAAGGTCATATTAGTGGTAAACGTTGCAAGCCGATGCGGATTTACAAATCAATATGAAGGTTTACAATCTACTTGGGATAAATACAAAGATAAAGGTTTAGTAATCATTGGAATTTCATCTAATAGCTTTAATCAAGAATTAGATACCTCAAAAGAAGTAAAAGACTTCTGTGAAAGTAAATTTGGAATAACTTTTCCAATGACAGAAACTGTAGATGTAAAAGGGGAAAATGCCCATGAATTTTATAAATGGGCGCTCAAATCTTACGGCAAATCTACGATCCCCAAATGGAACTTTTATAAGATATTGATTAACAGAGAAGGTAAAATCGTAGAAATTTTCTCATCGATGACAAGGCCTACGAGCAACAATTTATTAAAAAAAATTGAAGAATTGCTTTAACTAAGCGTGATTACAAATATCTTTAATCACAGGTGTATTCGCACAATCTGTGCATTTAGTTATTTGAACTAAACAACCGCCGCTTAACTGTTTAACATCAACAACTCTGTCACATTTCGAACAGGTGCTTGTTAAACTCATTCCACATTTTTTACAACTGTATGTATTTTTTTCCATAATGATTAAATAAGAAAATTTTTTTTTTTTTCAATAAATTTTTTTGAGATTGATAATAGTTATCATTCTGATTTGGCGGTCCCTAGGGGAATCGAACCCCTCTTTCGAGGATGAAAACCACGTGTCCTAACCGATAGACGAAGGGACCATTTAGATATTCTACTGATTCAATACTTTTAAATCTAACAAAATCAACTGTAAATTTTGTCTATTATTCCAATAATTAAGTGATGCTTTACAAACAACGTCAAATCTAGATTTTTTTGCATTTAATAAATATTCTCCTATAGGTTTACCTACTGAATTGAAAGACATAACATCAATGTATCTGTCAATTGTTTTAAAAAAACATTTTATATGACTTTTTTTTACTATATTAGCTTTGCTAACTTCTATATTATTTAACATCAAAACTGGTTCTTTATTACTTGATCCAAATGGTTCCAACATTTCAATATATTTTATGAAATTATCATCCAAAGCCTGGGGCGACAAAGCAAGATCAATCAAAAGATCATTATTTAATTTAGTATCAATTTTATTAAATAAATGATTGATTTCAAATTTTAATATATCGATATTTTTTGCCTCTATTGAAAAACCTCCAGCCATTGCATGGCCACCTCCCTTTAAGATTAAATTTTTTTGCTTTGCTTTAATAATGGCCAAACCTATATCAAAACCCTGTACAGATCTTGCTGAACCTTTAGCTATATCTTTTTGTGTACTAATAACAATGCATGGTTTGTTGTATAAATCAACGATTCTACTTGCTATTATTCCTATAATTCCTTCGTGCCAATCATTACTATGCAAAACTATTATATTATTTTTTTTTTCTTTATCTGCTTTGTCAATGGCATCTAATAATACTTTATTTTCGATATCTCTTCTTTTTAAATTAAGATCATGCAGTTGCTTAGAAATTAAATAAGCCTTCTCTGGTTCGCTAGATAACAGTAAATTAACTCCTAAGTCTGATTGACCAATTCTACCGCCAGCATTAATTTTAGGGCCAATTTTAAAGCCCACGTCTTTACTAGTCGGCATATATGATATTTCAGACATATCAGATAAAGTTTTGAGACCTAAATTTTTTCTTTTAGACATAATTTTAAGTCCTTGTTTAACGAATGCTCTATTTAATTCGATTAATGGCACAACATCACAAACTGTACCCAGCATTACAATATCCAAAAAATCTAATAAATCTGGAATAATTAAATTATTTTTTGTAAAGTATTTTTCATTTATAAGATGCCTATTTAAAGCAACTAAAAAAATAAATACTAAGCCTGCTGCGCACAGGTATCCATAAGCACCGTCTTCGTCAAATCTATTTGGATTAATTACTGCGTGTGCCTTTGGAATAATTTCAATAGATTTATGATGATCAATTACAATAGTATCAACTTCTTTTTGATTGGCATAGGCAATTGAGTCAAACGATTGCGTTCCACAATCCAGCATAATTATTAGTTTTGATTGATTATTAATAATTTTTTCAAAAGCCTTAATATTAGGGCCATAACCATCTTTTACTCTGTCAGGAATGTATATATCATGACGAACACCTAAGTTTTTTAAATATTTTGACAAAATTGCGCATGCAGATGCACCGTCTACATCGTAATCACCGTATAGTGTTATTTTATTTTTGCTGACAATATGGAAATATATTTTTCTTATACCCTCTTCCATATCTTTAAATATGAAAGGATTTGGTAAGAAATTTTTAATTTTAGGATCGATATAATTCTCATAGTTATTTTCTGAAATACCTTTTGAAGTTAAGATCTTAGAAAAAAGGTGATTTAAATTTTTTTTTTGACATAAATTTTCAATACTTTGTTGATTTGATGGTTTAATTACCCATTTCCTATCTAAGACAGATAGATTGCTCATATAACATATTCTTTTTTAATTTTTTGTATAGTTTTAGACTGAAAATGCATACTAAAAGTTTCCGTGGTAAATCTGTTGTTAACTTTTTTTATACCTTCTACTAGATCACCACTTGTAACACCTGTACAAGAAAATATTACATCATCTTTAACTAAATCGTTTATTGAGTAAATTTTTTCAAAGTTTTGAATTCCCATTTTTGAAGCTTTTAACTCCTCATCCTTGCTGTTAAATACTAATCTACCTTGAAATTGGCCACCTAAACATTTTATTGCAGCGGCAGCTAAAACTCCCTCTGGAGCGCCTCCAGTTCCTAAATACATGTCAACGTCAGAGTCATGAAGCGAAGCTTGCATAGCTCCAACAACATCCCCGTCTGTAATTAATTTTAATTTGCAATTCATATTTTTTAAAATATCAATTTGTTTTTTATGCCTGGGTCTGTCTAATAGACAAACTTTAATATTTATAATATCTTTTTTTTTTGCCTTCGCTAATTTTTCAATATTCTTCGTAAGTGGATCCTCTAAATTTATGATGTTATTAGGCAGTTCAGGTCCTACAGAAATTTTTTCCATATACATATCTGGTGCTCTTAAAAAACAATTACTATTTGATATTGCTATAACAGAGACCGCATTGGGCTTATTATCTGCTGCAAGCTTTGTTCCGTCTAGTGGATCTACAGCGATATCGACGCTTATATCGCCCCCCAGTCCAAGCTTTTCACCTATATATAACATTGGCGCCTCATCCATCTCACCCTCGCCTATTACAACTTCACCATCAAAAGGAATATTATTTAATTCTTTTCTCATCGAGTCTACAGCGGCTTGGTCAGCGGCGTTTTTATCTCCTTTACCAATAAAATTATACGAGTTGATTGAAGCTAAAGATGTGACATTGGTTATAGGATCAATAAATTTTTTTAGACTCATCAAATTTTTATAAAATTGATATTCATAAATGGTTTTTTATTACAACGATTAAAAATAACTTTTCTTAATTGTGACTTTAGTTCATCAATGAGTAACTTTTCAGATTTTTTATTATTTAAATTGATATTGCTACACACATCAAAAAATTTGTCTTCTAATTCATATATGATCTCATTTTTCTCTAGGTCATCAAATGGTAAACCTCTGATATTTATAATTGGATTTCTCTGAATTTTATTATTTTTAGAAATTAAAACATTCAAATCAAGCAAACCATGGAAAGAAATATTCTTTCTTTCTTTCAAAGCGAAATTGTCTTCATCAATAAGCTTATTGCCATCTATTAACAGTTTACCATTATTTACTTTGTCTACGATTTTGGGCTCCCCTGGAAATATTCTTAAAACATCACCATTCTCTATTAATGTAGGAAATTTGACTTGCATGGAGTTTGCGAAATTATAATGCTCTAACAAATGCCTATGCTCTCCATGAACAGGTACAGAAATTTTAGGTTTTATCCACTGATACATGTCTTTCATTTCATCTCTACCCGGGTGGCCTGAAACATGAACAAAGGCATTTTCTTCAGAAATAACATTAATTTTCTTTTTACAAAGAGCATTATGCATTTTGTACAATTTTTTTTCATTACCAGGAATAATCCTTGAAGAAAAAATAACAGTATCCCCCTCAGATAACTCAACATCTGGATGTTCATCATTAACTATTCTATTTATTGCTCCTTTTGGTTCGCCTTGGCTTCCGGTACACAAATATACAATTTTTGACTTTGGTAATCTTATAGCATCCCTTGGGTCAATTGGAGGCTTTACGCTTTCTAAATAACCACAGCTTTTTGCAATTTTGTAAATCTTATTCATTGATCTACCAACTAATGACAAATGCCTTCCGACTTTCTCTGCACATTTGAATACGCTTTCCATCCTCGCCACATTTGAAGCAAATGTTGTAACTACAATTCTATGTTCAATAGTTTCAAATAAATTCATCAGGTTATCTCTTACATCTGATTCAGATCCCGACCTTCCTTCAGTAAAAATATTAGTAGAGTCGCATACCATAGCTAACACTCCACTTGATCCAATGTTTTTAAGTTTTTCAGTATCCATATTTTTTCCAATCAATGGTTTAAGATCACATTTCCAATCTCCGGTATGAAATATATTGCCGTCAGGTGTACTTATCAGAAGAGCGTTGGGTTCTAATATTGAGTGTGTTAAAGACACAAAATTGATTTTAAATGGCTTGATATCTATTTTACCGTTTAAAGGAATTATATTTAAGTGATCGTCTATATCAATTTTCTTTTCCTTAAATTTTTCTTTTATTAATGTAGCAGTGAAAGGAGTAGCAAAAATTTTGCACTTTAAGTAAGGCCAAAGGTATGCAATTGCTCCTATATGATCCTCATGACCATGAGTTAAAACAATGCCTTTTAAATTCTTTTTTTTTTGTATTATAAAATCTGGATCAGGAACTACTAAATCAATACCAGGGACACTGTCGTCAGTAAATGTTACACCGATATCAATCATTAACCATTCATGGAAATTTTTTTCACCGTAACCATATAGGCTCATATTTGCACCTATCTCGCCTACACCGCCAAGTGGGCAAAAAAGTAGTTCTTTATTATTTGTATTCATTAAATATTTTTTTATTCCTTTTTATTAATGTTATAAGACCTAATAGTGTTATATCCGGATTCAAAGTAGATTTGGTATTTATCTTGGATTTGAAAAACTTGCTATATCCACCTGTTAATATCAATTTATTTTTCTTATTCGTAACTTTATTTATTTTCCACAATAAACCATTTATCATTGAAATATATCCCCAATATATGCCTGAATTGATTGCTTCAAATGTATTTTTACCAATTACTCTTTTATTTTTCTTCAACTTTATTATAGGTAATTTTGCAGTTAATTTACCTAAAGCCTCAATTGATAAGTTTATGCCAGGAAAAATAATTCCACCAATGTAATCTGACTTATTAATAATATCGAATGTAGTTGCAGTCCCAAAGTC
>CACIPP010000010.1:0-11823 GCA_902588515.1 uncultured Pelagibacteraceae bacterium
TTTTAGATAATGAAAATAAATTACAATATTTGATCGATTTAGCAAAAGATGTTGATGTGTTGGATCAAAAATTTAAAATTGATGATAATAAAATTTTTGGATGTGCATCCAATTTGTGGGTCGTTGCAGAGAAATCAGATGGAAAAATTTTTTACAAACATGATGCAGATGCATTTATTACTAAAGGTACAGCAAAGCTTGTAATAGATATTCTAAATGGAGAAAAAATTAGTGAAGTATCAAATTTAAATAAAGATGATTTCAAGTCTTTAGGAATAATGGAATTATTAACTGCACAAAGACAAAACGGTTTGGGAAATTTGCTAGATAGATTAATAAAATTAGCAAATTAATTTCTTGGAGATGTTAATTGGTATATTCTACTTAGAGTTCTTTTAAATACATTTGCAAGATTATTTGAAGACTCTAATTTATCAATATGCACATTGCAGCTTATCATTAATTTAATTTTATGTTCATATAAAATATCTATTAAGGTTATAAATCTTTGTTGTTGATTTATATTTTGATCTGAGAAATTTGGTAAATTGTCAATAACAATAAACTTACATATTTTAGCAAGCTCAATATAGTCTTCTGCTCCAATATTTTTATCACATAATTCATTAAAATCGAAACGTGCAATTCCATCATAAAAATTTTTTAATTCAAATTTCCTACCTTTTACAATTAAATTTTTATTAATTTTTTTTCTATTTTTTGTGATGGTGTGAAATATTTGATTAATTTTAAATTGATTAGCTGAATTATTCGGTGAGAAAAAACGATCAATCTGTGTTATGTCTTTTTTTCTAAAATCTAAATTACCTTTAAGTTCGAATATATGGAGATTATTTTGTATAATTTTAATAAAAGGTAAAAATTGATCTCTTTGCAACCCATCCTTATATAAATTTTCTGGACTTGTGTTAGATGTGATAAATACATTGATATTATTTTTTATTATATTATCAAACAAATTTCCAAGTATCATTGCATCAACGATATTAGTAACTTGAAACTCATCTAAAAAAATTAATTCATATTGAGATTTTAATTTATCGGCATACTTTTTCAAAAGGTTCTGGTTATCATGATTTTTTTTTTGATTTTCGTGAATAAATTTATGAACATCAATCATAAATTGATTAAAGTGATATTTTTTTTTATTAACATTAATAAACTCATAATATAAATTTATTATCATTGTTTTGCCAACTCCTACGCTACCATAAGTATAATATCCGCACTTTTCTTTACTCTTAAAAAATCTTTTAAGCCACGATGATTTATTATTAAAATGACTGGTAAATTTCGATAGTCTGATAACTAGATCATTTTGAAAAGAACTTTTTTCAAAATTATTGTTTAAACAATGGTTTTTAAATATATTTATAAAGCTTTTTGTATTCATGGAATTTAAAATTATGTTATATCACTTTTGATAATTTTAATGAAAAAATTAAAAATTCATATAGTTGCTGATAATACACCAAAAGCTATCCTAACAAAAAAAAAGCTTATAAAATTTTGTCCTGTATACCCCGTTAAAAAAAGCGATGTAATAATAGTTATAGGAGGAGATGGGTTTATGCTGCATAGCCTAAAAAAATATCAGTATTATAACAAACCTTTTTACGGTTTAAATTCCGGTAATAAAGGATTTTTAATGAATAAAATCACAAATAAGAATTTACTAAATAACATTTTAAAATCTAACGAGGTAAAATTATATCCTTTAGAAATGAGCGTTAAAACATCTCGTAAAAAAATTAAAAAATTTGTTGCCATTAATGAGGTATCTGTTTTTCGTCAAAGTAGACAAACAACAAAGCTAAAAATATCGATAAATGATACTGTAAAATTAAAAGCTTTAATTGCCGACGGTGTTCTGGTCGCCACTCCAGCAGGTAGTACAGCTTACAATTTATCTGCCAAAGGTCCTGTTTTAAAATTAAATAGTAACAATCTTGCTATAACTCCTATAAGTCCATTTGTTCCTAGAGGATGGAATGGTAGTAAAATTAATAATAAATCATTAATTAAAATTGAAAATCTTGATTTAAAGAAAAGACCAGTGAGTGCCGTAGCAGATAATACTGAAGTAAGAAATGCGAGCATTATCAAGATTAAGATTAAAAAAAATATCGTTTTTAAGGTGCTCTATAATAAGAAATTTGGTTTAAAAGAAAAAAATCTTAAAGAACATTTTAAATTTTAAAAGATTCACCACAACCACATCTTTCTATTTCATTAGGATTTTGAAAAACAAAAGAACTTGAAAATTTATCTTTCTTATAATCCATTACTGTACCAACTAGATAAATTAATGCTTTTTGATCTATAAATATTTTTACACCATTGTCTTCAACTACCTCATCCTCTTTATTTAGAGTATCGATATAAGACATATCGTATGTAAGTCCCGCACAACCTCCTGACTTTACAGATATTCTCAAACCAATTTTATCTGAATTCATTTTGTCAGATAGAATCTCTTTTATTCTTGAAGCGGCATTTTTTGAAATATTTAATACTTGTGTTGTCATAAATTATAAATTTAATTGTAATCTCGCTGCTTCAGACATTTTTGTTTTGTCCCAAGGTGGGTCCCAAACAACCTTTACAACTACTTCTTCTAATTCTTTAATTTCCTCAACGGCTCTTTTAACTTGATTAGGTAATATCTCAGCAACAGGACAGTGTGGGCTTGTTAAAGTCATATCTAAAAGTGCTTTTTTTCCATCTATTTTTACATCATATATTAGCCCTAATTCATATATATCTACCGGAATTTCTGGGTCATAAACTGTTTTTAATTTTTCAACAACTTTATCAATTAGTATACTTTTATTTTCATCCATAAATTATGTTAATATAATTGTTTTATTATTATTAAGAGCCGAGTCTAATGTCAGCCAAGATAATGTAGCACATTTTCTTCGCATTGGAAAATCACTTATTGATTGGAATGACTTAAATAATTCGTAGTGCTCTTTGCTTAAGTAAGTAAAATTTTGAATCGACTGTTTTTTTTCAATCATTTGATTAAACTTTTGAATTAATTCAGAACATTGAGTTAAATTTTTTCCTTTTAATATTTGAGTTAAAATAGATGCTGATGCAATAGATATTGCGCAACCATCACCTTGAAAAGAAATCTCTGAAATTATTTTATCTTTAATATTAGCAAACAACTCAATTTTATCTCCGCATAAGGGGTTGTTACCTATAGAACTGTGCGTGCAGGGAGATATTATTTTATTGTTGAGTGGGGCTTTGCTATTTTTTAAAACAATATCCTTGTATATTTCAACTTTCGTCATTTTTTAAACACTGATTGGCACTTACCAATCCCTTTTAATAAAACATCTATGTCCTTCTCATCATTATAAACACCAAAAGATACTCTTACAGATGAATTCAGGTTTAGTTTATCATGTAAAATTTGACAACAATGATGCCCTCCTCTTACTGCAATACCCTCTGAGTCAAATATTGTTGATACATCGTGTGAATGTATATCTTTTAAATTAAAAGAAAACACACCGCCGCGAGTATTTGGATCGCCAACAACACTAACCTCTTTTATATTTTTTAAATCCTTTAGCGCTTTTTTTGTTAATTGATTTTCATGTTTAATTATCTCTTGTTTTCCAATTGAATTGATAAAATTAATTGATTCATTCAATGCAATAATTTCAGCTGTAGGCATTGTTCCTGCCTCAAATTTCCAGGCACCTTTTGCATAATTAATGTCCTCTTTTGAAACGTTGTCTATCATTCCACCACCGCCTATAAATGGCTCGAAAGCTTCTAACCATTTGTATTTAATATTTAAAATGCCAACACCGGTTGGTCCGTACATTTTATGACCTGAGAAAGCATAAAAATCACAATCTATATCTTTCAAGTTTACATCTAAATGTGCTGCACCTTGAGTTCCATCTACACAAACAGGAATATTATGAATTTTAGCAATCTCTACAACTTTTTTAATGTCAACTATTGTACCTGTTACATTTGACATATGAGTTAAACTTATTATTTTAGTTTTTTTTGTTATAAATTTTTCTAAATCTTCAATTTTTAAATTTCCTTTATCGTCTATCTCTAAAAATTTAATTACAGCACCCTTTTTTTTTCTTAAAAAATGCCAAGGAACAAAATTTGCATGATGTTCAAGTTCAGTAGATATAATTTCGTCGCCTTCATTAATAAATTTAGATCCATAGCAGCTAGCTACTAAATTTAATGACTCGGTTGAATTTTTAGTAAAAATTATTTCACTTTCATCAGACGCGTTTATAAATTTTTTTAACGCTAATCTTGTGTTCTCATATTGCTCTGATGCATTCGCTGCAAGCGTATAAATTCCACGACCTACATTAGCAAAATCTTCACTATAAAACTTATTTAAGGATTCGATTACTTTTATTGGTTTCTGAGAAGAATTCGCACTATCTAAATAGACTAACGATTTTCCATTAATTTTTTGTTCAAATATTGGGAAATGTTTTTTAATATCTTTAATATTCATTGGATAAAGCTAATTTATTTAAAAATAATTGTTGAAAATTTTTGTCAGTTATCTTTTGAACGGCTTCAGCTAAAAAACCTTCAATCATCATTTTTTTTGCGTCTTTCTCATCAATACCTCTAGATCTTAGGTAAAATAAAGAATCTTCGTCTATGCTTCCAGAAGAGGAACCATGACTACACTTTACGTCATCTGCATATATTTCTAATTCGGGTTTAGCAGTAAATTTTGCAAGATCTGATAATAAAAGAGCTCTGGATAGCTGATAACCATCTGTTTTTTGTGCTATCGAATTAACATAAATTTTTCCCTGAAACACAGAATGCGAACTGTCATGCAACGCAGTTTTTAAAAATTGAGAACTTTTTGTATTTTCTTTATTGTGATTTATTACCCATTTTGACTCATGATTATATTTTTGGTCTAAATTTTGTAAGTTCGCCAAAGACGCAAAGGCATTTTCGCCATTTAAATTAATATTTATTTCATCTCTACATGATGATGTATTATTAATATAATTAAAATATTCAAAGTTAGACGAATATCCTAAGTCAACGTTATAAAAATTAAAAAGTGATGAAGATTTGTTATTTTCATGAGTTGAATAATTTTTTAAAATTGCGCCATCTTTGAGTTCAACATTTGTAACATTATTGCAGAAAAATTTTGACTTAGTTTGAAATATATTATTTATAAAAACGACTAGCTCAGAATTATTGTTTAACACTAATTTGTGCTGAAAATTGATAAAGGTTGAAGGTAATTGATTTGTGAAATAATTATAAATAACTAATGGTTTTTTAACTTTAGAATTTTCTTTAACTTCAAGCTCAAAACCATTGCATGCAAATGCATTATTTAAGCATACTAATGGGTTATTATTACCTATTTTTTTAAAATTGTTGTATTGAGATATTTTTAAACCTTTTTCGTTTATATCTGCATCGTATAAAATGCCATCTACTAAAAAAATTTTATCGTGATTAAAATCGAATAAGTTTTTTTTAAGATTAACATTTGGCTTTTTTTTAGAGATGGTCAAATCTGAAAAATTATTAATATCTTTAATTAATGAAGAATATTTCCAATTTTCATATTTATTGCTAGGGATTCCTGTATTCTTAAATTTATTGAATTCTTTTTTACGATCATTAACATTTTTTACATCAGTATCAGTTATTAAACTGCTAAAACATTTATCAATTGCAGAGGAAATTTGATCCATTAATTTAAGTATTTACCGTAGCCATCATTCTCTAAATCTAAAGCTAGTTTCCAGTCACCACTTTCAACAATTTTACCGTTTGATAAAACGTGTACAAAGTCCGGTTTGATATAATTTAATAAGCGTTGGTAATGAGTTATGATTAAAAAAGATCTATCGGAATTTCTTAAAGCATTTACTCCATTAGATACGATTTTTAATGCATCTATGTCCAAACCAGAGTCCGTTTCATCCATTATAACAAATTCCGGTTCGATCAAAGCCATTTGAAGTATCTCATTTCTTTTCTTTTCACCTCCTGAAAATCCAACATTAAGAGGTCTAGATAACATTTCTTGATTTATTTGTAGTCTTTTAGCCTTATCTTTTACAAGTTTTAAGAAATCTATAGCATTAAGTTCTTTTTGATTTTTCGCTTTTCTAATAGAGTTTAAAGAGGTTCTTAAAAAGTTATTTGTAAATACACCTGGTATCTCAATAGGATACTGAAACGCTAAAAAAATACCTGATTGCGCTCGTTCCTCAGTGTTTAAATCTAGCAAATTTTTTTTCTTAAATAAAATCTCTCCTGATACATCATAACCCTCTTTACCGGATAGAGCATAGGATAAAGTGCTTTTTCCAGAGCCATTTGGGCCCATAATAGCGTGAACTTCACCTTTATTAATTTTTAAATTTAACCCATTTAAAATTTTTTTATCCTCTATTGATGTTTTTAAATTTTTAATTTCTATCATTATCCAACACTTCCCTCTAAACTCATGCCAACTAATTTTTGTGCTTCTACTGCAAATTCCATTGGAAGTTGCTGAAGAACTTCTTTACAAAAACCATTAACTATTAAACTCACTGCTTCCTCTTGGTTTAAACCTCTTTGCCTACAATAAAAAAGTTGATCATCACTTATTTTAGATGTTGTTGCCTCATGTTCAATGTCGGAGGTTGAGTTTTTATTTTCAATATAAGGTATAGTGTGTGCGCCACATTTATTACCAACAAGAAGTGAATCACATTGAGTGAAATTCTTTGCTCCTTTTGCTTTAGGATGAATACTGACTAAGCCTCTATATGTATTGTCAGCATTTCCTGCTGAAATACCTTTTGATATTATTTTACTTTTAGTATTTTTTCCTAAATGTATCATCTTTGTACCAGTATCAGCTTTTTGATAATTATTAGTAATTGCAACTGAATAAAATTCTCCTTGAGAATTGTCACCTTGCAAAATACAACTTGGGTACTTCCATGTAATTGCGCTTCCAGTTTCAACTTGTGTCCATGATATTTTGGAATTTTTTCCTCGACATGCTCCACGTTTTGTAACAAAATTATAAATCCCACCATTACCTTCTTTGTCTCCGGGGTACCAATTTTGCACAGTTGAATATTTAATTTCTGCATCATCCAGCGCAACAAGTTCAACATTAGCAGCGTGTAGTTGATTTTCATCTCTCATTGGTGCGGTACAACCTTCTAAATAACTAACGTAGCTACCTTTGTCCGCAATAATTAAAGTTCTTTCAAATTGACCTGTGTTTGAAGCATTGATTCTAAAGTATGTAGATAGTTCCATCGGGCATCTTACTCCTGGAGGTATATAGACAAATGATCCGTCTGTAAAAACAGCCGAGTTTAAAGTCGCAAAATAATGATCTGTTAATGGAATCACTGAACCTAAATATTTTTTAACTAATTCGGGATGTTCTTTTATCGCTTCTGAAATTGAACAAAATATTACACCAATTTTTTTTAATTCATCTTTAAACGTTGTCGCTACTGAAACAGAGTCAAAAACAGCATCCACTGCAACACCAGACAATCTTTTTTGTTCTTCTAATGGTATACCAAGTTTTTCATAAGTTCTTCGAATTTCGGGATCGATTTCATCTAGTGATTTTGGTTGATCTTTTAAACTCTTTGGAGCGGAATAGTAATAAAGATCTTGATAATCAATTTTTGGATATTTTGGTTTTTGCCAATTAGGTTCTTTCATTTTTTTTAATCTTTCGTAAGCTTTCAATCTCCAAGCTAACATCCACTCAGGCTCTTGTTTTTGTTTTGATATGAATTTAATAGTCTGTTCACTAAGACCCTTAGGAACCTCAATCGTTTCAATATCAGTTACAAATCCATGAGTGTACTCTGAATTTTCTTTATATTTTTTTATTAGATCTTCGCTTTTTGTCATAATATTATACGCTTCGCTAAATTTTTTTAATGAACTTTATAATAATGTGATATAAGCACATTTCAAATTTAATCAATATTACCATATGAAGCACGCAAATGCTGAAGTATTTATCAATGGCCCGGATGGCAAATTAGAGGCAAAATACATACAAAGTAAGAGGGAAAACGCTCCAATAGCGCTAATACTACATCCTCACCCAGAGTATGGAGGTACAATGAACAATAGGGTTGTTTATAATGCTTACCATACATTTTTAAAAAACGGATTTTCTGTATGTAGATTCAATTTTAGAGGCGTAGGAAAAAGTGAAGGAAAATTTGAAAACGGACTCGGAGAGTTAGCAGATGCCGCAGCTGCCTTGGATTTTGTACAAAGAAGTAATCCAAACTCGAACGAAAGTTGGGTAATAGGTTTTTCATTTGGTGCACTTATATGTATGCAATTACTAATGCGAAGACCAGAAATTTTTAGATTCGTGGCCATTTCACCACAGCCAAATATTTTTGATTTTAATTTTCTTGCACCATGTCCTACTTCTGGATTGATAGTTTATGGGAATGGAGATCAACTTGTGCCAAAAGAATCTATGCAACTATTAAAGACCAAACTTATTAATCAAAAAAATATTACTGTTGAGTTTGATGAAATTAAAAACGCAAACCATTCATTTGTAAATCTTGATGCTGAATTAAACAACAGTTTAAATAATTACATTCAAAAGGAGTCAAGGTTATTTTAAATTACAAAATTTTTCCTCCTGTACAGGCTTTTAACGTACCAGTAGTTTCAGGGAATGATATGTTTTTACCTAAGGTAGTCCTTACTGACAAATATGCAAATGCCTGAGACTCTATAAAATCTCCATTGTAATTTAATTTGTCAATATTATACGCTTTGTCTTTTAAAAATCTCATTAAAGTTTTATTTTTTCTACCTCCTCCACAAACTAAACTTTTCTTTAAATTATTACGTTTACAAAATTCCAATATCAGTTCAGCTGTAATAAATGTTAATGTTTTTAACCCATCAAATTTATTAAGTCCTCTAAACTCACTAATACTAAAATCAGCGGTATCAAAAGATATATTTACGTTTTTTTCAAATATAAATCTATCAATGAAATTATTTGCAGAAATTTGATTTATACTTCCTTGTGCAGACAATAAACCATCAGGGTCAAATTCTTTATTGAAATAATTTTTTACCCACTCATCTAGTAAGCAATTACCGGGCCCTATATCTGTAGAATAAAAAATTGAATTTTTTCTATAGGTACAATTTGATATACCACCGATATTTATAACGCTGTCAAACTCAGCATTTTTTTTTAAAATTAAAAAATGATATATTGATGCGAGAGGTGCACCTTTGCCACCATTTAATAAATCATTATTTCTAAAATCGTAAATAATATTTTTTTTTACTATATTCTTAATAATTTCAGCATTTCCAACCTGAAATGATATTTTGTCTTTCGTTGAATGAAATAATGTAAATCCATGAAAACCAAACATATGAAAGTCTGTACCGCATTCTTTTATGAAGTCTAAACAATAATTTGCAATTAAATTACTAAATTGTAATTCTAAACTAATAAACTCTTTACTTTTAATCTTTTCTCTAAATGCCCTAATATCACTTATAGAATTTTTAAAATTTTTTAATTTATTTTTTAAATTCTTATCAAATTCAAAAAATTTATTATTTAATATTTTTACCTCATCAGTCCCATTGGTCATAATTAAAGAAAAATCAATTCCATCACAAGATGATCCGCACATAGCTCCAATAGATTTGTAAAAATTTTCCATATAAAATGGTTTAAATATTATTAATTATTGTATATTAAATTAGTTAACAAAAATGCTAAATAAATTATTTTCTGAATTTACAGACCGGGGATATCTTTTTCAATGCACTAATACTGATCAAGTTAAAAATTTGATAAATACTAAAAAGACGAGATTTTATATCGGTTTTGATTGTACAGCAAAATCGCTTCACGTTGGCAGTTTAATTCAAATAATGTGTTTAAGGCTTCTACAAAAATACGGTCACACACCAGTGGTATTGTTAGGTGGTGGAACCACATTAATTGGAGATCCCTCTGGTAAAGATGAAAGTAGAAAAATATTATCTTCTAAAGAGATCAATAAAAATATTACGAGTATAAAAAAAGTATTTCAAAAATTTTTAAAATCTAAAGGTAAAAATAAGGTTATTTTCGTAAATAATAAAAATTGGTTAAGTAATTTAAATTATATTGATTTTTTAAGAAAATACGGAAAATATTTTACAATAAACAAAATGCTAACATTTGACTCAGTAAAAAATAGACTTGATCGAGAACAATCTCTTAGTTTTTTAGAATTTAATTATATGATATTTCAAGCCTACGACTTTCTTATTCTAAATGAAAAACAGAAAGTAGAACTCCAAATTGGCGGATCCGACCAATGGGGAAATATTGTGAATGGTGTTGATTTAATAAAGAAAGTGAATAATAAAGAAGTGTACGGATTAACCACTCCGCTAATTTTAAACTCAAGTGGATTAAAAATGGGAAAAACTAGTGATGGAGCAGTTTGGTTGGATAAGAACTTATTATCAAGTTATGATTATTGGCAATTTTGGAGAAATACAGACGATAAAGATGTAATAAGATATTTAAAACTTTTTACAGAATTAGATTTGGAAAAAATCAAAGATTATGAAGATTTAAGCGGCTCAGATATTAATCAAGCTAAAATACTTCTTGCGGATGAAGCAACAAAATTATTACATGGCAAAGAAGCAGCATTAAAAGCAAAAAAAACATCTATTAATACTTTTGAAAAAAAATCAGGAGGGGATGAGTTGCCCACAACCAGAATTAACAAAAACATATTAAAAAAAGGTTTACAATTAAAAGAATTTATAATTTCTATTAAATTTGCGACGTCTAATAGTGACTTTAAGAGAAATTTAGAAAATAGAGCTTATAGAATAAATAACAAAATTATAAACTCTGACATTTCATTAACAGAAAAAGACATAGAGGATGACTCTATAAAAATATCATTTGGAAAAAAAAGGCACCACTTAATTAAAGCTAATTAAGTTTTGGTCTAAAAATTGATAGAAACCGTTGAATAAATCTTGGTGTCAAAGTTTTTAGTGGATTAACTGTTGTTTGTAGATCATTTTTTTTTCCTTTAATTTTAAAACTTGCTCCAAAAATACCATCACCCTCTTTGCCTGTTAAAACTTTTCCAATTAGAGGAATATTTCTTATAATCTTGTTTAAAGTATTTGCTGGAACCATATTACCTTTAAGACTAACAAAGTTGTCTGCTCCTACCCTGCCATCAATAATAAATCCAATCGATGGTCCAGTTCCATAAAATTCTTCAATTCTTAACTCTTCATTTATAGTATTGTATTTTAAATTAAGTTTTTCAAAATAAATACCTTTTCCTTTTAAAACATCTAACGCTCCTGTGATAGAAGCAACTGATAGTATATCAGCTAAGATTGGCATATCCCTTATGTAAAAATTTTCTATGTTAATGTAAGTGGTAGAAAGACTTTTTCCCAAATATTCTTTTTCTAATCTAAAAATGCCATTATAAATTCCACTAAAATAATTTAAGTTTCCAAATAATGGTTTAGTTTTTTCACTATAAACAATTAATTTTTTTTGATTATCTTTATTTTTAATCTCAGCGGTAAAGACTTTTCTGTCTGTATAATTTGAAAACATACTTAAACTTTCAATCTCACCTGTCCTGATTTGAGCAGATAATTTAAAATTAGATAAAGTTTCAGACGGCAAAAGTGCCGCTGAAATACTCATTCTTAAATTTGAATTTGGTAATGTAAAACTTT
>CACIPP010000011.1:0-11333 GCA_902588515.1 uncultured Pelagibacteraceae bacterium
AATCTATTAATGACAAATTTTGTGGCCGATTATCTTTTATAGCTAATGTATTAAATCCAAATGAACTTTCTAATGGAGAAAATTTATAAAGTTGATTTAGAATTATTTCATGATTAGAATTCCTTTTTATTTCTATTACAATTCTAATTCCGTCCTTGTTGGACTCATCTCTTAAATCTGATATTCCTTCAATTTTTTTATCTCTTATTAAGTTGGCTATTTTTTCTATTAGTACAGTTTTATTAACTTGATAAGGTATAGATGTAATAACAAGAAATATTTTTTCATTTTTTTGTTTTTCAATATCTACCTCACCTCGTATTTTAATTGATCCTCTTCCATCCTTATATCCCTTGTATATTTGTTCTGTTCCCAAAATTACTCCTCCTGTTGGAAAATCTGGACCAGGAATTATTTTCATTAGATCTTTTAAAGTTATCTTTTGATTTTTGATGTAAGCTACTGTGCCATCTATGACTTCTTTTAAATTATGTGGTGGAATGTTAGTAGCCATGCCTACAGCAATACCACCTGCTCCATTAACAAGTAAGTTTGGAAACTGTGATGGTAAAACCTTTGGTTCTAATTCAGTTTCATCGTAATTATTTTGAAAGTCTACAGTATTTTTTTGAATATCTGCAACTAAATGCTCAGTAATTTTTGCTAATTTAATTTCTGTATATCTCATCGCTGCAGCGTTATCACCGTCGATAGATCCAAAATTACCTTGACCATCTAGCAATTTTACTTTCATAGAAAAATCTTGAGCTAATCTTACCATTGCATCATATACTGCTTGATCTCCATGTGGATGATATTTACCAATTACATCACCAACTATTCTTGCGGATTTACGATATTGCTTACTCCAATCGTAACCACCTTTGTACATGGCGTATATTATTCTTCTATGCACAGGCTTTAACCCATCTCTAGCATCCGGTAATGCTCTACTTACAATGACACTCATCGCGTAAGATAGGTATGATGATTTCATTTCATCACGTATATTACGAATAGCAGTTTTTTTTTCTTTCATTTAAAAAGTCTAAAATGGAACTTCGTCGTCTATTTTTGTTTTAGAAACACTTTCATCTGATGGTAAATTACTTGAAGTATCTTGATCGATACCACTATCTATAGCTTTATTTGAGCCTCCTAGCATAGTAAGTGTTGAATTGTATCCTTGTAATACAATCTGAGTACTAAATTTTTCTTGACCGTTATTATCTGTATATTTTGTGGTGCTGATTTGACCTTCGACATATACCTGAGCGCCTTTTTTTAAATATTTTTGAACTACGTTAACAAGCCCTTCGTTAAATATAACTACACGATGCCACTCTGTTTTTTCTTTTTTTTCACCTGTATTTTTATCTTTCCAACTTTCACTTGTAGCCAAACTGAGAATCGCAACACTTTTTCCATTCTGAGTAGATTTTATGTCGGGGTCGTTACCCAATCTGCCTATTAAGAATACTTTATTCAGACTTCCTGCCATTTTTTTCTTTATTTTATTGGTTTATATAATGGTTAATTATACCATATATCGCATATAATTAGAACAAATTAACATTTAAACCGATTAACTATGTTGAAAAATATTGTTGTAAAAGGCGCAAAAGAACACAACTTAAAAAATATATCACTAGAAATACCTCGAGACAAACTAGTAGTGGTAACAGGCCTGTCTGGATCGGGTAAATCTTCATTGGCATTCGATACGATTTATGCCGAGGGTCAAAGAAGATATGTTGAAAGTTTATCAGCCTATGCAAGACAATTTCTTGATAAAATGAAGAAGCCCAATGTAGATCTAATTGAAGGTCTTTCGCCTGCAATATCTATTGAACAAAAAACTACTTCAAAAAACCCAAGGTCAATTGTTGCCACAGTAACAGAAATATACGATTATATGAGGGTTTTATATTCACGTGTTGGTACGCCCTACTCTCCATTTACAGGTAAACCTATTAAATCTCAAACTGTTAGTGAAATGGTTGACAAAATTTTAGATTTACCAAAGCCATCCAAAGTTAAATTATTTTCACCAATTGTTCGTGGTAGAAAAGGAGAATACCGTAAAGAGATTTTAAATTTTAAAAAACAAGGTTTCGAAAAAATTAGAATAGATGGTAAAATATATGATATTGATAATGTTCCCGATCTTAATAAAAAAATTAAACATAATATTGAATTATTGATTGACAAATTTATTAATAAAAAAGATGATGAAAAAAGGATTTCTGAAAGTGTTGAATTATCATTAAAACTTTCAGATGGACTTTTGTATACAGAGTATGTAGATAATAATGTTCCAAAAGAGCATCAAAAAACAAATAAAATAATTTTTTCTTCTAAATTTGCATGCCCAGAATCAGGTTTTACAATAGAGGAAATTGAACCTAGACTCTTTTCTTTTAACTCACCTTTTGGCGCTTGTACAGAATGTGACGGTCTAGGTGTAGATCTATACGTCGATCCCAAATTAGTTATTCCAGACGAACGGAAATCAATTGCTGATGGCTGTATTAAACCTTGGGCAAATTCTACAAGTCATTATTATGCTCAGACGCTATCGTCTTTAGCAAAACATTATAAGTTTTCTTTAACTGAGCCGTGGAAAAAATTACCAAAAAAAATTCATGATATAATTTTCTACGGATCCGACGAAGAAGAAATAAAGTTTACATATGATGATGGTTATGAAACCTATAGCAATAAAAAAACTTTTGAGGGAGTCATTAATAACTTAGAGAGAAAATATCTTGAAACAGAAAGTGATTGGAAACGTGAAGAAATATCAAACTATCAGAGTGAAAAAGACTGCGAAAATTGTAAAGGGAATAGATTAAAAGAAGAGGCACTATGTATAAAAATAAATTCTAAAAATATTAGCGAAGTAACAAAATTATCTATAAAAGACGCTTATAAATGGTTTAAAGAATTACCAAATTATTTAAATGAAAGAGAAAATAAAATTGCAGTTCATGTATTAAAAGAAATTAATGAACGTTTATCATTTCTTGTAAATGTTGGACTTGATTATTTAAATTTATCAAGAGGATCTGGTACCCTATCCGGTGGCGAATCTCAACGAATAAGATTAGCTTCACAAATAGGTTCAGGCCTTCAAGGTGTACTCTATGTTTTAGATGAACCATCAATTGGATTACACCAAAAAGACAACATAAAATTACTTAAAGCTTTAAAAAGATTAAGAGATTTGGGTAATACTGTAATTGTTGTAGAACATGATGAAGAGGCTATGCTGAACTCTGATCATATTATAGATATTGGACCTGGCGCCGGAGTAAATGGTGGCAAAGTTATAGCCGAGGGTAATTTTAATGAGATTTGTTCTAATGAAAAAAGTATTACTGGTGATTACCTTTCAAAAAGAAAATTTATAGCTACTCCAAAAATAAGAAAAAGTGCAAAAAACGGTAGATATCTTAAAATTATTGGATCTACTGGTAACAATTTGAAAAATGTAGATTTGCAAATTCCATTAGGTGCTTTTTCATGTGTAACAGGTGTCTCTGGAAGCGGTAAATCTACATTAATATTACATACACTCTATAGAGCATTGAACTTAATGATAAATAAACAAATTTCGAGAAAAATGCCAAAACCATTTAAAAATATAAAAGGATTTGAATATTTAGATAAAATTATTGATATAGACCAATCGCCGATAGGTAGAACACCAAGGTCTAATCCAGCGACTTATTCTGGAGCCTTTACTCCTATCAGAGACTGGTTTGCAAATCTACCGGAGTCAAAAAGTAGGGGCTATAAAACTGGTAGGTTCTCCTTTAATGTTAAAGGCGGAAGATGTGAAGCATGCGAAGGTGATGGTGTGATTACATACGAAATGCATTTTTTACCTGACGTATTTGTCGAGTGTGACGCTTGTAAAGGCAAAAGATACAATAGAGAAACATTGAGTGTAACGTTTAAAGGGAAAAATATATCTGATGTATTGAATATGAGCGTTGATGAAAGTGTTGATTTCTTTTCAAATATACCAACTATAAAAGATAAGCTGTTAACATTACAAAAGGTTGGGCTGGGTTATATGAAGATAGGTCAACAAGCAACTACACTTTCTGGTGGAGAGGCTCAAAGAATTAAGTTAGCGAAAGAACTTTCAAAAAGATCAACGGGAAGAACTATATATATACTCGACGAACCAACTACTGGATTGCATGTGCATGACGTAAAAAAACTTTTAGATGTTTTGCAAACTTTTGTTAATAAGGGAAACACAGTAATTGTGATAGAACATAATATGGAAGTTATTAAAACTGCTGATTGGATAGTTGATATGGGCCCAGATGGTGGTGACAGTGGTGGTCAAATAATTTTTCAAGGGACGCCAGAAAAATTAGCTAAAATTAATAATAGTTATACGGGACAATTTTTGAATAAAATATTGATAAATAAAGTGAAAAAAATAGCTTAAGGAGTATTATCGATCTTCTCACTCCAATCTCTTTTCAAATTGATATAAAGTAATATTGGAGATGCTATAAAGATAGAAGAATACGTTCCTATTATAACGCCCCATATTAAAGCAAATGAAAAGCCCTTTAAAATTTCACCACCAAAAAAATATATTGAAATTAATGCCAATAATGTAGTGACTGAAGTTTTTATAGTTCTTGGTAATGTTTCATTAATAGAGTCATTTAATAATATAGATAAATCTTTTTTATCAAATTTCTTTAAATTTTCTCTTATTCTGTCATAGATAACTACAGTGTCATTCATTGAGTACCCAATAATTGTCAAAACTGCAGCTACTATTGATAAATTAAATTCATAACCCAACAAACTAAAAACACCAATTGTGATAAATACATCATGGGTTAATGCAAATATTGCTCCAACACTAAATTGCCATTCAAATCTGAACCAAATGTAAATTAACATGCAGATTAATGCTAGGGATACGGCAATAAGACCCTTTTCAGTTAATTCCTGACTTATTTTTGGACCAACAATTTCAACACGTCTAAAATCCGCACTAGAGTTTAAATTATTATTTAAATGTGATTTTATATTAGAAACAAAATTATTTTCTGTTCCTTTTCTTTCAATAATTGCTAAATGATTATTGGACTTACCAAATTCCTTAACTTTGACGTCACCCAAGTTTAGCTTTAAAAGTTCTTTTCTTATCTGTTCAGATTTTATTTGTTTATCAAATTGCATTTCAATAACTGTCCCTCCTTTAAAATCTATTCCAAGATTTAAACCTTTAAAAAAAAATAAAAAGATAGATAAAATAAATAATAAAGCAGAAAGTATTATTAAATATCGATGCTTGTTAATAAATTCGAATTTATTTTGATATATATTCATATTAAAATATACTTTCTACTCCTTTATTCTTTTTCAGATATAGAACAACTAAAAAACGTCCAAATACAAATGTTGTGAAGAAAGAAGTTATAATGCCTATGGCTAATGTAATTGAAAAACCTTTTATTGGTCCACTTCCAATAGAGTAGAGTATAATAGCGGCGATAAAAGTTGTTATATTTGCATCTAAAATTGTAGTAAGCGCCCTTCTATATGCTGAGTCAAATACTATCATATTATTATTCTCATACTTTTTTTCTTCTCTTATTCTTTCATAAATTAAAACGTTTGAATCAACAGCCATCCCTACAGTCAGGATAATGCCTGCAATACCGGGAAGAGTTAAAGTGGCCTCAAATACTGATAGAACTGCAATTAATAAAATTAAATTAATAGCTAAAGAGATATTTGCAAATATACCGAATACTTTATAATTAAATATCATATAAATAATGACTAAAACAAAACCTAGTACCAATGAAAAAAATCCTTTTTGTATACTTTCCTTACCTAAATCTGGCCCTACTGTTCTTTCTTCAATGATTTTAATAGGTGCTGGTAATGCTCCTGATCTAAGTAAAATTGATAAGTCATTAGCTTCTTGTACAGTAAAATTTCCTGATATTTGCCCATTACCAGTAGTTATTGCATCTCTAATAACTGGTGCACTAACTACTTCATTATCAATTACAATAGCCAAGTTTCTTCCAATATTTTTTTTTGTAATGAAACCAAATTTTTTAGCACCAAAGGTGTCTAACTTAAAATTTACTACAGAAGAGTTGTTAATTTGATCAAATCCAGGCTGAGCATCGATTAAATTTTCACCAGAAATAATTATTTTTTTTTCTACTTTATAAGTTCTACTTGGGTCTGTATTTGATTTTAAAATATCAACACCAAATTGTTCTTTTTCATTAATGGCTAAAAATCTAAATGTTAATTTAGCAGTTTTTCCTAAAAGTGATTTAATATATGCAGGATCTTTTAATCCAGGTAATTCAACTAATATTCTGTCGCTTCCTTGTGCAATAATTGTAGGTTCTTTAGTTCCAAGTTCATCTATACGATTTCTAACTATCTCAAGTGATTGCTCGAGTGCATTTTTTTTAATCAAATCAAAAAATTCTTTTGTAAATTCTAACTTAATTTGATTTTGCTCAGCAGAAACAGTAAATTCTTTACTGCCATTGGATAGTAAATTAATATCTTTTTCATTTAGTAAACTTTTAATTTTACTTTCTTCTGATTTATAATTAAAAACTAAACTACTTTTTTTTATTTTAAAACCAGAATAAACAATATTGTTTTTTCTCAATTTTTTTTTAATTGCAATTATTTTTGATTGAAACGTTTGCTCAAAAATAGGTTTCGTATCTATTTCTAATAATAAATATGAACCACCTTGTAGATCCAAGCCCAAGGTAAACCTTTTTGGTTCAAATGAAATAAGGTTTTTGCTTATAAAATTTGGAACAAAAAAAAACAAACCAAGTACAATAACAAAAAATATTGAAAAAACTTTAAATTTCGAAAATTGTAGCACTCTACTTTTTGGTATCTGTTTTACTTAACACTTGCGAGATGGTTGATTTGACTATCTTTACATTGACATTTTCTGCAATTTGAACTTCTACTTTCTCATCATCTAATAAACGTTCAATTTTTCCAACCAATCCTCCTGCTGTGATAACCTGGTCTCCCCTATTTAGTGCATTTACCATTGCCTTATGTTCTTTAATTCTTTTTTGCTGAGGTCTAATAAGTAGAAAATAAAAAATAACAAAAATTAAAATTAGAGGTATGAATTGTCCCAATGCTTTAGCGTCCATAAATCAGCTATTTAAACTAAATTTACGAAATTAACAACTAATATTAGAATATATTATTTTATAACATGTAGTTTTAATTTTTTAGATAAGGCTATTGCATCAATTTCATCGTTCTTTTTGTTAAATACAAGCCAATCATTAATATTTTTATCTGAAAAATTCAAAATTTGCTCAAATTCTTTGAGTTCATCGTCTTTAAGGGTTGTTATATTTTCTTTTAAAAAACCACCTAAAAATAGATCCATTTCTTTTGTACCTCTGTGAGTAGATCTAAAAAGTAATTTTTTTAAAAAATAGTCTCTATTATTCATATATTTAAATATTATATAACCATATGAATAATAAATTATTTGATTCTATTATAAAAGCAAAAGGTGTAGGTCAAATAATCTCCAAAAGACTTAATGAAAAAAACATATACACTAAAATTGATTTGCTTTTGCGATTGCCAATTGGCACGATAGATAGACGATTTTGCCCAACTTTGGATCAATTAGAAATAGGAAAAATTAGCACAATATTTGTTAGGCCAATTAAATATAATTTTCCAAGAATTAGAAATTTACCTTTTAGAGTCACTTGTGAAGATAACTTTGGAAAGATTGATATAGTTTTTTTTAATGTTAGAGAAAATTATATCAGGCAGCAACTACCTTTAAATACTGAAATTATAATAAGCGGAAAAATAACAATTTATAAAAATAAATTTCAAATGACTAATCCAGATTATATTCAAACAATAGATAAAGAAATGAGTATAAAAAAAATAATGTCTAAATATTCAAATATAAGCGGCGTATCTCCAAAAACTATTCAGAAGATTTATTTTGAAGAAAGTAAAGATATTAGTGAAATCGACGAATGGCATGATAAAAATTTTATCAATAAAATGGGTTGGTCATCTTGGTCATACTCAATTAAAAAATTGCATAATCCTGAAACTAATGAGGATATTAACAAAAATTCTAATTACTATGAAAGACTTGCATTCGATGAAATTTTATCGAACTTATTATTGTTTAAAAAAATAAGAAAAAGAATAATAAAAAAAATAAAAATTAATAAAAAGATTTCCAAAGAATATTTATATACCATTCAAGAAAAGTTACCTTTTAAATTAACTAATGATCAAATAAAAGTAATAAACGAGATTAATATTGATCTAGGCTCATCAAAAAAAATGATGAGATTATTACAAGGTGATGTAGGCTGTGGAAAAACTATAGTAGCTTTTATAACTGCAGCTTGTGTTATAAAAAATAATTATCAAGTTGCAATTATGGTACCAACAGAAATACTAGCAATGCAACATTACAAACTATTTAAAAATTTATTTAAAGATGAAAATATTAATGTTGAGCTATTATCTAGTTCTATTAAAAAAGAAAAGCAAAAATTTATTTTAAATGAATTGCTTAGTGGGAAAATTGATTTAATTATAGGAACACACTCATTATTTCAAAATAGAATTAAATTTAAAAAACTTGGATACATTATAATTGATGAACAACACAAATTTGGTGTAAAGCAAAGGATAGAATTAGCCTCTAAGGGTGATACGAATACTGATGTATTATTAATGACGGCAACACCGATACCAAGAACTTTAATTATAACAAATTATGGTGATCTAGACTTGTCCACTATAAAAGAAAAGCCGTTTAACAACAACATAACAACTTTCTTAAAACCAAATAATAAAATTGATGATGTTTTAAATTTTATTGAAAAAAGAATTAAAAGTTCAGATCAGGTATATTGGGTTTGTCCTATTATTGATGAAAGTGAAAAATTAAACGTTAAGGCAGTAAATGAAAGATTACAATTTTTAAAAAATAAAACCTCATATAAAATGGAATGTATTCATGGAAATATAAAGGAACAAGAACGCGATAAAATAATGATTAATTTTTTAGAAAAAAAATTAGATTTAATTGTCTGTACAACTATCGTCGAGGTTGGTTTGGACAATCCAAACGTAAATACTATAGTAATTGAAAATTCTGAAAGGTTCGGGCTTTCTCAATTACATCAGCTAAGAGGAAGGGTTGGTAGAAGCGGTAATGAGGCTTGTTGTTTATTAGTATATCATAAGAACTTGTCGGAATTATCAAAAAAAAGACTTAAAATCATTAAAGATAATTTGAACGGATTTCTAATAGCTGAAGAAGATTTAAAATTGCGAGGTTATGGTGACATTTTAGGTTTTAAACAAAGCGGAGAGAAAGATTTTTTAATAGCCGATCCTTTATATCACTCTCACCTTTTTGATTTAGCAAAAGAATATGTTGATAAAATCGATGACACTAAAAAATTTGAAATACTATTAAAGATTTTTAACAAACAAAAAATATTTAATATTATTGACGCTGGTTAAGCTTTAATAAAATCTTTCTCATTTTTGTTTAATTCAAGTCTTCTTTCAAACTCTCTTAATCTTCTATGTACAGATATTAATTCAACGATAATTGGCCAACTTCTTACCAAATATTGCAAAGAAGTTTCTACTCTAGAAAATGCCCTGATTATTTGTTGTACAAAACCTAATGTTACAACGCCAGAGACAATTGTAGGAGCTAAAGCTATATAGGGAACTATTACCATTCCTTGAAGATAACTCCATTTTACAGCATTAAAATATAAATAATGAAAATATTGTTTATAATGAATCTTTCTTACTCCTCCATAAAGATCTAAAACTGTTTTTGGTTTAGCTCTTTCAGATGAGTCCTCTCCTAAGACCAGCTCTTTTCTATAAGCCGCCTCCTCTTTCTGTATATCATATTCAATACCAGGTAATTTGATACCAACACTTGCCAATAAAATTGTACCACCTAACGCAGCGATAATAGCAACCCACACCATTGCATGATCAACTTGTCCTATCCAAGGTAACTCAGTAATTTTTTTTGATAATCCCCATAATATTGGTGTGAATGCAACAAGTGTCATAATGCTTCTTAATAACTCTGCACCCAAGCCTTCCATGATCCTTGCAAATTTTAATGTATCTTCCTGGACCCTTTGTGAAGCTCCCTCTATTGAGGATGCATATGTCCATTTATCGTGATAAAATTCAGCCATAGCTGTCCGCCATCGAAAAGTCCAATGACTTGTAAAGTAGTCTGCAAAAACAATCACTAGAATATATATTGCAGCTAATTTTAGGAACGTATAAAGATAAGAGAGAAATTCACCTAATGTTACAGAGTTTGGGGATGTAAGTGCTTTTTGTAATGCGTCGTAGAATTCCCCAAACCATTTGTTAATTTGGACATCAATCTGAACTAATGACCACGTAGCAATTAAAATTAACAAGGTTCCCCCAATGCTCCAAGTAAACCATTTTTTTTGTGTAAAAAATTTAAACATTATTTAAAATTATCAGCATAAGATTTTATAACAATTCTTCTTCTTTTTGGTTCAATCAATCTAAATTCTATTTTATTTCTATTAGCGTAATTAATAGCTTCATTTTTACTCTTAAAAAAAATTTTTACTTGTTTTTTTGTGTTTCCAGTAGAATTCCAATTCATAAGATAATCTTTAGAATTTGAAATCCCAGGATATTCAAGGACCCATCTGTTATTATTTTTGTTCCCAGATTGCATAGCTGTTTTGGTTGGTATATAAATTCTTGCTATCTTCATATTATTTAACAAAAAGTTTGTTATATTTTTTTATAAAATTAATTCTATTTTTTCTTCGCATGCCAGCTAAGTGTATAATAATTGGATCGAAATAAAAATTCGACAACTCGGTATCATCCGGTTTTAAATAATTTTTTTTTGGCATACTATTCCAGGTTCCTGGTAAAAATTCAAATTTGCTCAAAATGCTTTTAGATGGTTTATTATCAGATAATTTATTAATTTCAGCTTTAAATCCTATCACGTCTAAAAATGCCGCATTATCTGGCCAATAATGATCTAGGTATTTTGTTTTATTCCAAACTTTTTGAAAAAAATCTAACGACCACTTAGTATTTTTTACTAAAATAACACCAACGTTAGGACCCCAAGTTAAATAATTAGTATTTTTATAATTCGTCTTATGAACAGACTTGACTAGATGGTTAACTATATGAATATGTTTTTTTTTATCTATATGTTTTAAAATATTTTCATATTT
>CACIPP010000012.1:0-8963 GCA_902588515.1 uncultured Pelagibacteraceae bacterium
TATAAGAAAAAAAGATTTTTTCCTATTTTTAAGAAGCGACGGTTTTAAAGAATACAAAATAAAATTTGGTTTTATAGGTTATTACTTTTATTATATAATGTTTTATTTTTTTAAAAAAAATACAAATATTTTTTCAGTTTCATCTACTTTCACTAATATACATAAAACAAAAGTAATTTACCCCTCCGAAATAACAAACACATGGAATACTAGAACCCAATATAAAAAGATTAAAAAACAAATTAATTTTTTATATGTTGGTAGATTTAAGGTTGAGAAAGGCTATAATTTTTTAATAAATCTATTCGATAAATTAAGCGTTAATTACAAATTAAATATGGTGGGAAGTACTAAAAACAAGAAATATTTAAAGAAAAATATTAAAACGTACAAATATATTTATGATATTAAATATTTAAAAAAATTTTACGATAATTCTAATATATTTATATTACCATCATATACTGAGGGATATCCACAAGTTATATTAGAAAGTCTTTCGCGGTTGAGACCAGTAATAGTATTTTCTGAAATTGCTTTTTTAAAAAAACAATTTAAGCATGGCATATTCGTATCTAAGAGAAATGTTTTAGATTTTGAAAATACTGTTAAACATATAGTTACAAATTATGATAAAATTATTAAAAATATGAAAAAAAATAAAATATTACTTAAAAAAGATTACCAAAAATCTATTTTAGAATATCTAAATTATGAATAATATATTTATTTTAGTAGGACTTTATTTTATTATTAATTTAATTTTATTACAAAATTATCAAAGACTTGCAAAAAAAATAAATTTGTATGACAAGCCGGACAATAAATTAAAAAAACATATAAAAAAAGTTCCTATTTTGGGCGGCATTATCTTACTAATAAATTTCTTAATTATATTGCCAGTATCTATTTTAATATTTGATTTTTTAATCTTTGATAAAAAAAGAGAAATTTTCTCTCTTTTTTTCTTGATAATATCATTTTTCTTAATTGGTTTTTTTGATGACAAAATTAAAATGTCTTCAAATATGAGAATATTTTTAGGTATTTTTGTATTATTAATATCTATTTCACTAAACAATGATTTATTAATTCAAATATTACAATTTTCTTTTTATGAGAAAAGAATTTATTTAGAAAATATTTCATATATTTTTACAATATTTGCATTTTTAGCATTTATTCATGCAATTAATATGTTCGATGGTTTAAATGCCCAAGTTTTATTATATTTTATTATCATCAATACATTTTTATTTATAATTTCTTCATTTAATATATTTTACTTTTCACTTTATTTTCCTTTAATTTCAATTTTAATACTTAATTACAATTCAAGAGTATTTCTCGGTGATGGAGGTAGTTATTTGTTAGCTGCTTTGTATGCTTACTTAATAATTTACGAGTTTAATATCACAAAAAATATCTCTTTTTCAGATCATATTTTAATTTTAATGATAATTCCCGGGTTAGAGTTACTTAGATTATCATTTATAAGATTGATAAATGGAAAAAATATTTTCGATGGTGATCTTAATCATATTCATCATATTCTCAAAAAAAATCATGGACTTTTTAATACAAACGTAATTGTTTTAAGTTTGGTTCTAACCCCGATTTTATTACTTTATGCTAATATAAATTCTTTTATCATCATTTTTTTGACAATATTATCATATTTTATTTTAATTTTTTATAATAAAAAATTTAAATAAATTAATATATTTATGAAATATTCAAAAAATTTTGATACCTTTAATTTTACAATTTTTTTATTAATTCCATTTTTTCTTACATTAAGTGTATTTATTACAGATGTTTTTTTTTCTATTCTATTTTTTTTAGTTTTATATAAATTGATTAAAAAAAATTATCATTTTGATACTAACATATTTTTTTATTACTTATTATTTTTTCATTTAGTTACGTTTATATCGGCATCTACTAACGTTTATGGCGACTTAAGATTATCGGGGATGGGATATATAAGATTTTTGTTATTTTATATCGTAATAGTAACAATTTTAAACTCTATAAATAAAGAAACTTATAAAAATAAAATTATTTACATTTTTGTATTACTACTCTTTTTATTATTAGACTCTCTGTATCAATTTTTTTCAGGTAAAGATTTTTTCGGCAATAAATTATTTAATCAAAGAGTGTCTGGATATTTTGGAGATGATTTAGTGTTAGGAAGTTTTTTTGCCAGAATTCTACCTATATTAATTTTCTTTACTATCCTAGGTGGTAAGAATTTCTCTCGTAAAGAAAATGTTTTTTACATGTTTTTTTATACTTTATCATTTATTATTATTTATCTATCGGGGGAAAGAACAGCCGTTTTTATGATTTTCTTTTTCTTTTTCTTTGTAATAATATTTTTGCAAGACTTAAGAAAATTATTTTTAAAATCCTTTCTTTTTTCAGTGTTAATAATTTTCATTATTTCCTTATTTAATCTAGGAAAATATGATCCTAATAATAGAATTATAGTTAAAACTTCTAAACAAATAGTTCTTGATAATTCAAACAAAACCGCACTAAAAAATGAAAATTTAAAAAAGAAATTTTATATATATTCTAAACATCACGAAGGCCATTTATTGTTAGCTTACGATTTGTTTAAAAAAAATGTTATTTTTGGAACTGGTGTTAGAGGATTCAAATCTTATTGTAGAGATGTTAAATATATAAGTAAAGTTGGACAATGTACACACCATCCTCATAATATTTTATTTCAAATATTGTCTGAATTAGGACTAATTGGATTTACTTTTTACATTATTGGGACTTTTTTTATTATTTTTTGTTTTTTTAAAATTATGACGTTTAAGAGAAAATCTGAAAAAGCATATCAATTATTTGCTGTAAGTCTTATTGGTATAACTATGAATTTTATTCCCTTTTTACCATCAGGTAATTTTTTTAATTCCTGGTTGTCTTATATTTTTTATATGAACTTTGGTATCTTTTCATATTCATTTTATGAATTTAAAAAGGTAAATAATAAATAATTAGTTATGAATATATTTTCAAATTTCTGGTTTTTTTTAGATAATAAAGAAAAAAAATTCTTTTTTTTAATTGTTATATTATCTATTTTCCAAGCACTGTTAGAGATGATTGGTATAGCAACAGTAATACCTTTTATTACCTTTTTATTAAAACCGGAAAGTTTTGATAACTTAAATTTTTTGCCTGAATATATTAATTTTGATTTAATATCTCAAAGCAAATTTATATTAATTTTTTGTATTATATTGTTTTCAATTTTTTTAATCAAAAATATAATAATATTCATTACCAATAACTTTACTTATAAGTTCATTTATCTCCTAAGAACTAAAATATATAATAAACTTTTGCAGAAAATGCTTGCTCAAAATTATTTGTTTTTTGTGAAAAAAGGAATGTCGAAAATTTTTAATGCGACTTATTCTGAAAGTAATAACTTTGCTGCAAATATAGTGAGACCAATTATTCATTTAATAACGGAATTTTTGGTATGTTTTGGTATTATTACACTTGTTATTATTACAGGCTTTGTAGATGGCTTACTCTTAATTTTACCAATTATAGTTTTAGTTGGTCTTTTTCTTAAGAAAATAAATAAATCTATTAAGGCATGGTCCAATCAAAGAATTGTAAACAATGAGAATATTTTTAATTTAAACTACAATTTAATAAACGGTATTAAAGAAATTTTAATTTATGATAAAGTTAAGAAAATTTTATTAAACTTTGGTAGTGTTTTAAAATCTGCAGAGCAAGTAGATACTAAAAACTCTGTGATAGTAACTTTACCAAGAATTTTGCTCGAACAAGCGATAATATTAGTATTTATCTCTATAATATTAACAATGAGCTATTTTGGTAACTCTTATGATAATATATTAGTTATTCTAACTTTTTATTTAGCAATTGCATATAGACTAGTGCCATCAATAAATAAAATATTTGTAGCATATCAACAAATTAAATTTGGAAAGCCATCACTCCCATATATAATGGAGTATTATAATCTAAAAAATAAGATCTCTAAAAGCCATGTTAGCAAAAATCAAATCATAAATGAAAATAAACAAAAAACTTTATCAAGTAATATAGAATTAAAAGATATAGCATTCGCATATCCTAATTCAGATACAGTTTTAAAAAATATAAATATTAAAATTAATAAAAACGAAATAGTTGGTATTTTTGGAGAAAGTGGTTCGGGTAAATCTACATTAATTAATATTTTAATTGGTTTAATTAAACCAACACGAGGCAGTCTATATCTCGACGGTAATAATATAGTAAGTGATGAAGATATGAGACAATATCAAAACTTATTTAGTATATCATCACAAGATAGCTTTTTAATAAATGGTAGTATAAAGGATAATATAATTTTTGGCTCTAATTCTGAAATTTCAAATGATAAATTAAATGAAGCAATAAGTGACGCATGTTTAGTTAACACAATTCAAGATATGAAATATGGATTAGAAACGGATGTTGGCCTCACATTAAAAAAATTATCTTCGGGACAAAAGCAAAGAATTTCTCTAGCAAGATGTTTTTATTTAAATAAAGATATCATGATATTTGATGAAGCCACTAATGCTTTGGACGAGCAAAATGAAAAAAATATCTTTGAATACATTAAAAATTTAAAAAATAAAAAAACTATAATAATTGTTTCGCATAATTTAAATAACTTAAAAATATGTGATAGTATTTATAACATAACAAATAAATCATTAGAAAAAAAATGAAACAAATGCTTTTTAAATTTTAATGAAAGTTTTAATTACAGGTGGAGCAGGTTATATAGGCAGTCATGTAGCATTACATTTTTTAGATCAAGGTCATTCTGTTACAATAATTGATAATTTAAGCACTGGTAATAAAAAATTAATTCCAAAAAAAGCAAAATTTGTTAAAACTGATATTTCGAATGACAAAAAAATTTCAAATATATTAAAAAAAAAATTCGATATCGTTTTGCATTTTGCGGCATATGTTAATAATGTCGAATCAATTAAAAATTCAAAAAAATATTATTTAAATAATTTTGAAAAATCAAAAAATTTTATAGATTGTTGTATTAAAAATAATATTAAATATTTTATCTATTCATCTACAGCAGCAGTATATGGAAATTCATTAAAGAAAGTGAAAGAAAGGTCGAAAAAAAAAGCTTTGACACCTTACGCAAAATCTAAAATGAGAACTGAGAATTATTTGCTAAATAAAAAAAAAAAAATGAATTTTATTATTCTTAGATACTTTAATGTCTGCGGTGCTGATAAAAGTCTTAGATCAGGATTCTCAAAAAAAAATTTATCTAATATTTTTGTAAAATTATGCTATTGCGCAAAATTCAAAAAAAAATTTATAATTAATGGATCGAATTATGATACTTCGGATGGTACACCTGTAAGAGATTTCATACATGTTAGTGACTTAGCTATACTACATTACAAGTTTTCAAACCTAATGATTCATCAAAATAAATCAGGTATTTTTAATTGTGGTTACGGTAAAGGATACTCAGTTAAAAATATTTTTGATATATTTAATAAAAATTTGACTCACAAAATCTCGTATAAGATTGGAAGCAAAAGAAAAAATGACATAATTTATTCTGTTGCGGACATAAAAAAATTAAAAAATAGTATAAAATGGCGTCCGAAATATTTTTCCTTAAATAAAATTTGTAAGTCATCACTTAAATGGTATTTAAACAATAATTGAAAAATGACAAAGACTTTAACTATTATAATTGGTCTTAGAAGCACAATATCTGAGTCCCAAAAAAAAATTATCAAAAATTCTATTGTAATATCCTCGGATTTTTTAAAATTTCAAAAGAAAATAATGAAAATTAAAAAGTATAATTTTAATTTGATTTTTAATAATTTTTATCCTTCGGCTAAAATTGATAAAGTCAATGAAAAAAATTATTTACAGCTAAATGAGTTATGCCTTAAAAATCTTTCATTAATCCTGAGTATACTAAACCCAAGAAAAATTAAAAAAATATTTTATACAAGCAGCTCATCAGTATACATTTTCTCAAAAGAGCTCAATCATGATTTTATAGATCATAAAAATAGAAGACTACAAGCGGCTTATAAATTAGCTGCAGAAAATTTAATTACAAATTATTCATTGAGAAATAAAATTAAATATTATGTTATGAGGGTATTCAACACGTATGGTAATAGTTGTGATAAATTTTCTTTCATAGAAAAAATTATTTATTCAAAAAATAAACGTAAAAAAATTGTTTTAAATAATGGTGGTTTAGCCTATAGAGATTTTATACATATAGACGATGTATCTAATATCTATAATAATTTCATAAAAAAAAATTTTAAATCAGGGTTTTACGATGTTGGATCTGGTCGAGGGTATAAAATTCTTGATATAATTAATTTTGTAAACTTCAAAAAAAATTTAATTATAAAAAGAAAATTATTAGAAAGAAAATATTCAATCGCTAATTTAAATAAATTGAAAAAAATTAATCGAGGTAATAAGATAAAAAAATTAGATGAATATTTAATAAATAATTGTAAACTGAGTAAAAAAAAAAAATTAAAGAACATTCCATTTAGGAGACCATAAATTTGATTATTTATAATTAATATTATAAGCATAATTTAATATGAAAAAATTTTTATATATTCTTGCAACGTCGTTAATAGTAATGGTGGTATTTTTATCTTATCAGATTATTTCAGGCCAATATGACAAGCAGAATGTTTTTATTATAAAAATGAAAGAAATAGTACCAAAGAGTTTTAAAAATAATATAAAAAACTTAACTTACGAATTAAGAAGAATATTAAATGAAGATAAAGACGAAGAATTGCAAAAAACAAAATTTAATCAAGGCTTAAATGGTGAATTAATTCAATCAAAAATATTTAAAACAAACAAAAGTTCTACAAAATATTCTGTAAGAGAATTTTTTTTACCATTTAACAGGCTTGATTTAAATTATGGATGGAAATCTATCTTAAATGCAAAAAGAGCCCATTACTTTGATACATTTCAAGATAGAATAATAGCTGTATCTGGAGAAGGTGATTTTATATATTTTGCAACAAAAAATTTTAATTCAGATAAATTAAACCAAACTAAAATTCAATCAAATTTAAATCAATTTTTGAAAACAAATAAACTTACTTTTATTGGTCTTAGAGATTTATTAATTGATAATAATAAAGTTTACATATCTGTTATATTAAAAGATAAAAGTGAAAAATACACTATGAGCATTCTATCGTCAGAATTAAATTTTAAAAATTTAAAATTTGAAATTTTTTTTGAGACTAGTTTGAATTTGCCAGAATATTCTATTGGTTCAGGAGGCAGAATCGTGAACTATAAAAACAACGAAATATTATTTTCAGTTGGTCATTTTGATTTAATAGATGAAATTCAAGATCCTGGACATATAGCAGGCAAAATCATCTCGATAAATAAAATTAGTAAACAAAAAAAATTAATATCTTTGGGTCACAGAAATGCTCAAGGTTTATTTTATTTTAAAGACGATCAAAATGAATATATTATTAATTCTGAACATGGGCCAAAGGGAGGCGATGAAGTTAATATTAGTAGCTTAAACATAAATCGAATTCACAATTTTGGATGGCCGATCTCCTCCTATGGCGTAAACTATGATGGAACTAATCCTTATAAACCAAGTCATAAAGATTATGGCTACGACGAACCATTTGTTAATTTTACCCCCTCAATTGGAATTAGTGAAATTTCAGTTATAAATAAATCAAATTTAAACATTATATATGTTTCGTCTTTAAGAGCCCAATCTATATATATTATTGAGGCTAATAAAAAATTTACAAAAGTTCTTAATAAAGATAGATTAAAATTAGATTATAGGATTAGAGATATTAAGTTTATAAAAAGTCTTGATGGTTTTGTTGTTATTTTTGAGAATATACCCTCAATAGGTTTTATCAAAAAAACATAATCAATTATAGAGAATAAAAATAATTATTTTAAATTTTAATGAAAATATTTATACAAATTCCATGTTTCAACGAGGAAAAACAAATAGAAAATACTATTAAAGAAATCAAAAATTCAATCGACACAAAAAAATACGATTATAAAATTATTGTTATAGACGACGGATCAAATGATCAAACCATAGAAAAAGCAAAAAAAAGTGGTGTTGAAAAAATTATTTCTCTAAAAAGAAATATGGGTCTAGGATACGCTTTTAATAAAGGGAGAATATATGCTCTGGAGCAAGACGCAGATATATTAATCAATACTGATGCTGATAATCAATACAAAAGTGAATACATAGAAAAATTAATAGAACACCTTACGCAATCAAAAACAGATATCGTTGTCGGTATAAGAAAATTTGACGAAATAGAGCATTTTTCATTAATAAAAAAATTTTTACAAAAAATAGGCACTAAAGTTGTTATGCTAATTTCTGGACAAAAAATATCAGATGCATCAAGCGGTTTTCGTGCATATAGCAAGGATGCAATACAAAAATTAAAGGTAGACTCAAATTATAGTTACACCTTAGAGACTTTAATTCAAGCAAACGAAAAAGATCTATTAATAGGGGAGGTGCCTATCAAAACTAATTCACCTACTAGAGCTTCAAGATTATTTAAATCATCTACTGAATTTATAATAAAACAAATGTTAATAATTATGAAAACGTTTCTTTTATATAAACCTTTACAATTTTTTTCGAGTCTATCAGTCATACCTTTTGTTATTGGTTTCACTGCTATAATAAGATTTCTTTATTTTTTTATAGCTGGTAGTGGAGATGGAAATATCCAGTCATTGATTTTAGGTGGAACATTAGTTTTAATAGGATTTTTACTCATATCTTTAGGTTTACTTGGATATTTAATAAAAAGTATGAAAAAAAATATTGAGGATAAATATTGAAATTCTTTATT
>CACIPP010000013.1:0-8947 GCA_902588515.1 uncultured Pelagibacteraceae bacterium
ACTCAGTAAATTTTCCAAAAAAGATATCTGCCATTTTTTTTGCCGTCATATCAATTAATCTAGAGCCAACTTGAGCTATTTTACCACCGACTTGCGCTTCGACACTATAAGTTAATGTTGTTACACCGCTATTTTCCTCCAGTTTTACGCTTGCTTCGCCAGAAGCAAAGCCTACAGGAGAATCTCCTTGTCCAACTATTTTGTAACTATCTGGAGGATTTAAGTCTTTTAATTCAATCTCTCCTGTGAAACTAGCATTAAATGGTCCAATTTTGTTAGTTGCTGTTGCAGTAAAGCTAGTATCAGAATTTTTTTTGAACTCTTCGCAGCCGGGAATACATTTTTGAAGAATTTCTGGACTATTTAATGCATCCCAAACAGATTGTTTATCAGTTGGAATTTCATAAGAACCTGATAATTTCATATAAAACAATATAATTATTTTTATGGATGAAGCTACAAAAAAGAAAGTGCAAGCTAAAGCTTTTGAGAGATTAATAAAACATCTTGGAGAAAGAAAGGATGTTCAAAATCTTGATCTTATGAATTTAGCTGGATTTTGCAGAAATTGTCTATCCAAATGGTACAGAGAAGAAGCAATAAAACTAGGTGAAAATATATCAGATCCTGATGCAAGAAAGGAAATATATGGTATGAGTTATGAAGAATGGAAAGATAAATATCAAAAATGATTACAATAGCTGAAACAATATTATTTTATATTTTAGTAACTTTAATAGCTTATTATTTTATTCCTTGGAAAAGATTTACTAAAGCGCCCTTTAGCAAGCTACTTAATTTTTGGGTACAAAGCGTTGTATTTGCAGTTGGTATTGTTGGATTAACTTATTATATAATTAATAATATCTTTTAAAATTAGCAGGATTTTAAAGAATTCGATATATTTTTAATTAACATAAAGTACTGATTTTTATCAGCAGGTAATGTCGAGCCAAGAGGATCTAAAACGCCAGTTTTAATATTTGTATCTTTTGCTATTGCGTTAATTATATTTGGATTAAACTGAGGTTCGGAGAATATACACTTTGCTTTCTTTTTATTAATTACATTTCTTATATCTTTTAATTGCTCTGCACCAGGAAGTATATCGGTATTGACTGTTAAAGCTCCAATCGCATTTACGCGGAATTTTTTTTCAAAATATTGATAAGCATCGTGAAATACAATAAAGCTAGCGTTTTTATTTGTATTATTTTTTATATCTTTTATTAAAAGATCAATTTCTTTAATTAATTTTTTTGAGTTTTCTTTATAAGTTTTGGCGTTTTCTTTATCTAAAGAGACTAACTCTTTAGTCATTTTTTTTGCAATTACTTTTGCATTTGAAGGATCTAACCAAATATGCGGGTCATGGTCACCGTGTGCGTGTCCGTGGTCATCGTGTTTTTTATGTCCGTGGTCATCGTGTTTTTTATGTCCGTGGTCATCGTGACCGTCAAATATGTTTTTTTCTCTAAATTCTAGTTTTTTTAACCCATTAATTTCTAATAATTCAATTACTTTAGATTTTTTTGAAATAGATTTAATGGGTTTTTCTAGGGGCGTTTCTAAATTTTCTCCTACCCAAAATACAAGGTCGGCTTGTTGCAGCATTTTTGCATGAGAAGGTTTTAACGTAAAGTTATGAGGTGAATTACTACCTTCTACAATTAGCGAGGGTGAACCAATGCCTTGCATCAAATACGAAGCTAATGAATGTATCGGTTTAATAGAAGTAACAACTTTTATTTCTGACCTTGCAGTTATTGATACAGAAAGTAATAAAATAAAGGTAAAATTGATTATATTTACTAATGTTTTTTTCATTGTTATAATGTTATAATATAACAAGCGTTATAATATAACAAGCGTTATAATATAACAATTATGTATTTGTCAATAAATTAATCTATTATTATGAATAATGTTGTAGCAAGATTGAATAATGCCGGACTTCAGATAAATAACAAGTGGTTAGTAAAGGGAGTTTCGTTTGAAGTAAAAAAAGGAGAAATTGTAACTCTCATAGGGCCTAATGGCTCGGGTAAATCAACAACAGCAAAAATTGCATTAGGAATCTACAAAAATGCTGAAGGCTATGTTGATAAATATACAAATAAAATCGGATACGTGCCGCAAAAAATTTCAATTGATTGGACTTTGCCTGTACGTGTTGTCGATTTCATGAACCTTACAGAAAAGTTAAATGAAAAAGATTTAGATGATGCTTTAAATTTAACTGGCGTAACAAATTTAAAGTATAGGAATATTAAAAGTTTATCCGGTGGTGAGTTTCAAAGAGTATTGATTGCGCGAGCTATTGCAAAAAAACCTGAGTTTTTGGTATTGGATGAACCGGTCCAAGGTGTAGACTTTAAAGGTGAGATAGCGCTATACGAATTAATTAGATTGATTTCTGAAAATCTAAAATGTGGAATATTACTAATTTCTCACGACTTACACGTTGTAATGTCTGCTACAGATTATGTTGTATGTTTAAATGGTCATATCTGCTGTTCAGGAACACCTAAAACTGTAGCAAATAATCATAATTATAAAGAGCTTTTTGGTGATAGAGCATCTAATACCTTATCGATTTATGAACACAAACACGACCATACACATTCAGCAGATGGTACAATAAAAACGAAAAAAATTTAATGCTAGATGATTTTTTTATAAGAGCTTTAATTGCTGGTTTGGGAGTAGCGATAGTAACTGGTCCTTTAGGATGTTTTACTATTTGGAGAAGACTTTCGTTTTTTGGTGATACATTGGCACATTCTGCTCTTTTAGGTGTTACGTTGGCTTTGTCGTTTGAAATGAATATTTCATTTGCAGTTTTTCTTGTATCTGCCGTTGTTGCTATATTTTTAATTAATTTACAAAGAGTAACAAACCTACCTGGAGATGCTTTGCTAGGCTTATTAGCTCACTCTACTTTAGCTTTAGGTCTTGTTACCATTAGTTTTTTATCATTTATACGATTTGACATTATGGGTTTGCTTTTCGGAGATATTCTCTCAGTAAATAATTTAGATATTTTAATTATTTGGTTGGGGGGTGTAGTTATATTGATTACTCTAAAAATAATTTGGAAACCATTGTTTGCATCAACCGTAAATTACGATCTTGCTCAAGCTGAAGGAATGAACCCGGATAGAGTAAACATAATATTTACGTTGCTGATGGCTGCAATAATTGCAATCTCTATAAAAATGGTTGGTCTTCTTTTAATAACTGGTATGTTAATCATGCCAGCAGCAATGGCAAGAAACCTTTCAGATAATCCTATAATGATGGTCTTTATTGCATCAGTTGGTGGTATGCTTTCAGTTTTAATAGGATTATTCGCTTCATTAGAATTTAATTCACCCTCCGGACCATCAATTATTGTGGCAGCTTTATCTTTGTTTTTATTATCTCTAATAAATTTAAAGCGTATAAAGATAAAAAGTAAGGTGGTATAATTTTATTATGAAGCATAAACAAGTTAATTTAAGTAAAAATCAACACATAGTATTAGAAACAATTAGAAAAGCTAAAAAACCATTAAAGGCGTATTCTATTTTATCAAGTGTTAAAAAAAAAGGTATTAACGCTCCTCCGCAGGTCTACAGAGCATTAGAGAAATTGGTAGAACTGGGAGCAATACATAAAATAGAAAGTAAAAATGCATTTGTTGATTGTAAGAATTCAGAATGCGAGACTTCAAAAGCAACAGCGTTTTCAATTTGTAAAAAATGTCAAAAAATAACAGAAATAATGAATTCAAAGCTTTCAACTTATTTAACAAATTTTCAAGACAATACTGGAATGAAATATGAAAAATATAATTTAGAATTTTATGGGTTATGCAAAAGGTGTAAATTATAATTTTTCTATTTTTCTTTAAGTCGAGGTATTAACTCTATAAAATTGCAAGGTTTAAACCTTGAATCCAGCTGATATTTTAAAATTTCCTCCCAAGCATCAGTAACGGCACCACTTGATCCTGGAAGTGCAAAAATATATTTACCATTGACTAATACTGCCATTGCTCTTGACTGAATTGTAGAAGCTCCGATTTTTTTATAACTTATTAGTCTAAACAATTCTCCAAAACCCGGTATTTCTTTATCTTTCATTTCATCTAGTGCTTCTGGGGTTGTGTCTCTTCCTGTTAAACCGGTCCCACCCGTTGCAATAATTACATCAACATCTTTATTATTGCACCACTCTTTAATTTTAGATTTAATTTTTTCTTTATCATCAATAACTATTTCTTTATGCTTGAGGCTATGACCTTTCTCCTTAATTTTATTTGCTAAAATTTGACCTGATTTATCAGTCGCTTCAGTTCTAGTGTCTGAAATAGTTAATACAGATATATTTATTGGTTTAAATTTTTTTTGACTATCTATAGGCATTTAGTGAGTGCTTATTTTATATAGTGAGATATAATTTTTAACAATACTTTATATATGAATTTAGCTTTATTGTTTTTCATAACTTCAATAATCTATTCCAGCGTTGGCTTTGGAGGCGGCTCTACATACTTAGCTTTAATGCTTCTATGGGGTATCTCCTATGCAATTTTTCCAGTAATAGCTTTAATGTGTAATATCATTGTTGTTTCAGTAAATTGTTTTAATTATATTAGAAGGGGCAACTACAATATAAATTTTTTAGCACCTTTTTTAGTTAGCTCAATTCCATTTGCATATTTTGGTGGAACACTTTTAATCGATAAATATATTTTCGAATTATTACTATTTACAGTTTTATTGATAGCAGGTGTTTTAATTTTGTTTAATTTTAAAACTTACGATGACAATATTGAAAATTATAGGTCGTTACCTAAATTTATTTGCTTTATCATAGGATCAATTTTAGGATTTATATCTGGTATTGTCGGAATAGGAGGTGGTATATTTTTAAGCCCAATTTTATTCCTGCTTAGAGCTGAAAGACCTAAAATCATAATAACTTCTGCATCAATATTTATTCTTATCAATTCAGTATCAGGAATATTTGGTCAATTAACTAAGTATGGAATAATCAATGAAATATTTAATTTTTGGTATTTATTTTTAGCCGTATTTATTGGTGGTCAAATAGGAAACTATTTAAATATTAAAATAATTCCCACAAGAATATTAGCAATGATAACATCAGTATTAGTTATTGCTGTAGCCTTAAGAATTGGATTTAAGATTTTTTAAGCGGTTTGACTTATAGAGCTTCTTGCGGTTTTGATTTTCTCCGCTGCAGCTTTCTGTTCAAGAGCCTGAATTTCTTTTTCAAGTTTTTTAAGCTGCTTAACAGATCTAAAATATAAAAATGAAATTAAACTAAACGCAATAGCGTATGCCGGCCAAATATATATTCCATAACCATCCATATTTAGAAAATCAATCATAATCTCTTATACCTATTTTCCTGCGTTTTTGGCAACATAAATTGACACAGTATCAATTTCTTCTGGTGTTAGCAATCCATCCTCGCCAAAAGCAGGCATGGCGCCTAATCCGTGAGTTACAATATCTTTTACTTGAGCAACGGTCGGTTTTAATGTGTCGAGATTCGGTCCTACATTTCCTTTAGAACCAGCGGCTTTCATAGTGTGGCATGTAGCACACATAGCTTTCTCATTGAAAAGCTTCATTCCTTTAGCATTCTCGTCGGCAATTGCTGCCGGCGAGAACAAAACTAAGATTATTAATATTTTATAAAGATTAGCTGACACTAATATTTAAGCTATGGTCTCTCCAACCGTTATGAGCGTAACCTCTTCTGTTTTCCATTCTCAATTTTGGTTGAGATTTTCCACCAGCTGAAGCTTTGCTTGCAATATTATATTTCCCTGGTTTTAATTTTGCATTAAATACAAATTGTCTCCACGCAAATTTACCCAGATCTGGACCTATAAGTTTAGCTTTTTTCCAATTTTTTCCGCCGTCAGTTGATACGGAAACGCTTGATACTTTTCTTGTACCTCCAAATGCTACTCCAGAAATACTTACATTTCCCGAAGAAGATCTTTTCATTGGTGAAGTGATCCATGATTTGACTGGCATTTCCCAACAACTTGGGTATTGTGATCCTTTTTTTCCAATCGGTGAAATTCTATAACTTTTTTTCATATATTTCACTTGTGATTGATCTTTTGTGAATGCAATTTTACCACAATGCTTTACGTTATTAATTCCGAAGTACCCTGGTGGAATAAAACGTAATGGTCCTCCATGTGCATTAGGTAATGCTACACCGTTCATTTCCCAAGCGAGCATTGCATCCTTTTTGACTTTAACTGGTACTGATCTTTCAACTAAAGCTTTTTTGGGATCAAGATTTGATGGCATATCAGAACCAGTTGCAGTAACATATTTTGCACCACCTGATAATCCGCCACAAGCTTTTATTACAGTTGATAATGGAATACCTGTCCACATTACACAAGCAGCTGCTCCAGTTTTCCACTGAGAGCCTCTTGGTTTATGAGGAAAGAAACCTCTACCATTACCTGAACATTGTAGAACAGTTGCCATTGTAGTTCTTCCAAGATTTTGTAGTTGTGACAGAGTAAATGTTTTAGGATTTTTTACACCTTCAACTTTTAGTTTCCATTGAGATTTTTTACCAATTTGAGCATCAGTCATTGTTGGCATGTTATTTCTAATATAGATATGTCTAATAGGCGTTATCACACTTGAACCAATAGCTTCTCTATGTGTCTCCATTGTTTTATCTGAGTGAATGATCAATGAAGATCTTTTTTTCCACTTAATAAAGCCTGGTAAACCTTTAGCATCACTTGCAGTATGATTTGCATAAGAAACTTTTATTGGAACTAACGCGCTAGCTGCTGCAACTCCAGCAACTGTAGCGGAACCAGTTAAAAATTTTCTTCTACTAGGATTAATATGATTTTTTCTTTTTTTCATAACCCCTCCTGTTTTTGCTAAGCAACATAATATATCTAATTAAAATATCTTGGTATCTACTATTGGTTGTATTTTACATTATCAATTTTTAGTTGAATATTAATGTTCCAATAATACTTATTGATGATACTCTATTCTCAATGGAAAAATTGAGGGACAATTTCGGAAGATCGTTTCCATATATTCGGCTTTCAATTACAGATGTTTGTAATTTTAAGTGCGGCTATTGCTTGCCTAATGGTTATTTTAAACCTTCAAATGCACCCGGTTTTTTAGACATTAGTGAAATTAACAATCTTGTTGAAGCTTTATCTGATTTAGGCGTATCTAAAATTAGAATAACTGGCGGTGAACCGACCGTACGAAAAGATTTCTTTGATATAATTAATATAATAAAAAATAAAAAAAATATTCATAACGTGGTCATTACAACCAATGGCTATAAATTAAATAAAATAGCAGAACAAATAGTCGATACAAAAATTAACGGGATTAATATTAGTATTGATAGCTTAAATTCTCAAACCTTTAAAGAAGTAACAGGTCATGACAAATTAAAACAAATTCTTGAAGGAATAGATATTTTGCAAAGCAAAGGTTTTACAAATATTAAAGTAAATGCTGTGTTATTAAAAGGAGTGAATGACACTGAAAGGGATTTTGATGCTTGGACAGATTTTATAAACAAAAAGAACATTGATTTTAGGTACATAGAATTAATGCAAACTGGAGATAATTTAAATTATTTTAACAAGTACCATGTACCTTCAAAAATCTTCAAAGATTATCTTGTTAAAAATAAATGGAATTCTATAGATAGAGTAAGCGATGCAGGGCCTTCAATAAATTATGTAAATCCAAGTTCAAAAGGTAAATTTGGTATTATTGCTCCTTACTCAAAAGATTTTTGCAAAAGTTGCAACAGGTTAAGAGTGACCGCAAAGGGTGAGTTAAGACTTTGTCTATTTGGTAATACTGGCGTTAGTTTAAGACCATTATTAAAAGATGCTTCGCAGAAAAAAGAGTTGTTAAACTTGATTCTAACACAGTTAAGATTCAAAAAAGAATCTCACTATCTTGAACTCGGAGATACAGGAGCAACTCCACATTTAGCTTCAATAGGAGGTTAGTTTGAAATTAAAAATCGTAACAAAGGAAGATCTTAAAGATTGGACTAAAGAGTTGTTTGAAGAAAAATCATACAACATGATAGATGTTTCTGACAAAAAAGTTACCCTTAGAAGGGCTTTGGCTTGTGGATCAATAATAGTCGGTTCAAAAGTTTTTGATTTAATTGAAAATCAAAATATGCCAAAAGGTGATCCAATTAGTTTGGCAGAAGTTGCAGGTTTGTTAGGCGTTAAAAAAACGAGTGATTTAATTCCTTTGTGTCATCCATTATCAATTGAGCATTCTTCAATTAAAATAGTTTTAAATAAGAGTAATTATTCATTGGAAGTTTATTGTTTAGTTTCCGCGCACGCAAAAACAGGTGTGGAGATGGAAGCTATTATGGGTGTAAATGCTGCTCTAATAACTATTTACGATCTAAGTAAAATTGTAAATCCAGATCTTTCTATAGAAGAAATCAGACTGCTAGTAAAACAAGGTGGCAAAAGTGGATTATGGTTAAACCCCAACGGACTTCCAGAATTTTTATCTCATTTAAAGTAAAATGTTAACCTACTCAGCTGCCTTAAAAAGAGTATTGCATTTTGCTCGTAAGAAAACAAGTATTGTAAAAGTCGAAAAGTCATTACAACATGTTTGTGTAAGAAATATTAATTCAAAAAAAAATAACCCTTTTTTTAATAATAGTTTACTCGATGGATTTGCTTTTAAATCATCTGATACAGTATCTAATAAAAGTTTTAAAATATTAGGCGCAACTTCAGCGGGTCAAAAAAATAAAATTAAATACAGGAAAAATTGTTGTTATAGAATTAGTACAGGTGCAAAGATATTTCATCCATATGACTGTATGATGCCATATGAAAATCTGCAAATTGAAAAGGGAGTAG
>CACIPP010000014.1:0-8889 GCA_902588515.1 uncultured Pelagibacteraceae bacterium
ATTATGATCTTTTAGTTGAAAATATAAGCTCTCTGTAAAACTATTTAAAGCTGACTTTGATGCACAATATGCTCCTGCATTTGGTAAACCTCTGTAACCAGCAACGGATGATACTATTGAAATATGTCCATTTTTTTTATTTTTAAAGTACTCATAGACAGAATTAATAGAATTAATTGTTCCCATATAATTCACATCATTAATTTCTTTAATTTTGGCTAAATTAAAAGTTTTTTCAGACTGAGGATCGTGAATACCAGTGCAAAAAACTGCCACGCTTATATCTCCAAAATTTGAGCGTATTTTTGAAAATACATCTTTGCACTCTTCAGCATTTTTTATATCAAGTTTAAAAGATTTTATATTTTGGTTAGATTTTTCAATATCTTTTAATAATTCTTCTCTACGAGCCGAAATAGCAACCTTCCAATTATTTTTCGCAAATTTTAAAGCAAGAGCTTTGCCAATTCCGCTACTAGCTCCTGTAATCCAAATTGAATTTTCCATTATTATAAATATAGCAAAAAAAAAGCGTCTTTGAATATGTCAAAGACGCTTTTTAATTTTTATGTTTTAAATATTAAAATTTCTTACCAAAAGAAAACATCAACATTGTAAGATCAACGTCTGCCTTCAAATCCTTACCAGTATCGTTACTGGCTGCAGTACCTGAAGAACCTTGTTTTCCGTCTGAACTTGATGTTACTTCGTCATATGCAGTGTGATTTAACTCGACACGGAAAAATGTGTCATTTGCACCTTCTCTTTCGTATCCAATACCTATTGTTGGACCTATTAGAGTGTCTTCATCATCAGTTAATGATGAACCAGATGCTGTTGCTAAATCTGCAATTTTAACAGTTCCTCTTGATATACCAGCTTTTACGTAAACTTCACCACCTTGTGGTATTTCTGTACCACCTTTTAGATAAAGCGTTACGTGACCTCTTACTTCTACTGAAGCATCAGTCACTGTTCCATCCGCATCAGCTATTTCTGCTAGTGGCATAAATGCCAATCCAATAGATACTGGAGCGTTTGGTACATCACCTTCTAAGAAAGCTTGAATTAATGGTCTAGTATCACTGTCACTACCAGTACTTTGAACAGTACCACCTTCAGTAACTGTAGCGTCACCTTCTGCGAGTGCCATAGCGATTGAGCCACCAACTTTCATTTCTGCGTGAGCAGAGTAAGTAAGTGTTATCAAAGAAACAAAAACAGTTAAAAACTTTTTAAGCATGTTTTATCCTTTATTAATTAATTAATTAATGTTTTTAAGAATCTCCCTTAAAAACAAGATTTTTATATTCTATTTAATCTCTGATTATAACCCTAAATAACACACATTTCTAAGTAATCCTGTAGTGTGACCTATTTGCAACAATAAAAAATGCTTTAAAATTATAGGTTTATTTGTCTTTTAAAGTATTCCACACCTGATTGAGTCTTTTCTCTCTACCACACCCAGATTTGTAAGCTTTGTAGTGATCTGGATTTTTTTGATAAAAATTTTGATGATATTCCTCAGCTCTATAAAATTCTTTAAATGGTAAAATATGCGTTTGGATATTTCCAGTATTTATTTTAAGTCTATTTTTTGATTTGCTTATCTCTTTTTTTTCCTCATCATTTTTAAAAAATATAGCTGATAGATAACTAGAACCTAAGTCACAAAATTGACCTCTATTATTAAATGGGTCTATATTTTGCCAAAAAAAATCTAATAATTGTGAATATTGTATTTTTTCACTGTCATAGGTTACTTCTATAGCTTCATAATGGCCAGTATTACCTTTTGTTACTTCTTCATAAGATGGATTTTTTAAATCACCTCCAGTATAGCCTGAAATTACGTTTTTAACCCCTTCAAGCTTGTCAAAGGCTTCTTCCATGCACCAAAAGCAACCACCTGCAAAAATCGCCTTTTTTTCAATCGCCATACTGATCCTTGGTAAAAGAATAATTATAGCTAATATTAATGTAATTTTTAAGCATTTAATAAACATATTTTTGTGTTTATATATGCATCTAAAATTAAGGAAAAATACAAAATGTCGCCTTATTTAAAATTTAAAAGGGGTTAAATTGTTAACATTATGATTAAAAAACTTTTAATAGTTACATCCGCTGTGTTAATAAGCACTTCATTTGCAAATGCTGGTTCATGCCCACTATTAGTAAAAAAAATTGATAATTTGCTATCTCAAACAAAACAGTTAAGCAAAGAGCAACTTTCAGAAATAAAAAAACTAAGAGATGGTGGTCATAAAGCTCATAAAGAAGGAGATCATGCTGAATCTGTTAAAATTCTCAAACAAGCCCTCAAACTATTGGAAGGTTAAAACCGAATGTCTCTTAAAATAAACGATACCGCGCCAAATTTTAACGCAGATACAACTCATGGCAAAATTAATTTTTATGATTGGTCTAAAGAAAAATGGGTAGTAATATTTTCACACCCAAAAAATTTTACTCCTGTTTGTACAACAGAATTAGGAAGTCTTCAAAAAATTAAGAGGTCTTTTGATGAAAGAAATGTAAAAATATTGGGATTAAGTGTGGACCCTGTAGAGGATCACGAAAAATGGAGCAAAGATATTGAAGATGTTACAGGTTACAAACCAGACTACCCTTTAATTGGAGATAAAAACTTAGAGATATCTAAAATCTATGGCATGCTCCCTGCAAGTACTTCAGGTGATTACAAAAATAGAACTGCTGTTGATAATCAAACAGTAAGAAATGTTTTTATTATAAGCCCAGATAAAAAAATAAAACTTATCTTGTCTTATCCAATGTCCACTGGAAGAAATTTTGATGAAATATTAAGAGTAATAGACTCATTAAAATTAACAGCTTCTCATAAAGTAGCGACTCCTGCAAATTGGAAAAAGGGGGATAACGTAATTATCGTTCCTGCAGTGAAAGATGATGAAGCAAAAAAATTATTTCCTGATGGTTGGAAAACAGTAAAGCCTTATATTAGAGAAGTAAAACATCAAGATCTAGAGAAATAATGAAAAAATTTGTAGATTTAATGAAAGTTTCTAATGAAATAGAAAATATTTCAGTAGAAGATGCAAAGAAAAAATTAAACGACCCAAATGTTCAATTTATAGATGTTAGGGATAAAAGTTCTTTTGAAAAAGGAACGATAGGTAATGCTATTCATTTAGAAAGAGGTTTGCTAGAATTCTTTTTAGCTGAGGGTAGTCCCCTAGAGAATCAGTTCTTTAAAAATAACCCTAATAAAGAGTATGTTGTATTCTGCGGTCTCGGTGGTCAAAGCACCTTATCCACAAAAACCATGAAAGAAATGGGCTTAAAAAACGTGAAAAATATGGCTGGTGGATACAAAGAGTGGATAGAAAAAAAATAAACAAATTTTAATCAAGACTTGGTCACATTTTAATATTAACTATTAAAGTATGAAGAAAGTGAACTTAGTAAGACCTGCTGAAGTTGATCCGATAGAAATATCTGAAAAAAAAGAAGGATTTTTTTCTAAAGGTGTGGCCCTAATTCTTGGGGCAAACTTGCTTGTCATATTGATGATATATTTAGTTATTTTTAAAGGCTAAGTAATTTCATAAATTCTGGCCTCATTGTAAAATCGATTTTAATGTATATATAATAAAGGTACATGGCGTCTAGAACAGAAAGCGATAGTTTTGGAAAAATCAAAGTTCCATCAGATAAATATTGGGGTGCATCTACTCAACGATCATTAAAAAATTTTAAAATCGGAAAATTTAAAGTTCCAATTGAGCAAATTCATTCTATTGCAATTGTAAAAAAAGCTGCTGCTATTACGAATGCGAAATTTGGTGATTTGGAAAATAGAATTGCAAAAGCAATCATAAAGGCTGCAGATGAGGTTATCGCTGGTAAATTGGATGAACATTTTCCACTTGTAGTATGGCAAACAGGTTCGGGGACGCAAACCAACATGAATTTAAATGAGGTTATTGCAAACAGAGCAAATGAAATATTAGGTTCTAAATTGGGTGCAAAAAAACCAGTTCATCCTAACGATCACGTAAATAAAGCTCAATCAACCAATGATACATTTCCTACAGCAATGCATATATCAATTGCTATGATGGCAAATAAAAAATTAATACCAGCCATAACAAAACTTGAAAAAACCTTAGGTAAAAAGGCTAATCAATTTAAAGATATCGTAAAAATAGGGAGAACTCATTTACAAGATGCTACCCCATTAACATTAGGTCAAGAATTTTCAGGATATCACATGCAAGTTACAAAATGTCTTGCTAGAATTAAAAGAGCATTAAAGGAAATATATCCGTTAGCACAAGGCGGGACTGCTGTTGGGACAGGAATAAATACAAAAAAAGGATGGGATAAAAAAATAGCAAAAGAAATATCTAAAATTACAAGATTACCTTTCGAAACAGCAAAAAATAAATTTGAAGCCTTAGCAGCGCATGATTCAATAGTTAACTTTTCTGGTACCCTTAATACAACTGCAGTGGCATTAATGAAAATTGCAAATGACATTAGATTTTTAGGATCAGGTCCTAGAGCTGGATATGGTGAATTAATATTACCTGAAAATGAGCCCGGCTCTTCAATAATGCCGGGAAAAGTAAATCCAACTCAGTGTGAGGCGGTAACTATGGTTTGTGTGAAAGTTATTGGAAATCATAATGGAATTACCATGGCAGGATCACATGGACATTTTGAACTCAATGTGTTCAAACCTTTAATAATTCATAATATAGTTCAATCAATTGATCTAATCTCTGATTCTGTAAATTGTTTTATTAGTAGCTGTCTAAATGGAATTAAAGCAGATAAGAAAAAGATAAATAAATATTTAAAAGAGTCATTGATGCTTGTTACAGCATTATCTCCGATTATAGGTTACGACAATGCAAGTAAGATCGCAAAGAGTGCGCATAAAAATGGAACTACACTCAGATTTGAAGCTTTAAGAAGTGGATTGATTGAGGAAAAAACGTTTAACAAAGTAATGAATCCAAAAAAAATGACTAGACCAAGTTAATATAGTTCAAAAAATTTAGGCAAATTAAAAAAATTTATCAATTTTCCTTCCAATATTTTTTCATTAAACCTTTTATTTAAATCTTCAAGTTTGTTTCCCTTGTAAGTAATTTGCTTATCTACGTAAGGATCGCTACTAGTAAAGTAATTTGTTTCATTTTGCTCAATATAAATTTTTGCTTTATTTAAATTTAAGTATCCAGACGAAATTACGGAAAAAATGTTTTGATCGACTATATTGTTTTGTATTTCTTTATTTATTGATAGATTTTTGATTATTTTTTCATAATTGTTTGTTGAAAATTTCGATTTATAAAAAAATAGTTTATCCTTGCCAAATTTTAATATTTTACCCTTAATTTCTAATTTATTAGAGGAGGAACTTAAAATAAACTTTTTTACAATAATATCTCCAGCTACAAATTGTAAATCGATAAAAACTTTATTAAAAATTTTGTTATTAAACTTTGCCTTTGGTATTTGAATGATTAAATTCAAATTAAAAAATCTAGCTAACTCAAAAATATCATTTTTCATAAATAAGACCAACTTTTCAGCTTGAATCTTGTCTATTCTAGTTGTGTCTAAATTAAGTTTTAGCTTTGGTAAATGATAGCTTCCGTATTGGTATTCAAAATCAAATTTACCATTAATTAATTTTGAGGATATATTCGCATTTTTAAAAATTAAAGTTTTATTTTGATTAGTAAATTTGCCTTTAACCAAAATATTCTCGAGTCCAGGAAATAACAGTTTATCATCGTATGAAAAAATTACTTTATTGATATTTTGATCAAATGCTATTTTTGTTTTTAAGTTTATTTCCTTTGCTTTGATTTCTAATTTGTTTTTGTTAAAAAATAAATAAAACGGTATTTCCTCGTATACCCCATCTAATTTAATTTTATTTATAGCTGAATTCTTGATATCGATTTTAGCATCGCTGTTAGATATAACTAAGATTTTATCATTACGTATTAATTTTATGTTAATATTTCTAAATTTAATTTTTATTTTAAAATCGTCGAAGGATTTTAGATCATTGATCTCATTAATTTTAATAGGGAATTGACCATTTTTAAAAGCAATGTTTGAAATATCAAATTTTTTAAGAAGTAAATTATGAGGATGTATATTAATTATTGTACTTTCTATTCTACTTTTGGTTTCAATATCTTCGCCAAGCTCTATATCCTTTATCACAATTGATGGTAGAGGAAAATATTTGTAATTAATATCTCCACTTATACTTGTTTGTGTATTTAAATTTAATCCAATGGTTTCCTCAAAATTTGATTTAAAGTTATTCAAATTTAAAAATAATGGGGATAAAATATAAATTAAAAGCGTTAATAAAAAAAAAAATACAGTTATGAGAGCTTTTTTTTTAATTAATTTAATCATTATTTTATTATTTTTTTTTATATTTGTTATAAAGAATAGTCATGGATAACAATTATTTAAATTCTTTAAATAATCAACAAAAAACAGCTGTTAGTCATTTTGAGGGACCGTTGTTAATTCTTGCTGGAGCGGGATCAGGAAAAACTAAAGTATTAACGACTCGAGTAGCAAATTTAATCTTTAATAAAAAGTGTTTCGGACAACAAATTTTATGCGTTACTTTTACTAATAAAGCTGCAAACGAGATGCGTGAGAGAGTTCTTAAGTTAATTAATAATAAATCTAATGCGGTACCATGGCTTGGAACTTTTCACTCTCTTAGCAATAAGATTTTAAGAAAACACGCTGAAGCTGTCGGCTTAAAACCAAATTTTACAATTATAGATACATTGGACCAAATTAAACTCATTAGAAATATTTTAGAAGCTGAAAATATTGATATTAAACAAAATCCACCAAAACAAATATTGTACAATATTGATCGATGGAAAAATTTAGGTTTAGTACCTGGCAATGTAACTCTCAACAAATCTGAAGTTGAGAAGGCTATAAGTTTGAAGATTTATAAAATTTATCAAGAAAAGTTAAAAATGATGAACTGTGTTGATTTTGGTGATTTAATATTACACTGCGTAACGATCTTTCAAAAATTTGATAAAATTAGAAAATTTTACCAAAATAATTTTAAATATATTTTAGTAGATGAATTCCAAGATACAAATTTTATACAAAATCTTTGGTTACAATTATTAGTCAATGATAATAAAAATATTTGCGTGGTTGGAGATGATGATCAATCAATTTATAGTTGGAGGGGGGCAGAAATAAAAAATATACTAAATTTTGAAAAAAATTTTAAAAATACAAAAATTATAAAACTTGAGCAAAATTATAGGTCAACAAAAAATATTTTATCTGCAGCCTCATCTCTAATTTCAAACAATGACAGTCGTCATCCTAAAAAATTGTGGTCAGAATTTAGTGAGGGAGATAAAGTACAAATTCAGTCATTTTCAGATGGTCTACAAGAAGCAATTTTTATTTCTGACCAAATAGAAAAAACATTAATAAAAAATACAAAACTTAATAATATAGCCATTTTAGTCCGTGCCGCTTTTCAAACAAGAGAGTTTGAAGAAAGATTTATTAGAATTGGTTTGCCTTATAGAATTATTGGTGGACTCAAATTTTACGAAAGGGCAGAAATCAAAGACGCTGTAAGTTATTTAAGATTAATAAAACATACAAACGACGATTTAGCCTTTGAAAGAATAATCAATCAACCAAAAAGATCCATCGGAGAGAGTTCCGTTAAAAAAATTCATGAGGTTGCAAGAAAGGAGAGATTATCATTATTTGAAGCAAGTTTACATATGATTGATAATAAAATATTCAAACCTAAAACAGAAATTAATGTAAATACCTTTGTGCAAAATATTTTAACATGGAAAAAAATTTCTAGTGAGATAGATCACGTTAGCCTGTTGGAAAAAGTATTAGATGAGTCTGGATATACTCAGATGTTAATAAATGAGAGGAGCCCAGAAGCTGAGAGTAGATTAGAAAATTTAAAAGAGCTTAGATCATCAATGAAGGTTTATGATAATTTAGATGAATTCTTAGAAAATATTTCCTTACAAACATCTTTGGACGAAGAGTGGGATGGAGATAAAATTAATATTATGACGGTCCATGCCGCTAAGGGTTTAGAATTTGAAGTAGTTTTTTTACCGGGATTAGAGGAAGGTTTATTCCCACATCAAAAATCAATTGATGATAACGGGCATGCAGCTGTAGAAGAGGAAAGAAGGTTGGCATATGTTGCGATGACCAGAGCAAAAAATAATTTGTATATGTTGTTTGCGAATAATAGAAAATTTTTTGGCAACAAAAATATTGATGATTGGATGCCATCAATGCCATCCAGATTTATAGACGAGATAGATAAAGAATTTATTGAAATCACAGATAATGTAATAAATGAAAATAATGATTTTGAGTTTAGCCAAGAAATTCAAGTGTCAAATAGCAAAAATAGTCCTGGCTGGCTGAGAATGAAAAAAAATATTGAAAATAAGGAAAGAGTAAAATCTATTGCATTCAGCGAGAATTTTACTAACTTTACAGTTGGGGAAGGCGTAAAACATGAAGGCTTTGGTGAAGGAAAAATCATTCATATAGAAGGTAACAAACTTTTAATAAACTTTAAAAAATATGGTGAAAAAAAAGTAATTGATAAGTTTGTTATGAAATTAAGTGCTGATTAAAATAAATAATATAAAAGAATTTCTCAATCAAAAAAATATATATGGTTATTTAGTTACAAAAAATGATGAACATTTCAAGTCTCCAGATAATCTAAAAACAGATATATTAAGACAACTTTGTGGCTTTACCGGTTCTTTCGGAATGGCAATTATAACAAAAAAACATAATTATTTATTTGTAGAT
>CACIPP010000015.1:0-8176 GCA_902588515.1 uncultured Pelagibacteraceae bacterium
TAAAAAATTCAACCAAAATAAGCTAATTTCAAATGTAATATTAGTAGTAAATCCTCAAAAATTCAAAGTATTTAAAAAACATGTATTTAAGTCAAATAAAATAATGGTTATTAAAGGCGGTAAAACAAGGCAAGAGTCTACTTTTAATGCCCTTAGGTACATACATAAAGTTAAAAAATACTCTCATGTAATCATACATGACGCAGCCCGACCGTATTTTTCACATGAGCTTCTTAAAAAAATCATATTTAATTAAAAAAAAAATGATTGCGTAATACCCGCTATATCCTCTACAGATACAGTTATATTTGAAAAAAAAATACAAAACCGAGATAAAACTTTACTTATTCAAACACCTCAGGGTTTTAATTACAATCTTCTTTATAATTTATATAGAAAAAATAGAGAAAAAATAACAGACGAGTCTTCACTATTTTATAAAAATAAAAAAAATGTAAAAATTATTAAGGGAGAGTTTACAAATATTAAAATTAACACACCCATAGATTTATTTCAAAACATATCTTACGGAATAGGTTTTGATGTTCATAAACTAAAAGAAAAAAGAAGATTAATAATTGGCGGTATAACAATACCTTATAGCCTTGGTCCTTTAGGTCACTCAGATGGTGACAGCGTAATTCATGCATTAATAGATAGTTTATTAGGCGCAACTGGTAATGGAGACATTGGAACATTATTTCCAAATACGCCAAAATATAAAGACATTAAATCAACCATACTTTTAAAAAAAATAATAAAATTATTAAGAGCAAAAAATATTTTTATACATAATATTGATATAAATATAATTATACAAAAACCAAATCTTTCAAAATACAAAAATAAAATTAAAATTAACTTAGCTAGAATATGTAAAATTAAACCTGCCCAAATTAATGTAAAAGCAAAGACAACCGATAAGCTAGGTTTAATCGGTAAAAACAAAGCACTAGCTTGCGAGGTAATAACAACTGTAAAATATGTATAAACTTAATTACAATTTTGTTACTTTATTTGGAATCGGTAATATAAAAGTAGCACCTGGAACGTTTGGTTCAATTTTTGCTTGTCTTATATTATTTATTCTATTTCATGTTTTAAATCTTAATAATTATTTAATTTTAGTTTTTTTAATTCTTATAACAATATTTGCATTTGTTTCGATTAATATTTATTTAAAAAATTCAGTAAATAAAGATCCTAAAGAAGTGGTAATTGATGAATTTGTTGGTCAATCAATACCTATTTTTATGTATGAAATTTCTCATGGGTATGAAAAATTAATTAATGATGCACTAATTTTTTATTTTATAATTTTTATATTGTTTCGTATATATGATATTTTAAAACCTTTCCCTATAAACTATATTGATAAAAATTTACAAAATGCAGTTGGCGTAATATTAGATGATGTTATGGCCGGGATTTATACTGTCATTACATTAATTATAATTATATTAACAAAGTTTTATTTTTTATGAATTTAATAGAACATTTAATTAAAAAAAAAATATCTGTCTCTGTTGCCGAATCTTGCACTGGAGGATTGGTTGCAGCCTTATTTACTTCAAAACCTGGTTCCTCAAGAATATTTAAGCTAGGCATTATAAGCTATTCTAATAAATCTAAAGTAGATATTTTAAAAGTTCCAAAGTCTATTATTAGTAAATATGGAGCGGTGAGTGAACAATGTTGCAAATATATGTTAATAGGTATTGATAAATTATCAAAGACAAAAATTTCAATTTCGGTTACAGGAATTGCTGGTCCCAAAGGTGGAACAATAAAAAAACCAATTGGTACTGTTTTTGTTGGTATAAAGTTAAGTAATAATTATAAAATTTTTAAATTTCGGTTTAAAAATAAAGGTAGAAAATATATTCAGAACTGTACTGTTAAAAAGATATCAAAAATTATATTAAACTTTATCGTATAAACTATTTGCTCTATTTTCAAAAGCGTTGGCGATTTTTATTAATCCTAAATTAAAAGATTTTTCCATTATTGAATTTAAAAACTTATTGTTAAGCTCGAAATCAATCTTAAACTCAACCTGTGTTTTTTGACGGTCCTTTTCTTCAAAAAACCATTCATTTTTTAAATACTTCAAAGGTCCTTTAATATTCGTTACCAAAATATAGTTTTTTTTTTTAAAATATATTACATTGCTTAAATAAGTTTGATTTAAAATTTTTTTTCCAACCGTCATATCAGCTTTGATTTCTACCCTGTCCTCAAAATTTTTTCTTTCATATACCTCGCTATTAATGCACCAAGGGACAAAGCTTGGGTATTTCTCAATATCTAGTATCATTTCGATAAGATTATTTTTAGAGCAATTAATTAATTTTATAACTGAGGCTGATGACATCTATTTTGTTTATCTCTAGCCGTTCTTAAACTTTTGAAATCTTCATCAGCATGATACGAGGATCTTGTTAGGGGTGAAGAAGAAACTAATAAAAAACCTTTAGATATTGCAATAGATTTTAGTTCTTCAAATTCAGCAGGCTCATAATAACGTTGTAATGGAAAATGTTTTTCGGAGGGCTGTAAATACTGTCCTATAGTTAAAAAATCAACATCTGCAGATCTTAAATCATCCATAACTTGTATAATCTCTTCTTTACTCTCCCCCATTCCAACCATTAAACCAGATTTTGTAAAAATGCTATGATCTGATTTCTTAACATTTTTTAATAATTCAACCGATGTAAAATATCTCGCACCCGGTCTAACTTTTAAGTACAAGCTTGGCACAGTTTCAATATTATGATTAAAAACGTCTGGTTTTGCTTTTAATACAATTTTATATGCGTCGCCTTTTCTTAAAAAATCAGGAGTTAAAACTTCAATTGTAGTTTTTGGATTTTTTTCTCTAGTCAGTCTAATTACATTATAAAAATGGTTAGCACCACCATCCGCCAAATCATCTCTATCTACAGATGTTATGACTACATGGGTAAGTTTTAATTGTTGTACTGCATCAGCAATTTTTAGTGGTTCAGAAATATCTAGAGGGCCCGGTTTACCTGTTTTGACATCACAAAAAGCGCAAGCTCTTGTACATGTGTCTCCCATTACCATAAAAGTTGCATGACCTTTTCCCCAGCATTCTGTAATGTTGGGGCAATTTGCTTCCTGACAAACTGTTACTAAATTATTTGTATTAATAATAGTTTTTGTAGCAAAAAACTTTTTACTGTTTTGAATTTTCGATTTTATCCATTTTGGTTTCCTCTTTAATGGATTAGATGGTTTATTAACTTTTTCAGGGTGTCTAGTTTTGTTTGTCATTTATAATATATAAAACCTCATTTTTTTTTCCTAAGACAAAAATTTCTCTGTATTTTTCATCCAAATAATCTAAATTTAGATATTCAGATAACATACCATTTTTTAACCTTAATGAATCTAATTTTAATATTAATACACCTTCACTAACAGTTAAATCATGTAACATTTTGTCTTTTTTTTTGGTTGAAAAGTAACCTTTCTCACCAGTTAAAGCGTTTATTAGAAAATAAATGGTCAAAATAAGATTAATAATTATTATTTTTTTTAAATTAAATATTTTAAAAAGCTTCATAGTTTGCCCATTTTTTTATTATTTAGTATTTCTTCTATTCTAATTAATCGATTATATTTTGATACTCTTTCAGATCTCGCTAAAGATCCTGTCTTTATTTGACTTGAGTTTGTTGCTACACATAAATCGGCAATAAAAGTATCTTCGGTATCTCCAGATCTGTGTGATATTATAGTATTAAAATTATTTTTCTTCGCATAATTAATAGTTTCTAATGTTTCTGTCAAAGTTCCAATTTGATTAAGTTTTATTAGAATTGCATTTGCTGATTTTTTTTCAACGCCCTTTTTTAATCTCTTTATGTTTGTAACAAAAAGATCGTCTCCAACAATCTGTATTTTACTACCTAATTTTTTATTCAATTTAGACCACGTATCCCAATCGTCCTCAAAAATTGGATCCTCGATTGATAAAATAGGATATTTTTTTGTTATGTCATAATAAAAATCTATCATTTCATCACTTGATAATAATTTATCATCTAATATTTTATATTTATTTTTTTCATATAATTCATTTGAAGCAACATCTAAACATATAATGACATCTTCTCCTGCTTTAAAACCTGCATTGTGTATAGCAGATAAAATTAGTTCAATAGCGCTTTCATCGGTATCAAGCGAAGGTGCAAAACCTCCTTCATCGCCTACACTACTACTTAAATTTTTTTTAACTAATAATTCTTTTAATCTTTGAATTATTAAAAAAGAAATTTGCAAACATTCAGTAAAATTTTTTGCTCCGTCTGGACGTATCATAAATTCTTGTATTTTAAGTGTGTTGTTAGCATGTGCTCCTCCATTAATTATATTTAACATTGGATATGGTAAACAATATTCGTTATTTTTTTTGTCAATATACTCAAACAAATTTAATTTATTATTTAATGCTCCTGCTTTACAGCTTGCAATTGAAACAGCTAATATAGAGTTAGCCCCTATATTAGATTTATTTTTTGTTCCATCAATATCAATCATCTGATTATCTAGTTTATTTTGATCATTCACATCCGAACCAATTAATTTTTGTAATTTAGTATTAATATTTTTAACAGCACTTGATACTCCCTTTTTTAAATATTTATTATCAATGTCTCTTAATTCAACAGCCTCATACGATCCCGTTGAGGCGCCAGATGGTACAATTGCTTTAGATCTTATTCCATTTTCCAAAACTACTTCAGCTTCCACAGTTGGAAAACCTCTACTATCAAAAACTTGTCTGCCTATAATATTTTTAATTTTCGTCATTCTCCTGATTTTATAAGACTATCGATTTTAGATAATTGAATGATTAATTTTTCTAAATTTTTTAAATGGAGCATGTTTGGTCCGTCAGAAGGCGCATTGTCTGGATTCTCATGGGTTTCTATAAAGACTCCCGCAATACCTATAGATATGGCGGCTTTCGAAAGTGGATTTATAAATTCGCGTTGTCCATCGCTACTCCCTCCCTTTCCTCCAGGTAATTGTACCGAATGAGTAGCATCGAAAATCACTGGAAAACCTGTTTTTTTCATAATAGGTAATGATCTCATATCCGCGACTAACGAGTTATAACCAAATGATGTACCTCTCTCTGTCAAAAGAATATTTTTATTTCCTGATTCTGTTACTTTATTTATGACATTAGTGATGTCCCAGGGGGCCAAAAATTGACCTTTTTTTATATTTATTACCTTATTAGTTTTTGCAGCCGACACTAATAAATCAGTTTGTCTACATAAAAAAGCAGGGATTTGTATTATATCTACGTATTTTGCAACTAAAGAGCATTGTTCACTAGTGTGAACATCAGTAAGAATATTTAAATTAAATTCTTTTTTAATTTTCTCAAAAATTTTTAATGATTTTTCTAATCCTAACCCACGTTTAGAATTTATACTAGTTCGATTAGCTTTATCAAAAGAGCTTTTAAAGACGAATTTTACGTTATTTTTAATTGTTATTTCTTTTAATTTTCCTGCAATATCTAAGGCATGATTTTCGGATTCAATCTGACATGGACCAGATATAAGACAAAACTCTACATCATTAGAAAATACTATGTCATTGCAATTTATTTTACTGTTTTTCATTTTTATTTATTTTTGATGCATTTATAAATGAATTAAATAAAGGATGAACTGACATTGGTCTAGATTTAAATTCTGGGTGGAATTGAACTCCTATGAACCAGGGATGATCAATTAATTCAACTCCTTCGGTTAAAGTTTTATCCGGCGATAAGGCGGAGAATATCATGCCCTTTTTTTGAAATTTATCTTTAAAGTTCATATTGACCTCATATCTATGTCTATGTCTTTCACTAACCTTGGTTTTTTTATATATTGATTTAATCTTTGAATTTGTCTTTAAATTGGCATTGTAAAGACCTAATCTCATAGTACCTCCTAAATTGACGTCTGTTCCCTTAATAATTTTACCTTTTTTAGTCCATTCATTAATCAAACCAATAATAGGTGTACAATTCTTATTTAACTCAGTAGAACCAGCTTTTTTCAACTTTAAGACATTTCTTGCAAATTCAACCATGGCTAACTGCATGCCAAAACATATGCCAAAAAAAGGTATTTTATTTAATCTTGCGTATTTTATAGCTAATATCTCGCCTTCAGTGCCTCTTAAACCAAATCCCCCTGGAATAAGAATTCCATTAATGTTTTTTAGATAATTTTTAATATTTTTTTTATTTAATTTATGAGATTCTATTCTAACAATATTTACATTTGTATCATTTTCTAATCCCCCATGAATAAGCGCTTCGTCTACAGATTTATAGGCATCTTTATAGTCAACATATTTACCAACTAGTCCGATATTTATATTGCGTTTTTTATTTAGAATTGACGCTGTAATATGTTTCCAAGGTTTGAGACTAATCTGTTTCTTTGGCTTTAATTTAAAATAATTTAAAACCTGCTTATCTAATTTTTGTTTGTGAAAACTTAATGGAGCTTCATAAATTGTTTTTACATCAATGGTTTCAATAACATTTTTAATATCTACATTGCAGAATAAAGCAATTTTTTTTCTTTGATTTACTGGAATACTATGTTCACATCTGCATATTATTATATCTGGTTGGATTCCTATGCTTCTTAATTCTTTCACTGAATGCTGCGTTGGCTTTGTTTTTATTTCGCTTGAGGACTTAATGTATGGAACCAAAGTAAGATGTATAAATAAAGTATTTTTTTTTTCTATATCATTAGAAAATTGTCTTATAGCCTCTAAAAATGGTAAACTTTCAATATCACCAACTGTTCCCCCAATTTCACAAATTACAAAATCTTCTTTTTTTGTATCATGTTTTATAAATTGTTTAATTCTGTCTGTAACATGCGGTATTACTTGCACGGTTTTACCCAAGTATCCTCCCTCACGTTCTCTTTTGAGTATATCTGAATAAATTTTTCCAGTTGTTATATTATCAGATTGTCGAGATGAAGTATTTGTGAATCTTTCATAATGACCTAAATCAAGGTCTGTCTCTGCGCCATCATCAGTTACAAAAACTTCTCCATGTTGAAATGGACTCATTGTTCCAGGATCAATATTTAAATAAGGATCCAATTTTCTTACTCTAACTTTATAACCTTGTGAGATTAATAAACTAGCTAAAGACGCAGAAGATAATCCTTTACCAATGGATGAAACCACGCCGCCAGTTACGAATATAAAACGCGCCATGGAAGTATGTTATAAGATAATTTCTCTTAAATAACAAAGTAAATTTTAATTTGATTTAGGAATTTTAGGCAAATTCTTATCTTTATTTTCTTGTTTTTCAATTTCGTCTAAAACTGAAGATGGGTTTTCCTCTTTTTTATTAATTATTGTAAGGCTTATACTAGTTATAATAAATAAAATCGCTATTAATGTAGTAAATTTTGTTAAAAAATTCCCTGCTGTCCTAGAAGACATTAATGTATCAGCTCCTGATCCTATACCAAGTGCACCTCCATCTGATCTTTGTAACAAAACTGATACAATCAATAGCAAAGCTAATATCACGTGAATAATTAATATAATATTCTCCATGTGTTACTTATAATAGTTTTTTATTAAATTTGTAAAGCTTTTATATTTTAATGAAGCGCCGCCAATTAAAAAACCACTGCAATTATAAATATTTTTTAAAACTTTAATATTATTTTCATTAACTGATCCACCGTATAAGATTTTTGGCTTTAAAGAATATTTTTTTTTACAATACTTAGTCAAATAATCAAATATTTTATTTAAGTATTGTTCTGAAGGAATTTTGCCAGTACCAATTGACCAAATTGGCTCGTAAGCGATAATAGTATTCTTAATTGTTTTTTTTGTTAGCACCTTAAGTTGCGATTTAATAAATTGAATTGATTTTTTTGTTTTATAAGTTGAATAACTTTCGCCAACACATAGAATAATATTTAAATTACTTTTTACCGAATTTCCAATTTTTTTTTTAATAGAGTCATTATTTTCTCCGTTCTGTCGCAACTCAGAGTGACCTAAAATTATGTATTTTATACCAGTATCTTTAAGCATTTTCGGACTAATCGAGCCTGTGTAAGCACCGTAGTCTTCAGACACATTT
>CACIPP010000016.1:0-7685 GCA_902588515.1 uncultured Pelagibacteraceae bacterium
TTATCAGTTTTACATAATTCATAGATGCGATCAATGTTTGATCAATTAAAGTTTTTTTATTTTTTATTTTTCTAAGAGATTTAAAAGATTTCAATAATATCAAATAATTTTTTTTTGATATTTTAGAATTCTTTTTCAATACGCGATCACTTTTTGAGTGAATCAACTTAATTATATCATTATCATTTAATATCCAGTTTTTTGGTAAGTTCTTTTTTTTTGATATTGAATGTCTAATCCATAAAATTTTCTTAAATTCTTTATTATCAATAATATTTTTATCTATATTTCTTTTTAAAGTTGAACTTATCTTTATAGGATTTATGGCATTTGTCTGAAAAATTTTCATTTCTTCATTAAAAAATTTCAATTTTTTAGTTTTAATTAAAATTTTATTAAGATGTTTGTGGGTTGGCTTTAAGTATTTTGTATCATTTTTTATATAGTTTATAATTTTTTGGTTAATTGGTCTTTTTAACCAATTTATATTTTGAAACTTTTTATCAATTTTTTTTTTACAAATAATTTTAGTAAGATTTTGGTAAGATAAATTTCTATCGAAACCACAAAAACCTGCAGCCAATTGGTTATCAAAAATTGGTCTTATTTCTCCAAAGTATTGGTTCAATAGCTCCAAGTCTTGTTCAGACCCGTGAAGGACCTTCAGAATAGATTTATTCGATATTACTTGAATAAATAATTTTATTAGTTTCTTGCTCTTGATTGCATCAAGAATATAATATGATTTTCCATCATAAATAGTAATGAATGATAATGTTGCTTTATAAGTATTTTTTCTATTAAATTCAGTATCTAAATATAAATATTTTTTTTTCTTTATTTTGTTTTTAAAGTTATTTAATTTTTTTTCAGAGTCTATTATCATTTAAATATGTTGTTTTTATATAAAAATTATATATCAACGTTTTATAAGGTAAATTTTGCATAGATATAGATCACATAATTGTGGAGAATTAAATAAAAAAGCTACTGGTTCGACTGTTAAAATTTCGGGCTGGCTTCATAAGAAGCGTGATCATGGAAATTTATTATTTTTAGATATTAGAGACAATTACGGTATTACACAATGTGTGATTGATCAAAGTAATAAATTATTCAAAAAATTAGAAAAAACATCTTTGGAGACTGTACTCTTAATTGAAGGAGATGTTGTTGAAAGATCAAAAGATACTATTAACAAAGACTTACCTACTGGTGAAATTGAAATTCATATAACAAAGTATGAAAATCTTGGCGAATGTTCTGGATTACCAATGCCAGTATTCAGTGATCAAGAGTATGCTGAAGAAATTAGATTAAAGTATAGATACATAGATTTGAGAAGAAAAAAAATTCATGAAAATATTTTATTAAGATCTAAAATTATTTCTTTCATAAGAGAAAATTTAAAATCAATGGGTTTTAATGAGTTTCAAACGCCAATCCTTACTTCTTCAAGCCCAGAAGGAGCAAGAGATTTTTTAGTTCCAAGCAGATTAAATCCTGGCAAATTTTATGCCTTACCTCAAGCGCCACAGCAATTTAAGCAGTTAATTATGGTTGCTGGGTTTGACAAATATTTTCAAATTGCCCCATGTTTTCGTGATGAGGATGCTAGAGCCGATAGAAGTCCAGGAGAATTTTATCAATTAGATTTAGAAATGTCTTTTGTAACGCAAGAAGATGTTTTTAAAGTAATTGAGAAGCTTTTCATTAACTTATTTCAAAAATTTGGTCAGAATAAGCAAGTTTTACCAAACTTTACTAGAATTAGTTATGAGGACTCAATGATTAAATATGGAACAGACAAACCAGATTTGCGCAATCCTTTAATTATAAAAGATATAACAAAAGTTATGGAGTTAGATGATGTTAAATTTGAAATTTTTAAAAAATTAGTTTCTAAAGGTAGCATAGTTAGAGTAATAAAAACCCCAAAGACTATAAATAAACCGAGAAGTTTTTTTGATAATATCGATAAATGGGCGAAAGAACAAGGAGCGTCAGGTTTAGCTTATTTCTCTTTTGAAAAATCTAATAATAAAATTATAGGCAAAGGTACTATTGGAAAACTATTTGGTGATAAATCAATGGAACAAATTTGTAAAATTGTTAATGCAGAAGATGGAGATAGTTTGTTTTTAGCATGTGGAAAGAAAAAAGCAGTTGAAACAATATTAAGTTTAGCTAGAAATAAAATTGGTGAAGAATTAAATCTTATTGATGATAATAAATTTCAATTTTGTTGGGTAGTTGATTATCCACTTTTCGAAATAGAAGAAAAAACTAAAAAAATTGTATTTAGTCATAACCCATTCTCTATGCCACAAGGAAATCTTGAAGAATTAAATTTTAGCAAACCACTTGATATCAAAGCTTTCCAATATGATCTAGTATGTAATGGTGTAGAGTTATCATCAGGTGCAATTAGAAACCATAAGCCGGATTTAATGTATAAATTATTTAAAATTGCAGGTTATAGTAAAGAAGACGTCGACAATAAATTCTCAGGAATGATAAATGCGTTTAAGCATGGCGCCCCACCTCACGGTGGAATTGCACCTGGTATTGATAGGATAGTAATGTTACTCGCAAATGAAAAAAACATTAGAGAAGTAATAATGTTCCCATTAAATCAAAATGCTCAAGATTTAATGATGAATGCTCCAAATGAAATCGATAGTGAATTGTTAAAAGATTTAGGCTTAAAGGTATATGATAAAAAGAATTAAGCTTTTTTGCTTTTAATATTTAACCTAACATTTGTTAAATCTACTAATTTATCTTTGTACTGATTTCTTACAAAACCTTTGCTTGTACTATCTTTTAGCACGTCTAAAAATTTTGCTAGTTCTGGGTTATCATCAAAGTTGGTATTTTCAATTTTTTTAAGCGATGGTGTATGAGCAAGATCTTCTCTATTTAAATATGATATAGCTAGCTCTCTAAATAAATAATCAAGAATTGAAGTAGCACTTAAGATTCTATCATTACCAGTAACTTTGCCAGAAGGTTCAAACTTTGTATCAATAAAAGCGTCTACAAATTCCTCTAGGGGAACCCCGTATTGTAGACCTAAAGATATTGCAATAGCAAAGTTGTTCATGAGAGCTTTTACTAATTCACCTTCTTTATTCGTATCTATAAAGATTTCTCCAACTTTACCATCATCATACTCACCAATATGCAAGTAAATTTTATGATCTCCAATTGTAGCTTTTTGAATATAACCCTTTCTCCTGTCGGGCATTTTCTTTCTAGAATTAAAATTTTCAATCGTATCTTTATCGTTTAAACTTTTATTTTGAGTTAAACTTGTTTTTTCAATTAATTTTTCTAATTCAATCTCGCTATTTTTTTTGTCATTACTAACTACAGACTTAATTTCGCTAGTAGATCGAGTTTTTCTTTTATTAAACTTAATATCAATTAACTCAAACTTACCATCTTTTCTTTTCTCTAAATTTTTTAAACTCTCATTTGAAATTTCGTCTAAAGCATGGGTAATCTTAAATAAGCATGTATAAAAGCTTTCAGCGGTATATTTACTCATAAGAATCAAAGAATCAAAAAATTGAATTAGTTTTCTATTTCAGTTTTTGTTATAAGTCTAATTAAAAATTATCAACTAAAAATTGAAATTTATGTTTAAAATTATTTTCTCATGGTGGAACAGACAAACTTTTGGCACTTTCCTAAATACATTAATTTTTGGAATAAATGTAGGTAGTGATGAATTTGGAAATAAATATTATAGGAATAAATCTGATACACGCAGGTGGGTTATATACAAAGATGTAATCGATGCATCGAAAATACCTCCAGAGTGGCATTCATGGATACATAAAATAATTAAATCGACTCCTGATAAAATAAAATTTAGCAATTATGAGTGGCAAAAAAAATATACAGCAAACTTAACCGGAACTACGAGATCTTACAATCCAAATTTAAAGAACAAAAATTTTAAAAAGAAAAAATATAAATCATGGCAACCCGATTAATACTTTTAATTTTGATTTTTATTAATATCAATTATGTAGTCTTTGCTGATGAAAAAAATTTTGAGATTTTAGATAAAAAAAACAACTATGTTAAAATATCTATATTAGATAAAATTACCTCAAAAAAGCAGACAGTAGACATTCAAATAAAAAAAAAATTCAAAATTCAAAACTTTGAAATATTCGTAGATAGATGCATTAAAGATTACAGACAGGGTTATTTAGAGACTTTAGCGCATGTTCAAATTAAAGATACCAATATCAAAACAAAAAATATTGTTTATATTTTTAATAATTGGATGTTTACATCATATCCATCCTTAAATTCCTTTGACCACCCAAATTTTGATATTTGGTTGGAGAATTGTAGTTAATTAAAGCTTTGTTTTTGATAACCAATTTACATCAAATTTGCAGTCTATAAAATCTTTGTGATTAACTATTTTTTTGTGCAAATCAATTGTGGTATCTATGCCGTTAATAACAAATTCATCTAAAGCCCTTTTAAGTCGAGTTTTTGCAGAAGACCTATCTTTTCCGTAACAAATTAACTTTGCAATCAAACTGTCATAATAAGGCAAGATTTTACACCCTTGAAAAATACAAGCATCTACTCGTGTGCCTGGTCCTGAAGGTTGATGCAAAATATTTATTATACCTGAACTTGGTTGAAAATTTTTTAAGTAATTTTCTGCATTAATTCTACATTCAATTGCATGCCCACTAAATTTTACTTCAGATTGTTTTAGACTTAATTTGTTTGTTGCGGCTATTTCAATTTGCCTTTTAACAATGTCGACACCAGTAACTACTTCGGTAACAGGATGTTCTACTTGTAATCTAGTGTTCATTTCTAAAAAATAAAATTCTCCATTTTCATAAATAAATTCTATTGTGCCCGCCCCATGGTAACCAAGATTAGATATACTTTTTACACAAGTATCTAATAAATTTTTTCTTTCATCTTTCGAAATAACAGGACTAGGAGTTTCTTCTACTAGTTTTTGATGTCTTCTTTGTATTGTGCAGTCTCTCTCACCTAAATGAATTGTATTTGTACCGTCTGATAATATCTGTACTTCTATATGTCTTGGATTTTGGAAATATTTTTCAATAAAAACGTCTTCGCTACCAAAATATTTTTTTGCCTCATTTTTTGCTAATTCTATTTGTCCACCTAGATCTTTTTCCTCATGAACTATCTTCATACCTTTACCACCTCCACCGCCAGAAGCTTTAATAAGAACTGGATAACCTATTTTTTTAGAAATTTTTTTTGCTTCTTCCAAATCTGTTACTGCACCGTTAGAACCTTTTATTATTGGAAGACCTAACTTTTCAGCAATTTTTTTAGCTTGAATTTTATCTCCCATTTTCTTTATTACATCTGCTTTTGGACCAATAAATTTGATTTTATGTTGCTCTAAAGTATTTGCAAATTTAAAATTTTCAGACAAAAAACCATAACCAGGATGAATTGCATCAGCACCTGATATCTCTAGTGCAGAAACTAAATTAGGAATGTTTAAATAACTATTAATAGGGTTATGAGGTCCTATGCAAACACTTTCGTCAGCTAGCTTTACATGCATTGAGTCGCTATCTACATTTGAATGTACCGCAACTGTTTTTATATCTAATTCTTTGCAAGCCCTTATAATTCTGACGGCAATTTCACCGCGATTAGCAATTAATATTTTATTTATCATTTTTTATTTAATTTTCACAAGTATTTGATCGTACTCTACAGCTTCTCCGTCTTGCACACATATTTCAACTACTTCTCCACTTTCAGTAGATTGAACATGGTTCATTGTTTTCATAGCCTCGACTATTATAACTGTTTCTCCTTTTTTAACTTTTTGTCCGACCTTCACAAATGGTTTTGCACCTGGTTCCGGTGCGATATACGCAGTTCCAACTAATGGGCTTTTTACTTTGATTGAACCATCATCAACTGAGTCTTTCAATTCTTCCACTAAATTAGCTTGTCCCTTAGTAGACTTCTTAAGTTCCTCTAATACTTCAAGTAATTTTTTAATTAATTTATTATCTAATTCCATTCTTTATAATTTTACTCATTGCATCAATTGCGTAAATATAACTTTCAACACCAAATCCACATATTATTCCATCCACAGCTTTACTAATCAAAGATTTTTGCCTAAATTCTTCTCTTCTGTAAATATTTGACAAATGTATTTCGATTTTTGGAATTTTAATAATATTTAGCGCATCTAAAATAGCTACTGATGTATGTGTAAATGCAGCGGCATTAATAATTAGACCATCAAATTTCTTATCTATTAATTTTTGGATTTCGTTAACTATTTCACCTTCAACATTGGATTGAAAAAATGCTACTTGAATTTTCTTTTGGTCACAATGCTGACTGACAATTTTGTTTATATCCTCTAAAGATTGATTTCCATATATATCAGGTTCTCTTTTTCCCAATAAATTTAAATTTGGACCGTTTATAATTTGAATTTTCATACTTATTAAATTAATTATGAATAATATAGTTATGATAGAAATTCAACTAAATGGCAAAAGCCATCACCTTCAAAAATCTTTAAATGTAAGCCAACTCTTGAATTCTTTGATGATAAATAAGAAAAAAGTTGCTATTGAAATTAATGGTGAGGTATTAAGCAAAGACAATTATGATAGTTACAGAGTTAAGCAAAATGATGTAATTGAGATAGTGACTTTTATAGGCGGGGGATAATGAGCGATAAATTAAAAATTTCAAAATATTCTTTTAATTCAAGATTAATTGTTGGTACAGGTAAGTATAAAGATCTTGAAGAGACTGCAGCTGCTGTAAAAGCATCTGAAGCTGAAATTGTGACTGTAGCCGTACGTAGAGTAAATATATTAAAAAAAGATGAACCTATTTTAATGGACTACATTGATCCAAAAAAAATTATGTATTTGCCAAATACCGCAGGTTGCTACACCTCGGAAGATGCATTAAGAGTTTTAAGATTAGCTAGAGAAAGTGGCGGTTGGAATCTTGTAAAATTAGAGGTACTGGGTGATGAAAAAACACTTTATCCAAATATGCAAGAAACTCTTATAACTGCAAAAATATTAGTAAAAGAAAAATTTGAAGTTATGGTTTATTGTTCTGATGATCCTATCGCTTGCAAACAACTTGAAGATTTAGGTGTCGTTTCAGTAATGCCTTTAGGATCATTAATTGGATCAGGAAATGGCATTCCAAATAAACAGAATATAAAAATTATAAAAGATCAATCTAAAATACCTGTTATAGTTGATGCTGGAATTGGATGTGCTTCAGATGCAGCAATAGCGATGGAGATAGGGTGTGATGGAGTTTTAATAAATTCAGCAATTGCTAAAGCAACAAATCCAATAATGATGGCTGAAGCCATGAAAGATGCTGTAATAGCTGGGAGGCTTTCCTATTTAGCCGGTAGAATGGATCAAAGTTTGTATGCAAATGCTTCCACACCTAATAAAAATAAAATTTCTTAAGCGACCTTTTTTTTATATATCTTATTTCTTTTATTTTTAAATGAAGCTCTAGTATTTTTATGTGGCTTTTTACTTTTGTTATTTTGTGAAGAATTTTTAATTTCATTATCAATATCTTCAATTAAATTTATTTCACTAACTGCACCAACTTCTTTATTTTTGTTATTCATAAAACCA
>CACIPP010000017.1:0-7615 GCA_902588515.1 uncultured Pelagibacteraceae bacterium
AATTACTGATGCAGCAAAAAAAGCGAATAAAATTATTTTAGCAACCGATCCAGACCGAGAAGGAGAAGCAATTGCTTGGCATGTGAAACATATATTAGAACAAAAAGATTTAACAAAAGATAAAAAAGTTGAACGAGTTGTTTTTAATGAGATAACAAAAAAAGCTGTAACAAATGGTATCAATAATCCTAGAGATATAAATATTGAGCTGGTTAACGCATACTTAGCAAGAAGAGCTTTGGATTATTTAGTTGGATTTAACATCTCTCCAATTTTGTGGACTAAGTTACCTGGTTCAAAGTCTGCTGGAAGAGTTCAGTCGGTTGCATTAAAAATTATTGCTGAAAGAGAGCATGAAGTTGAACTATTTAAACCTGAAGAATATTGGACGATTAAATGTATATTTCAAAATGATAGAAATGAACAAATAAATGCAAAATTAAATCTACTAGATGGTAAAAAAATTGAAAAATTTTCCTTTAAAAATAAAAACGAAAGCGATAGAGCAAAATCTAAACTAGAAAATTTAGTTTTTTCTATAAAAAATATTGAAAGCAAACCTTATAAAAGAAATCCCTACGCACCATTTCGAACATCCACCTTGCAACAGGATGCTTCTAGAAAGTTAGGCTTTAGTGCCTCCAGAACAATGCAAGTTGCTCAAAGATTATACCAAGGAATTGATATTGATGGTGAAACTGTTGGATTAATTACGTACATGAGAACTGATGGCATAGAAATATCAAATGAAGCAATTGAAGATTGTAGAAACTATATAAAATTAAATATTGGTGACAAATATTTACCAAAAGAAATAAGAAGTTATTCTGGTAAAAAAGCAAAAAATGCTCAGGAAGCTCATGAAGCTGTAAGACCAACTGATATAAAAAGAACGCCTAACAACTTAAGGTCTATACTAGATAGAGACCAAATAAAATTGTATGAACTCATATGGAATAGAACAGTTGCATCTCAAATGCAAAGCGCTGAGTTTGAACGTACAGTTGTCGATATAGCCGACGAATCGAAAAAAAACATCTTTAGAGCAAATGGCTCTGTTGAAAAATTTGATGGATTTTTAAAAGTTTATAAAGAAATCAAAGATGACGATGGCAAAGATAATAATGATGAAGAAAATAAATTACCAAAATTATTATCAAATGAAAGTTTAAAGACAAATGAAATAATTAATGAACAACATTTTACCCAACCACCACCTCGATATTCTGAAGCAAGTCTAGTGAAAAAATTAGAAGAATTAGGAATAGGGAGACCTTCTACCTATGCAAGTATCATATCAGTCCTATCAACTAGGAATTATGTAGAGCTTACTAATAAAAAATTTATTCCAACTGACAGGGGAAAATTAATAACAGCATTTTTAGATAAATTATTTAATAAATATGTTGATTATAATTTTACTGCAGGATTAGAAGATAGTCTTGATGATATTACATCAGGAAAAATACAATGGGTTGATGTTTTGACAAAGTTTTGGAATGACTTCAACAGCAATGTAAATGAAGTAAAAGAATTAAGAACAAGAGAAATCCTGGACATGATGAATGACTCTCTTGGAGATATTATTTTCGATAAAAAAGCTAATGGCGAACAAAATAGAGTGTGTACCTGTGGTGATGGAGAACTTAGTTTAAAAATTGGAAGATTCGGAGCCTTTATTGGTTGCTCAAAATATCCAGATTGTAAATTTACTAGACCATTATCCAGAATTAAAGCAGCGGAACAACAATTCCTATCAGAGCCAAAAGAAATAGGATTGAATGATGAAGGAGAAAAAATAATCTTAAAAAATGGAAGATTTGGACCTTATCTTCAGTCTGGAGAAAATGAAAAAAAACCCAAAAATGTTTCTATACCCAAGGGTATTGAGCTAGAACAAATAGATTTGGATAAAGCAAAATTTTTATGCTCACTTCCTAAAACCCTTGGAAAATATCCTGAAAATGATGAGGATATTTTGCTATATAACGGCAGATATGGGCCCTACTTAAAATGTGGAAAAAAGTCTGCATCTTTAGAAGTTCCATCTGATATATTTAGCATTGGATTAAATAAAGCAATAACACTTATTGCAGAAGCTAAACCTGGAAGAAGATCATCAAATGAAATAAAAAATTTAGGTGATCACCCTATTGATAAAAAACCTGTAAAAGTAATGAAAGGTCAATTTGGACCATATATTAAATATAAATCTATAAATGCAACAATTCCCGATGATAAAGATCCAGAAAGTATAACTATTGAAGAAGCATTGGATTTAATAGAAAAAAGATTAGAGTATGATGCAAATAAAAAAGGTGGAAAAAGAAAGAAAAAATAAAAGTGTCCGATATAAATGAAAAATTAAAAAAATTAAAAATTATAATACCAAATCCACCTGCGCCAGTTGGTAATTATGTTGCATACAATATAATAGGTAAGGTTGTTTATATCTCAGGTCAGTTGCCAATTGATAGTAATGGTAAATTAATTAAAGGAACAATTAATAATGATTTAGATTTAAATAAAGGGTATGAGGCTGCAAAACTTTGTATGCTAAACGCAATAGGTCATCTTCAAAAGGCAACAGGGGATTTAAATAAAGTAAAAAAATGCATAAAAATAATTGGATATATTAATTCGAATGAGGAATTTGAAAAGCATCCAATGGTTTTAAATACTGCTTCAGACCTGCTTGTAAATATCTTTGGAGAAAGAGGTAAGCATACACGTGCCGTAATTGGGGTTAAGTCCCTTCCATTAGGTGCAATGATTGAAATTGAGAGTTTGTTTGAAATTAATTAGCTTTTAATCGAACCTTTGAATTAACTTTGATCTCAAATTTATCTCCGTTTGTTTGAACAGTTACAAAGCCACCATTTTTTAGTCTTCCATGAATTATTTCATCTGCAAGTGGTTTTTTTATTTCATTTGTAATTATTCTTCCAATTGGCCTTGCTCCCATAGTGTCAGAGTAGCCTTTTTTGCTAATTAAATCATATGCAGGTTCTGTTAATTGGATAGTTATATCACGAGGATTAAGTTGTGTTTCTAGTTGCATAATAAATTTATTTGTTATTTGATTAATAATATTCTTTTCAAGTTTATTAAAATTAATTATTGCATCTAATCTATTTCTAAACTCAGGACTAAATAATTTATTTATTGAATTAATGTCAACTATGCCTGTTTTCTTCTTATCAAATCCAATTTCATTTTTTTCTAAATCAGATGCACCAGCGTTTGTTGTAAGTATGAGAATAATATTCCTAAAATCTATATTTTTCCCGTTTTGGTCTTTCATTTTTCCATAATCCATAATTTGAAGTAATAAATTAAATATATCTGGATGAGCTTTTTCAATTTCGTCTAATAATAATACTGAGTGGGGATTCTTTTCAACTGACTCAGATAATAATCCGCCTTGTTCAAAACCCACATACCCTGGGGGTGCTCCTATTAACTTTGAAATGGTATGTTTTTCGGAAAACTCCGACATGTCGAATCTAATTAACTCAACACCAAGAATTATAGATAATTGTTTTGCTAATTCTGTTTTTCCTACACCAGTTGGACCACTAAATAGATAATTTCCTATAGTTTTGCTGCTTTCTCTTAAGCCTGATCGAGAAAGTTTAATTGCACTAGACAATGAATCAATTGCATGATCCTGACCATATATTAGTCTTTTTAAATTTTTAGGTAATTCTTTATAATACTCCTGATCTTGTAATGTTATAGTTTTTTTAGGGATTTTTGTAATTTTGGCCACTATCGCTTCAACATCCAGCTCATCTAATGTTTGTTTTTTTTTATTTAATTGTTTTAGAGATTCAAATGCACCTAACTCGTCTATTATATCAATAGCTTTATCAGGTAATTTTTTATTACCAATATATTTTGCTGATAAATCAACAGCAGCTTTGATTGCTTTGTCTGAGTATTTAACTTTATGAAAATCTTCATATTTTTTTCTAAGCCCAAATAAAATTTGATAAGTTTCTTCGACTGAAGGTTCGTTGACATCTATTTTTTGAAATCTTCTTTGAAGTGCTCGGTCTTTTTCAAAATAATTCCTATATTCCGTAAACGTCGTTGATCCTATACATTTAATCTTTCCTGATTGTAGTGCAGGCTTAAGCATATTAGCTGCATCCATTGAATTTCCAGAGGTAGAGCCAGCACCAATTAAATTGTGTATTTCATCAACAAATAATATGTTTTTCTCATTTTTCTCTGCTTCAATCATTATGAGTTTTAATCTCTCTTCAAAATCACCTCGATATCTTGTACCAGCAATTAATAAACCCATATCTAACGAAAAAATTTTACATCCGTTAAGAATTTCAGGAACTTCTTTTTTATAAATTTTATTAGCTAAGCCTTCAACAATCGCAGTTTTGCCAACACCTGGATCGCCTACAAGGAGAGGATTATTTTTAGTCCTTCTACATAATATTTCAGTTAACCTATTAATTTCTTCATCTCTTCCAATTAATTTATCAATTTTTTCTTGGGATGCTTTTTGTATTAAGTCTACACAATAAGTATCTAATTTGGTTTTTTCAGACTTTTTTTTGGTTTCGGTGCTAGTATCTAAATTCTCAGTATAGCTAAAATTTTCTATTTTCGTAATACCGTGAGAGATAAAATTTACAACATCGTACCTGGTCACTTCTTGTTCTTGTAAAAAATACGTTGCATGACTTTCTCTCTCTGCAAACAAAGAAACCAAAATATTCGCACCTGTTACTTCATTTTTTCCAGATGATTGGACATGAACAATAGATCTCTGTATTACTCTTTGAAAACCTGCAGTGGGTTGGGGATCGTTCTTGTTTTCAGAATTTACAATATTATCTAATTCGTTATCAATATAAAATTCTAAATTTTCCTTTAATAAATTTGTGTCAACACTACATGCCTTCATTACATTTTGGGAGTCTTCCTCATCTATTAGAGAAAACAATAAATGCTCTAGCGTCACGTACTGATGATTTTTTTCAGATGCTAAAGTAAAAGCACTTGAAATAGCTTTTTCCAATGATTTTGTAAAATTAGCCATTATATTTTTTCAGATATACACTTTAATGGGTATGAATTATCTCTAGAATATTTATTAACTGCATTACGTTTTGTTATACCAATATCTAGTGAATAAATACCACATAAAGCTTTACCATAAGTATGAATTTTCATCATTAATTTTTCAGCTTCATGATTATTCTTATTAAAATACATTATTAAAATTTTAACAACAAAATCCATGCTTGTAAAATCATCATTCAACAAATAAAGAGCAATTTTTTTTGGTACATTAATTTTTTTTTTTCTAATATTTTTTGGTAATTTCACCAAATTATTCATAATTTGGCCTACCAATGGAATAATATCTTATTTTTTTATTTGAAATATTTTTAGTTTTATATAAGTTTCTAAGGTCTAAAATCTTAGTTCCTTTTTTAATATTATAATTACTGAAGTTTATAGATCTAAATTCATCCCACTCTGTATGTATAACAATCATATCATTATTTTCCAAAATTTGTTTTATAGAACTTACAAATTTAATTTTACTTGATTTAATTTCGTATTTTTTTCCTGTAGGTTCATAATAAGATAGCGATGCACCTTTTTTTAATAATTTGGGGTAAATTTTCAAAAATTGGCTATCTCTCATATCATCGGTATTTGCTTTAAATGTTACCCCTAAAAAACCAACTCTTTTTCTTCTTACTGAACCTAATATTTTTATAATTTTATCTGTAATTAATTTTTTTCTATTTTCATTGCTTTTAATTACAGTTTTTATAATTGATAAATCGACTGAAAATTTATTTGCAGTTTTGACGATAGCTCTTGTATCTTTTGGAAAACATGATCCGCCAAAAGCAGGTCCGGCTCTAAGAAATCTCGATCCAATTCTTTGATCGGTTCCTATGCCAATAGCTATATCTTCGACATTTGTATTTGTCGATTCACAAAGATTAGCAATTTCATTAATAAAGGTAATTTTGGTTGCCAAAAAAGCATTGGATGCATACTTTATTAATTCAGAACTTCTTCTGCTAACCGTCAAAAACTTTGCCCCTTTATTTATTATTGGCAAATATAACTTTTCTAAAATGGCTTTTGTTTTTTTTAAATTATTTGATCCAATAACAATCCTATCAGGATATTTAAAATCTCTAATTGCCTCGCCTTCTCTTAAAAACTCGGGGTTAGAAATAATATCGAACTTATTTTTTTTATTTTTTCGTAGAATAATTTTTTCTACTTCATCCCCTGTACCAATAGGTACGGTAGATTTATTTACAATAATTTTATAATTATTTATATTTTTTGAAATATCTTTTGCAACCTTATATACATTTTTTAGATCTGCTGAAATACCGTCCTTAGCTGTTGGTGTACCTACAGCGATAAAAATTATTTTTGATAATTTAATCGCTTCAGATATATTACTTGTAAATTTAATTCTTTTAGATTTTATATTTTTTTTTAGTATTTCCTCTAAACCAGGTTCATAGATAGGGACTATACCTTTTTTTAGTAAATTAATTTTTTTATTATCGTTATCTACACAAATTACATCATTTCCCAGGTCTGCAAATAATACTCCCGATACAAGACCAACGTAACCTGTTCCTATAATTGCGATTTTCATTTAGAATTATAATATTTAAAAGATTTAATATATCCGTCAATTGTTCCGCAATCTAAATATTTGCCTTTAAATTTGCATCCAAATACTTTTTCTACTTTTATCATTGCGTTTATTGCATCTGTAATTTGTACTTCACCTAAACTACCTTTGTTTTGAGATGATAAAAACTTAAAAATTTTTTTTGAGAGTATATATCTTCCGATTATTGCTGAATTAGATGGAGATTTTTTTATTGATGGCTTTTCAACCATTTTGGAAATTTTCGTTTTATTTTTTTTTTCAAAACCTACTATTCCATATCTGCCTACTTGGTTTTTTTTAACATCTCTTAATGCAATTACAGAGCATTTTTGTTTTTTATGTATATGCAATAGTTCTTTTGAGCAGTTTTTTTTTACTATAATATCATCAGGTAATAGTAATAAGAAATGACTTTTCTTTATCAAGTTTTTGCATGTTAAAACTGCATCACCAAGACCTTTAGGTTTATTTTGGTATATAAATTTAATTTTTTTTCCGTATTTTTCTAATTTTTTTACTCTAGCAAATATGTCGGCCTTATTCTTAATTTTATTGTTTAATTTTTTTTTAAATTTAAATAATTCTTTGATAGTTTCCTTTTCACTTGAAATCACCAGTATTATATTTTTTATTCCAATATCAAAACACTCATCAAGAATCATTTCTAAAATTGATTTACTGCCCATCGGCCATAGTTCTTTTGGAACAGCCTTTGTAAGCGGCAACATTCTTGTGCCTAAGCCAGCTAAAGGTATTATTGCCTGATTTATCATTAAGTATTAATATAAATAAATGAAAATAGTAAAAAAATCTAATCAAATAAACACGTTTTGCAATAATAATTACAAAAAAATTGGTTTTGTACCTACCTTGGGATCTTTACATGCAGGGCATTTGTCTCTCATTAAAAAAGCAAAGAAACAGAAC
>CACIPP010000018.1:0-7322 GCA_902588515.1 uncultured Pelagibacteraceae bacterium
AAAGGAAAGATAAGAGGAAGATACACAATATTTGGATATGATCCAGATTTAATTTACGATATACATAACGGGAAATTTTTTAAAAATAAAAAAAAAATCAAAATAAAAAATCCCATTTTATATATAAGAAACCAACTCAAATTTTTCAATTTTACTTTGCCTAAGCACATGCCGCCAATGTCAATGATGTTAAATGGTTATTTTGGTTATGACTCTATTAGATATATTGAAAAAATACCCGATAATTGCAAAGATGATTTAAAAATACCTGATATCAAATTAATAAGACCTTGTAAAATTGTTATTTTCGATAATTTAAAAAATAAATTTTTTTATATATTTATAAATTTCAATAAAAAGAAAAATTGCGATTATAAAAAAATTTTATCTGATATAGTTAGTGTAAATAATAATTATAATAAATATAAAAAAATAAATAAAAATCAATTAGTTATAAAAAGTAATACTAGCAAAAAGAAATTTAAAAAAAATGTGCTAATAGCTAAAAAACACATAGCAAAAGGTGATATTTTTCAAGTTGTATTAAGTCAAAGATTTTCATTTAAAATTTCAAAATCGCCGTTAGAAATTTACAAAAAATTAAGAATAACTAATCCTTCTCCTTTTTTATATTTTATTAATTTTAGTAATTTTCAAATTATTGGTAGTAGTCCAGAAATTTTAGTCAGAGTTAGAAATAAAAAAATAACTATAAGACCAATAGCTGGCACAAGGAAAAGAGGAAAAAATAAGGTAGAGGACTTTAAATTGCAAAAAGAGTTGCTTGCTGACAAAAAAGAACTTTCCGAACATTTAATGTTATTAGACTTGGGGCGGAATGATACAAGTAAAGGATCGATTGGTGGTTCAGTAAAAGTTACTGAACAATTTAAAATTGAAAAATATTCACACGTAATGCATATTGTTTCTAATGTTGAAGGAAAATATAATACAAAATTATCATTAATTGATGCAATGTTTGCTGGTTTTCCTGCAGGTACTGTATCTGGTGCACCTAAAATCCGAGCAATGGAAATTATAGATAAATTAGAGACAAATAAAAGAAAGCTATATGCAGGAGCTATAGGATATTTTTCACCAAATAACAGCATGGATACTTGTATTGCTTTAAGGACTGCATTAATAAAAAATAATAAACTTTATATTCAAGCTGGTGCCGGTATTGTTGCGGATAGTAATCCAGAAAAAGAGTATCAAGAAACTGTGAATAAAGCTAAAGCAATAATTGAGGCTGCAAAGTGAAATTATTATTAATCGATAATTATGATAGCTTTACACATAATATTAGTGAATATTTGTATTCTTTAAAACAAAATGTGAAGATTGTAAGAAATGATAAATTTAATCTTAACGATATTAAAAAATTTAATAAAATAATTATTTCACCAGGTCCAGGAAACCCTGACGATTCTGGCAAGTGTCTAGAGCTTGTAAATCGTTACTATAAATCCAAAGCAATACTTGGTATTTGTTTAGGGCATCAAATTATTGGACAGTCTTTAGGTGGTAAAATCATTACTGCAAAAAAAATTATGCACGGTAAAATGAGTAAAATCATTCATAATAAAAAAGATCTTTTCAAAAATATGCCAAGCAAATTATTTGGTACTAGATACCACAGCCTAATTATAGAAAAAAAAAGTTTACCAAAGTGTTTTGAAATTACTGCAAAAACAGACGATGGAATAATTATGGGTATTAAGCATAAATATTATAAAATATATGGTATTCAATTTCACCCAGAAAGTATAAAAACTACAAATGGAAAAAAAATTATTAAAAATTTTGTAAACATATGAATTTAGATGATATCTTAAAAAAACTGGATAAAAAAATTTCGCTAAATTTTGAGGAAAGTAAATTCATGTTTGACGAATTAACATCAGGGCAAGTTAATGATGATATTATTGAAAAAATACTAATTAAATTATCTTCTAAAGGAGAAAGTATTGAAGAAATTTCTGGTGGAGTAATTTCACTTAGAAAAAAATCAAGATCAGTAGATTATGATGGAGATTTATTAGATACTTGCGGTACTGGTGGTGATGGAAAAAATACAATAAATATATCTTCGGCTGTAGCATTAATTTTATCTGCTTATGGGATTAAGATAGCTAAACACGGTAATAAAAATATCAGTTCAAATTGCGGATCTGCTAACTTATTTGAGGAAATGGGAATTAATATTAATTTAAATCCACATCAAATAAAAAAATCGTTAAACAATAATAACTTTGCTTTTATGTTTGCGCCTAATTACCACCCAGCTATGAAATATGTAGCAAATGCAAGAAAAAAAATTAAACAAAGAACTATTTTTAATTTACTTGGTCCATTATTAAATCCATGTCAAGTAAATAGACAGATTATAGGGGTATTTTCAAATGATGTTTTAGAAAAATATATACACGTTTTAAAAAAAATAAAATTAAAAAAAGCATGGGTATTTCACAGTAATGATGGCTTGGATGAAATTTCACTATTTGATAAAACACAGGTATACGAAATCGAAAATGAAAAAATAAATCGTTTTGAAATTAACCCTAACGAAATAGTTAATACCAATGGTAAATTAAGTGATATTTTGGGAGCAGATGCTAAGTATAATAAAGAAAAAATAATAGAGGTATTAAAAGGCAAAACTAATACACTTTCCCAAATAATTACACTTAATTGTGCTGCAGGGCTAATAGTTTCTTCTAAAGAAAAAGAATTAAAAAATTCATATATAAAGATAGAAAGTTTTTTACAAACAGGAAAAGCTTTTAATCATTTAGAAAAAGTTATTAAAAATGACTAATATACTTGATGAAATTTGCCGACATAAACGTAAAGAAGTAGAAATTTTAAAAAAAAATGTGGATATTAATTTTTTAAAAAAAAATTTAATTATAAAAAATTTTAATTTTACAAAAAAAATTATTGACTATAAAAAAAATAATAAAACATGTATTATTGCAGAAATAAAGAAAGCTAGCCCATCAAAAGGTATATTTGTTGATGACTTTGATCATATGAAAATTGCAACCGAATATATTCAAAGTAACGTAGCTTGTTTATCAATTGTCACCGAGGAAAAATACTTTTTAGGAAAAAAAAAATATATTAAAGATGTTAGAGGTATATCTGATATTCCTATCTTGTGTAAAGATTTTTTTGTAGATTTGTATCAAATTTATGAAGCATCTTCTATTGGTGCAGACTGCATTTTAATTTTAATAAAAAATACAGATATAAAGCTCATTCAGTCTATGTATAAATTAGCTGAAGAATTGGGATTAGATACGATTATGGAAGTTCATAATGAAGATGAGATGAAGGTTGCTTTAAAATTTGATAATTCTATTATTGGAATAAATAATAGAAATTTAGAAAATTTTTCTGTTGATATTAACAATACTATAAGCCTGTATAAAAAATTTGATTTAAAAAATAGAATTGTTATTTGTGAAAGTGGTATTGAAAATATTAATGATGTGAAAAAAATTAAAGATAACACTAATATTAATAATTTCTTAATTGGAGAATCACTAATAAAATCACATTCAATTTCACAAAAAATTAAAGAATTGTCACAATAAGCCATTGATTTTATTGATTTTTTAAATATTGTAATAAGTGTAGAACTTTAATAGAACATTACTGTTTAGGTTTTGTTCTTATGCTTACTAAAAAACAAAAAACATTATTGTTATTTATCAACGAGAAGTTGAAAAACGGAGGTGAATGTCCGTCTTATGATGAGATGAGACAATCGCTTAATTTAAAATCAAAATCTGGAATACATAGATTGATTGCAGCTTTGGAGGAGAGAGGTTTTCTAAAGCGTTTACCGCATAAAGCTAGATGTTTGTCTGTTGTTAAATTACCTGAAAATGCAGGTATACAAGATCTTTATAACAATTTCACTCCTAGTGTGATTAATGGTGGATTAGATAAAACAACGAATAATAATAAAAATAAATTAATTCCTATAGTAGGAAAAATAGCTGCCGGTGTTCCGATAGAAGCACTTGAGAATTCAGATGAGACTATTGCTTATCCTCCTGCAAAAAGCACTGATGATTTTTTTGCACTGAAAGTAGAGGGAGATAGTATGATAGATGCGGGTATTAATAATGGAGATACAGTTATTATTAAAAAAACAAATGTAGCAAATAATGGTCAAATTGTTGTTGCCTTAATCGACGATCATGAGGCAACATTAAAAAGATTCAGAAAAAAGACTAATACTATTGCCTTGGAAAGCGCCAATAAGGCTCACGAAACGAGAATATTCAATCCTGAGAGAGTAAAAATTCAAGGTATTTTAGTCTCTCTTTATAGAAATTTTTAGAAAATTAATATAAATCTTAATAATGAAAATCATTACGAGATTTGCTCCATCTCCAACAGGATACTTGCATATCGGTGGCGCTCGAACAGCATTATTTAATTATTTATTTGCAAAAAACAAAAAGGGAGACTTTTTAATTAGGATTGAAGATACTGACAAATTGAGATCAAAAGAAATATATGAGAAACAAATTATTCACACTCTAAATTGGTTAGGCTTAGACTTTAATAATAAATGCATTAAACAATCAGATAATATTAATTTACATGTAAAAGTAGCAAATAAATTGTTAGAAAAAGGATTTGCGTATAAATGTTACTGCTCAGAAGAAGAGATCAATGAGCAAAAGGAAATTTGTAAAAAAAAAGGTATTCCATATATTTATAATAGGAAGTGGCGCGAGATTAAGAATCTTCGTGTTCCGGATAATGTTAGCCCAGTAATAAGATTTAAAAGTAAAATTTCAGGAAATACCATCATTAAAGATCTTGTACAAGGAGATAGAAGTATCGCAAATTCCACGATTGAGGATTTTATAATTTTAAGAAAAGACTCCTCCCCTACTTACCAACTATCAGCTACTGTAGATGATCACGAAATGAAAATTTCTCATATTATTCGTGGCGATGACCACATGATAAACTCTTTTAAACAAAAGCAAATTTACGAAGCGATGGGATGGGAAATCCCACAATTTGCACATGTTCCATTAATACACAGTAAAGATGGTAAAAAATTGTCAAAAAGAGATGCGTCTTCTACTATAGATGAGTACATTAAAGAGGGTTACCTGCCAGATGCTATAAGAAATTACTTGTTAAGATTAGGATGGTCATACAAAGATAAGGAAATCTTCAGTATGGAAGAAAGTATCAAGTTATTTAACCTAGAAAATATTGGTAAATCACCATCAAAATTGGATATTGAAAGAATAAAATCTATTAATATAGAATACATTAAATCTTTTAATGACGACGATTTATTCCGACAATTCCAGGAATATTTAACAAAATTTCAATCTGATATTAAAATAGCCCCAGAAATAATATTAAAAATTAAACAATCTATTTATTTTTTAAAAAATAACGCAAGTTCGTTAAAAAATATTTACAAGAATGCTGAGTATATTTTTAATTATAACAAAATGAGCAAGGAATTTCAATTTACACCAAATGGTCAAGAAATAAAAATTATAAGTGCTTTAGTAGCAAAACTAGTTAAAAATAAATCTATAGATAAAGACGTGTTAAAAAAAATTATAGAAGAGGTTATAAAGGAAAATAAAATTAAATTTAAAGAATTCGGACAACCAGTTAGGATGTGTTTAATATGCTCATCAAAAGGACCTTCTATAACGGATATTATTTGTAGTATTGGCCTAGATGAAACAATAATTAGATTAAAAAAATATATCAATAATTAGACTTTTATAACTAAAACTGATAAATATTCGCTCTCTAATGAATAAAAAATCTACAGTAACCATCGGCGATAACAATTATGATTTGCCACTTATTGATGGTACAATTGGACCTTCTGTTATAGATGTTTCAAAATTATACGGGGACTCAAATTATTTCACATATGATCCCGGATTTACTTCAACAGCAAGTTGCAAATCTAGCATCACTTATATTGATGGAGATAAAGGGGAATGCTTTTACAGAGGATATCCAATGGATATCCTTGCCGAAGAAAGTAACTTTTTAGAAATTGTTTATTTATTATGGCAAGGAGAACTACCTGATAAAAAGCAATGGAGTGAATTTTCTGAAGCAATTAAAAATCACACAATGGTTCACGAACAATTTAAAAATTTTTTTAATGGTTTTAGAAGAGCTTCACATCCAATGGCTATTACAGTTGCTTGTGTTGCAGCTTTATCGGCATTTTATCCTGACTCAACAAATGTAAATGACTTAGATCAAAGGGTAATATCTGCAAGAAGAATGATTGCTAAAGTTCCTTCATTAGCAGCAATGGCATACAAATATTCTATTGGTCAACCTTTCATTTACCCTGATAATTCATTGAACTATACTGAAAATTTTTTAAAGATGTGTTTTGCTGTGCCTGCTGAACCATATAAAGTGAATAAAACATTTGCTCGTGCATTGGATAAAATTTTTATTTTACATGCAGATCATGAACAAAATGCATCTACATCAACAGTTAGGTTGGCAGCGTCATCAGGGGTTAATCCATTTGCATCAATATCTACTGGATTCACTTCCTTATGGGGTCCGTTGCATGGTGGTGCAAATGAAGCTGCATTAAACATGTTAAAAACAATCGGAGATGTAAAAAATATTAAAAAATACATAGATAAAGCCAAAGACAAAAATGATCCCTTCAGACTTATGGGATTTGGTCACAGAGTTTATAAAAACTACGATCCAAGGGCCAAAGTTATGCAAAAAACATGTCACGAAGTTCTTGATGAAGTCGGAAGAACCGATGATAAATTATTAGAAGTCGCTAAAGAACTAGAAAAGATTGCTTTAAACGATAAATATTTTATCGAAAAGAAATTATATCCTAATATCGATTTCTATTCCGGTATAACGTTAAGTGCGATGGGCTTCCCGTCCTCGATGTTTACGGTTTTATTTGCAATCGCTAGAACTGCAGGATGGCTTGCCCATTGGAAAGAAATGTGTCTTGATCCTAAAAACAAAATAGGTAGGCCACGACAGCTATACACTGGAGAAAAACCTAGAAAATTTAAACCTTTACAAAAAAGATAATTATATATTTTTTTTTATATAATTTAGAATTTTTTCATCTGTTGTCATATTTGAGAAAGATCTAATAGTCTTGATGTAATTATCAACATTTTTATTTAATAACTCCTTATCACTCAAAAATTTATTTGCCAAATTACTTATTTTCTTAACAGTGCAATTAAATTGTATTAGCTCAGGTATAACCTCCTTATTAGCAATTATATTAATAATATTAACAT
>CACIPP010000019.1:0-6641 GCA_902588515.1 uncultured Pelagibacteraceae bacterium
TTTATATTCTATTACTTCTCCATTAGATGGTACACGATTTATTAGCGAAAATAAAAAACCTCCAAGGGTATTAATATCCTTTTTAACTAAATTTATACTCGTTTCTTTATTAAAATCCTCTAGAGAAATTTTAGCATTTACTAAAAACTTAGAGTCATCTATTTTTTTTATTTCTACTATTTCATCGTTATCGTGTTCATCTTGAATTTCACCAACTATTTCTTCAACCAAATCTTCAATTGTAACTAAACCATCGGTTCCACCATGTTCATCTATAACTAAAGCCATATGCAATTTAGTTGCTTGCATTTTTAGCAGCAAATTAAGAACTGGCATTGATGGGGGAACAAAAAGAACATCTCTTAAAATATTTTTAATTTCATACTTTAAATTTTTATTTGAATAAAATTTTATAACATCCTTAATATGGACCATACCTAAAACATCATCTAAATCTTTTCTGTAAACAGGTATCCTAGAATGAGTTTCTTTTTCTATAACAGAAACTATTTCTTCGAGTTTACAATTATGCGATATTGAAACAATTGATGCTCTTGGAATCATTACATCTGAGACTTTGAGTTTATTAATACTCAATATATTTTCTAAAATATTCTTCTCTTTATTTGATAAATTGGTATCACTACTTAAATACTCAGATTTATTTTTAATTACATCTTGAATACTTTCTCTAACGTCTAAATCATACTTAAACGGTATAATTTTTTTTAAAAATTTTTTTATATTATTTTTAGAACTCATAAGTTTAAAAGATCTAATTGTTTTTTTTTCATTATTGAATAGCTTTTTTTATTATTATGATCATATCCAATTAAATGTAAAAATCCATGCGCCATCATTTCTCTTGTATAAAGATTAAAATTTACAGATTCTTTCTTAATATAATCATAAGATAAAGCTATATCACCTAAATACAGCTCTTTTAATTTAATTCTAGATTTATAGAAATCTTTACTCATTGATGGAAAAGATAAAACATCCGTGTCCGTATTTTTGTTTCTAAATTTTTTGTTCAATTCTTTAACTCTTTTTCCATTAGTAAATAATATTGTTAATTCAAGTTTTACAGAGCTTAAGAATTTAATTTCAGAAAAAAATTTTTTCATTTGTATTCTGGTAAAATTTTCTAAGCTGGGAAATTCTTTTATCCAGTATCTCTTATTATCAATTAAAACATTTATTTTATGCATTATTGATTTTTTTTATAAGCATTAATAATTTTTGTTACTAATGGGTGTCTCTGTACATCGCTAGATTCAAATCTGATTATTTTAATATCTTTAATATCATCTAAAATATTCACTGATTTAATTAAACCTGAGGATTTGCTTAAGGGTAGATCAACCTGACTAGGATCTCCGTTTACAACCATGGTAGTATTTTTGCCAAGCCTTGTTAAAAACATTTTTAGCTGAGTTTCTGTAGCATTTTGAGCCTCATCCAATATAACAAAAGAGTCTTTTAATGTTCGCCCTCTCATAAAGGCAAGAGGCGCAATTTCGATAGATCCATCGTCGATTTTTTTTTGCATTTTTTCAAACCCAATAAGTTCACACAAAGAATCATATAGTGGAATTAAATAAGGATCTATTTTTTCTTTTAAATCTCCAGGTAAGAATCCTAAATTTTCACCTGCTTCCACAGCTGGTCTTGAAAGAATTATTTTTTTAGTTTCTCCATTTATAAGTTTACTTACAGCTACGGCAACTGATAGATATGTTTTACCGGTCCCAGCTGGACCTAAAGAAAAAACTATATTATTTTGGTTAAGGTAATTTACATAATTCTTTTGTTTTTCTGTTCTTGGAAATACTGATTTCTTTGGTGTTTTAATAGATATATCACTGTTAAAATTACTTTCTTTTTGTTCAAAATAATAAAAAGATTTTATATCCTCTTCTTCAAGATTATTTTTTCCCTCTGTTTTACGAAGTAACATATCAATAGTTTTTACTACAATTTTTACTTTTTCAGATTTACCTTTCAAGGTAATTAAATTGCCTCTTAAATTTATTCTCACATCTGAAATTTTTTCCAAAGTTTTTAAATTAACATCTTGATAACCTGAAAATTTTCTCAGTGTAGTATTATCATTGACATAAAGGCTGGTACCTTCATTGTCATTTTCTAGTATTTGAAAAAAATTTGTTACCAATTGTTTAATCCTTTATTGTACCGAATAATGTATTTTTATTATAATCTGTTATTTTTACAAATTTTAAGTCACCATCATTGATGCCGTGGTTTTTAACAAAAACTGGCTGCGCGTATATATTCTTCCCATAAAATTGCTTTTTATCTTTAGTTTTATTCTCAAACAAAACTAAATTATCTTTATCAATGCTTCTAGAGCTCGCTTTAGATTGAATATTATTTAATAAATGTTGTATAGTCTTTAATCTATCTTTAGCCAGATACAAGGGAATTTTCTCATAATTAACTGCAGGAGTTCCAGGTCTTTCACTATAAATAAAAGAATAAGAATTTGTAAAATTCACATTCTTAATTAAGTCTAATGTTTCATTAAAGTCCTCATTTGTCTCCTCTGGAAAACCAACTATAAAATCACTTGAAAATTGGATATCTGGTTTAGCTTTTAACAATTTATCAATTAAGTTTATATATTTTTTTTTAGTATAATTTCTATTCATCAATTTTAAAATTTTGTCAGAACCTGACTGCACTGGCAAATGCAATTGGGGCATTAATTTTGGTTCATCTTTAAATATATTAATTATGTCATCATTAAAATCATTTGGATGAGATGTTGTAAATCTTATTCTTTCAATTTGGTTAAGTTTCGATATCTCTTTAATAAGATCGCTTAAATTATTATTTTCATGTTTGTAAGCGCTAACGTTTTGACCCAATAAAATAATCTCTTTAGTGCCTAATGACTCAAGCCTTTTTGCTTCTTCTACTATTTCATAAACAGACCTAGAATACTCAGGTCCACGAGTATAAGGAACCACACAAAATTTGCAAAACTTATCGCAACCTTCTTGTATAGTTATATAATTAGACACTTTATTAGTATTTCGTTTAATTTGATTTAGTTTGTCAAATTTTTCAATAACATTAAACTCATTATTAACTGACTTTTTATTTTTACTTTGAAAGTTTTTAAGTAAATCTGGCAATGTGTGATAAGATTGAGGTCCAACAACAATATCAACATAATTACTTTTTTCAAAAACTAAATTAGACTCTGCCTGAGCAACACAGCCAGCAAGCACAATTATTGGTTTCACTTTTTTGTCTCTAAATTTTTTTCTTATTTTACCGACATCCGAATATACCTTTTGATTTGCTTTTTCTCTTATATTACATGTATTAAATATAAAGCATTGCGCATCATCTAGTTTGCTTACTTTAGAATAATTTGCAAATGATAATAAATCAATGATTCTATTTGAGTCATATTCATTCATCTGACAACCAAAAGTTTTTATATAAAAATTTTTAATCAACTTTTTTCTTTTTGCAATAAAGTTCTAATCTATGATCTATTAAATCGTAACCCAGTTTTGAAGCAAGTTTTTTTTTAAGTTTCTCGATTTCATCATCAACAAATTCAGTTATTTCACCTGTATTAACATCTATTAAATGATCATGATGTGTCTCAGTAACTGCCTCATACCTAGATTTTCCAGCTTTAAAATCATGTTTATCAATTATATTATATTCCTCTAGAAGTTTCACAGTACGATAAACAGTTGCAATGCTAATTTTCTTATCAATTTTTATAGCCATTTGATGTATTTGATCAACATCAGGATGAAATTTAGTATCGGAAACCGTTTCTTCTAATAATTTAACTATAATTCTCCTTTGCTCGGTTAAACGAAGACCATTTTTTAAACACTTAGTTTCTAAGTTAACTGCAAAGGGCGATGGTGATTTTTTAATCATCTTTAAAATGTATATTCATTAATTAAAAATTAAAATAGGTTTTTTACGCGTTAAAGATTTTTTAAGCAAGTTTTGCATCTTATTAAACGGTAAAATCAAAGGTTTTGTCTTCATTTTTTCGTTTTTTAAATCTACGTTTGAATAAACGTATCCTTTTAATCTTAAGGTATTTACTGCCTCATATTTTAATAATTTAATTTTATTGTTATTTTTTTGATATAGAAATTCTTTCCCTATATTGAGCAAACAGTGACTATCGGTACTTTGGTTTCTTAATAATTGAAAAATATCAAAATAGTTAAATTGAAGTGTTTTCATATTACTTATTAATTTTAAAGTTTTAAAAAATGTAATGGTATTTCGATATAAAATAGTATTTTTTATTCCGCAATTAAAAAAAATTATTAGGTTTTTAGAAAAAGAAATCTTATTTTCAATTAAAAACTTATAAAATAAATTTGGCAAATTTTCTGACTTTTTCATCTTAATTGAATTTGAAATTTTCCTTAATGAAGAAAAGAAATAAAATTTTAAATTACTGTCTTTTATATCTATAATTAAAAAATCTTGGGATTTTTTCATCCTAAGCTTGGTTGTGCTTATTAGTAGGTAATAATATGGATTTGTCGAAGTCCGTTAGTGAATTGTGATCAATTATTTGTTTCAAGTATAAAACATATTTTTCTCCAATTTCTGAATATGTTGTCAGATGGTTCGAAAGTTTAATGCCATTAATTTCTTTTTTTGAATTTCTCATTTCTGCTCTTAACTCTCTAAATTTTTTGTAAGATTTATGTGTATTTAAATTTTTTTTATATGCTTTTACAGAAGCTCTTATAATTTGAAATTTTGTGACTTCAAACGTAGCTTCGCTTGATCTCTCTTTTGGTACAAATCCAGATCCAGATCTCCAGGTTCTTTGTCCAAAAAGTGAGTTTCCTTCTAATGCAAATCTTGAAGTTCCCCATCCACTTTCATATGCAGCTTGAGCTATTGCTATTGATGGCGGAATAATATCAACTTTTTCTAGTAACTCATTTATGTCATTATTTTTAACTCTGTATTGCTTGAATTTTGCTTCTAACCATTTTTTTTCTTTTTGAGAAATTGAATTTGTGTTTGCTAAAAATTTTATTTTTTTTCTAATTAGAAGTATCTTTTGATTTTCAGATAAAACTAATGGTAGAACAACTTGTATAAATACTTGCTTTCTCTGACTAATGCTATCTAGTTCATTTATACCTCTAGGTAATTGAGTAAAGAATACTGGTTTTACTGGTTCTCCATTTCTAATTTCTTTTAAATCGTATTTTAATTCTTCAAATAATGCCAATAAGCTCCTTGCAGGTGGAGTGTTATACCCTCTCGTGTCTTTTTGAGAAAAAAATCTATTATCCATATCTTCGATTTCATTAGAGTTGTTAGTATCTATACTTTTAGTGATTGTATAAGTAGATTTTACTAATGAAGTATTTGTCTGAATAAAACCTGGTAATAATACAAAAGCAAAAACTACAGAAACTAATGCGCCAGCTTGTAATAAATTTGTAGCATAAATTTTTTTAAGTTCACCTTTTGACAATTTTGGTGTTAGATCTTTTGGTAGTTCTATCCCACTTTTCAGTAGTATTAATTCTAATTGCTTTACTGTTAACTTACGTCCTCTGTCTCTATAAAATTGATACTCTTCTACTTCATGCTTTTCAGCGGTTTCTATTAAGCTTTCAATATAACTATAATTAACTTTCATCAAAATTTAGTGCTTCTACTGAATTGACCTCCGGAACATAATGTTTGATCATTCTTTCGACACCATGTTTTAATGTAATAGTAGAACTTGGACAACCAGCACATGCTCCTTTTAATAAGACTTCCGCAACACCATCTTTATAATTTTTCAATTGAATATCTCCTCCATCCATAGCAACTGCGGGTCTGATTTTTTCATTTAAAACTTGCTCAATTCTGATCGATATCTCATCTTGAAAGTTATTTTCATTTTTGAAAACAAATTTTTCCATGCCTTTTTGAATGTTGCCACCTATAATGCTCAAAATTTCTGGTAAAATACTTGTCCACTCTGAAGATTTTTTCTTTTTTATTGATATAAAATTTTTATCAATAAAAATTAATTCTATAAAATTGATTTTAAATAAATCATTTACAAGTTTTATTTTTGAATTCTTATCTTTTCTGAGAAATTCACAAGATCCTTCTGAAATTTGAAATTCAAATACAAACTTTTTAGTTTCAGGATTTGGAGTATCTACTACGTTTATCATAATTACTTTTTTTAACAATTCTTTGAAAGATTGCAACCCTTATGCGATTAAATCAATATCTTTTTCTTGCAAACTTCCAGGTACAATCACAATTGGTATGGATAACTCCTTAATTTTTTTACCAGTCAAGGCTTTTATGATTGGTCCTGGATCATCACTGTTAGGAGCAGAAGCTAATACTAAAAATCTTATATCTTGATCCTGATTTAACAGCTTAACTACTTCCTCTGGTCTATTGCCAATTTTAATAATAATTTCTGAGTCAATTTTAAACTTCTCTTTAATTTTTTGTGACCAATTTCTACAGATTTTTTTAGCCTCACTGGTAGCTTCTTGTTCAATTAAATTTTCTATTTTCGCCCATTGAGCATTAATCGCTGGATCAACTACATATAAAAGAGAAAGTTTACCATCGGTATGCAATGC
>CACIPP010000020.1:0-6172 GCA_902588515.1 uncultured Pelagibacteraceae bacterium
AAGTTTATCTTTTTCTTTACCTATTAATTTTTGAAAAAGTAAAATTATTGGCAAAGTCAGCTTACCCTCTTTAAAATCATTTCCTATTTTCTTCCCAAATATTTTTTCTTTTGATGAATAATCTAAAATATCATCGGTAATTTGAAAACAAATTCCTAAATTTCTTCCAAATGACTCTAACGCTTCTTTTTCTTTATTGGATTTATTATTTATACATCCACCAATTCTCATTGAGGCACCAAAAAGAGAGGAGGTTTTTGCGGTAATGATATCAATGTAATTTTTTTCAACCATATCAACCTGTTTTTCAAATTGCAGTTGCAAAATTTCACCTTGAGCTATTTCAGAAGAAACAGATGAAAGTAGTTTAAGGACTTCTTGTGAACCATCATCTACCATCATTTGAAAACATCGGCTTAATAAATAATCTCCTGCTAGTATAGATGCTTTATTTCCCCAAATAGAATTAGTTGTCTTAAAACCTCTTCTAGTTTCACTTTTATCAATCACATCGTCGTGTAGAAGTGTTGCATTGTGTATTAATTCTACACAAGCTGCTAAATTAATGTGACGCTTTCCCTTGTAATTAAATATCGCTGAGGAGGAAATTGCCAATAGTGGTCTTATTCTTTTTCCACCTGTTTTCATTAAATGTGAGGACATTTTGCCTATTAGATCTACATGACTAGAAAGTTTAGATGTAATTAGATTATCTACTTCTTTTAATTCAAGTTGAAATAGGTCTTTTATCTCTAAAAAGGGATTTGAATCTATGTCTTTAAGACGAATTACATTTGAAAACATGTTTTTTTTTAACGTATTTATTGGCTATTTGTTATTAATCAAATGACGCACCCTTCAGGAAAAAAATAAACATTACCTTTACGTTTTTGATATAAATTAATAAAAGATTCTAATTATGATTTTTAGTAAAAAACCTGTGGTTGCACACATAAGATTAAAAGGAGTAATAGGAAACGTTGGAAGATTCCAACAAGGGTTAAGTTTGGCTTCAAATGAAGCAGTTATAAAAAAAGCATTCGAAACTAAAAAATTATCAGCCGTGGCTATTTCCATTAACTCTCCGGGCGGATCTCCTGTTCAATCAAAATTAATTTATTCATTAATTAGAAGGTTGGCGGAAGAAAAGAAAGTTAAAGTTTTCACTTTTGCTGAAGACGTAGCAGCATCAGGCGGATATATGCTTGCATGTGCTGGCGACGAAATTTATGCGAATTCAAGTTCAATTGTAGGTTCTATCGGTGTTATATACGCAGCCTTTGGTTTAAATGAATTAATTAAAAAAATTGGAGTTGAGAGAAGAGTTTATACAGCTGGCAAAAGCAAAAGTACTTTGGACCCTTTTAAAGAGGAAAAACCAGAAGATGTTGAAAGGTTAAAAAGAATTCAAGAAGATCTTCATAAACAATTCATAGCATTGGTTAAATCAAGCAGAAAAGATAAAATAAAACATATAAAAGACGACGATTTATTTACAGGAGAATTTTGGTCTGGTGAAAAATCAAAGGATCTTGGATTAGTAGACGGAATTGGTGATATGACAGAAACAATTCAAGAAAAATTTGGAAAAAAAGTAAAAATAAAAAATTTTGATAAACCAGAAAGTTGGTTAAAGAGAAGACTATCCTCAAATTTGAGTAATGATATAATAAATATATCATATGAGCTAGAATCTAGATATTTGTGGAATAAATATGGTTTATAATGGTAAAAAAAAAAATTAAATCTGAAAAACAAAAAAAAAGTTCAAAAAATAAATATCTTACGTTTCAAGAAATAATATTTAGTCTTCAAAATTTTTGGTCCAAGCAGGGTTGTGTAATTCTTCAACCATATGATTTAGAAGTTGGTGCGGGAACATTTCATCCAGCAACAACTTTAAGATCTTTAGGACCTGATCCATGGAAAACTGCTTATGTTCAACCCTCAAGACGGCCAACGGATGGAAGGTATGGAGAAAATCCAAATAGACTTCAACATTATTATCAATTCCAAGTTTTAATTAAACCATCTCCAAAAGACATACAAAAACTTTATCTTAAAAGCTTAACCGCTTTAGGAATAATTTATAAAAATCATGATATTAGGTTTGTGGAAGATGATTGGGAAAGTCCAACACTTGGAGCTTCAGGTTTAGGATGGGAAGTTTGGTGTGATGGAATGGAAATTACACAATTTACATATTTTCAACAAATGGCAGGTTACGAATGTAAACCTGTATCAGTAGAAATAACTTATGGTTTGGAGAGAATATGTATGTTTATACAATCAAAAGATAGTGTTTATGATTTAGATTGGAATGATCAAGGCACAAAGTATAAAGATATATATTTAAGATCTGAAAAAGAATATTCAGCCTATAATTTTGAACATGCAAATACCGATACATTATTGCAGACATTTGTTGGAGTTGAAAATGAATGTAACAATCTTTATGAAAAAAAACTTTGTTTACCTGCTTACGATCAATGCTTAAAGGCTAGCCATATTTTTAATCTTTTGGATTCACGGGGTATTATTAGTGTAACAGAAAGAGCTAATTATATTAACCGAATTAGGTCGCTAACTAAAAAATGTGGTGAGCTATGGTTAGAACAACCTAAATGAATTACAATTTTTTTTTAGAAATTTATTCAGAAGAGATACCTTATTTACTTCAAAGTAGTGCGAGAAATCAACTAATAAAAATAGCCGAAAATAATTTTAAGGATAACATTATTAGTTTTAAAACTTTAGAATGTTTGTCTACTCCTAAAAGACTAGTTTTATTAGCTGAAGAAATGGTCACAAATATTATGTTACCAAGCAAAGTAATTAAAGGCCCGAGAGTAGGTTGCAATGATGAAGCTTTGGCTGGTTTCATGAAATCACAATCAATTAACAAAAAAGAAGATCTTAACGAGGAAGATACTGAAAAAGGTAGGTTTTATTTTTATAAATTAAAAAAAAAAGAGGTGAATACTATTGAGGTACTACAAAAAATACTAACTGAATTTTTAAGTGGAATTCAATGGAAAAAATCAATGAGATGGGGATCTTATGACTGCTCATGGGGAAGACCTCTAATTTCTATAGCATGCATGTTAAACAATAATGTTGTTAAATTTAATTTTAATCATTTAGTTTCTAGTAATGTTGTATACCTAGATGGTCCTTATGAAGAAAAAGAAATTAAAATAAAAAATGCCTCTCATTATATTGATACCTTAAAAAAAAATAAAGTTGTACTAAATCAAGAAGATAGAAAATTTATTATATCTGAAAATTTAAAGAAAATTTTAAAGAAGAATAATTGTCATGAAGAATTAAATAGTAAGCTTTTGGATGAAGTTGTAAATCTAGTTGAGAAACCGTGCGTTCTAAAAGGTAATTTTAAACAAACTTTTTTAGATTTACCACCGCAATTATTAGATTTAACCATGCAACAACACCAAAAATATTTCCCCATGAAGTTAAAAACAGATAATAAACATATTAATTGCTTTTTATTTGTATCTAACAACACGGACGTAAATAATTTAATTCTAAAAGGAAACGAGAGAGTTCTTCAAGCCAGGTTATTCGATGCGAAATTTTTCTGGGATAAAAATAAAAAACAAAATCTCGTAAAGCAAATATCCAAACTTAACAAAATAATTTTCTTTAAAAAGCTTGGATCAATGTACGACAGAACGCAAAGAATCAGACAATTATCATCTATAATTGCAGATTTGGTTGGTGCAAATAAAGGTGATACAGAAATAGCGGGGTCTATTGCCAAAGCAGATTTAGTATCAGATTTAGTCGGAGAGTTCCCCGAGTTACAAGGTGTTATAGGAAGTCATTTTGCAATACAACAAGGTTTTAGTGAGGAAATATCAAATGCAATAAAAGAGCATTATTTACCTCTCGGCCCTAAAGATAAAGTACCAAGGTCTAAAATTAGTATTGCAGTTGCTTTAGCTGATAAAATTGATGTTGTTTTGGGTTTCTATGGAATAAATGAAAAACCTACAAGCTCTAAAGATCCTTTTGCTCTTAGAAGAAATGCACTTGGAATTATAAGAATTTTAATTAAAAATAAATTATCACTGTCTCTAAAAGAAATATTCAATAATTCTAAGAATTTATACAAAATGCAAAATATAAATTTTGAGAACGAAAGTCTTATTGAAAATTTAAATGAATTTTTTACTGAGAGATTTAAAGTGATTTTAAAAGACTTAGATTTCAGATTGGATATTATCAACTCAATAGTTGATACCAACGGTTGTGATGATATTTATGGAATTTTTAGTAAAATAAAAACCTTTGATAATTTGTTAAAACAAAATAGCGGCAAGACAGCAGTGAGTGTTTATAAAAGAGCAAAAAATATTATTAACCAAAATTCTCAAGATGAGATACTAGGAAATCCAGATAAAATTTTATTCGAACATCCATCTGAAGACGAAATTCTAATTAAGATTAATCAAATAAAAGATTATTTTACAACTCCTAGTCGATTAAGGGATTACAATAAGTCAATTGAGTTACTATCTGAAATAAAACCCTTAACAGATACATTTTTTGACCAGGTTAAAGTAAATAGTGAAAATCAACAACTTAAAAAAAATAGATTGGAATTGCTATATTTGATGTGTAAAACATTTGATAAATTTACTGACTTTTCTAAACTTGATGGGGCGTGATGAGTATTTGGGTATATGATTTTGATAAAAAAATAAAAAGCGGAAGAGTTCCTTTAAAAAACTTGTTGGGTGGTAAAGGTGCCAATTTATCAGAAATGATTAGGATAGGACTGCCTGTACCACCTGGTTTTACAATTTCAACAGAAGCATGTAACGAATTTTATAAAAGTAATCAAAAATACCCTAAAAGTCTTGAAAAACAGGTAAAGACATCAATCAAAAATATTGAAAAAAAATTGAAAAAAAAATTTGGTGATAAAAAAAATCCATTGCTAGTTTCAGTAAGATCAGGAGCCAGGGTTTCAATGCCAGGAATGATGGATACAGTGCTAAATCTGGGTTTAAATGATGAAACCGTTCAAGGATTATACAAAAAAACAAACAATGAAAAATTTGCCTATGACAGTTATAGAAGATTTATTCAAATGTATAGTAGTGTTGTTCTTGGAGTTGATCATCATAATTTTGAAGATCTTATTGAGAAGTATAAACTTACTAAAGGAGTTGTTTTAGATACAGATTTAGAAGCTTCAGATTGGAAAGAATTAATACTTAATTTCAGAGAAGTCATCAAGGAACAAACCAAAAAAGATTTTCCACAAAATGTTTTCGAGCAACTTTGGGGAGCTATAGGAGCAGTATTTTTGTCATGGAAAAATCAAAGGGCAAAAACTTACAGAAAATTAAATAATATTCCTGAAGAATGGGGTACCGCGGTTAATGTACAGTCTATGGTTTTTGGAAATATGGGAAATAATTGTGCTACAGGTGTTGCGTTTACAAGAAATCCTTCTACTGGTGATAAAAATTTTTATGGCGAATACTTAATTAATGCACAAGGGGAAGATGTTGTTGCTGGAATAAGAACGCCACAAAATATAACTTTAAAAGCGAGAAAAGAATCAGGCTCTAATGAACCTTCCATGGAAGAAGCTATGCCTAAAGTATATCAGCAACTTGTTAAAATTTATAAAAAGTTGGAAAAACATTACAAAGATATGCAAGATATTGAGTTTACAGTAGAAAATGATAAATTATGGATGTTACAGACTAGATCTGGCAAAAGAACCGCAAAAGCTGCAATAAAAATTGCTGTAGACATGGTTAGTGAAAAATTAATTAAAAAAGAACAAGCTTTACTAAGAATTGATCCAAAAATTTTAGATACACTTTTGCATCCAACTTTAGATCCAAAAGCACCAAAAAATATAATTGCTAAAGGTTTGCCAGCTTCGCCAGGAGCTGCCTCCGGAAAAGTAATTTTTACTGCTGATGAAGCAAAGCATCTAAAATCCCAAAGTCAGAAAGTCATTTTAGTAAGACAAGAAACCTCGCCAGAAGATATTCACGGCATGAATGCGGCAGAGGGTATTTTGACTTGCAGAGGTGGAATGACAAGTCATGCTGCAGTTGTTGCTAGGGGCATGGGTAAGCCATGTGTTTCAGGTGTTGGAACTATTCAAATTGATTTCGAAAATAAA
>CACIPP010000021.1:0-5729 GCA_902588515.1 uncultured Pelagibacteraceae bacterium
AAATTAAATATTTTTTTAATGCTCTTAAAATTAATTTTTTCATCTAACAAACCATCTAGTTGCATGTTGCCAAAAATCTTTTTCTCACTAATATTAAACGAAAGATCTGATCTTAAATTCAAATTGACTAGCTGGGCAGAACCCTTTTTAAAAGAAACTTCTTTATTATTTATTACAATTTGAGAGTTTATATTTGTTAAAAAGGGAAGATTTTCAAAAAGATCTACAGATGCTTGTTGAACAAATCCGTCGAAAAAATATTCTTTTAATTTAAATTTTTCGTCTATCTTAAATTTTAATTTACCTCTTATCTTTCCATCTAATATTTTATCAAAATTTTTTGTTAATAATACATTTTTCGATGTATCAAGTATTTTTTTTATATTTTTAATTTCATTATTTTTTAAATTAATATTTACTTCCTCAAGAATATAAACTTTGCTAAATGCTGGGGTTAGTTTAATAAAAAATTGCAGCTGATTAATATGTATTTTCTCGTTATTAATTTTAATATTTGGTTCTATTAACTCTAGTGCAAGATTAAAATTTTTAATATTTAAGGATATATTTATCTTTTGAAAATCAACTTTTGCAATAGCTATATTGTTTTGAATTTTGTTTTTAACAAGGTTATTGAATTTATTGGTACTAATACCATAGCTAAGTAGTAAAATCAGAATAAATAAAATTGATGCTACGACCGATAATATTTTAAAAAATTTACTCATAATTTATTAATCATTGCACATAACTAATGCCTTTGACAAAAAGTCATCAATTTCACCATTTAGAACTTTTTCTGGATTGGTGCTTTGAAAGTTCGTTCTAGTATCCTTTACTAATTTATATGGTTGTAAAATATATGACCTAATCTGATTACCCCAACCAATATCTTTTTTTTGATTTGTTTTTTTACTTAAATCGTTCTGTTTTTTAATTTCCATTTCATACAATCTAGCCTTGAGAATATTTAAAGCTGTTGCTTTGTTTTTATGTTGCGATCTTTCATTTTGACATTGTGCAACTATACCAGAAGGCAAGTGAGTTATTCTTACTGCGCTATCAGTTGTATTGACGTGTTGTCCACCTGCTCCGCTTGATCTGTAAGTATCTATTCTTAAGTCTTTATCGTTAATTTCGATTTGTATGTCATCATTAATAACCGGATATACCCATACACTTGCAAAACTTGTATGCCTTCTTTTGTTTGAGTCAAACGGGGAAATTCTAACCAATCTATGTATGCCAGATTCTCTTTTTAAAAAACCATAAAGATTTAAACCTGTAATTTTTATTGTTGATGATTTTATACCCGCTTCTTCTCCTTTGGTTTCGTGAATTAAATCATACTTAAAATTTTTCTTCTCTGCCCATTTTACATACATTCTTCTTAACATTTCGGCCCAATCTTGGCTTTCTGTACCGCCAGCTCCTGCGTGAACTTCAATATAACAATCCAATGGATCGTTTTTTTGATCTAAAAAACATAAAAGCTCGAAGTCTTTTAATTTTATAATTGTGTTTTGTATATTTTGCGCTAATTCTAATTCTAATTCTTCGTCAGCTTCTTTTTCTAAATCTTTAGATAAGTCGAATAAATCATCATAAGATTTTTTTAATTGATTAAATTCACTTATAGTTTTTTCATGTTGATTTTTCTGCCTCATTATAATTTGGGCTTCTTCAGAATTATTCCAAAAATCAGGTTGATTTATTTTATCTTCAAGGGACTTTAACTTGTCCTCAATTTGGTTTTTGTCAAAGATAACTCCTGATATTTTGCAATGATTTTTCTATATCAATTAACTTATACATTAATAAATTCCATTATTTACAGGGTTAATACTATTTGTTTTTTTTGTCATACTATTTATTTTAAATCCCTCGACTATAGTATTTTTGCTATTTGATTTTACTATCTTTCCTGAATTAACATCAATTTTTTCTAATTTAATCGATGGGGGAACTTTAAAAAATGGCCTGTCAGTATTTAAATTTAGTTTTTTAACAATATCTCTAAATATTGGTAGTGCAGCTTTTGATCCGGTCTCTTTTTTGCCTAATGTTGCAGGTTCATCAAATCCAACATATACACCAATTAATACGTTTGGGGTAAACCCAATGAACCATGCATCAAAATTATCATTTGTTGTTCCCGTTTTTCCTCCTAATTCAATATTCAAGTTCTTGATTTTTTTGGCTGTCCCACGATCTACTACTCCCTTTAAAATATTAACCATCTGAAATGCTGTAGAGTCTGAAAACACTCGCTCAAAATTGTATTTTATCGTCGGTGGCTTTCCTTTTAAATAATCCTTGTTACAACCATTGCACTCTATTTTTTTATTTTTAAAAATTGTTTTTCCATTCTGGTCTTGAATATGATCAATTAAAGTTGGTGAAATTTTTTTACCACCATTTACAAAACTCGCATAAGCGCTCGCTAAATTAATTAAGTTGGTTTCACCAGAACCTAATGAATAAGACAAAATTTTAATTGGTTCGTTATAAATATTTAATTTTTTTGAAATTGTATTTATTTTATCTAATCCAACTTTTTGAGCAATTCTTACAGTTGTCAAATTTTTTGATTTTTCTATTCCGGATCTAAATGTATTTAATCCATAAAATTTTTTTCCATAATTACTTGGTTTCCACTTAAATTCCCCTTTATTTTGGTCTAATACGAATGGAGCATCTAAAATAAGATCATTGGGTTTGAAGCCATTTTCTAATGCGGTAGCATAGACAAAAGGTTTGAAGGCCGAACCTGGTTGCCTTTTCGCTTGTGTGACTCTATTAAACTGATTTAAGTCAAAGTTATATCCTCCAACAAGTGCATAAACTCTTCCATTCCATGGATTCATAACTACCACTCCGCCATTCACAATTGGTATTTGATCAAGAATATATTCTCCAGTTTTTTTGTTTTTACTTACAAAGATTAAGTCGTTAGCTTTTACAATTTGATTTGCATTTTTTATTTTAGGTCCTTTATAATCAGAAGATATGTATCTTCTCGCCCATTGATAATTTTGCTTTGTTATTGTCGTTTTGATGTTTTCTTCGGTATAAATATTTATTTTGTCGTTGGAAACTTCAGTGACTAACGCAAGTTTTTTATTTCTATAATTATTTTTTTTATTTGAAACTATATTTTTAAATTCTTCTAGAGATACATTTTCATTCACTGGTCCTCTCCAACCATGTCGCTTGTCATAAGATTCCAAATTTTTTATCAATGAATTTATTGATATTAGTTGTACGTCATTGTCTAGTGACGTTTTAACATACATTCCGCCTTTGTATAAATTTTCTTCTCCATATTTTTCATACAATTTTTTTCTTACTTCTTCAGAGAAAAAAAGTGAATTTTCAAAAAGCGTGATTTTCTTTTTTTTTAAGTTTATTTTTCTATTTTTCTCTTCTGAAAAAGTTTTTTTATCTATAAAATTATTTTCATACATCCTGCTCAAAACCCAATTTTTTCTCTTAAATGCTAAATTATTTTTTTTGTAAGGATTGTATTTGCTTGGAGCCTTTGGAAGAGATGCAAGTAGTGCAGCTTCAGCGAAATTTATTTCGTTTACAGATTTATCAAAATATATCATGCTTGCAGAAGCAATACCATATGCCCTTTCACCCAAATAAATTTCATTTAAATAGAGTTCAAGAATTCTTTGTTTTGATAATGTTTTCTCTATTCTAAATGCTAGTATAGCTTCTTTTATTTTTCTTGATAATGATACGTCAGAAGTTAATAAAAAATTTTTGGCAACCTGTTGTGTTATTGTTGAAGCGCCTTCTAATCTGGAACCTGATATAATATTCTCAATATTCTTAAATACTGCACGCGTTATTCCTTTTGCATCAATTCCGGGATGCTTAAAAAAGTTTTTATCTTCTGCTGATAAAAAAGCATATATAATTTTCTTTGGTATTTGTTCATACTTTATAAACGATCTTCTCTGTCTGGAAAAATCAGCAATGATCTCACCACTTGAGTTGTAGACTTTTGTGGAAACTGGTGGTTTATAATTTTTTAAAAAATCAAAATCCGGCAAATCTGTCGAAAAGTACCAGATTGCTGTAAAAATTAAAAAAAAACCTATGAAAATCAGGGTAAGTGTTAATAATAAAATTTTATTTATTAAGCTTTTCATAAATAGTAATAATCCATAATAAAGTTGTCATATTTGTGAATTATATTATTATAATTACATTATAGAATTATGAAAAGTTTATTAATCAAATTATCCCAAGGTATATTATGGAAAAGAGAATTCTTATTGATGCTTCTCACAAGAAGCAAACCAGAGTTGCAATCACTAATGACAATCGAGTTGATGGTTACGAGTTTGAAGACTCAGACAAGAAGCAATTAAAAGGCAATATCTATTTAGGCAGAATTAGCCGTGTAGAACCATCTTTACAGGCGGCATTTGTAGATTTTGGAAACGAGAGACATGGTTTTTTAGCCTTTAATGATATCCAAACAGAATATTATCAAATTCCTAAAGCTGATAAGGAAGTTATTATAAAAATTGAGGAGGAAGTTAGAGAGGAATTAAAAGAAAATCAAGATGATGATTTAGAAAGCAATGACACAAGTGACGAAAATTCTAATTTTAAAAATGAAAATGAGTTAAAAGAAAATACTCAATTTGGTCAGCAAGAAGACAGTGGTATTAAAAAAAAAGTTGATGATATTAGGAATAAAAAGAAATTTAAAAGATACAGAATTCAAGAAGTAATAAAACCCAACCAAATTATCTTAGTTCAAATTGTTAAGGAAGAACGAGGAAAGAAAGGCGCTGCTTTAACCACCTATTTATCTCTTGCTGGTAAATACATAGTATTGATGCCAAACACAGCTAAGGGAGGCGGGATATCAAGAAAAATTTTTAATTCACAGGATAGAAAACATATTAGGACTGTAATTAATGACTTGGAAATACCAAAAACGATGGGATTAATAGTTAGGACAGCAGGCGCAAAAAAAACAAAAAATGAAATAAAAAATGATTTAGATGTTTTGTTAAGTATTTGGAGTGAGATTGCAAATAAAACTTTAGAATCTAATGCGCCAGCACTTATACACGAAGAGGGAGATTTGATTTATAGGACCATAAGGGATTTTTTTAATTCTGAAACAGATGATATAATTGTTGAGGGTGAAAATGGTTTTAAAATAGCGAAAAAATATTGTGGAATTATTGCGAAAGATCAAATTAAAAAAATAAAAAAATATAAATCTAAGAAACCATTATTTCATTCATATGAGATAGAAGAATATTTAAATAAAATATTTGAACCTAGGGTAGAATTAAAATCAGGTGGATATTTAATAATAAGCCCAACTGAGGCTCTAGTTGCGATAGATATAAATTCGGGGAAAGCAACAAAAGAAAGAAATGTTGAAAAAACTGCCTTAGCAACCAACTTAGAAGCTGCTGAAGAAATAGCAAGACAAATTAAGTTAAGAGATTTAGCAGGCTTAATAGTTGTTGATTTTATAGATATGGAAAATTTTTCTAATAGAAGATTTGTTGAAAGAAAAATGAAAGAAGCTCTCAGAACTGATAAAGCTAGAACTCAAGTAGGAAGAATAAGTAATTTTGGTCTCTTGGAAATGACTAGACAAAGATTAAGAGAAAGCTCTGTAAAGTGGCAGAATGTATTATCTAAAGAATCTTTTTCGGAAAAAATTTTAAGATTGGTCGAACAAA
>CACIPP010000022.1:0-5517 GCA_902588515.1 uncultured Pelagibacteraceae bacterium
ATTTAACTTTTTAATAACTTTAATTAAAATTGGTAACATTTTAGTAATTTCACTTTTTCTACTTCCCGGACATATAGAAATCATGTTAGAGTCTTTTTTTCCATTATCGTATTTTTCAAATTTTAAAAAAAAAGGATGACCTACAAAAGAATTATTTATTTGGTATTTATCAAAATATTTTTTTTCAAATGGGAAAAGTAAAAATATATGATCGATAATTTTTTTAATTTTAATAGCCCTTCTTTCTCTCCAGCTCCATATTGTAGGGGCCACAAAATGATATGCTTTCGTATTTATTTTCCTTTTTACTCTCTCTATAACTCTAAAACTAAAATCAGGACAATCAACGCTAAAAATTAGATCTGGTTTAAATTTAATACACTGTTTTACAGTATAATTTATTTTCCTAAAAATTTTAAATATATTTAAAATAACATCTGTTATACCAAAAAATGTAATATCCTTATTATCAAACAATATAGGTATTCCCATATTTTTTAGGTTTTGACCACCTATTGCCTTAAATTCATATTCTTGAGTATTCATTTTGGAAAAAATAAGTGAAGCAAGTTTATCTCCTGACTCTTCTCCAGTAATAATAAATATTTTTTTTTTCATTAAAACACAGAAATAAAAAATTTTTTTTTGTCAGCAAGCTTTTTGCATTTGTTTTTATCTAAAATTACATTTTTTCCTTTTTTTAGATATATCCCCGCTAATCCGGCACTTATACAATTTTTAATTGTTTTATATCCAATAGTTGGCAAATCAATTTCAAAATCTTGATTTTTTTTCGGTATTTTCACTAAAATTCCAGTATTTTTTTTTCTTGTCTTGTTAAATGTTTTATAGTTATTGATGATTTGATCCGTTCCAAAGGCTCCTTCAACACCAATAATTCTACACTTATCAACTATAATACTTTGTCCTAAATCATGGTTTTTAAATTTATTAAATAAATTTATAGCTATTTTCAAATCCGCCATATTAGTTGTTGTTGGTTTATAGCTTGTTGGATTTGAGTATAGAGTGAGTGCTTTGCAATATTTTGTATGACTTATAGTTTTAATCTTCTTTTTTTTTAAAAGCTTAACAATAAAATTAAGTATTTTATAATCACCTTTTTTAAAAACTTTATAAAGTGCTGGCAAAATCTTAAGACCTTCGGTATCAAACTTAATATTTTGTAACGAAGGCCTTAAGATTTTACCCGCAAAAATAACCTCTTTACAACTATTTTCTTTAAGAGTTTTAAACAATTTTCCAAACTGTCCAATCTTTAATTTTATTTCAAGTTTTGATAATTTTTTATCTGTTAAATTGATAATGATATATTTTATTTTTTTTTTATTTAAAATTTTAAAAATCTCTTTAGGAAAACTGCCTGTTCCACAAATTAATGCTATCATATTATGGTCTGCATATATCTCGATTTTTGTTTTTATTATTTAAAAATAAAAGTAAATCCTTTAATAATTTTGAGTCGCTATTGTTGATTTGTTTTTTAAAATTTTCCATATTTTCACACTTAAATAATTTATTTATAGTTTCTCTGTATTCATTAATTTCATTATTTTGATGATTCATTCTTTTTAATCCAATTAAATTAATATTTTCAAACCTACATCTATTACCTTTGACTAGCGAAAAAGGAAGAACATCTTTATCTACGCCTGTCATGCCTCCAATCATTGACCCTTTTCCAATTTTAGAGAACTGCAAAACAGCTGAATTTCCACCGATGATTACATTATCCCCAAAATTACAATGTCCGGCAATAGCTGCGTTGTTTGCTATAACAATATTGTTTTCAAGATAACAATCGTGACCAATGTGACTTGAGACCATAAATAAATTGTTATTACCTATTCGAGTTACATTACCTCCACCAGCTGTTCCCGGGCTAACTGTAACATATTCTCTAAAAGTATTATTATCTCCAATTTTTAAATACGTTAATTCATTTTTATACTTAAGATCTTGTGGAGCAGACCCAATAGAACAAAACGGAAAAAATTTGTTATTTTTTCCAATTGAAGTGTTTCCAGATATATGAACCGAGGCTATCAGTTCGCAATTATCATTAATTTCAACATTTTCTTCAATCACGCAATAAGGGCCTATTTTTACGTTTTTTCCTATTTTAGCTCGCTTATGAATTGTAGAATTTTTATCTATCATTATGTTCTATCAGCAATAGTCGCCATCCATTCAGCTTCTGCTTTTTTTTTATCGCCGACATATGCTTCTCCTTTATATTTCCAGACTTTGCCTTTTATTTGTAATACTTTGACCTTAAGATGTAATTCACAATCTGGCATAACAGGTGACCTAAATTTAGCTTTATCGACGGTCATCAAGTATACTAGTTTATTTTCGATAATTTTTGGGTCTAAACAGTGCGCTGCTAATGCCGCGGCTGCCTGACCAAAACCTTCAACTATTAATACTCCAGGCATAACAGGTTGACCAGGAAAATGTCCTTTAAAAAAAAAACTACTTTTATTTACATTTATTATTCCTGTGGCAGATTTCATTGGAACTATATCTCTTAGTTCTGAAATAAGTAACATTGGATCTCTGTGAGGTAATAATTTTTCTAAATCTAGTTTTTCAAGTTTATTTTTTTTCATTTTTTAAAAAGTCTTTTATAGATACAGCTGGATACCCCATAACACTTTGATTGTCATTTATATCTTTTACTACTCCGGACTTTCCTCCAATTTTAACATTATTTCCAATCTTGAGATGACCAGAGACTCCTGCTTGTCCCCCAATCATTACATTGTTACCAATAATTGTGCTTCCTGCTACACCAACCTGACCTGCTATAAAACAATTTTCTCCTATTTCAGTATTATGGGCAATATGTACATGATTATCTAAGCTTGTGTTGTTCCCTATTTTTGTGCTTGAAAAAGATCCCCTATCAATAACGCAATAAGATCCAATATTACAATTATTACCAATTATAACTTGACCTATATGAGGTATAATTTCAATTTTATCATTAATTAATTTATATCCAAAACCAATTTTTCCTATAACACAACCAAAGCTAATTATAGAGTTATTTCCTATATGAGTGTTTTTAATTATTGCATTTGAATTAACAATCACGTTATTTCCGATATTGCATCCACTTTCAATAATTACATTATTTCCAATAGTAGTATTATGACCAATAATTACATTTTTTGAAATATTAGTATTGTTACCAAATTTAACTTTTTTGTATTTTTTTTTAAGTTGTCCTTTGCTTAAGTACGAATTAGAATGTTTGTCATATCTCGCATCAGGATAAAACAAGATAGATATTTTTATAAAATCGTTTAGAGGTGATTGTGAAATAATTGGCTTACAAGTACTTGGTAAATATTTTGCATGCTTTTCTTTTAAAATACAATAACTTGCAGACGTTAAATATAGGTATTTAACATACTTTGAATTATCTAGAAACGAAATATCGTTTTTTTTTGCATTATTTAAACTTTTAATATCATTAACTTTCCCATCAAAATTTATACCACTTATTGCACATTTAGATTTTATGTAACTAAGTTTAAAAGGACCTTTGTTTTCAAAAAACATATTTAGTAATTTTAGACCGATTTAGAAAACTCCACCAATTTGAAAATTAAAGCTTTCTGTCTTATCGGTACTTGCTTTTCTGATAGCATTAGAAAATGTTAAACTTATTGGGCCAACAGGTGACCACCATTCTAATGCAATACCAGCCGTGGTTCGAATAAAATTACTCTCATCTACATTATCTGAATAATCGACGCCCCAAACATTTCCATTATCTAAAAAAACTAACGTTTTAGCATTCCAAGAGTCTGGGAATGGATTTGGAAAAGTAGATTGAATAGATGCAGCCGCACCATAATTTCCACCTACATATATGTTGCCATCTTTTGGACCTACACCTCTTGACTCAAATCCTCGTAGGGTTTTTCTACTCGAAAATATTCTATCACTTAACTTTACATCCTCATTAGTATCAAAAGTATTAATGTGTCTAAAAGATAATTTTAATGATCCTATATAATCATCACTAAATTTAGCATAGCTATTTGAAAATATTCTATTTCTTAAATAAGGCACATCACTTGCTAAATGTGCAAATGTTTGATTTAAACCGTAGACATAACCTGAGCTCGGGAACAACCTCGAATTTCTTTTGTCTTTGCTAATTGATTGAGTTATGGCGCTTGTAAAATAATTACCGTCTCTATTTGTTAGATTAGTAGATGTGTCAACTACATCAATTTTATCGTAATCAAATAATACACCTGGTTGATAGTAAATATCCTCAAAAAGTTCGTATCTATATGAAGTTGTAGCTATTACTTTAGAACTTTCATATCCTACGTTAGAAAAATCTTCATCGATAATACCAATGCTATTCTTAAGTGTATTTCCCGAATTTTTGTAATCAGGGTTTATGATATCAATAAATCCTGTAATCTTATCTTCTGTTAAAGAGAACTCTATGTTTGAAGCAATACCTGTTCCAAATAAATTTTTTTCAGATAATGAGCCTGTAATAAGACCTCCTGTAGACCCATAACCTGCTCCTGCACTAATGGAGCCAGTCGGTTGCTCCTCTACAGACAAATCAACTGATACTAGATTATTATCTTCCTCTGTTATTTTATATTTTGTATCTTTAAATATTCCAGTTGACTTAATTCTATTAATAGAATTTTTCAGTTTTCTAGTACTAAATGAGTCACCTTCAACAAATTCAAGTTGATTTCTAATAACCTTTTCTTCAGTTATTTCATTACCATATATATTAATATTTTTAACAAATCTCTTAACATCCTCTAACAAGTAGACATTAATATTTATTAAATCATTATCTTTTATTTTCTCAATTCTTGTAAATGCAAAATCTAATTTTTTTTCAGTAAATAATTTATTTGCTTTGTTATCAAATTTATCAATTTGACTTTCATCATAGATTTTATTTGTTAATTTGTTAATATTATCTTGTAATAAATCTACAACATTTTTGTCAAATAAGCTTTTTTGATCAATCACCTTTAATTCTCCAAATGAATATTTTTTACCAGCTTCAATTGAAAAAATTATATTTGCATAATTATCGTCAATTAACTCAACTTTATATGAAGTAATTTGTACATCAAAATATCCTTCGTTTAGATAAAAATCTTTTAATATACTTGTATCACGTTTAATTATTTCCGGATTAATATTAGTGATTGATAAAAGCTTCCACCAGTTATGTGGTGTAGACTTTATAACATCTCGTAACTTATTTGATTTAATTTTTTTATCACCAATAAAAAAAATATCCTTTATCTTGGTTTTATTTCCTTTTTCAATTCTATAAACTAAATTGATTTTATTATCCTCAAGTTCTGATGTTATTAAATTTATTTTAGCTGCATAATATCCTGTATTTCTATAAAATAATTTTATAATTTCCAAATCTTGTTTGGCTTTTGCTAAGTCAAAAAATTTATTTTCCTTTAACACTACAAATTC
>CACIPP010000023.1:0-5377 GCA_902588515.1 uncultured Pelagibacteraceae bacterium
CCTTTCATTTGTTTTGTAAGTTTTGAATTTTTTATATGACCGTATCCAACTAAAATTCCAGAATAGCCCCTTTTTTCTTTATTAATTATTTCAACTACTTTTGCCTTTTCAATCTTTAAAATCGTAACTGGTACTACTTCTCCGTTTTCAAAAAACCTTTGTGACATACCCATTTTTTTTCCAATCAAACCTATGGTCATTATATTTTTATCTCCACATCAACACCTGAAGCTAAGTCTAACTTCATTAGTGCTTCTATTGTTTGTGGTGTTGGCTCTAATATATCGATTAATCTTTTATGAGTTCTAGTTTCAAATTGTTCTCTACTTTTTTTATCAATGTGAGGCGATCTTAGGACTGTGAATACCTCTTTTTTTGTAGGCAAAGGTATTGGGCCTTTAATCTGAGCCCCTGTTCTCTTCGCAGTATTTACGATTTCAATAGTAGATTTATCTAATATTTTATGATCGTAAGCTTGTAATCTTATTCTTATGTGTTGTTTATCCATATTATTAAGCTAATTTTTTAGTTACTTCATCTTGAACATTTTGAGGAACTTTCTCATAATGATCAAAAAACATTGTGTATTGAGCTCTTCCTTGAGACATTGATCTTAAATTATTAACATATCCAAACATATTTGCTAAAGGCACCATCGCATTTATTACCGTAGCATTACCTCTCTTATCGGTTGATCCTACTTGACCTCGTCTACTATTTAGGTCACCAATAACATCTCCCATATAGTCTTCTGGGGTAACTACCTCTACCTTCATAATTGGCTCAAGCAGCTTAAGTCCCGCTTTTGTGCAGGCTTCCTTAAAACAATATCTTGATGCAATTTCAAAAGCTAATACACTAGAGTCTACATCGTGATGTAAGCCATCTATTATTTGAACTTTATAATCAATTAACGGAAAACCAGCTAATATGCCTGAATCTGAAACGCTTTCTATACCTTTTTCTACTCCAGGAATAAATTCTTTTGGAATAGCTCCTCCTTTAATTTTGCTTTCTACTTGTCTTCCTTCACCAGGATTTAATGGTTCTACACTAAGGGTTACTCTTGCAAATTGACCAGCGCCTCCTGATTGTTTTTTATGAGTATAATCAACTTCAGCAGTTTTTTGGATGGTTTCTCTATAAGCAACCTGAGGAGCTCCAATATTCGCTTCTACTTTGAATTCTCTCTTCATTCTATCTACAATAATATCTAAATGTAATTCTCCCATTCCTTTAATAATTGTTTGTCCAGATTCGTTGTCAGATGATACTCTGAACGATGGATCCTCTTTTGCTAATCTTTGCAATGCTTCTCCCATTTTTTCTTGATCGGCCTTCGTCTTTGGTTCTACTGCAATTTCAATTACCGGATCAGGGAACTCCATGGGCTCTAAAATTACAGAATTTGTTTGATCACAAAGAGTATGACCTGTAATTGTATGTTTTAAACCTGCTAATGCAACAATATCTCCTGTACCCGCTTCCTTAATATCCTCCCTATTATTTGCATGCATTAAAAGCATTCTTCCAATTCTTTCATCTTTGTCTTTAGAGGAGTTTAAAACTCCAGTTCCAGTTTTAAGTTTTCCAGAGTAAATTCTTATAAATGTTAATGAACCAACAAATGGGTCATTAGCAACTTTAAACGCTAGTGCACTAAATGGTTCATTATCATTAAATTTTCTTACAATTTTCTCATCAGAACCCGGTTTTGTCCCTTCAATACTTGAGATATCAATTGGACTAGGTAAATAATCTACTACTGCATCTAGTAAAGGCTGCACACCTTTATTTTTAAAAGCTGAACCACACAGAACGGGCACAAAATCAAAAGCTAATGTTCCTTTTCTTATACAATTTTTCAAATCAACTTCTGATAGCTCTTTACCTTCTAAATAACTTTCCATTAATTTTTCGTCTTGCTCTACTGCTGTTTCAACTAATTCTTTTCTGTATTTAGAAGCTAGATCTTTTAAATCACCAGGTATTTCGACTTCATTAAATTTTGCTCCTAGACTTTCGTCATCCCAAACGATTCCTTTCATTTTTACCAAATCAACACTACCTTTTAAATCGCTTTCAATTCCAATCGGGATTTGTAAAACTAAAGGTTTTGAACCTAATCGGTCTTTAATCATTTCTACACATCTATAAAAGTCTGCACCTGTTCTATCTAATTTGTTTATAAAACACATTCTTGGAACTTTGTATTTATCAGCCTGTCTCCATACTGTTTCTGATTGAGGTTCAACGCCAGCTACCCCATCAAATACTGCAACCGCACCATCTAATACCTTTAACGACCTCTCAACTTCAATTGTAAAATCTACGTGACCAGGGGTATCAATGATATTAATTCTATGATCTTTCCAAAAACATGTTGTTGCTGCCGAGGTTATTGTAATACCTCTTTCTTGCTCTTGCTCCATCCAATCCATAGTTGCAGCACCATCATGAACCTCTCCTATTTTGTGACCTTTGCCTGTATAGTATAAAATTCTTTCAGTGGTAGTTGTTTTGCCGGCATCAATATGTGCCATGATACCAATATTTCTATATTTTTCTTTTGGATATTTATCGCTCATAACTTACCATCTAAAATGTGCGAAAGCTTTATTTGACTCTGCCATTTTATGAGTATCCTCTCTTTTTTTAATTGCTCCACCTTTATTACCTGATGCGTCTAAAAATTCTTTCATTAATCTTTCTTGCATAGTTTTGTCACCTCTTTTTTTTGATGCCTCTAATATCCAACGAATTGCTAACGCTTGGCCTCTATCGTGTTTTACTTCTACTGGTACCTGATACGTTGCTCCACCAACTCTTCTTGATTTAACTTCAAGATTTGGTTTAACGTTTTTTAATGCCTCATTAAATACTTTCATTGGATCTTGTTTTGATTTTTCTTTAATTAAATCAAATGTTCTATAAATTATTTTTTCAGCAACAGTTTTTTTTCCGCCAATCATTAATGAATTAATTATTTTGGTAATTGTTTTAGTACCGTAAACCGGATCTTCTAACACTTGTCTTTTTGATTGGCTTCTTCTTCTAGACATAATTATTTTGGCCTCTTTGCTCCATATTTTGATCTTTGTTGTTTTCTTGTAGTGACACCTTGAGTATCTAGTAATCCTCGAACAATATGGTAACGAACTCCCGGTAAGTCTTTTACTCGACCACCTCTGATCATAACAACAGAATGTTCTTGTAAATTATGTCCTTCTCCTGGAATATATGCGCTAACTTCAAACCCATTAGATAATCTCACTCTTGCAACTTTTCTTAATGCTGAGTTAGGTTTTTTAGGTGTTGTAGTATACACTCTAGTGCATACCCCCCTCTTAAGCGCACAACCTTCAAGTGCTGGCACTTTATTTCTTGAAATTACTTTTTTTCTTTTTTTTTTTAATAATTGATTAATAGTCGGCATAAAATATATATTTTTTAAGGACGCGTTAGGTAAGCTGTTGGTAGTAGTTTAAAGCCAACATAGCTTTACATGCTACCTTAAAAAGAGGCTATTAATATCAATTTATTAAAGAGATTCAATACCTTTGCTTAAAAAAAAACATCAAAATGGCCCTATTTTAAGGGCTATTTTGCATCAGCGACTTCAGTTTCTTGAGTTTCTTCGCTTCCAGGAGAAATCTTTTTCTGAAGCTCTAAATCTTTATCTCTTGCTATTGAATTATATCTAAGTCTGCTTTTTCCACTACCGGCAGGTATTAGCCTACCAACAATAACATTCTCTTTAAGCCCATTTAATTGATCCGACTTACCTTTTATTGATGCATCTGTTAGAACACGCGTTGTTTCCTGGAATGATGCTGCAGATATAAAAGATTTAGTTTGTAAAGATGCTTTTGTTATACCTAGAAGAACTGGTTCAAAAGTAACTTGTTTTTTATTTTCACTCTTAAGTTTGTTATTTAATTTCATTGCATCAATTTTATCGACTATCTCTCCTGTCAATAAACTACTATCACCTGGGTTTTTTACTTCTAGTTTTCTTAACATTTGTCGTAAAATAACTTCGATGTGCTTATCGTTTATTATAACACCTTGAAGTCTATAAACATCTTGAACTTCATTAACAAAGTATTCCGTTAAAGCTTCTATTCCTAAAATTTTTAGTATGTCGTGAGGAGCAGGAGGTCCATCTACTAAATATTCTCCTTTAGAGATTTTTTCACCAGGATTAAAATTTATTCTTCTGTCTTTTGATACTAAATAATTTGACTCTAATAAATCTTTTCCTTTAATTGTTACTCGCTGTTTCCCTCTTATTTCTTTGCCAAAAATTACTTCGCCATCATTCTCTGCTATAATTGCTCCCTCTTTTGGCTTTCTAGCTTCAAATAATTCCGCAACACGAGGTAATCCACCGGTAATATCCTTTGTTTTAGAAGAAGCTTTTGGTAATCTAGCTAATACGTCGCCAGCATTAACCTTGTCGCCGTCATTTACGGATAAAATGGTATCGGTATAAAGATAATATCTTGCTTCATTTCCATCTGCTTTTTTAACCACCTTATCATTTGAGTCCCTTAGAGTTATTCTAGGTTTTAGATCTAAGTTTTTAGATAATTTCCAATCTATTACTTTTTTTGATGAAATACCTGTTGCTTCATCTGTAACATCTTTTATTGATATATTATCTACAAGATCGACAAAATTTGCTATTCCGGAAGTTTCTGCAATAACTGGTGATGTATAAGGATCCCACTCACAAATTTTTTGATTCTTTTTAACTTTTTCGTCTGGTTTAACAAATAATTTTGAACCATAAGGTAACTTATATGAAGCTACCACAATATTATCTTTTTCAATATTTATTTCAATATTTCTGCCCATTACAATTAGATTTTTAGAAGAATCTTCTACTAAATTTTTGTTGAGTATTTTTAGAATACCATCATCTGGAGAAGTTATCGAAGAATCTTCTTTTATTTGTGCTGTTCCACCAACGTGGAATGTTCTCATTGTTAGTTGGGTACCTGGTTCTCCAATTGATTGTGCAGCTATCATACCAACACATTCACCAACAGAAACTGGTATACCTCGAGCTAAGTCTCTACCATAGGAAATAGCGCAAACTCCTTTTTCACTGTCACATGTTATTACTGAGTAAACTCTACATGATTTAACTCCCGCGGACTCAAGTTTTTCGCATTTCGACTCGTCAATCATTTCATTTTTTTTAACTATAATGTCGCCATTTAAAGCATTCTTTATATCTTCTGCTGCATATCTGCCTAAGGCTCTTTCTGACAAGCTAACTATAACGTTACCTCCTTCAATTATTTCAGAGATCTGAATAGATTTACCTTTGTTACTACAGTCGCAATCTTTTTTAGTAATAATTACATCT
>CACIPP010000024.1:0-5373 GCA_902588515.1 uncultured Pelagibacteraceae bacterium
ATATTTCTTTGAGTATAAAAAAGACTTCTTTAGAAAAATTTCTAAACTCATCAAACTTTATGAGCACAGTTATAAATCTATCATTAGAAGGTAAAAGTTATAAAGTTTTGCCCAGAGATATTGAATTTGATAGTCTGTCAAATCAACCATTACACGTAGACTTTCAAACTTTAAGTTCAAATACAAAGGTGCAAGTTTGGATTCCTGTAAAGTTTTTAAATGAAGAAAAATGTCCAGGATTAAAAAAGGGAGGCGTTCTTAACATAGTGAGAAGAAAGGTAGAACTTAATTGTCCTGCAGATAATATACCATCAGAATTGAGAGTAGATCTTTTAGAAAAAGATATTGGTGAAAGTATTAAGATTTCAGCGATAAAACTTCCAGAAAATGTAAAACCTACTATTCTAGATAGAGATTTTACAATTGCTTCGGTAGCCGCACCAACAATTGTTGCAGAACCAGAAACACCTGCTGAAGCTTCAACTGATGAAGCTGTAGCTGCAGAAGGAGCAGAAGCTCAACCTGCTGAAGGCGAGGCAACAAAAACTGATGGCAAAACAACAAAAGCTGATCCTAAAAAAGAAGATAAAAAACCAGCTGATAGCGCTAAGAGCACGGATAAAAAGAAATAACTAAATGCTATTGTTTGTAGGTCTTGGCAATCCTGATCCTAAACATAAAAATAATCGGCACAATATTGGGTTTATGTTAATCGATGCATTAAATAAAAAATTTAACTTTTCAAAACAAAAACCTAAATTTAAAGGTTTATTGACAAGCGGAGAAATTAATAGTCACAAAATTATATTAGTAAAACCATTAACATTTATGAATAATTCTGGTGTATGTTTAAGAGAAATTCAAGATTATTATAAAATTGAAAAAAAAAATATTTTTGTATTTCATGATGATTTAGATTTGGAGCTTGGAAAAATTAGATGTAAAAATGGTGGCTCGAGTGGTGGACATAACGGTATTAAATCAATAACAACTATTTTAGGAGAGGATTTTAATAGAATAAGAATTGGAATAGATCATCCAGGAAATAAAAATTATGTAGATCAGCATGTACTTAATGACTTTTCTGGAGAAGAGAAAAATATAATCGATGAATCTATTTCAAGAATATTAGATAACGTTTATCTGCTTTTTGAAAATAAACTCGATGATTTTTCAAGTAAGACTAACAATTAATGAGCTTTAAATGTGGAATAGTTGGATTGCCAAATGTAGGTAAATCAACAACTTTTAATGCATTAACTAAATCCAAAAATGCGCAAATTGCAAACTTTCCTTTTTGCACAATTGAACCAAACGTAGGTATTGTTGCGATTCCAGATGATAGATTAAATAAAATTTCAAGTATTTCAAATTCTAAGAAAACTATAAATAGTATAATAACTTTCGTAGATATAGCTGGATTAGTTAAAGGTGCCTCTGGTGGAGAGGGACTCGGTAATAAATTTTTATCTCATATAAGAGAAGTTGATATGATAGTACATTTAGTAAGGTGCTTTGAGGATAACAACATTCAAAATGTAAATGCTACAATTGATCCGTTAAGAGATATCGAGATGATTGAGACAGAACTAATGTTATCTGATTTAGAGTCTCTAGAAAAGCGTCTAGATAAAAAAAATAAAAATAAAATTAAAAATGAGGAAGAAAAGGATTTTATTAATTATATTTATAATAATTTAGAAAAAGGTATTAACCCATCTAGTCTAATAAAAACTTATGGAAAAAGAATGGTGAAAAGCTCATCTTTACTATCTCTCAAACCGAAAATTGTAGTATGTAACGTTGGGGAAAATGATATAGGCAAAAATAATACTCATATTGATAAAATTCTAAAAAAATACGATCGTGATAAAGTTATAGAGATATCTGCAGATATAGAGAGGCAAATAACTGAACTAAATGATGAAGAAGCTGAAAGCTTTAAATCAGCATTAAACATTAAAGAATCAGGTTTAGACAAACTAATCAAAGCTAGCTTTTCAACATTAAGACTAAATACTTATTTTACTTCAGGGGAAAAAGAATCAAGATCCTGGACGATTGAACAAAATACCACTGCACCAGATGCAGCGGAGGTTATACATAGTGATTTTAAAAAAGGTTTTATTAAAGCTGAAGTCATGTCTTACGAGGATTTTGTAAAATTCAAAGGAGAAACAGGTTGTAAAGAGAATGGTAAATATAGAATTGAGGGCAAAGATTATGTTGTGAAAGACGGTGATATCCTACACTTTAGGTTCAATACGTAGCCAAATTTTTCTCTTAATTACAAATCCTAAAATAGTTAAAATTATTAAGTAAACTACTGCTTTGAATCCAGTTTTTTTTCTTTCTTCCAAATGTGGTTCGGCTGCCCAAGTTAAAAATGCAACTACATCTTTTGAAATTTGTTCTTCAGTAGCTTGGGTTCCATCTGTATATTCAACGGATCCATCATTTATAGGCTTTGGCATTCTAATTTTATTACCGATCATATATTTATTATAATATACACCCTCTTCTAAAGAAATGCCTTCGGGTACATCTTCCGTGTAGCCCATTAGTACAGAATAAACATAATCTGCTCCACCTTTTCTTGCTTTCACTAGAACAGACATATCTGGAGGGTACGCCCCACCATTTGCAACTCTAGCGGCATTAGTATTAGGATAAGGATTGACAAATTTATCAGACGGTCTTGCAGGTCTCATAAACATTTCTCCCTCTTGATTGGGTCCATCTTGGATTTCATATTGACTAGCTATAGCCTTAACCTCTTGTTTAGTAAATTCAGGCCCGCCCTTTTCTCCAAGATTTCTGTAACTCAGGTAACTCATAGAATGACAGGATGCACAAACTTCTTTATAAACCTGATATCCTCGTTGTAGAGAGGCCTTATCAAATTTTCCAAAAAAACCATCAAAAGTCCAATTAGGTTCTAATAGTTTAGATTTGTTTTCAGCAGAATTTAGGGGGCTTATAAAAAGCAAAGCAATTATTAAGGTTTTAAAAATATATTTCATCCTGTAAAATTAAATGTCTTAATCTTTCCCTTTTTTTTCCAGTCCATATATTCATTTATACTTTGAGGCATTGGAAGAGGTTTTTCATATATTGAAACCAATGGCGCAAGTATTATAAAAAAAGCAAACCAATATATAGTTCCTATTCTACCTAAAACTAAATAAATGCCCTCGGCAGGCATCGCTCCCACATACATTAATAAGAAAAAGTCTAATACAAATAAAAATACACATTGTTTCCAAATTGGTCTAAATACGCTTGATCTCACTTTGCTGAAATCCAACCAAGGTAATAATCCTAATATTGCAATACTACTAACCATTGCAACAACACCCATCAACTTGTCTGGAATAGCTCTTAAAATTGCGTAGAAAGGAAGAAAGTACCACTCAGGAACTATATGTGCAGGTGTTACCATTGGATTTGCAGGAATATAATTATCAGGGTGGCCAAGATAATTTGGTGCAAACATCATCACAGCAACAAATATTAATATAAAAACCAACATTCCAACTAAGTCCTTGCTTGTTGTAAATGGAGAAAATGAAACAGTGTCTCTTGTATCTTTAGGTTCGATACCTGAAGGGTTGTTTGATCCTACAATATGCAATGCTATAACGTGAAATACTACGATGCCCACAATTAAAAATGCTATTAACCAGTGAAGAACATAAAATCTGTTTAAAGCAGCATCTCCTACAGAATAATCACCCCACAACCAAGTTACTATGCCTTCACCTACTAAAGGAATGGCTGAAAATAAATTTGTAATAACTGTTGCTCCCCAATAGCTCATTTGTCCCCATGGCAATGTATAACCAAGAAAAGCAGTAGCAATCATTAAAAAGAATATTGTTATACCCAAAAGCCACATAAGTTGTCTTGGTTCTTTATAAGAGCCATAATAAAGTGATCTAAATATGTGGAGGTAAACTGCGATAAAAAAGAAAGAAGCAAGATTCATATGTGCGTATCTGATTAACCATCCAAAGTTTACATCTCGCATAATTTTTTCTACTGAATCAAAAGCTTCATCAGCTGATGGTTTGTAATGCATTCCTAAAGCCAAACCTGTGATAATTAAAAATATAAGGCATATCATCAGTATTCCTCCAAAACTCCAAAAGTAATTTAATGTCTTAGGAACTTGAAAATCTAAATATTCATGTTTAAAAATTCTAAATATGGGAAGTCTATTATCTATCCAGCCAATTACCCCTGTATATGGAGAGCCACCTACTTTGTTAGTATGAACAGGACTAAATTCCTCATTTTTCTTATTTGAATATTCACTCATTATTTATCCTATAATTAATTTATCATTTCCTACAAACTTATATTTTGGTACTTCCAAATTTGTAGGAGCTGGACCCTTTCTAATTCTTCCCGAAGTATCATAATGCGAGCCGTGACAGGGACAAAACCAACCACCGTACTCACCTTTACCATTTATTGGAACACATCCTAAATGTGTACAAATACCAACTACAACTAACCATTCGTCTTTTATTACTCTTTTTTTGTCTGTCTCAGGATGAGGCAATTCATCTAAGTTGATATTTCTTGCTGATTTTACTTCATTATCAGTTCTTCTTTTAATAAATACTGGTTTACCTCTCCACATAACTGTAATTTCTTTACCCACTTCTACTTTGCTGATATCAACTTCGACTGTAGACAATGCTTTTACAGAAGAGTCAGGGTTCATTTGACTCACAATTGGCCAAACGGAAGCTCCTGCACCTAACACGCCTAATGTTGCTGTTAAGGTGTAAATAAAGTCTCTTCTAGTAGGTTTAGAATTGTTATTGTTTTTATCCATTGTTATGATTTAACATATATAGTGAAAAATACTTAAATTATTACTAACAGAATGACGCAGAAAAAGATAAATATTGCATTATATCAACCAGATATCCCACAAAATACAGCTGCAATAATTAGAGTGGCAGCATGTTTAAATACATGCCTTCATATCATTAAGCCCACAGGCTTTGTTTTTAATGAAAAAAAAATTGATCGGGTTTATATGGATTATATTAGGCATTGTGAAATTAAATTTTTCGACTCAATTGATGAATTTCTGTTAAAAAAAGCAAATAGACGAATTATTCTTTTTACAACAAAAGCAACTTTATCGTATGCTAAATTTAAATTTAAAAGTAATGATATTTTGCTCTTTGGTAACGAAACTTATGGTGTTTCGAATTATTTGTACAACACTTTAGAAAATCAAGTGAAAATTCCTATGAATAATAAAACTAGATCTTTTAATCTCGTATCATCAGTTTCCATAGGTGCTTCAGAGGCTCTAAGGCAATTAAATGTATAAAAATAAAAAAGAAATAG
>CACIPP010000025.1:0-5355 GCA_902588515.1 uncultured Pelagibacteraceae bacterium
ACTGGCATGTGTAGATTAGGATTTCAAGAATACGATACTAAAAAACTATATAAAAAAATAAATATTATTAAAAAGTTTAATTATGTTTTAATAATGAGTCATCTAGCAAGTTCTAGTAATAAAAATGACAAATATAACGTAATTCAACTAAATAGATTTAAAAAAATAAAAAAACTTTTTAGTGGATTTAAATATAGCTTATCAGCCTCTGGAGGAATATTCTTGGGAAAAAAATACCACTTCGATATGGTTAGACCAGGGATAAATTTGTACGGAGGATGTCAGCATTTTCATAATAAAATTAAAAATGTTGTCAGCGTAAGGTGCCCAATTATTGCAATTAATCAACTTTATAAGGGCGAAACATGTGGATATAATAGAACATTTAGAGCAAAAAAGAATATGCACACAGCAACTATTCCAATGGGTTATGCAGATGGATTTGGATTAAGATTATCAAATAAGGGCTTTGTATTTTATAAAAATACTAAATTAAAAATGCTGGGTCGGATTTCAATGGACTTAATAATTATTGATATTACAAAAGTAAAAAATAAAATTAAATTAGGTGATTTTGTAGAATTATATAATAAAAAATTTACTATTGATAAATTTGCGGATTTAACAGGTACTATACCTTATAGAGTAATAACTTGTATATCAGATCGTTTTTCTAAAAATTATTTATAATGAAAATTATATATGAAAAAATATTAGATTTTCCCAAATTAATACTAATATTTTTTTCTTTTTTAATTTTAATTTCGTTTTTTTTTGCAAAAGATTTTAAATTAGATGCGTCGGCTGAAACTTTATTATTAGATAACGATCCAGATTTAAATTACCTAAGAGAAATTAATAAAAGATACGGTTCTGAAGAATTTTTTATAATTACATATACGCCCAAAGCAAAAATTGACAAAAATAATCTTCAACCCTTTCAAAAGTTAGTAGGTGAAATTAATTTAATGCCATGGGTAAGCAAAACAATTAGCATAATAAATGCACCATTGTTACAAAGTTCTAATGAGCCCTTACTCGAAAGAGTCAAAAATTTAAATTATATAACTAATAAGGATATTAATTTTGATCGTGCTATTAGTGAGCTAAAAAGTAGCCCAGTATATAGAGATCTTATAATTAGCTCCGATGGCAAAACTCTCGGTATTGTTGTGTATCTTAAAGACAATAAAAAATATTTAAACTTAACAGAAAAAAAAGCTAAAATTTTAAATAGCAAAAATATTAACGCTGACGATCTTAATCGAATCAATATTAATTTGGATACACAAAAAGCGATTCAGTCCAAAAATATTAGTAAATATAATAAAGAAATAAAAAACACTATCAAATCCTACAATAAATTTGCAGATATTAGATTAAGCGGAATTCCAATGATTGCTGATGATATGATTGGATTTATAAAAAAAGATATATTGATTTTTGGAGTTTGCGTGTTCCTTTTTATTGTTATTACTTTAAGATACATTTTTAAGGACATTAAGTGGGTTATATTTCCGCTTTTAAGTTGTTTTGTTTCGATATCTATTATGACAGGTATTTTGGGTTTCTTGTCTTGGAAGGTTACAGTCATTTCATCAAATTTTACTGCACTTATGCTCATTCTAACAATGTCAATGAATATTCATTACCTTGTCAGATATATGCAAATGAATGAAGATGATTTGTCCGCTCCAGGTGTAAACAATTTAATTAAAAAAACATCAGGTATAATGTTTTATCCGATATTCTACGCTGTTTTAACGACAATTTGCGCTTTTGTTTCATTGGTATTTAGCGAGATTAAACCAGTAATAGACTTTGGATGGATGATGACTTTAGGCTTAATTATTTCTTTGATTACCACATTTTTATTATTGCCATCTCTTATAATGATTTTTAAACCTGCAATCCCATCCTCAATTAAAGATGTTGAATCAAAGTTATTAAATAAATTAAATCAAGTAACATTTTTTCCAGTATTAGTATTTTGTTCAGTTATTAGTATAATTTGTTTTTCATTCTACGGATTATCTAAATTAAAAGTTGAAAATAGTTTCATAAACTACTTTGATAACGATACTGAAATATACAAGGGAATGAAACATATAGATGAAAAACTTGGAGGTACTACACCCTTAGAAATAATTTTAAAATTTAAAAAAAGTTCAAATCAAAATGATGAGAGTTTTTTGGGTGAAAATAACAAAGGCGATAATTTTTTAGGAGAAAGTGAGGAAAATTCTTTTTTAGGATCTGCAGATCAAAAAGAAGATATATCTAAATATTGGTTTTCAAGCAATAAGGTTAATAAAATTATAGATATACATAAATATTTAGAGAACAGACCGGAGGTTGGGAAGGTTTTATCTTTTTATTCGATATTACAAATAGCAGAGCAACTAAACAATAATAAAAAATTAGGTAGCTTAGAAATGGGTGTTTTATACGATAAGTTACCGGAAAATATCAAAAATCAAATTATAAAACCTTATATATCAATTGATAATAATGAGGCAAGAATATCAATGAGAATTAAAGATTCTTTAAAAGACCTTAGAAGAAAAGAATTACTTGAAAATATTAATAAAGATTTGTCAGAAAAATTTTCACTCGAGCAAAATGACTATCAAATAGCGGGTGTTTTAGTTATTTTTAATAATCTTTTGCAAAGTTTGTTTAAATCTCAAATTAAATCTCTAGGTTTCGTTATGATTGGAATTTTTTTAATGTTTTGGTTTCTGTTCCGCTCATTAAAATTATCCTTTATTGGTATAATACCTAACCTTATAGCTGCCTTTTTTATCTTAGGCTTTATTGGTTTCTTAAATATACCTTTAGACATGATGACAATTACTATAGCGGCTATTACAATTGGTATAGCAGTAGATAACAGTATACATTACATATATAGGTACAAAAAAGAATTTAGCGTCTGCAATGACAAAAATAAAGCTGTTGACATTTGTCATCAAACAGTTGGAAAGGCAATACTTAGTACATCTGTTACAATCATTTTTGGTTTTTCAATTCTAATTTTATCAAATTTTATCCCTACTATTTATTTTGGACTTTTTACTGGTCTTGCAATGTTAACAGCTTTAATTTTAGTTCTGACATTACTACCTATATTATTAAAAATATTCGTCCATAACCAATGATAGATTTTATTTCAGAATCTCTTGATATTTTATCTATATTAGACATGATATTTATTATATTTATTTTACTAAATTTGATAATTTCATTTAATGCTGGATTTGTATCGAGCCTATTTTCTTTTCTAAAATGGGTACTTGCTTTTTTTTCCGTAAAATTACTATTACCAGAATTGAAACCATTTATGGAGGATTATGTAGAATCTGATTTTGTTCTAAATTTAATTTTGGGAACGTCAATTTTTATCTTATCAATTTTTATAATCATTATAATAAGCAGGTCTTTGAATAAGGTTTTAAAATGGTCAGGCTTGGGCTCAGTAGATAAATTATTTGGTTTGTTTTTTGGAGCATTTAAAGGTTATGCTTATTTTATAATTTTATTCACAATCTCTAATGCTATACACCCTGTAGATAACTGGCATAAAAGCTTAAATTCAGGAATATTTTACGAAAATATTGAATATGGCAAAGAGTTTTTAGTTAATAATTTTTCTAACAGACAAGAATATTTCGATGACGGAAAAGATAAAATAGAGGAAATTTCAAAATGACAAATTATAATAATTGGAGTATTAAAATTAAGTGAGTCATCAAAAAAAATTAAATGAAGAATGCGGTATTTTTGGAGTTTATAATCACCCCGACGCATCGACTTTAGTTACATTGGGACTTCACGCATTACAGCATAGAGGACAAGAGGCTTGCGGTATAAATTCATTTGATGGAAAAAATTTTTTTTCAGTAAAAAGAAGGGGCTTAGTTGGCGATAATTTTACAGACAAGAAAATTATTAAACAATTACCAGGGTATGCTGCAATTGGTCATAATAGGTACTCAACAACTGGTGCACCAATATTAAGAAATATTCAACCGTTTTTCGCAGATCTTCACTCTGGTGGTATAAGCATTGCTCATAATGGCAACTTAACCAATGCAATAGAAATAAGAGAAAAAATGGTCAAGGAAGGTTCTATTTTTCAAACTACTTCCGACACAGAAACTATAGTTCAATTAATTGCGAAATCAAAAAGGTTAAAAACAATTGATAAAATAATAGATGCGATATTTCAAATTCACGGTGGTTATGCAATTACTATGCTTACAAGTAAAAAATTAATAGGTATAAGAGACCCTTATGGAATTAGACCTCTGGTTTTAGGTAAATTAGGAGATACCTATATTTTCTCATCAGAAACGTGTGCTTTAGATATTATTGGAGCCGAGTACATTAGAGAGATAGAAAATGGAGAAATCGTTATAATTGATAAAAATGGAATCGAAAGTATAAAACCATTTCCTAAAATCGATGCAAGACCGTGTGTATTTGAGTATATTTATTTCGCAAGACCAGATAGCATTTTAAAAGGAAAAGCTGTGCACGAGTATCGTAAAAATTTAGGTATTGAACTTGCAAAAGAGTCTTATGTAGAGGCCGATATGATATCTCCAATACCAGACTCTGGTTTGCCAGCGGCACTTGGATTTGCAAATCAGTCTAATATAGAGTTTGATATGGGAATCATTAGAAACCACTACGTTGGAAGAACATTTATTGAGCCAACCCAACAAATTAGACAGCTTGGTGTAAAATTAAAGCACAACCCTAATAAACAAATTATAAAAAATAAAAGAATTATTTTAGTTGATGACTCAATCGTTCGAGGAACAACGTCAAAAAAGATTGTTGATATGCTATATCATGCTGGAGCAAAAGAAATACATTTACGTGTATCAAGCCCGCCGATAAAATACCCTGACTATTATGGAATTGATACACCAAATAAAAAAGATCTCATAGCTGCAAATTTATCTGTTGATGAAATTGCTAAACAAATTGGCGTTAAGTCTTTAAAATTTTTAAGTATTGAAGGTCTTTACAAAGCTCTGGGATATAAAAGTCGAAATGATAAAAATCCTCAACTTACTGATCATTGTTTCACTGGTGATTACCCTGTAAAACCTACAGATAATAAGAATTTAATAGATAAAAATAATCAATTATCTCTTCTTAGCAACGTTAGATCGTGAAAATGGATTTTTATTTGAAATATACTTTATAATTACTACTTGATTATACAATTTAAATTTATTTATAATTTGTTTTAACATATATTTTTTGTAATCTGAATTAAGTTTCTGTAAACGGTTTCCAAATATTTTAAAAATTTGTGGTTTTGTATTTACATGTTTTATA
>CACIPP010000026.1:0-5227 GCA_902588515.1 uncultured Pelagibacteraceae bacterium
CATTTTGACCATTGATCAATAACTTTATTATATTTTTCGCCTTTTGTTATTAGTCCTTCTGAGTATTGATTTTCATATTCTTCAACCATTTTTTTTGCCTCGGAAACAATTTTTTCTTTATTTTCAGGTATAATTAAGTCATCTTTTCCAAAAGAAATACCTGCTTTAAAAGCATTTTTAAAACCCAAGTCCATAAGTTTATCACAAAATATAACTGTCTCTTTTTGTCCACAAAATCTAAAAACAATATCGATTATTTCAGATATTTGTTTTTTAGCTAAAGTTCGATTTATTAAATCAAAAGTAATATTTTTATTTTTTGGAAGTATGTTAGCTAGTAAAAACCTACCAGCTGTACTCGTATATTTTTTAAAAATAATTTTATTATTTTCATCTAATGTTTTAAATCTTGAAACGATTGTCGTATGAATATGAATATTGCCTGACTCTAGGGCTTGAGATATCTGGTTAGTATCTAAAAAATACCCTTTTGGTTTTTCATCTTTGTTTATTGACTCTTGTGATAAATAATAAATTCCAAGAACCATATCCTGACTTGGAACAATTATTGGTTTTCCATTAGCTGGATGTAATATATTGTTCGTTGACATCATTAATACTCTAGCCTCTAATTGAGATTCAATACTTAAAGGCACATGAACAGCCATTTGGTCACCATCAAAATCTGCATTAAACGCGGCACAAACAAGTGGATGTAGTAAGATTGCTTTTCCTTCTGTTAATACGGGCTCAAATGCTTGTACACCAAGTCTATGTAATGTCGGTGCTCTATTTAATAAAACCGGATGCTCCCTAATAACATGATCTAATATATCCCATACTTCTTGCTTTTCTCTCTCAACAATTTTTTTTGCTTGTTTAATTGTTGTAGCATACCCAAGTTTATCAAGTCGAGCATAAACAAATGGTTTAAATAATTCCAAAGCCATTTTTTTTGGCAACCCACATTGATGTAACTTTAATTCTGGTCCAGCAACAATTACAGATCTTCCTGAGTAGTCTACTCTTTTACCTAAAAGATTCTGTCTAAATCTTCCTTGTTTTCCTTTTAACATCTCTGCCAAAGATTTTAATGGTCTTTTACCTGTTCCAGTTATTACACGTCCTCTTCTTCCATTATCAAATAAAGCATCAACAGACTCCTGGAGCATTCTTTTTTCATTTCTTACTATTATGTCAGGCGCTCTTAATTCCATTAATCTTCTAAGCCTATTATTTCTATTAATTACTCTTCTATATAAATCATTTAAATCAGAAGTCGCAAACCTACCCCCATCTAATGGAACTAGTGGTCTTAATTCTGGTGGTATTACTGGCAAAGTCGTAAGTATCATCCACTCAGGTTTGTTTCCAGAGCTTGCAAAAGACTCAAGTAATTTTAATCTTTTTATTGTTCTTTCTTCATTAACTTTTGATGTAATGGTTTTTAGATCTTCTCTTAATTTGTCTCTTTCCTCTTCTACATTAATGTTTGATAGGCATTCCCTTATTGCAGAAGCCCCTATGCCTGCTGTAAATTGGTCTTCACCATATTCTTCCTGGGCTTTAATATAGTCTTCTTCTGAAATTATTTGATTTTTTTCTAACTTAGTTAAGCCAGGTTCAATTACAATAAAATTTTCATAATAAAGAACTTTTTCTAGTTCTTTAAGTTTTATATCTAAAGACAAGGCTATTCTACTAGGTAAAGATTTCAAAAACCATATATGAGACACTGGTGTAGATAATTCAATATGACCCATTCTTTCTCTTCTTACTTTAGATTTGCATATTTCTGTTCCACATTTTTCACATATGATTCCTCTAAATTTCATTCCTTTATATTTTCCACATAAACACTCGTAATCTTTTACCGGGCCAAATATTCTGGCACAAAATAGACCATCTTTTTCAGGCTTAAAAGTTCTATAATTAATTGTTTCAGGTTTTTTAATTTCTCCAAAAGACCATGATCTTATTTTGTCTGGACTAGCTAAAGTTATTTTAATTTTAGAAAATTCTTGCTTATTAACTTTTTTCGAAAATAGATTAGTTAGCTCTTTGCTCATTAATTTAACTCCAAGTTTAAGCCGAGTGATCTTATTTCTTTAACTAATACGTTAAATGATTCTGGAACTCCAGATTCAAAGTCGTCATCGCCTTTTACTATTGTTTCGTAAACTTTTGTTCTACCAGCAACGTCATCTGATTTGACCGTTAATATTTCTTGCAATGTGTAAGCAGCTCCATAAGCTTCCAACGCCCAGACTTCCATTTCTCCAAATCTTTGTCCACCAAATTGAGCCTTGCCCCCTAAAGGTTGTTGTGTAACTAAACTATATGGACCCGTAGATCTAGCGTGAATTTTATCATCGACCATATGGTATAGCTTTAGCATATAAATTATGCCAACGGTAACTTCTCTATCAAATTTTTCACCTGTTCTTCCATCATACAAAGTCGTTTGTCCGCTTTTTGGTAATTCTGCAAAATCGAGCATTCTTGTAACATCTTCTACACTAGCACCATCAAAAACTGGTGTGGCAATAGGAACACCATTTGAAAGATTTTGCAATAATTCTATTGTTTCATCAGTATTTAGTTTTTGAATTTCTTTTTCAATATCTTTTTTTTCATAAATTTTAGATAATGCATCTTTAGCATTATCGATTTTTTTCATGTTAATCTGATATTCTGTAAGAATATTTTTTATTTTATCACCTAGCTCGGAACACGCCCAACCTAAGTGAGTCTCCAAAATTTGACCCACATTCATTCTACTTGGAACACCTAAAGGATTTAATACAATATCCACTGGTTTTCCATTGGTCATGTATGGCATATCTTCTATAGGAACGATTTTACTTATTACTCCTTTGTTGCCATGCCTTCCTGCCATCTTATCACCAGGCTGCAATTTTCTTTTCATAGCTACAAAAACTTTCACCATTTTCATAACTCCAGGGAGTAATTCATCGCCTCTTTCAATCTTGTTAACTTTATCTTCAAATCTTGACTGAATATCCTTTTTTGCTTTATTAAATTGATCTTTTAGTATTTCTAAGTCATCATTTGTTTTCTTTTCATTAAAATGAACTTTAAAAATATCATTTATAGTCAAATTTTTAAAAGCGTTATCATCTATGTTTGAATTTTTCGAAATCCCCTTAAAATCATTTTCTAAAGTAGCATTTTTTATTATTAACTGTGCCCTACTCCTTATATTAATCTCTAATATTGACTCCTCTGCTTGTTTATCAAGCATTACTGACTCTATTTCAGATTTCTCTATTGATAGAGCTCTTTCATCTTTTTCTATGCCATGTCTATTAAAAACTCTTACTTCTACAATTGTACCTCCTGTCCCTGATGGCATTTTTAATGAAGTGTCCCTAACATCGATTGCTTTCTCTCCAAATATTGCTCTTAGTAATTTTTCTTCAGACGTAACTTTGGTGTCGCCTTTTGGAGTTAATTTGCCAACAAGAATATCTCCCGGTTTAACTTCGGCTCCTACATATACTATACCTGATTCATCTAAATTTCTTAGTGCCTCTTCGCTAGTATTTGGTATGTCTCTAGTTATCTCTTCAGGGCCAAGTTTGGTATCTCTGGCCATCACTTCATACTCCTCTATGTGTATTGATGTAAAAACGTCATCCGAAACGCATCGTTCTGATATAAGTATTGAGTCCTCAAAGTTGTAACCAAGCCAAGGCATAAATGCTACGGTTACATTTTTTCCCAATGCTAATTCACCTAATTGTGTTGATGGTCCATCTGCTATTACATCGCCTTTTTTAATTTGATCTCCGACTTTTACTAATGGCCTCTGATTAGTGCATGTATTTTGATTTGACCTTTGAAACTTGAGTAAATTATAAATATCTACACCAGATTTAGTTAAGTCTTTTTCCGATAAAGCTTTAACAACAATTCTTTTTCCATCAATTCTTTCGACCACTCCATCTCTTCTTGCTACTATTGTAGCCCCAGAGTCTAAAGCGACGTCTTTTTCAATTCCAGTGCCGACAAGTGGTGACTCATTTTTAATTAATGGAACAGCCTGCCTCATCATATTCGATCCCATTAAAGCTCGGTTTGCATCGTCATTTTCTAAAAAAGGAATTAAAGCTGCCGCTACAGAGACAACCTGTTTTGGAGATACGTCCATAAAATCAATATTTTCAGGTTTTGAAAGTTCAAAACCTAAATTTCTTCTGCAAGATACAAGTTCATCCATAAATGTTCCGTCTGAATTCAGAGGAGAATTGGCTTGGGCAATAGTATATCTGCTTTCCTCCATAGCAGATAAATAATGTATATCCTTTAAAACTTTTCCATTTTTTACACTTCTATAAGGGCTTTCTATGAATCCATATTTATTAACACGAGAATATGTTGCCAAACTATTTATTAAACCAATATTTGGACCTTCGGGCGTTTCAATTGGACATATCCTGCCATAATGAGTTGGGTGCACATCTCTAACTTCAAATCCAGCTCTTTCACGTGTTAACCCGCCTGGTCCCAAAGCTGATACTCTTCTTTTATGTGTAATTTCAGCAAGAGGATTTGTTTGATCCATAAATTGAGATAATTGAGAAGTTCCAAAAAATTCTTTTAAAGAAGCTGCTATAGGTTTTGAATTAATTAGATCTTGCGGCATTACAGTATCTATTTCTACTGATGACATTTTTTCTTTTATTGCTCTTTCCATTCTTACAAGGCCAATTCTGAATTGATTTTCTACAAGCTCTCCAACTGATCTAACTCTTCTGTTTCCTAAGTGATCTATATCATCGACATCTTCTTTGCCATCTTTAAGGCGTAACATTGTCTGAACAATTTTTAAAATATCTTCTTTCCTAAGAATAGTAATTTTTGGATCGCAATCAATATTTAATCTTGAATTTAACTTTACTCTACCTACATCGGATAAATCATATCTAGTGCTATTAAAAAACAAATTTTTAAATAAACTTTTAGAAGTCTCTGGAGTTGGGGGCTCACCTGGTCTTAGTATTTTGTATATATCCATACAAGCCTCGTCTGAAGAATTATTTTTGTCTATTGCTAAAGTTTTAATTAACGAGGACCCAACATTGACTCCATCAATTTCTGAAATGTTAAAGTTTTTTATTTTTAAATTGTTCAGCTTATCAAGAGACTCGTCTGTGATTTCATCTCCTGACTCAAAGTATACCTCCCCAGATTTTTCGTTAAT
>CACIPP010000027.1:0-4165 GCA_902588515.1 uncultured Pelagibacteraceae bacterium
TTTAGTTAATATTTTTTTAAAATATTTGATTGCTAAATTATATTTCTTTAATTTTAAGTAAGCGTACCCACGGTTTCCTATAATTGCATTATGATAAACTCCATTTTTAAGAGCTTTGTTTGTAACATCTATAGTTTCAAGGAATTTACCAAGATTGTTATAGTGAAGGCAAAGGTTTACAGCGCTTTGAAGAAACCTTGGATTTTTTGGATTTTGCAAGTCTTCTTTTAGAATATTAATGTCCATTTTTTCAAAGAATAATTGTAAATCAAATGAAAAGCATTATAAATAGCGAAAATTTAACAGCGGGAGTGGTGGAACGGTAGACACGCTAGTCTTAGGAACTAGTATCCTCGGATGTGAAGGTTCAAATCCTTTCTCCCGCACCATTGTATTATGAAAGTAAATGTTATTTCTGCAAAAGGGCTAGAGACGAATTTAAATGTTGTTATTGATAAAAAAGACTTAGAAAAAAAAATAGATCAACGTTTAGATGAAGTAAAAAAAGATATTAACTTAAAAGGGTTTAGACCGGGTAAAGCACCAAAAGAATTGTTAAAAAAACAATTCGGACAGGCTCTTCAAGGAGAGGTTTTAGAAAAAGTTTTACAAGATACTACCGTTGAAGTGTTAAAAAATAAAAAAATAAAGCCAGCAAGCCAGCCAAAAATTAATATAAAGTCTTTTGGAGAAAATAAAAATTTAGAATTTGATATTATAGTTGAAAAATTTCCAGAAATTAAAAACCTTGATGTAAAGAAACTCAAAATCAAAAAATATACAGTTAAGTCTGAGAAAAAAGATGTTGAAGAACGATTAAAAATGTTAGCTGAAAATTCAAAAAAGTATCTTGATAAAGACAAGGCATCCCTTGCAAAAAATGGTGATCTTGTAATTTTTGATTATGAAGCATTAATTGATGGTAATGAATTTGAAAATAATAAAGGTAAGAATATTCAAATTATATTAGGTAAAGATTTGTTTATTCCTGGGTTTGATAAACAGTTAGTAGGTTCTAAAAAAAATGATAAGGTTAATGTAACAGTTAATTTACCACAAAATTTTCCAAATAAAGAATTAGTAGGAAAAAAAGCCTTATTTAAATGCGACATTAACAATATAAAATATTCTGTCGACCAACCCATAAATGATGAGTTTGCTAAAAATTTCGGCGTTAAAGATTTAAATGAACTTAAGAAGAATATTGAAAGTCAAATTTCAAATGAATATCAAAATATAACATCGCAAATCGAAAAAAAAGAAATATTAGATGAATTGAACAAACAAGTATCTGTCGAGTTACCTAAAAGTTTACTTAATGATGAGATAAATAATATTACCCAAAGCTTTAAATTTGAGAAACTACAAAAAAATAAAAAAGAAAAAGATATTAATAAGATTAATCTAGATGAAGACGAAAAAAAACAAGCTCTATCTTTGGCCAAAAGAAGAGTTAAGTTAGCTTTAGCTTTAAACAAAATCGGAGATGAAAATAGCATTAAAGTAGAAAATTTTGAGCTTGAGAATGAATTAAATTCACAATTAAGAAACTATCCAGGTCAGGAAAACAATATTAGAGAATATTATAAAAAAAATCCAAATGAATACCTAAAATTAAAAGGCCCACTGTTTGAAAATAAAGTAATAAATTTTATTAAAAATAATGCCAAAATAACCGAAGCAAATATTACAAAAGAGCAACTCAAGAAACTTTTTTCATCTCCTGAAACAAGTGAAACGAAACAAAAAAAGACCAAAACGCAAACATCCAAGAAAAGAAGTAGTAAAAAATAAATTTAATAGTAGTGTATAATAATATTTGATTCGTATGAAAGATCCTTATGATATAGTTATGAATAACCTAGTCCCTATGGTTATTGAGCAAACACCGAGAGGGGAAAGAGCTTTTGATATCTATTCTAGATTATTGAAAGAGAGAATTATATTTTTAACAGGACCGATTAACTCGACAATTGCAAGTCTAGTATCCGCTCAATTACTTTTTTTAGAGTCAGAAAATAATACAAAAGATATTTACCTCTATATTAATAGTCCAGGTGGAATTGTTGCAGATGGATTAGCTATTTATGATACTATGCAATATATTAAGCCAGCTGTATCTACTTTGTGCATTGGTCAAGCTGCATCGATGGGGTCATTTTTATTAGCAGCTGGAGCAAAGGGTCAACGGATGTCATTACCAAATGCAAGAATAATGGTGCATCAACCGTCAGCTGGATTTCAAGGACAAGCCACCGATATAGAAATTCATGCCAATGAAATATTAAAAACTAAAAAACGACTAAACGAAATATATTCTAAACACACTGGTCAATCTGTTGAAAAAATAAAAGATGCTTTGGAGCGAGATAAATTTATGAGTGCAGATGAGGCAAAATCGTTTGGTTTAATTGATAAAGTAGTGGAAAAAAGAAGCAACTAATAGATTTTACGCCATTTGATGCACAACAACATAATACATACAAAAAATTAATTTCAACTATAACTTGATTTAGAAACTAATCGCGTTGTAAAGTATGAATATTGATTCGTTTATGAATAAAGAAACTAAAAATACATTGTATTGTTCTTTTTGTGGCAAAAGCCAACACGAAGTCAGAAAACTAATTGCAGGTCCAACAGTTTTCATTTGTGATGAATGTGTAGAATTATGTATGGACATCATTAAAGAGGAAAGCAAAAATAATATAGCAAAAAATGATGAGGGTGTCCCAACTCCAAAAGAAATATTTAAAATTTTAAATGATTACGTTATTGGTCAAAAAAAATCAAAACAGATTTTGTCAGTCGCAGTACACAACCACTACAAAAGGCTTAACCACGAAAACAAAAATAATAATGATGTAGAGTTGTCAAAATCTAATATTTTATTAATTGGCCCAACTGGTTGTGGAAAAACTTTGTTAGCCCAGACTCTAGCTAAAATTTTAGATGTCCCCTTTACTATGGCTGACGCAACAACATTGACCGAAGCAGGTTATGTGGGTGAAGATGTTGAAAATATAATTTTAAAATTATTACAGGCCGCAGATTACAATGTTGAAAAAGCTCAAAGAGGCATTGTATATATTGATGAAGTCGATAAGATAAGTAGAAAAACTGAGAACCCTTCTATTACACGAGATGTATCCGGAGAAGGTGTACAACAAGCTCTACTAAAAATAATGGAAGGTACGGTTGCAAGCGTTCCCCCACAAGGTGGAAGAAAGCATCCACAACAAGAATTTTTACAAGTCGATACAACTAACATCCTTTTTATATGCGGCGGTGCTTTTGCTGGCATTGATAAAATTATTTCTTCAAGGGGCGAAGGCAGCTCTATTGGATTTGGCGCTACAATAAAAAATAAAGCAGAAAAAAAAACTGGCGAAGTGTTAAAAGATGTTGAACCAGAAGATTTATTAAAATTTGGATTAATTCCAGAATTTATTGGAAGGCTTCCAATAATTTCTACTTTAGAGGATTTAGATGAAAATACTTTAGTAAAAATTTTAGAAGAGCCTAAAAATTCTTTGACGAAACAATATTGCAAATTATTTGATATTGAAGGCGTAAAATTAAATTTTGCTAAAGAGGCGTTAAAGGCTATAGCGGAGAAAGCAATAAAGAGAAAAACAGGTGCAAGAGGTTTAAGATCTATTATCGAAGAAATATTACTTGAAACTATGTTTGAATTGCCAAGCATGGAGGGAGTAGAGGAAGTTGTTGTTAATAAAGAAGTGGTAAACGGCAACTCAAAACCATTGTTGATATATTCAAAAAAATCCACAAAAGAGACCAAAATAGCTAATTAATTCACAATTCTTGATTTAAGTACTTGTTTAATTTAAGTTAATAATTACTTTAATCACATGACCACCGAAAACACCTATTTGTGTCCGATATTGCCACTGAGGGATATTGTAGTATTTCCAGATGTAACCGTTCCTTTATTTGTTGGAAGAGACAAATCGATCAAAGCTTTAGAAATTTCGATGGAAAAATATAAAAAAATTATTTTAGTTGCTCAAAAAAACCCTGATGTAGATGATCCCAGCCAAACAGACCTATATTCTTTTGGAACTGAAGGAGAAATTTTACAAATGCTAAAATTACCGGATGGTACAGTCAAAATTTTAGTTGAAGGTAAAAAAGTTGTTAAAAT
>CACIPP010000028.1:0-4100 GCA_902588515.1 uncultured Pelagibacteraceae bacterium
GTTAATGTTGTAAGTGGCAAAGCAAAAGCACTGGAAAAGAGACTTTTATCAGAAGGGAAGTCATCAAAAGCTGATGTATATATAACTGTTGATGCAGGAGCTTTAGGTTCTGCAAAAGCTAAAGGAATTTTTCAAAAAATTAATTCAAAAACTTTAAATTCTAAAATTCCTGCTAATTTTAGAACATCGCACTGGTATGGAGTAGCAAAAAGGGCAAGAATTGTATATTACAACCCTAAACTAATATCTGCATCAGAAGCAAAATCATTAAATTACGAGGATTTATCGAACCCCAAATACAAAGACTCTGTAGTTATACGAGCATCAAGTAATACTTATAACAAATCCTTAGTTGCATCTTTGATTGCTAATAATGGTTCAGGTAAAACAAGTAGCTGGGCTAAAGGGATAGTTAATAATATGGCAAGAGATCCTAAAGGTAATGATAGAGCACAAATAATGGCTGTTGCAGCTGGTAAAGCTAAATTAGCAGTAGCAAATTCATATTATATAGCTCTCATGTTGTCTGGCAAAAAAGGTCCTGAACAACAAGCTGCTGCAAAAAAAGTTAAGCCTGTATTTCCTAATCAAGATAATAGAGGTACACATATGAACATCAGTGGTGGCGGAGTTATAAAATATGCTCCAAATAAAGCTAATGCTATTAAATTCTTAGAGTTTTTATTAACAAAAGAAGCTCAACAACACATTGTTAATAATACATACGAGTATCCAATGATTATTGGAGTTAAGCCAAATAAACTGATTGGTCAGTTTGGCACTTCATTTAAACAGGATACAAAAACAAAAGTTTCTACTTACTATAAAAATCAGAAGAAAGCCCTTGCTCTGATGAAAAAAGCAGGTTGGAAATAAAATATGAGATTAGGTGATGCTCATTTGGTATTAGGTTCTCCTCTCGATTACTTTTTTATCTGTGGGTCTCTCCTAATTTAAAAAATGAGAGACTATTTTTTAAGCACAATTATAAAAATTAGTAGTGGACTTCACTCTTGGGCTCATAAACAAAAATATAGCAAAGACCAGAAATTTTGTGTATGTGCTTCAAAAAAACAGAAATTATCGATTAAATCTGATGAAAAGAGTACTAGATTACAATAGTCATAGCTTCACTTATAATATAATTAATAATCGAGTAGTAAATTTGAAAGGCCTCAGCTATTTAGATTTACTATACTTAAATAAGAATAAAAAAAAATCGAGTGCTATATTTTAAGAATTAAAAAAAGAAATGCAACTTTTTCAAAATTACTTTTTAAAAATAAAGATAAACTTTTGGCTAATTAGTTCATTATTAATTTCATCACTTATTTGTGTGCCGATATTAATAATCTTATCTAGTTTTTTTACTGAATTAAGCGGATATTACAAATTATTAACTGAAACTTATTTATACACATATGTAATCAATACAGTAATACTTTTTATTGGTGTTATTTTATTTACATTTGTTTTCGGTGTCGGTATTGCTTATCTTGTTTCCTTTTATATATTACCAGGATCGAAGTTTATTACATGGGCAATAATACTTTCTTTTGCAGTACCAGGATACATTTACGCTTACTCATTAACGGCATTTTTTGAATATTTTGGAAATTTGTATTCGTTATTAACATTTTTATTTGGTGAGGCAGACTACAATAAATATATGCCAAGAGTAGATAGTATGCTTGGTAGTATCATATCAATATCTTTCTCGCTTTTTGTTTATGTTTACTTAATAACAAGAGTTTGTTTTATTTACCAATCACAAAACCAAATAGATGCAGGTAGAAATATGGGTTTTAGCAAATATCAAATTTTTTCTAAGATATTAATACCAGCCGCAAGACCAGGAATAATTGCTGGTCTTTCTTTGGTTGCAATGGAGACAATATCGGATTTTGGTACTGTAAGTTTTTTCAATGTGCAAACTTTAACGACTGCTATATATGATAGTTGGATATTCTATGACGATCTAAATACTGCTTATCAACTATCATTTTTCTTAATTTTATTTGTATTCATTTTTTTTAGTATTGAAAAATTTTCAAGGAGTAGATCACAATACAATATACCCAATAAAGGATATAAAACAGTAGAAAAAACAACGCTTAAAAGTAAACAGGCTTTTATTGCATCCTTTTTTTGTTTTTTTATATTTTTTTTGTCATTCGTATTTCCAGTTTCTCAAATGTTATTTTGGGTTTTAAAATTTCCTGCCTCTTTTAATTTAAATGAAATATTGACATTAAGTTTTAATACTTCTTTTCTAGTAATAATAACCACCTCTATATTAATATTTTTATCTTTCTTAACTAATTATGGAATGAGAGTTACTGACAGCAAATTACTATCTACTGTTACAAATTTTTCCATAAGTGGATATGCCATTCCGGGTATTATTTTGTCAGTCACTATATTAGCTTTTGCATCGCTTTTAAGTAATTTTTTTGGAAATTCTTTTTTTAAAATAATTATTATAGGTACTGTTTTTGGAATGGTGACAGCATATTGTATCAGGTTCTACGCTTTAGCAATAAACGGAATTAAATCCGGATACGAAAAATTAAATAAATCTATAGATGATGTTAGTTATTTAATGGGATATACAAAATTTGGTACGTTTATAAAAGTACATCTTCCGTTTTTAAAACAAAACCTCGTTATAATAGGTATGATGGTATCAATCGATATATTAAAAGAGTTACCTATAACCTTTATACTTAGACCCTATAATTTTGATACATTCGCAACAAAAGCTTACGTTTTTGCCTCACAAGATATGCTTGAATATGCGGCATCTCCAAGTCTATTTTTAATTTTATTTTCTTCAATTTTTATATTATTTTCAAGGAAATTTATTTTAAAAGGTTTTTAAGTTTAATGAAAAACTATCTTGAAATTAAAAATTTAGATTATTCCATTAATAGTGAACATATCTTAAATGATGTAAATTTTAATATAAACAAAAAAGGCGAGATAGTTTGTCTCCTGGGACCTTCTGGTATCGGTAAGACTACAATATTAAGATCAATTGCTGGTTTGATAAAACCACGTAATGGTAAAATAACTTTAAAAGATAAGATTTTAACAAGTAATAATGAGTTCATAGAGCCCGAGGACAGAAACATTTCTTTAAGTTTCCAAGATAATTCTCTGTTTCCCCATTACAATGTTGAAGAGAATATTAAATTTGGGGTCAAAAGATCTTTATTTTGTTCAAAAAATAAAAACGGTCCTCTTGGGTATTCAGTAGATGATTTATTGGATTTATTTTTTATTAAAGAACTAAAAAATAAATATCCACATGAAATAAGCGCAGGACAAGCTCAAAGAGTAAGTTTAGTTAGATCAATAATCCACAATCCAGATTTATTGTTGCTTGATGAACCATTAGCAAATATTGATCAATATCTTAAAAACAAAATTCAAGACAATTTAAAGCAAGTTTTAAAAAAATCAGAATTAACTACAATAATTGTGACACACGATAAATTCGAAGCCTTTTATCTTGGTGATTATTGTGGTGTATTACTTAACAAACGAATTGTACAATTTGATAGCCCCTATAATCTTCATCATTTACCCAAAAATAAAATGGTTGTAGAATTTTTTAATAGAGGTGTTTTAATACCCGCAAAAATAAAATCGGATGATACTTTATATAACGAAGATCTAGGAGAAATAAAAGGCAATTTCTCAAATATAGATTTTCAGGGTAGAGACCAAGTGGATCTTTTAATACAACCTGAAGATTTGGAACACGATGATAAAAGTAAGCTAAAGTTTGATGTGGTGGATAAAAAATTTAGAGGATCTAGTTTTATTTACATTTTAAAAACTCAATCAAATTTGATGCTTCCGGTGTTTGTTCACTCCCATCATGAACATTTACATCAAGAAAATGAAAAATTTGGTATAAAACAGCCAATATATATTGATCATTTAGTGTGTTTTTAAATTTGAAAATACATATAGCTTTGTGTAAATCTATTTTAGAAGGACAGGTGGGTGAGTGGTTTAAACCAGTCGTTTGCTAAATGACCGTACGGGTAAAACCGTACCGAGGGTTCGAATCCCTCCCTGTCCGCCATAAT
>CACIPP010000029.1:0-3919 GCA_902588515.1 uncultured Pelagibacteraceae bacterium
CAAGCAACTAGAAGAGGCTATAAAAAAAATGTAAAATGACAAAAGAAGCTGAAGAAAAAAGTTTATCAGAACTAAAAAAATTAAAAACGATGAGCCCAATGTCTGCCGAGTCAACAGTTGTTAGAAATTATTTAGATTGGATGACGGGCCTTCCATGGCAAAAGATGTCAGAAGTTAATACAGATATAAAAAGAGCGGAGGATATACTAAATAAAGATCATTATGGACTTGAAAAAGTAAAAGATAGAATTTTAGAATTTTTGGCAGTTCAATCTAGAATTAAAAAAATTAAAGGTCCAATTCTGTGCCTAGTTGGTCCTCCAGGTGTTGGAAAAACCTCTTTAGGTAAATCAATCGCAAGATCTACTGGTAGAGAGTTTGTAAGAATGTCATTAGGCGGAGTTAGAGACGAGGCAGAGATAAGGGGCCATAGAAGAACCTACATTGGTAGTTTACCTGGAAAAATTATTCAACTAATGAAGAAAGCTGGTACTAAAAATCCATTAATTTTATTAGATGAAATAGATAAAATAGGAATGGATTATAGAGGCGACCCGTCCTCTGCATTATTGGAAGCCTTAGACCCTGAGCAAAATAATGCATTCAATGACCATTATTTAGAAGTTGATTATGATCTTTCAAATGTAATGTTTGTTACAACAGCAAACACTCTTAATATTCCATCACCTTTATTAGATAGAATGGAGGTAATTAGAATATCTGGTTATACAGAACAAGAAAAAACGGAAATTGCAAAAAAATATTTAATACCAAAACAAATTAAAGAGAATGGATTAAAACAGAATGAATTGATTATAAAAGAAGAAGCAATAAAAGAGATTATAAGAAAATATACGAGAGAATCTGGCGTAAGAGGTTTAGAGAGAGAGTTATCGAAACTTTCCAGAAAAAGTGTCAAAGAGATTGTCTCTAAAATCAAATTAAATATTTCTGTAGATGATAAAAATATTGATCAGTATCTTGGAGTAAAAAAATTCAAATATGGCGAAATAGAAAATGAAGACAAAGTAGGAGTAGTAACAGGTTTAGCTTGGACGGAGGTAGGAGGGGAATTGTTATCTATAGAGTCATTAGTAATGCCTGGAAAAGGGAAATTAGAACATACCGGAAAATTAGGTGATGTTATGAAGGAGTCTATAAAGGCTGCAAAATCATTCGTAAGATCAAGATGTCTTGATTATGGAATTATCCCGCCAACATTTGAAAAAAAAGATATTCATATTCACGTTCCGGAGGGTGCAACACCTAAAGACGGTCCTTCTGCCGGAATAGCAATGGTTACTTCAATTGTTTCAGCGCTAGCAGGTGTACCGGTAAAAAAAGACGTAGCAATGACTGGCGAAGTTACATTAAGAGGGAGGGTTCTGCCAATAGGTGGATTAAAGGAAAAACTATTAGCTGCTTTAAGAGGTGGAATTAAAACCGCAATAATCCCTTCAGAAAACGAAAAAGATCTAAAAGAGTTACCAAAAAATATCTTGGATGGATTAAAAATTATACCTGTTAAAGATGTTGAAGAGGTACTAAAAATTGCTTTAGTAAAAGAGCTCAACCCTATAGAGTGGATTGAGGTTGATAAGCTCCAGAGTAAAACTGCTTCAGAACAAAAAACACCAATTAATTAAATTTATTAGACTAAGTGATTTTAAAATATATTAGTTTTTTGATTGGACTTACTTGGTCTTATTCCTTAATAAAAACACAATCCATTTTTAGTAAAAAAGCTGGTCTTATATTTAAATTATTTATTTCTAAAGTTTCTTGGTTAACTTTTTTAGCAGCTGTTTATTTTGGTTACAAAAACTTCACAATTGAATATACCTTAATTGGAATTGTATTTTCAATTATTTTGGTTCATTTGGGATTTTTATTTTTAAGTAAACTTTTAAAATCAAAATTTACACAAGGACAGTTAACTTTAGTAAAAAATTTTTTTGAGTATTCTTTATTAGCTTGGATTATATATTATTTATTTATATGAATTAAGTTTCGTAATAAACACTATCATCAACAACAGCATTAAAAGATATTGATCTTCTTTCCTGATCTGTGCCAGTAAATGGAAAAACACTATGCATTAAGTAATTCGGAAACATATAAAAGTCACCTAATTCAGGTTTTATGTTCCATAAAGATTTTGATAGAAACTGCTGACTGCCGTGGATTAATTGTAAATTACCATTCAAATTGACAGTTTTACTTTTTTGCTTAGTTTCTCCGTAACTTGATGGAACTTTTAAATATCCTACACCTGAAAGGTGACCACTGTGCCAATGAGTTGGATTATATTCATTTGAAAACTGCCTAACGACCCAGGTTTCGATTATATTGAATTTTGTTATTTTTTGTCCAATCGACTGTTTAACATAACCTTGCGCAACATTTCCTAGAAAATTTAACCAGCCGCTTGTTTTAGCATGCTCCTGACTGATCCTAAATTCCTGGTTAACGTTTCCAGCTAATTTATGCCCATAATCAAGCTCTTTTGATTTTTCTTCATCTTTTATGGTGGTATCGATATATTTGTTTAGACTATCCATTACTTCTGTTGGCATTTTAGCTTTTACTATTGAAGGCCCAAATGGTCTAAATATTAGTATTTTTTCACTCATTAATATTATTTTATAAGATATATAATTATTTACAATATTAGTTTTATTTAGTTATTATGCTAAATATAAATCTTTAGGGCGGTTAGCTCAGTTGGTAGAGCATCTCGTTTACACCGAGAGGGTCGGGAGTTCGAGTCTCTCACCGCCCACCAAATACTTACATAATATATCTTTAAAATTAATATAATTTTTGTTATATACTTTCCTTACGTTAGTTTGTGGTGACAGCGCAAAATGTTTTCATCATAAATTTGCAAATTATCGCGGGGGTGTAGCTCAGCTTGGTTAGAGCGCCTGCCTGTCACGCAGGAGGCCGCGGGTTCGAGTCCCGTCACTCCCGCCATTAATTTTTTTTGATTGTTTTATTTTTAGCTTCTACTGCCAAAACTCTAGCAGTATTCAATATTTTTTCTTTTATAGTGTTATTTAATTTTGTTTTTTTAACTAATGATGTTTTGCATTGTCCGTCTATATTACAAATCTTTTTATGCGTTATAACTTTAAATGCACTCGGTGATACTTCATTTGAATTAAATCTGACAGTGATTCTGAGAGAGTCGCTAGATTTTGAATTAGAATACCATTCCGTAACGATTATGCCACCAGAGTAATCGACCGCTCTTAACGGTATCTCCTCTAATGTTATTAATGAGGCTCTCCATAAAACGTTAGATGTAGCGAATTGAAATTCACCTGGTTTCTTTTTAAAGACCTCATTAAGTATACCTCTGCTTTCGGCAAAGTCTTTTGCCCTTTGTTCAGAGTTAAACTCGTATTGTTTTTTTTTCACTTTTTTAGGCTTATTTGGGTCATCCTTTTTAAAAATTCCACAATTAGTTGTGAAAAGCGCTAATATTATTAATAAAATTAAGTTTAGAAACCTCATTATTTAATATTTAATACCATAAGTTTAATTAATCCAATAAAATCAACATATTATTAGTGTTGCAAATATACAACAAATATAAAAAAAAGCTAATATAAACGCATATTAACGTGATTTAGACTGACAATATAATTAATAATCACCTCAACATTAATCGATTAAAAAGGAGATAATAATGTTAAGAAAACAACTATTAAGAACTAGCGCACTTGTTGCTGCTGCTTCTATTTCTACTGCGGCTGTCGCTGATGTTAAAGTCAGTGGTTACCAAGAGTGGAACTACTTAGATGCAGGTGCTAAATTCAAGTCAACGCTTGGTGCTTTAACTGGTCTTACATTCTCTGGAAGTGGTGACATGGATAACGGAATTGGTTACTCAGTCAAATATACTTTTGAGGGT
>CACIPP010000030.1:0-3872 GCA_902588515.1 uncultured Pelagibacteraceae bacterium
AAAAATTGAAACATTTTTTAGAAAATTGAAATTGTCATTTTCTATTCTATCTGCCCTTAAAATCATTGAGTTATTTTTATCAATTTGATCTTTCAACCATAGACCTGTATTAGATAAAATCATCAAATTTTCATTTCTAGAAAATTTGTTTTTAGTTTCGGAGTATATTTTTGCAAGATTGGCCGAGAATGGAGAAATTAATACGATCATTAGGACCCCAAATACAAATGCGTAAATTGCTGGTATATTTAAGATGTACCTTCTTGATACTCCTGATAAATTAATAGAGGATAATTCGTTATTATCCTGTATTTTTGAATAGAAATGCAAGCCAGCAAATAAAAAAATAAAAGGCATAGTCTCTGTCAATACAGAAGGAATTTTAAACAATGCTAATATTAAACTTTCAACAATTATATTGTTTTGTAAATTTTTTTCACTAAAGAATGTTAGTTCACTTACAAAACCAGTTAAAATTAATAATGAAAAAATAATACTAAACATAATAAATAGAGAGTATGAAAACTCCTTGCTGATATATTTGACTAATATCCAAGGTGTAAAAGCTTTCATGTTGATAACCTATTATAGAATTTTCTGTTTATATACATCATTAATATTGAAAAAATTATCGGTGAAATAAAATATATTTTTTCAACAATATCATTTCTAGCACTAAATTTTATTAGTGACTCGTTCATCAATAATATCACTACTCCAATAACAAATAACATTACTTTTAGATTTCTCTTTTGATTTCTCTTGTTCTCTCTATGTGAAATAAGACAGCATCCAATAAAAAAAATTACAAATACATATAATGGCTTTATTAATCTTTTATAAATTTCTTCTTTAACATCTATTATGTATTTTTGTTCTGTATTTGTTTTTTTTTGCTCTTTATTTTTATTTAATAGCCAAAATATATCTCTTTCAGAGAGTTTAGGATACGTAGTTGACAGACTTTCAAACTCAGAAAAATCAAAAGTCATTTTTTCAAATTTAATATTATTTATTTTGTCGTCATCTTTTTCTTGCAATATACCGCCTGTTAATTCCAAATATGATAATTTATCATCTTTAATAATCTTTCCTTTACTCGCAAAAATAATTTTTTTCTTTTCATATATAAAAATATTTTCTAAAATTCCTCTCTTATTGTTTTTGTCGACATAAACTGTTATACCTTGCAAAGGAGTATTAAAGTTCTTTTCTTTCATTAAGGAATTTGCAATTGAAAAACTTGAGTTTGCCAAAATAGTTCTACCTTTAATTGATAGCATTGGAGATAAAAATAGATATAGTGTGTAATAAATTAAAAATATTATTAAACATACTTTAAATAACATATATTTTAATTGCTTCTCATCGACTCCAGATAACCAATAGACATTTAACTCATTATCATTCTCAAGTTTAGAGATCGTATAAAACATACTCACAAGCAAACTAAATAAAAAAAGCTGAGTGAAAATTTTTGGAAATTGAAATGTGACAAATATTAAATATATGCTTATAGGATTTCCATTTTCTGTTACAAGATCCAGATATCTGGCAGCTTGATTAAACCATATTATAAATGAAAGTGTGACAAGAATAACAACAAAAGATTTAAGTAGTTCATAGCTAAAATATCTAAATAACTTGTTTTTAAACATCTTTTTATGTAATAAATTCTTGTTTATGTTTGAAATATCAAATAATCCCAAAAATACCATTACTAATAAAGTAATTTTTGTCAAAAATAAGAATTTATTAAAAAAACCTAATAAATTTATTAATATTAACGATATCGATACCTTAAAAGCCTATTCAGACAGAATAAAACAAAACGATGTAACTCTTATTGAATACAATAAAAACAACTTATTACAGAAAATTATTGTTGTTAATGAAAAAGATTATTCAAAACCGTTTGAATTTCAAAATCTGGGAGGAAAAGTTCATTCTTTAAATAAAAGCGGAAAATTAAATATTTTGTTAGATACACTTAGCCAAAAGAAAGACGATTTTATTTCAAATTTTTTACTAGGTATAATGTCTAAGTCATATGACTTTGACAATTTTAAAACTGATAAAAAAAGTTTAGAAAAAAAACAAAAAAAAATTAGCTATTCAGTTTTTTCATCTAATAAAAAAAATGTTATTAAATGTTTAAAATATGCAGACTCTATTTATAAAGGACTAACCTTAACTAGAAATTTAGTGACCACCCCAGCAAATATTTTGAACCCGTATAACTTTACAAAACAAATAAGCGTTTTAGCAAAAGATGGATTGAAAGTAGAAATTTTAAATGAAAATCAATTAAAAAAACTGGGTATGAATGCATTGCTCGGAGTTGGTCAAGGCAGTGCAAATAAAAGTTATGTAGCAATAATGTCTTGGAAGGGATCTAAAAAGAAAAATGATAAACCTTTAGCTTTTATAGGTAAAGGCGTATGTTTTGATACAGGTGGTATATCATTAAAACCTGCAAAATTTATGGAAGAAATGAAGTACGATATGGCTGGTGCAGGTACAGTAGTTGGTTTGATGAAAACATTAGCAAAAAGAAAAGCAAAGATTAATGCGGTTGGTGTTGTTGGCCTAGTAGAAAATATGGCTGACGGAAATGCACAGAGACCAGGAGATGTAGTCAAATCATATAGCGGAAAAACAATTGAAATATTTAATACAGATGCTGAAGGCAGATTAGTTTTAGCGGATATTTTAAGTTACACAGAAAAAAGATTTAATCCCAAATTTATGATTAATTTAGCAACTTTAACTGGTGCAATTATTATTGCTCTTGGGAATGAGTATGCAGGTTTATTTAGTAACAATGATAAATTGTCTGATCAACTTTATAAATCAGGTAAAATTGATAATGAAAAGGTTTGGAGACTTCCCTTGTCAAAAGAATTTGATAAGTTAATGAATTCTCAAATTGCCGATGTTCAAAATATAAATTACGCGGGAGGCGCGCAATCTATTACTGCCGCTCAATTTCTACAAAGATTTGTTTTAAAAGGTACGCCTTGGGCTCATTTAGATATTGCTGGAATGGCATGGACAAAAAAAAGCAATGACATTACTCCATCTGGCGCAACAGGTTACGGTGTAAAACTTTTAAATAGATTAGTTCAAGAGTTTTATGAGTGATCAAAAAACTTTATCGTTAATTAAGCCTGATGCAGTTGAGCGAAATTTAATTGGTAAAATAATTGATATATTTGAGACCAATGGAATAGTTATTGAAAAAATAAAAAAAGTTCATGTATCAAATGAATTTGCAAAGAAATTTTATGATGTGCATAAAGACAAACCGTTTTTTAAAGAGTTATGTAGCTATCTAAGTTCCGGGCCTATAATTGCCATGGTTCTTAAAGGTGAAAATGTGATTAAAAAAAATAGAGACTTGATGGGTGCAACTAATCCCAAAGATGCCAAAGAGGGTACTATAAGACAAAAGTTTGCTATTTCAATTGATAAAAATTCTGTGCACGGTTCTGACTCTGAGGAGAATGCGTCCAAAGAAATATCACTCTTTTTTAGTTGATAAAATTATTTAAACTATTTGGATAAAGTATATGTTCCTGTCTTAGTATCTTTTTTTTTAAGGATTCAGCATCATCATTTTTAGCTATCTTAACTTTAACTTGTCCTAATTTTTTACCAGAGTCTAAACGTGCATTAACCAAGTGCACTGTGCATCCTGAAAATTTGTGACCGCTTTTAATGGCTCTTTCATGTGTATTTAACCCTTTTAATTTTGGCAAAAGCGATGGATGTATATTTAATATAGGTTTTTTAAATTTGTTAATAAAATTTACAGATAAAATTTTCATAAAACCAGCTAAACACAAAATATCAATCTTATATTTTTTTAA
>CACIPP010000031.1:0-3650 GCA_902588515.1 uncultured Pelagibacteraceae bacterium
ATACACAGAGTATTGGAAACGTTATTTATACCGATTACATTCACTATTTTCAAATTTCAGGTATTATTTTGTTAGTTGCGATGATTGGGGCGATACTACTTACTTTCCAAAAAAGAGATTTTTTAAAAAGACAAAATATAATTCAACAGGTATCAAGAGAGAGATCAGACTCAGTGAGTGTTGTTAAAGTAGAAACATATAAAGGAATTAAAATAGATGATTGATGTTGGATTAGGTCATTATTTAGGGTTAGGTGCTGTTATTTTTACAATAGGAGTGGTTGGAATATTTCTTAATAGAAAAAATGTAATAGTTCTTTTAATGTCTATTGAGCTCATACTGATTGCAGTAAATATTAATCTTGTTTCGTTTTCTGTTTATCAACAAGATATAGTTGGTCAGGTATTTACAATGTTCGTCCTTACTGTTGCTGCAGCCGAAGCAGCAATTGGTTTGGCGATTTTAGTCGTATTCTTCAGAAATAAAGGATCGATACATGTAGACGATATTAATAACTTAAAAGGATGATATTGAAATGTCTTATGTATTAGTTTTTGCGCCATTAATTGGTTTTCTTTTAACTATTTGTTTTGGTAAATTACTTGGAGATAGAATTTCTCAAATCTTAACATCATCACTAGTTTTAGTATCAACATCAATATCATTTTTTTATTTTTTTAAATTTATTTCAAACGATACAGCTATAATAAATGATAAAATTATAAACTGGCTTTCTTCAGGAAAATTAAATTTTGATTGGTCAATTTATATTGATCCATTAACATCTTTAATGCTCGTAATAATTACATCAATATCATTTTTAGTTCATGTTTATTCTATAGAGTATATGTCTCACGACAAATCAAAACCTAGATTTATGGCTTATTTGTCTTTTTTTACATTTGCTATGATTATGCTAGTTACAGCAGATAATTTTGTTCAATTATTTTTTGGATGGGAAGGTGTTGGACTAGCTTCTTATTTATTAATTGGTTTTTGGTATCATAAAAATTCTGCTAACAAAGCTGCAATAAAAGCATTTATTGTAAACAGGGTCGGAGACTTTGGTTTAGCAATTGGTATTTTTATAATTTATAAATATTTGGGTACTTTAAATTATGAGGAGGTTTTTGACAGGTTAATTACATTAAATGATAAAACTATATCTATCTTAGGTATAGAGGGAAACATTATATCATTTATTGCATTCTTCTTATTTATTGGTGCAATGGGTAAATCAGCACAAATTTTTTTACATACATGGTTACCAGATGCCATGGAGGGACCAACACCAGTATCTGCTTTGATCCATGCCGCTACTATGGTTACCGCAGGTGTTTTTTTAGTGGTTAAATGTTCACCGATTTTTGAAAATTCAATATTCGTATTAAATTTAATACTAGTAATTGGCGCTAGTACCGCTCTATTTGCAGCAACTATAGCCTTAGTTCAAAATGATATAAAAAAAGTTATTGCTTATTCTACTTGTAGTCAACTTGGTTATATGTTTGTTGCCACTGGACTAGGCGCATATCACATTGCCATGTTTCACTTGTTTACACACGCTTTTTTTAAAGCTTTGCTTTTTTTAGGAGCAGGTTCTGTAATTCACTCGATGAAGAACGAACAAGACATGAGAAGAATGGGTGGATTATGGAATAAAATTCCAATTACTTATGTTTTCATGATTATCGGAACCTTAGCAATAACTGGGTTCCCTTTCTTATCCGGTTTCTTTTCTAAAGATGCAATTATAGAAGCAACCTATTATTCCCAAAGTAAATTTGCAGGATACGCAATGGTTGTATGTATTTTTACAGCACTTTTAACTGCAATGTATTCTTGGAGACTAATTATTAAAACATTTCATGGAAATTTTAACAATATCGACTTAGATTTAAAAGATGTTAAGGACTCGGGCTTGATAATTATATTACCTTTGCTTTTACTATCAATAGGAGCAGTCTCGTCTGGTTTTGCTTTTAAAGAATTACTAATCGGCATTGATTTTATAAAATTTTGGGACAATTCAATCTATTTTAAAGAAAATTTTGAATTAAAGCATCCACCGTTTTGGTTTTTAATACTCACTCCAATGTTCGCAACATTTGTAATACCTGTATCTTTTTATATATTTTTAAAAAATAAGAAAATTATTAATGATATTAAAGCTAGACATCAGCCACTTTATAATTTTTTAATTAATAAATGGTATTTTGACGAAATTTATGATTTTATATTTGTCAGACCTATAAAAAAAATTGGTGATAAATTTTGGAAAATAGGGGATGTATTTATAATAGATGGATTTGGTCCCAACGGCTTTGCTAAAATAGCAAAGATTATATCGATCAAAGCGGTAAAATTCCAATCAGGGTTTTTATATCATTATGCTTTTGTAATGTTAATTTTTTTATCGATATTTTTAACTTTAATAATAATTTAATATGAATTTACCAATTTTATCAATTTTAATATTTTTACCATTAGTAGGTGTTTTTTTTCTAGTTTTTACAAGAGGAGACGAGCATTTTATAAGAAAAACATCTATTAATGTATCTTTAATTACCTCGTTACTAACGCTTTTAATTTCAATATTTATTTGGTTGAAGGTTTCAATTATATTGTTTGAACTTTCAGAAATAGTATCCAAAATAATATTTGGATATATGCCTAGTAAAATTGCTATTATCACTAATGGTATAATTGAAATTATTTCTCTTTTATTTAGATCAAGTAAATTATTAATTTTATCATTATAAATTTTGCCAAATACTACTCTTTTGTACATCCATAGTGCGTAACACGCAGATAAAATAACACCTATCGCAGCAAATAAAGCTATCAAATAATTATATTTAAAAGCTCCTATTAAAATTAGAAACTCACCTATAAATCCACTAGTACCTGGTAACCCAATACTCGCTAAAATAAAAATAAAGAAAAAAGTTGAATAAAATGGCATTTTATTAACTAACCCACCATAATCCGATATATTTCTTGAGTGCATTCTATCATAGACAACTCCAACACATAAAAAAAGCGCTGCAGACACAATACCGTGACTGATCATCTGAAAAATACTTCCTTGTAAACCATTAATATTAAAAACAAAAATACCCAAAGTAACAAATCCCATATGTGCTACTGACGAATAAGCTATCAGTTTTTTCATATCAGTTTGCATTAATGCTACAAGAGAGGTGTAAATGATTGCTATTATACTCAATGAAAAAATCAAAGGTGAAAAATATAAAGAAGCGTCTGGAAATAATCCGATTGAAAATCTTATAAATCCATATCCTGCCATTTTTAACAAAATAGCAGCTAATATTACTGAACCTGAGGTTGGTGCTTCTACATGTGCATCAGGTAACCAGGTATGAACAGGCCACATTGGAGTTTTTACAGCAAATGATGCGAAAAAACCAAGCCATAAGTATTTTTGATATGTTTGATCAATGTCAAGCTGTAACAACTTAATTACATCTAATGATCCATATTCAAAATAAATAAATATAATAGCTATTAACATGAATACTGAACCAAAAAGAGTATAAAGAAAAAATTTGAATGCAGAATATACACGCCTATCTCCGCCCCAAATACCTATAATTAAAAACATTGGAATTAAACCTGCCTCAAAAAAT
>CACIPP010000032.1:0-3195 GCA_902588515.1 uncultured Pelagibacteraceae bacterium
CATTAGGAAAAGATAAAAACAACCAAGATGTATATTTAAAAGATATTTGGCCAAGTAATAAAGAAATTGAAGATTTAATTCTCAAATCAATAAATGCTGAAATGTTTAAAAAAAGGTATGAGAATGTCTCTTCTGGTCCTAAGGAATGGCAAAAAATAAATATACCTGCAAGTGAAATTTATTCATGGGATGACAATTCAACTTACGTCAAAAAACCTCCTTTCTTTGAAAACTTAACTGAGAAGCCCGAGGGATTTAAATCAATTAAAGATGCAAGACCACTTTTAATGTTAGCTGATACCGTAACTACGGATCATATTTCTCCGGCTGGCTCAATCCAAAAGGATGGACCAACAGGTGAATATTTTATGAAAAGGCAAATTATGCCAAAAGATTTTAACTCATACGGAACCAGACGGGGTAACCACGAAGTTATGATGAGAGGTACTTTTGCAAATATCAGAATAAGAAATGAGATAGCTCCAGGCACAGAAGGTGGTTTAACTAAGCTATATCCAGACGATGAAGTAATGAGCGTATACGATGCATCAGTTGAATACCAAAAACGTGGTGTTGATTTAGTTGTTATTGCAGGAAAAGAGTATGGCACTGGATCATCTAGAGATTGGGCAGCAAAAGGAACAAAACTTTTAGGTATAAAAGCTGTTATTGCTGAAAGTTTTGAGAGAATTCATAGATCAAATCTAGTTGGTATGGGTATTCTACCTCTACAATTCGCCAATGATATTAATCGAAAAAATCTTAAATTGAATGGTTCAGAGTTATTTACAATATTAAATATCGAAAAAGGTATTAATCCACGAGATGAAATCATTGTGGAGATTAAGTATGCTGATGGTACTTTAAAAAAAATAAAAACTATTTGTAGAATTGATACCGAAAATGAAATTGAGTATTATAAAAATGGCGGCATTTTACAGTATGTTTTAAGAAAGATGATTTAGTGCAAGAAGTTCTAGTTAAAGTTTATCCGTCGAAAGCAAAATTAAAAAAAGAAGATCAATTAGCTTGGAAGATAGCTGAGATAGCATCTGATAAAGCACCACTTGATGATGATGCAGTTGAAATGGTGATTAATCGTATAATAGATAATGCTTCTGTAGCTATAGCTTCTTTTGGACGTGGACCTGTTACTACGGCTCGAGAAATGGCTTTGGCTCATCCAAGAAAAAAGGGTGCAACTGTATTTGGAATTAATTCAAAAAAAAATTTTGATTGTGAATGGGCCGCATGGGCAAATGGAACCGCAGTCAGAGAATTAGATTTTCATGACACTTTTTTGGCTGCAGACTATTCTCATCCTGCTGATAATATTCCACCCATCCTTGCAGTTGCGCAACAGTCAGGATGTGACGGAAAATCATTAATAAAAGGAATATTAACTGGATATGAAGTTCAAGTGAATTTAGTAAAAGGAATATGTTTGCATGAACACAAAATTGATCATATTGCTCATTTAGGACCAAGCGCGGCAGCTGGCATTGGCACCTTACTTTCGTTAAAAACCGAACAAATTTATCAAGCTGTACAGCAAGCATTACATGTTACAGTATCAACCAGACAATCAAGAAAAGGTGAAATATCATCATGGAAAGCTTTTGCACCAGCTCATGCTGGTAAATTAGCAATCGAAGCTGTTGACAGGGTGATGAGAGGTGAGGGAGCTCCAAGTCCTATTTATGAAGGTGAAGATAGCGTCATTGCTTACGTTCTGTCAGGCCCGCAAGCAGAATATAGAGTACCATTACCGAATTTAAACGAGCCAAAGAAAGCAATTTTAGAAACATATACTAAAGAACATTCAGCAGAGTATCAAGCTCAAGCATTAATTGATCTTGCAATAAGTCTTAATAAAGAAATAAAAGATTTTTCAAATGTAAAGAATATTGAGTTACATACAAGTCATCATACGCACAATGTAATTGGAACAGGCGCAAATGATCCACAAAAAATGGATCCAAAGGCAAGTCGTGAAACTTTAGATCACTCAATAATGTATATTTTAGCTGTAGCGCTAGAGGATGGGAGATGGCATCACATAAATTCTTATACTCCTAAAAGAGCAAATAAGCCTTCCACAATTAATCTTTGGCAAAAAATAAAAACATTTGAAGATCCAGAATGGACAAATAAATATCACGATCCAGATCCAACTAAGAGATGTTTTGGAGGGAAGATAACAATTAATTTTGATGATGGTTCAGTAATTTCAAAAGAGCTTGAAATTGCAAATGCGAACCCTAATGGAAAAAGGCCCTTTAAAAGAGAAAATTATATTGAAAAATTTAAAACATTAACCGACGGGTTAATAAAAGAAACTGAAAGTAAAAGATTTTTAAAACAAGTGCAAGATTTACATAAATTAAAAAAAGGAGAGCTTTACAAATTAAATATAGAGGTAAAAAGCAAATTTAATAAAAAGACAAAGAAAAATAAAACTATTTTTTAATCTGAATTTGTTGTCCCTCTAACCACTTAGCATCTTCACCTTTATAATGTTCCTTTTTCCATATAGGTGTCTTTTTTTTTATCTCTTCTATTATAAATCTTGAGAACTCGTAAACTTGACTTCGGTGTTTGCAAGCGACCGCGATAATAATAGATATTCCACCCAATGGTACATAACCTTTAACGTGTTCGACAAAAGCCACAGGATGCTCAAGATTTAATTTTTTGATAGCATCTTCATAAATTTCTTTAAAACTTATTTTTACCATCTTGTCATGTGAGTCGTAAGTAATACCAGTGACTTCTTTTTCATTATTCATATCTCTAACTGTACCAATAAAAAATAATGAAGCACCGCACTTATGAGATTCTATGAAATCTGTAGCTCTTTCTAAAGAGATTTTACTTGTCTTTAAATTTACAACGTCACAATGAAACATTAACCTCCTCCTATTGGTGGAATAATTGCCAATTTTTGATCTTTATTTAATTTATAACTATCTTCAACAATTTCGTTATCTTCCGAACTAAAAGCAGACTTTTTCACCACTTCTAAATAATTAGCATTTTTAGGAAATTCGTTTTTAATCATTTTTTCTAATTTAATTCTTAATTCTTTAACTGTTATCTCATTATCAAATTCAAAATGTAAAAATTCGTCTTTACTGAACTCTCTACTCATTCCAAATAACTCTAACTTAATAATCATAATAATCTACTCGTGAC
>CACIPP010000033.1:0-3033 GCA_902588515.1 uncultured Pelagibacteraceae bacterium
GGGCTGTAAACCCGCTGGCTCCGGTCTTCGAAGGTTCGAATCCTTCCCCCTCCACCATATATTTGTGTTGAATTTCTTTATTTAGATAGGTAAATAGCCCTTTACGCGGGTGTAGTTCAATGGTAGAACACCAGCCTTCCAAGCTGGTTGTGTGAGTTCGATTCTCATCACCCGCTCCAGTTTGGATAAATTAATTAAGGAGAAAAAAAACAATGTCTAAGGAAAAATTTAACAGGAGCAAACCTCACTGTAACATAGGTACAATAGGCCATGTCGATCATGGAAAAACAACTTTAACTGCTGCAATAACTAAAGTTTTATCTGAAGCTGGCGGCGCGCAGTTCGTAGCTTATGATCAAATTGATAAAGCACCGGAAGAAAAAGAGAGAGGGATTACAATTTCTACTGCGCATGTTGAATATGAAACCGAAAAACGTCATTATGCTCACGTAGATTGCCCAGGTCACGCTGACTACGTAAAAAATATGATAACTGGAGCTGCTCAAATGGATGGAGCGATTTTAGTAGTAAATGCTGCTGACGGACCTATGCCTCAAACTCGTGAACATATATTGTTAGCAAGACAAGTTGGTGTTCCAGCTTTAGTAGTATTTCTAAATAAAGTTGACACTGTTCAAGACAAAGAACTTTTAGAACTTGTTGAAGTTGAAATTAGAGAATTATTAACATCTTATAAATTTCCAGGAGATAAAATTCCAATCATTAAGGGTTCAGCTTTAAAAGCTATCGAAGGTGATCAAGATCTTGGTGTAAAACCGATAATGGAATTAATGAAAGCCGTAGATGATACTATACCACAACCAGACAGACCAAAAGACAAACCTTTTTTAATGCCGATAGAAGATGTCTTTTCAATTTCTGGAAGAGGTACCGTTGTAACTGGAAGAGTTGAGTCAGGTGTTGTAAATTCAGGTGAAGAATTAGAAATAGTTGGCATCAAAGATACACAGAAAACTGTTTGTACAGGTGTTGAAATGTTTAGAAAACTTTTAGACTCAGGTGAAGCAGGAGATAATATTGGCGCATTACTTAGAGGTATCGAAAGAGACCAGGTTGAAAGAGGTCAAGTTTTAGCAAAACCAGGTTCAATTAAGCCACATACAAAATTTGAAGCTCAAGCTTACATTTTAAAAAAGGAAGAAGGTGGAAGACATACACCTTTCTTTACAAAATATAGACCACAGTTTTATTTTAGAACCACTGATGTAACAGGTGAAGTAGCTTTACCTCAGGGAACTGAAATGGTAATGCCAGGCGACGATGCTAAAATGACAGTAACTCTAATATCTCCAATTGCCATGGATCAAAATTTAAAATTTGCAATTAGAGAAGGTGGAAGAACCGTTGGTGCAGGCGTTGTAACAAAAATTTTAGAGTAAACTCTTAGGAGTGTAGCTCAACTGGTAGAGCGCCGGTCTCCAAAACCGGAGGCTGGGGGTTCAAGTCCCTCCACTCCTGCCAGTTTGGATAATGATATGAAAAACCCAATTAATTTTTTAAGAACCGTTAAACAAGAATTGTTCAAGATTACTTGGCCTACAAAAAAAGAAACTTTGATGGGCTCTATTACAGTAATTGTGCTAGCCGTAATTGCTTCTTTATTTTTTTTATTATTAGATCAAATTTTTAAAACAGGTTTAAATTTTTTAATAGGTTATTAATTATGAAGTGGTACATAGTACAATCATACTCTGGATTTGAAAAAAAAGTATCGGATCAAATTAAAGAAGAATTAAGCAAAGCCGGTATGGAAAGTAATTTCGGTGAAGTTTTAGTGCCAACACATGATGTTACAGAAATTAAAAAAGGAAAAAGAACTGTAGCGAAAAAAAAATATTTCCCAGGTTACGTTTTGGCAAAGTTGGATTTAAATGACCAAGTTTATCATTTAATTAAATCTATAAAAAAAGTAAGTGGTTTTTTAGGACCTCAAGGCAAACCATCACCAATTTCAGACGATGAAGTTTCTAAAATAGTCGGAAACATGGAAGAGAGTATTGCAAATCCATCTAGCTCCATTTCTTTCTCGGTCGGTGAGCAAGTTAGAGTATGTGATGGACCATTTGCCTCTTTTAATGGTCTAATTGAGGAGATTGATGAAGAAAAGTCTAGACTTAAGGTTTCAGTTTCTATATTTGGTAGACCAACTCCTGTAGATTTAGATTACGCTCAGGTAGAAAAGGTATAATTATGGCCAAAGAAGTTACTGGATATTTAAAATTACAAATTAAAGGTGGACAAGCAAATCCAGCACCACCTGTAGGTCCTGCATTAGGTCAACGTGGAATAAATATTATGGAATTTTGTAAAGCTTTTAATGAAAAAACAAAAGACCAAATGGGTAAACCAGTTCCTGTTGTTATAACAATCTATAAAGATAAAAAATTTGATTTTATAGTAAAAACCCCTCCCGCTTCTCATTTAATTAAAGAAGCTTTGAAATTAAAATCTGGTTCAAAAGAGCCTGGTAGAAATTCAGTTGGAACGATAACTAAGGAACAATTAAAAAAAATTGCACAGGCTAAACAAAAGGATTTAAATGCATTTGATATAGATGAAGCGGTAAAAATAATTGCTGGATCAGCAAGATCAATGGGTATTCAAGTTAAGGATTAAAATGAAAAACTTAAAATATAAATCCAAAAGGTATAAAGATCTTATTAAATCTCATAAAGATGAAACTTTAAATGCTATAGATGCAATTAAACTTTTAAAGAAAAATAAAACTGTTAAGTTTAAAGAATCAATAGATGTTCATTTTAATTTAAATGTTGAAAAAGCAAAGGCAGATCAAACCTTACGTACAACTGTTGATCTACCTAATGGAAATGGAAAAAAAAATAAAATTGCTGTAATTTGCTCTAATGATAAAGTTAATGATGCAAAAAAGGGCGGGGCAGATATCGTTGGCTCGGATGACTTAGTTGAAAAAATATCAGGAGGAAAAATAGATTTTGATATCTTGGTTTGTTCTCCCGATATGATGTCTAAGGTCGGTAAATTAGGAAAAAT
>CACIPP010000034.1:0-3018 GCA_902588515.1 uncultured Pelagibacteraceae bacterium
ACAATTGTAAAAACGCTGTAAAATTCTCGCTTGGAAAGTCAATTTTACGCTCAGAAACAGCAGCTATCTCGGCAATCAGTATTTTCAACTATTTAACTCGACAAATTTAAGCCAATGTGTCGCAAAGGTAATTATTTTAGATTTTGTTATAAATCTTCTGCGATGAGAACCATTTTACATACACTTATTTTTTATATGTTTTCTTCAAGTCTTTTGTATTCATCGGAGCCTAAAAATTGGCAACTAGGCTTTCAAGAAAGCGTTACTTCAATAATGAATGACGTAGTATTTATGCACGATTATATTTTAATGCCAATAATTACTGCAATTAGTGTATTTGTTTTATTTTTATTGTTTTATGTGTGTATAAAATTTAGAGAGAGCAAAAATCCTAATCCATCAAAAACTACTCATAATACTTTTATTGAAATTGTATGGACTTTAATTCCCTGTTTGATTTTAATTGTAATAGCAATACCGTCTTTTAAACTATTATATAAGCAAGATATAATACCTAAAGCAGATGTCACTGTTAAAGCCATAGGTTACCAATGGTATTGGGGATATGAGTATCCTGACCAAAATATATATTTTGAGTCATTGATGGTTGAAGACAAAGATTTAAAACCTGGTCAACCAAGATTACTTGCTACCGATACTGAGGTAGTTGTACCTGTAAATAAAATTGTAAAAGTTTTAATAACATCAAATGATGTTCTTCATGCATGGGCAATACCAGCATTTGGAGTTAAAAGAGATGCAGTTCCAGGCAGAATTAATGAAACATGGTTTAAAGCTGACAAAGAGGGAGTTTATTATGGACAATGCTCAGAGTTATGCGGAATTAAACATGCATTTATGCCAATTACTGTAAGAGTTGTTTCTGAAGAAAAATATTTAGAGTGGATTGAATTAGCTAAAAAAAAATATGCTAAATATCCAGATAAAAGTTTAATTACTTATAACATGAAAGAAAAAAATTAATGTCATCTTATACTGGAACAGCAGATCATTCAAAAGACGAGCACCTTCCAACTGGATGGAAGAGATGGGCTTATTCTACCAACCACAAAGACATTGGAACAATGTATTTAATTTTTGCAATTATAGCTGGAGTCATTGGCACTGTATTTTCTGTTTTGATGAGAGCAGAGTTAATGCATCCAGGTGATGGAATTCTTGGTGGAGATTATCATTTATATAACGTTTTAGTGACGGGTCATGGTTTGATTATGATTTTCTTTATGGTGATGCCAGCAATGATAGGAGGTTTCGGAAACTGGTTTGTACCGATTATGATTGGAGCTCCTGATATGGCTTTTCCAAGAATGAATAATATTTCTTTTTGGCTATTACCTGCATCATTAATACTTTTAATTTCTTCAATTTTTGTTGAGGGTCCACCAGGTCAAACAGGTGTTGGGGGTGGTTGGACAATCTATCCTCCATTATCTTCAAAAGCTGGTCAACCTGGTCCTGCAATGGATTTAGCAATCTTTAGTTTGCACATAGCAGGTGCGTCTTCAATTTTAGGTGCAATAAATTTTATTACTACTATATTTAACATGAGAGCTCCTGGCATGACACTGCACAAAATGCCTTTGTTTGTTTGGTCGTTGTTAGTTACAGCTTTTTTATTACTTCTTGCAGTTCCAGTATTAGCAGGTGCAATCACAATGTTACTCACAGACAGAAACTTTGGGACATCTTTTTTTGCTCCAGAGGGAGGAGGAGACCCGGTGCTCTTTCAACATTTATTTTGGTTCTTTGGGCATCCAGAAGTTTATATTTTAATATTACCAGGATTTGGAATCGTAAGTACTATTGTTGCTACATTTTCAAAAAAACCTGTTTTTGGTTACTTAGGAATGGCTTATGCAATGGTCTCAATTGGAGCTGTTGGTTTCATAGTTTGGGCACATCACATGTACACTGTCGGTATGGGTGCTGACACGAGAGCTTACTTTACATTTGCAACAATGGTTATTGCGGTTCCAACAGGGATCAAAATATTTTCATGGATTGCAACGATGTGGGGTGGCTCGATTAGATTTACAACTCCAATGTTGTGGTCAATAGGCTTTATATTTTTATTTACTGTTGGTGGTGTCACTGGTGTTGTGTTAGCAAACGCTGGAATAGATACCTCACTACATGATACATATTACGTGGTTGCACACTTCCATTATGTATTGTCACTAGGGGCTGTTTTTTCAATTTTTGGAGGTTTTTATTATTGGTTTAGCAAAATGTCTGGGTACGAGTACTCAGAGTTTTTAGGTAAGTTACATTTTTGGATTACATTTATTGGTGTAAATTTAATATTTTTTCCGCAGCATTTTTTAGGTTTAGCAGGGATGCCAAGAAGATATGCAGATTATCCTGACGCTTTCGCAGGATGGAATTACATATCTTCAATTGGGTCTTACATGTCGGCATTTGGAGTAGTTATATTTTTTATAGTAATTATTCATGCTTTTGTAAGAGCAAAGCAAGTTGGTAATAATCCTTGGGGTGAAGGCGCAACAACACTGGAGTGGACACTAAGTTCTCCACCTCCATTCCACCAATTTAATGAACTACCACAAATTAAGTAATAAAAATGTCGGTAAATACATCTGATTTTTCTTTAAAAAAAACAGACATCAAACTCATAATTAAGTCATTTTATGAATTAATGAAGCCTAGAGTAATGTCGTTGGTAATATTTACCGCATTAGTTGGTTTAGTAATTTCTCCAAATAAAATTGGTTTAATTGACTCATGTTTTAGTTTGTTTTTTGTTGCGGTTGGAGCAGGAGCCGCTGGAGCATTAAATATGTGGTATGAGTCGGAGATAGATAAAGTCATGAGCAGAACATGTTTAAGGCCTCTTCCGCTTGGAAAAATTTCAACTAATTCAGCTTTATTGTTTGGAATTATTTTATCAGTAATTTCTGTTACTGGGTTATATTTTTTTTCTAATCTTCTTTCAGCAGTTGTTTTAACTATAACAATTTTGTTCTACTATTTTGTTTA
>CACIPP010000035.1:0-2958 GCA_902588515.1 uncultured Pelagibacteraceae bacterium
ATGCTTGCAGATGTTCCAGCCGTATTAGGTTCAATGGATATTGTTTTTGGAGAGGTAGACAGATGAGTGGAAAGAAAATTGCTAAAGAACAACCAGATCAATTTGAATTTAGTTTAAACAATAAAAAAATAATTGAAAAATTGTTGTTAAAATATCCCGAGGATAGAAAGAAAAGCGCAGTCATGCCGTTGTTGTATTTAGCACAAAGACAAAATAATAACTGGATACCTTTAGCAGCCTTAAGGCTTATCAGTAATATTCTGAACATGTCTTATATAAAGGTTTATGAAGTAGCTACTTTTTATACCATGTATAATTTATCGCCAGTCGGTAAATATTTTGTTCAGGTATGTACTACTACTCCATGTATGATTAAGGGTTCTGGTAAAATTGTAGATATGTGTAAAAAACATATTTCATCTAAACAAGGTGAATTAAACAAGGAATTAAATTCATCGTGGACTGAAGTTGAGTGTTTAGGTGCATGCGTAAACGCACCAATGATGCAAATTAATGATCAGTACTATGAAGATTTAAACGAAAGCATTGCAGAGAAGATTTTTTTAAGTTTTAAGAATAATCAACTTCCAAAATTTGGATCACAAATAGGTAGAGTTTCAAGTGAGCCAACTAACAATAGGAAAACATTAAATAGAAATGCTTAAAGATAAAGATCGAATATTTAAAAATTTATATGGCGACGATAGTTTTGAGTTATCTTCAGCTTTAAAAAGAGGGGATTGGAATGCTACGGATAAGGTATTAGCAAAAGGCAAGGAGTGGATAATTAGTGAAATAAAGAACTCTGAATTAAGGGGCCGTGGTGGCGCCGGTTTTCCAACAGGTGTTAAGTGGTCTTTCGCTCCAAAAAATGCACAACCAAATAAACCTCACTATTTAATAATAAACGCAGATGAATCTGAGCCGGGCACTTGTAAAGATAGAGAGATTTTAAGAAATGAACCCCACAAATTGTTAGAGGGTTGTTTGATTTCATCTTTCGCTGTAGGAGCAAAAAAATGCTATATATACATAAGAGGTGAGTACGTAAGAGAGGGTGAGATACTTCAGAAAGCTATAGACGAGGCTTACGAAAACGGATTGTTAGGAGAGAACGCTGCTAAGTCTGGGTGGAGTTTAGATGTATATATACATTATGGAGCAGGAGCTTATATTTGTGGTGAAGAAACTGCATTACTAGAAAGTTTGGAGGGAAAAAGAGGTCTACCAAGACTAAAACCTCCTTTTCCAGCGTTAATTGGCTTGTATGGGTGTCCTACTATTGTAAATAACGTTGAAACAGTTGCTGTTGTACCAGAAATTTTAAAAAGAGGAGCAAAATGGTTTTCTTCATTTGGAAGGCCAAAAAATAGAGGAACAAAAATATTTTGTATCTCAGGAAACGTAAACAATCCGTGTAATGTCGAAGAATCAATGAGTGTTCCATTGAAGGAATTAATAGAAGAGCATGCTGGTGGTGTTGTAGGTGGCTGGGAAAATCTACAAGCTGTAATACCTGGTGGTTCTTCAATGCCATTATTGCCAAAAAAAATCTGCGATAAGGTTTTAATGGATTTTGACTCATTAATAGAGGTAGAAAGTGGACTAGGTACAGCTGGGGTAGTAGTAATTAATAAAGACCAGGACATAGTTAAATGTATTTCTAGAATTGCTCGTTTTTATAAGCATGAAAGTTGTGGACAATGTACTCCTTGTAGAGAAGGTTGTGGTTGGATGTGGAGAATGCTTGAGCGAATAAACCGTGGAGAGTCTAATATAGAAGAAATAGATATGTTAATGGATGTAACAAAGCAAATAGAGGGGCATACAATTTGTGCCTTTGGGGAGGGATCTGCTTGGCCGGTTCAGGGGTTATTAAGACACTTTAGAGCAGAACTAATTGATAAGTGTGAAAATTTAGGAAATAGAAAAATAGCTTAATGATTAAATTAAAAATTGATAACAAGAACATAGAAGTTGAACCTGGAACTACAATTTTACAAGCATGTGAAATAGCTGGTAAAGAAATTCCAAGATTTTGTTATCATGAAAAATTATCGATAGCAGGTAATTGCAGAATGTGCTTAGTTGAAGTATCAGGTTCAAAAAAACCTGTAGCTTCATGCGCTATGCCTGCAGTCGATGGGCAAGAAATAAAAACTAACTCTGAAATGGTTAAAAAAGCTCGAGAAGGAGTTATGGAATTTTTATTAGTAAATCATCCATTGGATTGTCCAATTTGTGATCAGGGTGGAGAATGTGATTTGCAGGATCAAGCATTTAATTATGGTGGAGGCAAATCGCGATACGAATTAAACAAAAGATCAGTTAAAGAAAAAAATATGGGGCCGTTGATAAAAACTCATATGAATAGATGTATACATTGCACAAGATGTATTCGTTTCGCAGAAGAGATAGCAGGAGTAGAGGAATTAGGAGCTATTAATAGAGGTGAAAACATGGAAATTTCTACTTATTTAGAAAAGGCTGTTACATCTGAATTTTCGGCTAATTTAATTGATTTATGCCCAGTTGGAGCCCTCACTTCTAAGCCTTATGCTTTTGAAGCAAGGCCATGGGAACTTAAAAAAACAGAATCTGTAGATGTAATGGATGCTATTGGCTCAAATATTCGAATTGATAGCAAAGGATGGGAAGTAAAAAGAATTTTACCTAAAATCAACGAAGATATAAATGAAGAGTGGATTTCTGATAAAACCAGATTTTCATGTGACGGATTATTAAATAACAGGATAGATAGCCCTTATATAAAAATTAATGGTAAATTAACCGCAACTTCCTGGAGTAATGCTTTTGAATTTATAAAATCCAATGTAGTTAATAAAAAAAGTTTTAGTGGATTAATAGGTCAGCTAGTAGATGTTGAGACAACTTTTGCGTTTAAAGAATTTTTTAAAAAAGTATTTAACTCTAATTTAATTGATTTTAGGCAAAAAA
>CACIPP010000036.1:0-2907 GCA_902588515.1 uncultured Pelagibacteraceae bacterium
TCATTTTTAAATAATAAAAATAGTTTTTTTATACCCAATCCAGCAGATCCATCAATTGATGTTAATTGCTTTTTTAATTATAAAAAATCATTTGATATATTTATTGCTATAAGTCATGGCCAGCACAGAGGTACTTTAAAAAAAAATCACTCCGATCCGAGAGAAAAATTTATAAAAAAATTAGTTAGCAATTGTGCAGATTTGTCATTCAAAATTTATGGAATGAACAATAATCAACCAGTGTGGGGCGATGAGTTCTTTGAGAAATTGTCATCTTGTAGATTAGCGATAAATATTAGTAGGGGAGAGCCCATAAAATACTACTCAAGTGATAGAATCACATCAACCATGGCTAACGGTGTAGCAACTATATGTGATAGAAAATATCATTTTCAAGATTTCTTTAATAAACACGAGCTTATAATTTACAATAATGAAACTGATTTGATAGAAAAAATTAAATATTACAAAAATAATGAAAACGAACTTTCTAAAATAGGTAAAAAAGGTAGATTGAAATATTTTAAGCTATTTAACAACAAATTAGTTACCAATTATATGATAGGTAAATCTTTAGACTTATCTTTTGATAAACGCGATTGGATGAAATAGTGATTTGCTCGATCATTATTCCTACATTTAATAATTTTCATTACCTAAAACTAACTATTGATAGTATAAAAAAAAACTCTAATTATAATCACGAAATTATAGTACATGTTAATGAAGGGTTAGATGATACATTAACCTTCTTAAAGAAAAATAATATTGTTCATACGTTTTCACCAAAAAATTTAGGTTTATGTTCTTCAACTAATATTGCCTCCAAAAAAGCTACTACAGATTTTATTTTATATTCACACGATGATATGTATTATTGTCCAGGTTGGGATCTTGCTTTAGAAAAAGAAGTTAATAATTTACAGCATAATTTATATTATTTTTCATCTACTATGATCGAACAAAATTCTGGTCATATTGCATTTGATTGCGGATCGACTTATGAAAATTTTAACGAAAATAAATTATTAGAAAATTACAATAAACTTAATTATTACGACTATCAAGGCTCGCATTGGGCTCCACATTTGATTCACAGGACGCTTTGGGACCAAATTAATGGTTTTAGCCAAGAATTTGATCCAGGTATAGGTTCTGATCCAGATTTAAATATGAAGCTTTGGAAAGCAGGTGTAAGAATTTTTAAAGGTTTAAATAAATTTAAGGTTTACCACTTTGGGTCTATATCATTAAGAAAAAAACCTGAACTTAAAGTAAACAAAGGGACAAACACATTTTTAAAAAAATGGGGTATAACACCAGTTTTTTTTACTAAACATTATTTAAAAGGTGGTTTATTTTCTGATAACACAATTAGGACTGCTCCATATAGTGGACCATTAAACGAACCACAAGTAAATTTATCTTATGTGATGGGGAAAATAATCTGTTGGCTAAAATTTTTAAGATTAATGATATTAAAAAAGTAATAGATTAATTTATCGAAACTAATCTTTTTGTAGGTCTATTCGTTTGATATTTTATTTAAAGCATTATTTTTAAATAAATCAGCTTCCTTGATATATCTTCGTACCATTTCTACAGATTTGTGGCCTGTCATTGCCATTATATTTCTTTCACTAGCTCCAACCTCTGCTGTACTTGTTGCAAAGCCTGATCGTAAACTATGTCCAGCATAGCTTTTATCATCTAAGCCTGCATTCAAAGCATGTTTTTTGATTATTAAAGCAACGTTTTTATCAGAAATAGGAAAGAGCAAGTTATTTTTATTTACTTGCAGCCATTTTCTAAGATGATCAACTGGACAATATTCAAGTCTTGTAAATGAGGGGATCGCTTTAATCATTCCTTCTCCAGACTGATCTGATTTGGATTTTTTCACAAAAAATCTTTACACCCTCTTTGACAAATTCAACATCATCTTTAGCTATAGAAACCAGTTCTGATCTTCTAAATCCGCCGGAAAACCCTATTAAAATCAATGATTTATCTCTTAATTTTTTGAATTCGCTTAATTCAGATTCGTTAATCACTTTAATTATTTCTTTTATATCGGTAAACATTAGAGGTTTTTTACTTTTTTGAAAAACTCCTATTTGTCTTTTAATGCCTAATAAGTTTTCAACTATTATTGGATGCTTAGTATCTAAATAATGACCTTTATACTTATGCATGATGTTAATAGAAGCCAGACGTCTTCTTAACGTGCTGTATTTTGATTGTTTTGACAAATATGTTAAATACAGAGCAACTATTTTAGGTTCAGTAGGCATGCTTTTCATTGAATGTTTAGAACAAAAAAGAGCAAAATCTTGAAAATCTGATTTATATGCACGTATTGTATTTTTTGCTTTTGACAGTTTTAAATTGTCTAAAGTTTTTATCTCTAAATTTTTAAGATCCGTTGTTAAATTCTTCATAATTTCCGATAACCATTAATTATCGGAATATATATATTACATATATTTTTTGTCAATACCTAAATATTTAAATATAATTAATCATTAATAAAATAAATTATAATACATATAAAGTAATAAATACAATAACTTATATATAATATCTTATATCTATATTAGGAATTAGGTCATATATATTGACCTAGACAAAGTTATTTAAATAAATTATTTTTTTACTCTTTTCCAGGAATCTTTGATTTAGCCATCTCTGTTCTCCTGGAAAAGCTTAATAGCTATTTTTCAGGATTAATAGACCCGGCAGACATGATAAATTTGGATGCATCCTCAAAGTTCATATTTAAGTAGATTAAATCCTCTTTAGGAACCATTAAAAGAAAACCGCTTGTGGGGTTTGGCGTTGTAGGAACAAAAACATTAACTAATATACGATTTAATTTATTACTGATTTCACCCTTATTTTCATTAG
>CACIPP010000037.1:0-2628 GCA_902588515.1 uncultured Pelagibacteraceae bacterium
ATTACTATGTGGTACCTAAGGTTATAGAATAATGAGTGATATTACTAAACTTTCACTTGTCGATACAGTTACTAATATTAAAAATAAATCGATATCGTGCGAAGAAGTTACCAACGCTTATATTAAAAGAATAAATAAATCAAAAAAATTAAATTGTTATATTGAGGGTGATTTTGAGCAAGCAATTAATAAAGCCAAAAGTTTAGATAAAAAATCAGATAAAAATAAAAAATTATTTGGAGCTCCTATAGCGGTCAAAGATTTATTTTGTACAAAAAATTTACAAACCACAGCATCGAGTAAAATACTAAAAGGTTTTAAGCCACAATATGAATCTACAGTCACATCGAAACTTTGGGATCAAGATGCGATACTTCTTGGAAAATTAAATTGTGATGAATTCGCTATGGGATCTTCCAATGAAACTAGTTTTTATGGAAATGTAATTAATCCATACAGAAATAAAAATGATTTAGTTCCAGGAGGTTCGTCTGGAGGATGCTCATCAGCTGTTGCTGCTAATTTAACAGTATCTACAGTTGGAACAGATACAGGTGGTTCTATAAGACAACCCGCATCATTCACTGGTATAGTTGGATTGAAACCTACATACGGAAGATGTTCTAGATGGGGGATAGTTGCTTTTGCATCATCATTAGATCAAGCGGGTCCAATGACAAAGAATGTAAAAGATGCATCATTAATGTTAGAAGTTATATCTGGTTACGATCAAAAAGACTCTACATCATCAAAAAAAAATAGTGAAAACTTTTTAAATAAACTGTCAAAAAATATTAAAGGAACAAAAATTGGTATTCCAAAAGAATACGTTGTTGAAGGTATGTCTAAAGAAATTCAAAAACTTTGGGACAAAGGTATAGAAATATGTAAATCATTAGGGTGTGAGATAATAAATGTTTCTCTTCCACATACAAAGTATGCTCTTCCTACTTATTATATAATCGCGCCGGCAGAAGCCTCGTCTAATTTAGCAAGATATGATGGAGTAAGATATGGTTTTAGATCAAAGGGAAATGACTTAATAGAAATGTATGAAAATACAAGAGGGGAAGGCTTTGGTCGTGAGGTTAAAAGACGAATACTTATAGGTACATATGTTTTGTCATCTGGATATTATGATGCATACTATCTAAAGGCACAAAAAGTAAGAAGCATGATTAAAAAAGATTTTGATGATGTTTATAAAGAAGTAGATGCAATATTGACACCAACAACACCATCATCTGCTTTTGCTATTGGAGAAAAAACTAGCGATCCTATTTCAATGTATTTAAACGATGTATTTACTGTACCAACCAATCTAGCTGGTTTACCTGGAATATCAATTCCAGCAGGTTATGATCAAAATAATCTTCCATTAGGACTACAAATAATAGGAAGACATTTTGATGAACAAAAAATTCTTAATATTTCTTATGCTTTGGAAGACGAAATAAAATTTAAAGCAAGTGTGGAAGATTGGTGGATTAATGAATGATAAATTTAATTATTATTTAAAAGGTAAAAAAGGGGAGTACGAAGTTGTAATTGGACTAGAAGTTCATGCACAGATTCTATCAGAGGCTAAGTTATTTTCATCCTCAGCTACTAAATTTGGTCAAGAACCAAATTCACAAGTTAGCTTGGTAGATGCTGCTATGCCAGGCATGTTACCAGTTATAAATAAATTTTGTGTTGAACAAGCAGTTAAAACAGGATTAGGATTAAATGCTAAAATAAATAATTTCTCAATTTTTGACAGAAAAAATTACTTTTATGCAGATTTACCTCAGGGCTATCAGATATCTCAATATAAAAACCCAATAGTTGGAGAAGGAAAAGTAATTCTTGATATGCCATATGGTACAAAAGAAATTGGTATTGAAAGACTCCATTTGGAGCAAGATGCTGGTAAAAGCTTACATGATCAAGATCCAAATAATTCATTTGTAGACTTAAATAGATCAGGCATAGCTCTAATGGAAATTGTTAGCAAACCAGACCTAAGCTCTCCTGAAGAAGTTAGTGTTTACATAAAAAAATTAAGATCAATTATGAGATATCTTAATACGTGTGATGGAAATATGGAGGAGGGTTCATTAAGAGCGGATGTAAACGTTTCTGTGAGAAAGAAAGGTTCAAAAGATTTTGGCACAAGGTGTGAAATTAAAAATATGAATTCTATTAAATTTATTCAACATGCCATTGATTTTGAAGCATATAGACAAATTAAATTGATTGAGGATGGAAAGGTAGTCAATCAGGAGACAAGATTATTTGATAATAAAAAACAAGAAACAAGATCAATGCGCTCTAAAGAAGATGCACATGATTATAGGTATTTCCCTGACCCAGATTTATTGCCATTAAAATTAGATAGTGACTTTATTGAAAATATTAAAAAAAAATTACCTGAATTACCAGATCAAAAGAAACAAAGATTAATAAATGAATTTAAGTTATCTTCATACGAAGCAGGCGTTATAATTTCTGATAAAGAAACTTCAGCTTATTATGAGGACGTCGCTAAAAATTCTGATTATAAACTTGCAAGCAACTGGTTGACAGTAGAATTATTTGCAGTTTTAAATAAACAGAATAAAACTATAAGTGATAGTCCTGTGTCAT
>CACIPP010000038.1:0-2473 GCA_902588515.1 uncultured Pelagibacteraceae bacterium
CTAGAGAATTATTATCTAGAGTTAAAGATAGGAGAAATATTGCACTAATGGTTGACCAAAAATTAACTGAGGGAATTATTGCAAAACTTTTTAATAAAGATTGCTACACGACAAGAATACCTGCTCAGTTTGCAAAAAAATACAACTATAAATTAGTACCTATTACTCTAAAAAGGGTAGATAAATATTTCTTTGAGATGAATATTTTAGATGAAATAGATTTTTCAAAAGAAGACTCTGAATTGCAAATTACAAATAGAATTAACAATGTTATTGAGAAGATGATTAAAGAAAATCCAGACCAGTGGATCTGGACACATAAAAGATGGAAGATATAATACCCCAGAAAAGACTAATGCTGATGCAATGCCTTTCATCTCAGATATTCAATAATTGTATTGCTCAAAAGACCTTAACTCTATAAGTTAAACAAGTGAAAAAAATCATATCATTCATAATATTAATTTCATTTTTTGTCGTTAGCTCAGTATTAGCAGCTTCAAAATCTAATTCGGGTGACAAAAATATTAAAACTGAGCATTTGGTGGAAGCAACGATATTGTTTGATGAAATCTATGATATCGATATATCCGAAGGTCACTACAGAGTATCTGTCGAAATTCTAATGGCATGGGAAGGAGATACAGAAAAATTTATAAATAAATTTGGAGATACAATTATTCACGGGCCCAAGATGGAAAAATTTATGGATGAGATTTGGTATCCAGAATTTTTTTTAGCGAACGCTGAAAATCCAAGAGTCACTCATTATAAAACGCTTAATGTCATCGGAAAAAAATATGAACTGTTTGAAAGGTTCGAAGCTGATCTTAGTATAGATGGTGATATGAAGGGATATCCTTTTGGGACTTTAGATTTATTCATGGATATAGCAGCCTATTCAGGAAATGTTAGTAAAATGATCTTTAAGCCAAAAGAAGTTCTCATAGGCCATCATGATGCTCATCACAGAGTCATTAAAGGTAATTGGGTAGAGAAAAAAAAATATCTTGAGGAGGAGCAAAGAACAAGTTTAAACCATGGAGGAGAAGAAAAATTTTCTTACCTTATTTCGCATGTGAATGTTGCTCATAATCCAAGTACAGCTATAGGAAAAATTCTTTTTCCACTGATAACAATTATATTAATATCAATAATTGTAAATTACATTAACATTTCTTATGCACAGAGACTAACATCACAAATAACTTTATTATTAATTATACCAGCACTAAAGTTTGCTTTAGAAAAAGATATTCCAACCACTGCGTATATAAATTTTACTGACGGCCTGTTTATTTTAGCATCAGCATTAGTCTTTTCTGGGGTATTAATAACTGCTTATGCAAACAATGTTCGGAGTACTAGCAATACATTAAAAATAAAAAAAATTGAAAGATTAGGAAAAATAGTGGTTCCTACTCTTACAATAATTTTCTTAATAATTTTAATATTCTCTACTATTATATAATTAAGCTAATAATTTATCGAGTTGCCCGTTGCAAATAAATTATAATTAATTAAAAACTAAATCAGGATCTACAGCAATATTTCTCCAATATAATCTAAAATCCAAATGTGGTCCTGTTGAACGACCCGTAGAACCAACAGTCCCAATAATTTGCCCCTTTTTAATTTGTTGGTTACGTTCTACCTTTAAATTTTCAAGATGAGAATAAATTGAGATAAGTCCATGACCGTGATCAATCATTAATGTTCCTCCAGTAAAAAATAAGTCTCTTTCAGCTAATACAACTTTACCATCATTTGGACTTTTAATTGGTGTGCCTTTTGGAGATGCTATATCAATTCCGTAGTGAGGACGTCTTTTTTTTCCATTTAAAATTCTTTGGCTACCATATACGCCAGTTGTAATTCCTTTTAAAGGTCTTATGAAGCCATTAGAAAAAAAATCAAAATTACTATTTATATTTTTAGCTTTAACTATCAGCCTTCCTTCTTTCCTAATTCTTTTCATATCTTCCTCGTTTGGTGTAACTTTTCTTTTTGGTAACCCATCAATCCTTTGTATTCTAAATTTACGTTTAGTTATTTTTTTTGTTAATATCTTTGATGAAGATTTGCTTTTAATTTCAATTTTTAAATCTTTAGACCTTTCTCTAGAAATACCGAAAACAAAATTACCAGAGGGGGAAATTTTAAGAGGTTTCTCATCAAGAAAAATCTTATCTGAAGGATTCGTTTTACCAATAATCAATCCACCTTGAGTAAATTTTCCGTTAAATTCCAGTCCGTAGGCCTGCGAACAAAATAGAAAAATTATTAAAATTTTAAGCTTTTTCATTTAATTTCTTTTCAACTTCTATCGGAGAAAAATAAGCTTCCTGCAAATCAACATTCCAATATCTCAGCTCATTAAGTGGAATCTTTCTTTTTGAAACCGCACAAAATACGTAATCTCCATCTTCTACTATTTCAAATGAACCTTGTTTATATTTTAACTTAGCCTCTG
>CACIPP010000039.1:0-2454 GCA_902588515.1 uncultured Pelagibacteraceae bacterium
CGACATAACTATTTAAAGTATTTAACCTAATTTTTGTGAGTAAATTTTCATTATTAAAAATAATACAATCAAAGATTTTCATTTTTTTTTATTATAATTACCCCGTTATTTGCTATGTTATTTTCATGATAAATATCAATTAATGAAAACAAAATATTTTTTTGTTGAAAATATTCAATAAATTTATTTTTGTCCTTAAAATAAATATCTTCAATGATATAAATACCATCATGCTTAAGTTTTGAAAATGTATTGTCAAACAAACATATATTTGCACTAAAAGTATGTAATGCATCATCTAAAATAACATCAAATTCATTACAGCCTATTTTTTTTAACATTTCTCTTATAGTATCAGGCTTAGTTTGATCAACAAAAAAAGTTTTTATACGTTCTTCATTTGTTAAAATATCCTTGTCAATATCTGCTCCGTAAATTTGAGCATTAGGAAAATAATCACGCCATGCTCTTAAAGATGCTAAGGGTTTACCATCACTGCCCATATTACTTAATAATTCAGTATTATTCGAACCAAGACCAACCTCCAAAAAATTTTTTATATAGTCTCTTTTATCTGAAAATATTGAGGAATATAAATTAGCAAAATTATGGTGCTTATTTAAATTACCTTTATCACTTCCATATTTTGTCATTAATTTTTCTAATTCTTTTGAGACGTTTGCGTGAACTAAATAATTTAAGTCTGTATTTTCCTTGCCAAAGAACTTCAGCTTGTAATTAATTACTCTTTTAATCTTCCTTATAAACCTCATCAATTATCCTTATTAATTTTCAAAACACCTATGAATGCTTCCTGGGGAATTTCAACACTTCCAAATTGCTTCATTCTAGCTTTACCTTTTTTTTGTTTATCTAATAACTTTCTTTTTCTATCTCTAGCACCGCCACCATGAATTTTTGTAAGCACATCTTTTTTATATCCTTTTATAGTTTCTCTAGCTACAATTTTGCCTCCAAGCGCAGCTTGAATCGGTATTTGAAATTGATGTCTTGGTATTAAATCTTTTAGTTTTTCGCAAACCAATCTGCCTTGTTTTGCTGCAAAATCTTTATGAATAATCATGGATAAAGCATCTACTGGTTCTGAATTGACTAATATACTTAGCTTCGTTAAATCTCCCGGTTGATAACCTAAAAGTTCATAATCAAAACTGGCATAACCACTTGATATTGATTTTATCCTGTCGTAAAAATCAAAAACTACCTCATTAAGAGGCATCTCATATTTTAATACCGCACGTGATCCTGAGTAACTTAAGTTTTTTTGAATACCTCTTTTTTCTTCACATAGCTTTATTATCGACCCTAAATATTCATCCGGAGTAATCAATGTTGCACTTATCCATGGCTCATTTATTTCTTTAATTAAATTTGGTTCAGGCATGTTTGAAGGGTTTTGTAAATCAATTATCTCACCATCATTTTTTTCTAGTTTGTAAACAACTCCAGGAGTTGTTGTGATCAAATTAATACCATACTCTCTGCTTAATCTTTGTACTACAATTTCAAGATGTAATAAGCCTAAAAAACCACATCTAAATCCTAATCCTAATGCTGAAGAATTTTCAGGTTCATATGAAATAGACGAGTCATTTAATTTTAATTTTGCGATACTATCCTTTAATAAACTGTATTCAGAACTGTCTACTGGAAACAAACCACAAAATACAACAGGTTTGCTAGGCTTGAATCCAGGTAACGGTTTATCTGTTGGGAGCTTTGCGTGAGTAATTGTATCTCCAACCTTCGTGTCTGAAAGATCTTTAATACCAGTTACTATAAAACCAATTTCACCCGGGCCTATTTCATCGCAATCCACAGGCTTTGGTGTAAAATATCCAACTTTTTCTACTTGGTATTTTGATCCGGAAGACATCATCATAATTTGATCATTTCTTTTTATTTTACCATCTATCACACGTACTAAAGTAACAACACCAAGGTAACTATCATACCAACTATCAACTAATAAAGCTGATAATTTGTTTTCTACAATTCCTGAAGGAGATGGAAGTTTATTAATTATAGTAGATAAAATTTTATCAACACCCTCTCCTGTTTTACCAGATGCTAAAATAGACTCATTAGTATCTATACCAATAACGTCTTCAATCTGCTTTTTTACTCTATCGGGTTCAGATGCCGGGAGGTCAGATTTATTTAAAACAATAATTATTTCGTGATTATTTTCTATAGACTGATAAACATTTGCTAAAGTTTGAGCTTCAACCCCTTGCGTACTATCAACAACAAGTATTGAACCCTCACATGCAGCTAATGACCTGTTTACTTCGTAACTAAAATCTACATGCCCAGGGGTATCTATAATATTTAAAATATAATTTTTATTATTTAATTTATATTTTAACCTAACGGTCTGAGCTTTAATTGTAATACCTCTCTCCCTCTCTATTTCCATAGAGTCCAAAACTT
>CACIPP010000040.1:0-2416 GCA_902588515.1 uncultured Pelagibacteraceae bacterium
ATTGATAAATGACAAAAATTTAGAATTTTTCGATATCATGTTATCATTAACTTCTTCTATATCGAATTCAGGTTTGTATTTTGGATATGATCAAAATATAAATATTTTCTTTTTATTAATAGCGGTTTTTGTGGGTGGCTCAATACTTTCAAATTCAGGAGGTTTTAAAATTACGAGATTTCTAATAATATTTAAAAATATTTTAAGTGAGTTTAGTAAACTTTTAATACCAGCAAGTATTACAAATTTATCAATTTATAATTCACCCGAGAAAATCAAAAGCTCTGATCTTTTTATATCATCTCTTATACTGTTCACTTATTTTATAATGATGATTTTATACTGTTTCTTTTTAAGCTTTGAGAATATAAATTTTGAAAATATATTTAAAATTTCATTTTTAGTGTCATTTAATACACTTCCAAGTAGTTTATATGGAATTAATGGGTTAAATTTTTCAAATTTCAATAATTTAACCCTTTTAATAAGTTTAATAGTGTTTGTTTTATCCAAAATTACACCACTAAGTTTTATTTTATTAATAAAAAATTTTCTTTTAAGATAGTGTAAAATTCATTATTAAAGTAATAAATTATAGGCGCTCTTAGCTCAGCTGGATAGAGCAACGGTTTTCTAAACCGTGGGTCGGAGGTTCGAGTCCTCCAGAGCGCGCCAATTATGTACTTTGTATATTTAATAATAAACCAAAAAAATTTTTCGTATGTGGGATATACAGTAGACATTAATAAAAGAATTTTACTTCATAATAAGGGCAAGGGAGCAAAGTATACCAAAGGATCTAAATGGAAATTAATTTATTGCAAAAAATATAAATCGAAATCTAAAGCTCTTCAGGAAGAGTACAAATTAAAAAAAAATCACAAATTGAGAAACTTAATTAAAAAAAATTATTTAAATTATAGCCAATCAGGATAAGGTAACCCTTTTGATTTCAGGTATTCAACATTGTATAGTTTACTAGTATATCTAGTGCCAACATCACATAAAATTGTAACAATATTTTTACCTTTACCCATTTTTTTGGCAAGTTTAATTGCACCTGCAACATTAATTCCAGAAGATGATCCAAGGCAAAGTCCTTCGTCTTTTAATAAGTCGAATGTAACATTTAAAGCATCAATATCATTGACCTGAAAAGCATCATCTATCGGAGCAATGCCAAAGTTTTTAGAAATTCTTGAAGCTCCTATACCTTCGGTTATTGATGATCCGGAAGATTCTAATTTTCCATTTTTAATATAATTACATAAAGATGATCCATCTGGATCACTTAATACTATTTTAATATCTTTTTTTTTTTCTTTTAAACCAATACCTACGCCAGCAATTGTACCTCCAGTTCCCGATGAGCAAGTGAATGCATCTATATTTCCATCTAATTGATTATATATTTCAACAGAGGTAGTATCGATATGAGCTTGAGCATTTATTATATTATCAAACTGATTTGCCCAACAAATTTTTTTATTACTAGTTTTAGACATTTCGTCTGCTATTTTTTTTGAGTATTTAACATAATTATTTGGATTTGCATAAGGAACTGGATCAACTTCGATTAATTTGGCTCCTAAATTTTTTAATGCATCTTTTTTTTCTTTTGATTGATTATTATTAATTACTATTATGGTATTTATACCAAAATAATTAGCAATCATTGTAATGCCAATACCTGTATTACCTGCAGTTCCTTCAACTATTGTACCTCCTTTTTCTAAATTATTTTTTTTCAAAGCGTCCTTGATTATCCATAGTGCTGCTCTATCTTTTACAGATAAGCCTGGGTTTAAAAACTCTGCCTTACCATAAATATTACATCCAGTAATTTCTGAGGCTTTTCTAAGTTTTATTAGAGGTGTATTTCCAATTAAATCAATAATTGTATTCATTTTATCTTCTTTAAAAAAAATTGTGTTACATCAGTTCTACCAAGAGCAAAACCTGTTTCACAGTAATCTAAATAGTAGTTCCAAAGTCTATTAAATTTATCATCAAATTTTCTATTTTTAATTTTAAACCAATTCTTATTGAAATTATTTTTCCAATGACTTAATGTTCTAGAATAATCTTTACCAAATGAAATTTCCTTTTTTATTTGAAAATTATTTTTCTTAAATAAATTTTTCAAAATTTCTTTAGTTGGAAGCATACCCCCCGGAAAAATATACTTCTGAATAAAATCAACATTTACCATGTATTTTGCAAAATACTTTTCATCAATCGTAATAATTTGCAAACAAGCCTCTCCATTTGTTTTTAAAATTGAGTTGAGCTTCTTAAAATATATATCCCAATACTTTTTACCAACAGCCTCAAACATTTCAATAGATACTACTTTCTGATATTTTTTTTTAATATCTCTATAATCCTTTAGTTGAATACTAAAGTTATCATGGTT
>CACIPP010000041.1:0-2271 GCA_902588515.1 uncultured Pelagibacteraceae bacterium
GAATTTTTTAGTTTTTCAAGTTTATCTAAATTTAATATTTTAATATGATCATTATTATTTTGAAAAAATCTAAGACATATATATTCAGATAAAGTCCTACCGTAGTTGTCCCACATTTTATTTATTATTTCATCGTTTTGAATATCTGAATTTTCAGGAAAACATATTTTTAAATTACCTCGAATAATCTCACTTGACCTAAAAAATTTACCAAATGTTTTAAATATATATGAAGACAGATTTGATGCTAATTTTCTACCTATTAGAAAAAAAATAATGAATAAAAATATTACTATAATGAATTGAATAAAATATTTTATAGACTTAATCATTTATTATACAATTTATTAAATCATGCTTATTTTCAATGTAAAGTTCAGTATCTATACATGTTATTTGGTCTTTAAAACGATCTATCCTGCAAAAATCTTTAGCCGTTGTAACTACAGTCATATTTTGTTTTTTACTAGTTTCGACAATTCTTGTTAGCTCATCTTCAGAGTAATTATAATGGTCAGGGAAAGAAATAGTTTTTTTTACATTTAGCTTTGATTTTAAAAGATCAAAAAATTTATAATTATTAGCAATTCCCGAAAATGCTAAAATGTCTTTGTTACTCAATTTTTCTAAATTACTTAGTTTGTAATTGCTGTAAAAGATTTTTAAGTTTTCATTATACATTAAAAGAAACTTTTCGAGATTAAGATTTTTCTCACCGTTTATTACAGTAGCTTTAAAATTTTTAATTTCGTCTATGCTCTCTCGAAGCGGGCCAGACGGCAGGAGCATTTTATTACCAAATTCTATATCTGAATTAATACAGACAATTGAAAAATCTTTTTTAAAAGAGTAGTCTTGATATCCATCATCGAGTATTAAAAAGTTGTCTTTATTATCCAAAGATTTTTCAACTCCTTGCAAGCGCTTATTAGTACATATTAGATTAGTGGTTTTTTTTAGTAAATTAATTTCGTCTAAATGCTTTTTATTAAATTTTTTTAGAACTGATACTTTATATTTAGTCGATAACTCTTTAAAAATTTCAATAGTTAAGGGTGTCTTTCCGGTTCCACCCAAATAGATATTGCCAATACAAACTATTTTTATATCACGAAATTTTTTAGTGGAAATTTTTCTTATGTATTTATTGATGCTAAATAAGAGGTAGTAAAGAATTGTTAGAGGAATTAAAAGTAGGGAGAATATGGAAAAACCTTTTTTATCCCAAAATTTAGGTTTACTTAATTTCATCATTTATAAAATTTTTCACTTTATCAAGTGTATTATTAAAAATTTCTAACCCATACGAGTCAATAATATTGTTAAAGTTTTTTACAGAGGCATTATTCAAATTTAATTCTATTTGTTTTGCCAAATCATCTTCATTTTTTACCAGTGAAGATACGTTATTTTCTTTAAGGAATTCGTAAATTTCATCAAAATTATATATTGATGGACCATGTAGAACTTTACAATTTTTTCTTGCGGGCTCTAATGGATTCTGTCCACCATGCTTTATGAAAGAACCACCCATAAAAACAACATTTGAATAATTAAAAAACTTTTCAGCTATATTATATTTATCCACTAAGATAATACCTGAAGTTATCTTATTATTTTCAGAATATTTAGTATAAGTACAATTTAAATTTGTTAGCAATTGTTCAAATTTATATATTTTATTTATGTGTCTTGGTATTATGATTGATGTAAAGTTTTTTTGAGTTTGCAATATTTTTTGGTGAGCAGAAATTAAAAACTTTAGCTCGCCTGGATGTATAGACATGCCTACAAAATTATTTGCATTTTTTTTACTTTCTATTTGATTAGCTGAATTATAAAATTTTAAATTTCCAATAAATTCAGTGTTATTTAAACCCATTAGTGTTAATTTTTCTTTAATAGTCTTACTCATAGTTGTAATAATTTTAAAATTTCTCATAATAGTTACAAAAACATTTTGAATTAATCCCCATTTTCTTAAACTTGAAGGGGAAAATCTTGCGTTGAGTAATATTAATGGAATATTTTTATTTTCACATTCAATTATTAAATTTGGCCAAATTTCTGCTTCAATAAATATTCCAACTGTTGGCTTCCAATGATTTAAAAATCTCATAATTATTTGAGGTGTATCAATTGGGGCATACTGATGAATAATTTCGTCATTTGAGATACTTTTTGCATAATCACCTGAACTTTTAGTAGAAGTTGTTATTAATGCTTTATAATTACCAGAAAAATTAGACATTAGTGGTTTAATAAGTTTTT
>CACIPP010000042.1:0-2222 GCA_902588515.1 uncultured Pelagibacteraceae bacterium
TAAGCAAGGTTTCTCAATCCCCAATCTTCTTTTCTGACTATCTTACCTTCATTGCTCGTTAAAATGCTTTCTATTTTTTTTTCGATATTATCAATATCTTTTTTGTTACAATCAGGCGTTGCTATATATGTATGCTCGTAAATTGACATATTAAATTTTTATATATTTAAAAAAAAAACTTTCGTATAATAGTATTTAAACTTATTCAACAATAAAATTATTAAAAAAATTGAAAAAATCTATAATATTTCCAGGTCAAGGATCACAATATGCCGGAATGGGTAAATATTTACATGATAATTTTGATTATGTTAAAAAATTGCATGAAGAAGTTAATTCTGCCTTAGATTTAAATCTAACAAATATAATTTTTGACACTGATAATAAAGAGGCAATCAATTTAACACAAAATACCCAGCCAGCTATAATGCTAACTAGTTATGCAATATTCACAGTATTAAAAAAAGAAAAAGGAATTGATATTAGCAATTTTAATTTTTGTGCCGGTCATTCCTTGGGTGAATATACAGCTTTATTAATTTCTAACTCTTTAAAATTAGCAGATACAGCTAAAATTTTGTTTAGTAGAGGTAAATTTATGCAGCAAGCAGTTCCTGTTGGGGAAGGTGCTATGATCGCAGTATTAAATGTAGAGTGTAATGAGGTTGAAAAATTTATAAATGAAAATAATTTTAAAAACGTTGAAATTTCAAATGACAATTGCCCAGGACAGATTGTTCTCAGCGGAAAGGCCAGTGATGTGAAAGCTATAGCTATATCTTTTAAAAATGATTTAAAAAAGAAATCAGTACCATTGCCAGTAAGTGCACCATTTCATTGTACATTAATGAAAAAAGCTGAGGAAGAAATGCAAAAATATTTGGCAAATGTAGTTGTTAATAAACCATCAATTCCAATTATATCAAATTTTGTAGCTTCGGCTCAAAATGATCCCACTAAAATAAAAGAATTACTAATAAAACAGATTTGCGGTAGAGTAAGGTGGCGTGAAAGCATTCTATATATGAATACTGAAGGAATTAACAAGATTGTTGAAATTGGACCCTCAAAGACTTTAACAAATATGATGAAAAGATTTAAATTAGATTTGAAGACTATTAATATAGAGAGTATTGATGATATAAAAAATTATGATTGATTTAGCAAATAAAAAAATAATTTTAACTGGTGGATCGCGTGGGATTGGATTATCAATTTTAAATGAAATATATAAATTAAAAGCCAAAATATTAATAATAGGTACAAATCAAGAAAGATTAGAAGACGCCAAAAAACAATTTCCTAACATAATAATAAAGAATTTCAATTTATCAGAGCACGAGCATATTGAAAAAAATTTTAAAAGTTATTGTGAGGAACTAGGAGGCATAGATGTATTAATCAACAACGCAGGAATTACAAAAGATAATTTAGCTTTAAGAATGTCATTTAATGAATGGAAAACTGTTCTTGATGTTAATTTGCATTCTACATTTTTAATGACTCAAAATGCAATAAAATTCATGCTCAAAAATAAATGTGGGAGCATAATAAACATTACTTCTATTGTTGCTCACACAGGTAATCCTGGCCAGGCAAATTATACAAGTTCAAAGGCTGGTGTTATAGCAATGTCAAAATCTTTGGCAAAAGAATATGCTAGAAAAAATATTAGAATCAATTGTATTTCACCGGGATTTATTGAGAGCGATATGACCAAGGCATTAAGTGAAGATTTGAAGAAAAAATTAATTTCTAATATTCCAATGAACAAAATAGGAGAAGGCATAGATATTGCAAAATCTGTAATTTTTTTAGCATCTGACATGTCTAATTACATAACAGGCGAAACTATCCACGTTAATGGTGGTATGTATATGTCTTGATAAATAGATAAGATTAATCTAATACAAATTATATCAAATAATTAAGGAGAATAAAAAAATGAGTGACGTAAGAGAGAAGGTGAAAAAAATCATTGTAGACCATTTAGGCGTAGACGCTGATAAAGTGACAGATGAAGCCAGCTTTATAGATGATTTGGGAGCAGATAGTTTAGATACTGTCGAATTAGTAATGGCTTTTGAAGAGGAGTTTGGATCAGAAATCTCAGATAGCGACGCAGAAAAAATATTGACTGTAGGAGATGCAATCAAATTCATAGAAAGCCATCCAGCTAAATAATTTTGTCGGCCAAAAGAGCACAAGGATTTGCAGTTATT